>JBFMCU010000156.1:0-21346 GCA_040754415.1 Planctomycetota bacterium
ACGCCCCGGTCAAGGTCCCCTGGTGGAATCAACGCACGCTTCGACTGATGGCGTAGCCGCCACGCAAGCCGCCCGCCCGAGGAGCCCGGACCTTAGGCAAACTCCGCGCCGTGGAAACCCAGGCTAGGCGCCGGCCCGCGTCACCGCGAGCCGCACCGGCTCCCCGCCGACCTTCACCACCGGGGCGTCGGGGAGATCCGCGACACGGCGGATCGCGTCGGCGAGGAGCTCGCCCCGGAGCCACTCGTCGTGGCGCGCCAGCGCGCTCGCGATCCGATCGGCGGCGACGTAGACGACTTCGATGCGGTCGGTCACCACGAGGCCCTCGGCCTTGCGCCGGTCCTGGGCCTGGCGGTTGAAGTCGCGGGCCACGCCCTCGGCCTCGAGCTCGGGGGTGATCGTCGTGTCGAGAAGCGCGAACATGCCGCGCTCCTCGGCGAAGACGAGGTGGTCCGGGCCGCCGTAGCGGAGCTCCACGTCGCCCGGGCCGAGGGCGAAGGGCTCGCCCTCCAGGTCGAGGGAGAAGGCGCCCTCCGCCAGGGCGCGGCGGACGGCGTGCGGGTCGGCGGCGGCGAGGGCCGCGGCGACGGCGCCCGTCCGCGGGCCCGCGCGCTGCTTCAGCGCCTCGAAGCGCGGCCGCGCCTGCACGGTGAGGAAGGCGGTCTCGTCCTCGATCAGCGCGAGCGATTTCACGTTGCACTCCTCGAGGATCTGGACCGCGAAGTGGCGATCGGCGAGCACGGCGCGGTCGGCGGCGTCCCGCGGGCGCACGTAGAGCGTCCCGAGGGGCTGGCGCGTCTTCACGTTGGCCGCGGCGCGGAGCTGGAGGCAGAGGTTCTTGGCGCGGATGACGCAGTCGACGGCGCGCTCGAGGTCCTCGTCCATCAACGACCGGTCCGCGACGGGGTAGCTCTCGAGGTGGACGGAGGTCGGCGCGCCGGGATCGACGCCGCGCACGAGGTTCCTGTGGATCTCCTCGGTGAGGAACGGCAGCACCGGCGCGAGGAGCCGGGTGACCGTCGCCAGCGCCTCGTACAGGGTCTGGTAGGCCGCTTCCTTGTCCGCGTCGATCCCCTCCGTCCAGAAGCGCCGCCGCGAACGCCGCAGGTACCACGTCGAGAGCTCGTCGGTGAAGTGCTCGAGCCGATCCATGAAGCGGTGGATCGCGTGGTCGCCGAACGCGAGATGGGCGCTCTCGATCAGGTGCTGGAGGCGGCTCAGCACCCAGCGATCGAGCTCGCCGCGCCGCGCGGGCTCGACCGGCGTGCACGTGCGGGGCGACCAGCGATCCACGGTGGCGTACGTGACGAAGAACGAGTAGCAGTTCCACAGCCGCATGAGCCGGCCGCGGACCTCGCCGTCGATCCCCACCTTGCCGCCGCGCGCGTCCGCCTCCCGCGGCAGGTCGGGGAAGTTCAAGTTCTGCACCGGGTTCTGCCGGGCGAAGATGTAGCGCATCACCTCCGCCCCGAGGACCTCCGCCGCCTCGTCGAAGGCGATCGCGTTGCCCTTCGACTTGTGCATCTCGTCGCCGCGGGCGTCGCGGACCGAGGCGTGGCCGAGGAGCACCCGGAACGGCGCGCGCCCCTCGAGCATCGCGCTCATCGCGAGCAGCGCGTAGAACCAGTTGCGGAACTGACCCGGGAAGCACTCGACGACGAAGTCGGCGGGGAACCACTTCTCCCAGTACGCGCGGTCCACGTTGTAGTGGACGGTGCTGAAGGGCACGATCCCCGCGTCGAGCCAGGGGTTGCCGACGTCCTCGATCCGCCGCATCCGCGCCCCGCACGCGCAGGCGATCTCCACGCGGTCGATCCACGGGCGATGGGGCGCGTGGCCGGCGAACTGGTCCCAGCCGGCGACCGCGCGCTCGCGCAGCTCCCCCTCCCCGCCGATCACGTCGAAGGCGCCGCACGCGGGGCACGTCCAGATCGGCAGGGCGAGCCCCCAGAAGCGCTTCTTGGAGATCATCCAGTCGCCCATGTTGTTGAGCCAATCGAGCTCGCGGGCCTCCCCGTCGGCGGGGATCCAGGTGATCTCGGGCACGATCCGCTGGATGCGGTCGCGCCAGTCCATGCGAATGAACCACTCGTCGACGAGACGGAAGACGAGCTCCTCCTTGCACCGCCAGCAGTGCGGGTACACGTGGGGATAGGATTCGCGGGCGACGAGCAGGTCGCGCGCCTTCAGGTCGGCGACGATCTCCTCGTTGACATCGAGCACCGGCCGCCCGGAGAGCGCGCCGAATCCCTCCCGGTACACGCCGCCGTCGTCGAGGGGCGCGATCGCCGCCAGGTCGTGCTCGCGGCCGAGGAGAAGGTCCTCGGCGCCGCAGCCGGGGGCGATGTGGACGATGCCCGTGCCCTCGACGCCGCTCACCTCCGTCCAGGGGATCACGCGGTGGCAGTCGACGGCGCTCCGGCCGTGCGCCTCCTCCGCGGGCCGCGTCTGGGCCGGCAGGTGATCGAAGGGGCCGCGGTAGCAGCGGCCGACGAGCTCGGCGCCGGGAAGCTCGCGCACGACCTCGACCGGCCCGAGGGCGGCGAGGATCCTGGCGAGGGAGGGGAACTTCTGGACCGACTTCTTCCCCCCCGCCTCGAGCTCCTGCGCCCGCTCGCGGGTGTAGTTCTCCTTCCCCGCGTAGTAGGTCCACCCGCCGTGGCGGAGCTCGAGGTAGGGAAGCCCGGGGTGGACCGCGGCGGCCACGTTCGAGGTGAGGGTCCAGGGCGTCGTGGTCCACACCAGGAGGGCGTGGCGCTCGCGGTCCCGGAGCGGAAAGCGCACGAAGAGCGCGGGGTGCTTCGTGATCTGCCGTCCCTCGGCGACCTCCATCTGGGAGAGGCCCGTTCCGCACCGGCAGCACCACGGCATGACGTCGGTGCCGCGGTAGATCTTCCCCTCCGCGTGACAGCGCTTGAGGAAGGCCCAGATCGTGTAGTTGTTCTCGTTCGACAGCGTGTAGTAGCTGCCCCCCCACCGGGGGTTCCCGAGCCCGCCGAGGATCGCCTCGGGGGAGGCGGCGGCCTCGGCGCCGCTCGGCAGGCGGACCGCGATCCGCTCCTCGCCGGCCAAGAGCGCCCGGCCGATCTCCCGCAGCGTCGCGGGATCGTCCCAGTCCATCCAGTAGCCCAGCCGGATCGACTGCTCGGTCTGCTTGGCGGCGAACTCGAGCACGCGGGCCTTGCAGTCGCGCACGAAGCGATCGATCCCGTAGGCGGCGATATCGGCCTTGGTGGCGAAGCCGTTCTCCTTCTCGACCTCCACCTCGACCCACAATCCCTGGCAGTCGAAGCCGTTCTGGTAGCGCAGCTCCCGCCCGCACATGGCGTGGTAGCGCTGGAACATGTCCTTCAAGGAGCGGCCCCAGGCGTGGTGCACGCCCATGGGGTTGTTGGCGGTGATCGGACCGTCCAGGAAGGACCAGCGCGGCCCGCCGGCGTTCTTCGCTCGCAGCCGCGCGAACACGCGCTCCTTCTGCCAGAAGGCGAGGACGCGCCGCTCCAGGGCGGGCAAGTCGGGAAAGCTCGGAACCGGCTCGTACATGACGGGGGCGGGATGGGAGGCGGCAGATCCTCCGGCCCGCGGGCGGCGAAGTCAACGCTGGCCCCGGTCCGCGGCGCGCGGCAGAATGCGCGCCTCCACCGGAGAATCGCATGATGCACCCCGATACCCCGGTGTCGGCCGTGATGACGAGGAGCCTCGTCACGGTCGGCCCCGACGCCACGCTGGCCGAGGCCGCATCCGTCCTGTGCGCGCGGCCCTTCCGCCACCTGCCCGTCCTGCATGGGGGCGAGCTCGTCGGCATCCTCTCCGATCGCGACCTCCTGGAGGCGAGCGGCGGGCGGGAAGCGGGCGGGGCGCGGCGGGTGCGGGAGATCATGCGCGAGAGGGTGCAGACCGCGAATCCGGGGACGAGCGTCGCGCAGGCGGGCGAGTTCCTGGCCGAGGAGAAGATCGGCTCGCTCGTGGTCCGCGCCGGCCGGCGCATCGAGGGCATCGTCACCCGGACCGATCTCCTCCGCGCCTTCCGGGAGTGGTGCCGCGCGACCCGCGGCGTCCCCTGGTTCCGCGCCCTCGTGCGCGACCACATGACGCCGGATCCGCGCACGATCGAGCTCGACGCCCCGCTCGCGGAAGCCCTGCGGATCTGCCGGGAGCTCCGCATCCGCCGCCTGCCCGTCCTCCGGGAGGGGCGAGTGTACGGAATCCTCTCCGATCGGGACCTTCGCCGCGCGATCGCCTACGCCCTCGAGAAGGGCGAGCCGGCCGCCGCGGTGCGCGTCGCCGCCTTCGCCTCCCCCACCGCCATGGTGATCGCCGCCGCCTCGTCGCTGACCGCCGCCGTCTTCACGCTCGTCGGCAACGAGGTCGGGGCCCTGCCCGTCCTCGAGGCGACCGCGCTGGTCGGGGTGATCAGCCAGGCCGACATCCTGCGCGCGCACGCCGGCCTGTGAGGAGCGGAGCGCCGCGGTCCTCCCCCTCCCGGCGGTCTCTGGCGCGGCGCCGGCTGGACGGAAAACGCGGCAGAAGGGATACTCGGGCTCGATCTGCTCCTTGCCCGGCCGCCGGAGGTTCCCGCCATGTGGTTCCCGCCTTTCGCCCGCCTGTCCGCGCTCGGCTTCGCGTCCCTGCCGATCGTCCTGCTCGCCGCCCAGGGGAAGGGCGAGCCGGAGACTCCGAAGCCATACAAGATCACCTTCCGCGTCCAAGGGGAGCTCGTCCTCGAGGACCTGCAGGGCCAGAAGGTGAGCCTCTTCGAGGAGGCGTTCACGAAGTCGGAGGAGGGGAAGGTCGTCGCCATCGTGTTCTGGTCGCTCCACGATCCCCAGTGCCAGGCCTACCGCGCGCGCCTCGAGCAGTACGCCAAGGACTTCCCCGCGCCGGGAGTGCGGCTCTTCCTCGTCGCGTCGAGCTACGACGAGATCTTCTCGCCCCTCGGCGATCCCCTCGAGAAGTTCCGCGAGTTCGTGACGAAAGAGAAGTTCGCGCTGCCCCTCCTGATCGACCGGGGGAACAGAATCGCCGACGACTTCGGCGCGCTGACCGCCAACCACGCCTTCCTCGTCGACCGGCAGCGGTACGTGCGCTACATTGGCGGCATCGACGACGACCCGCGGGGAGAGCGCCCCGAGACGGTGCGACCCTGGCTCCGCCGCGCCACGGAGGCCCTGCTCGCCGGCCAGAAGATCGCGGATCCCCTCACGCGGCCGGTGGGCCGCAAGATCAAGCGGGCGCCGAAGGTCCCGCCGGCGGGCAAGGAGTCCTCGTCCGGCGGATCTCCCGAGGCGCCAGTCGGGATCTCCGCGGCCGCGGTCCGCGGAAAACCCCAGTAAACCCCTCCACCACGTCCCTGCCGTGCCGTAGAAGCGGGCGCGCGCGATCGTCGCGATCCCGCGGCCGCGATCCCGTACCCCACCCGGAGGAATGCCATGTTCGACTCGATCCTCGCGCTCTTGACCTCGACCGTGCTCGGCGCCTCGCCCTTCGCCGCCCAGGACGCCCCGGCCGCCGAGCAAGAGGAGGAGGTGCCCAAGGTCTTCCAGGTCGACAAGCCGGTCGATCTGTCCCTCGCCCTCCCCGCTCTCGACGGCAAGGTGCACACGCTGAAGCAGTACCTGGGCAAGACGGTGGTCGTCGACTTCTGGTCGATCGCCTGCCCGATCTCCATCGCCTACGAGGGCCGCATGAAGGCCCTCTACGCGCGGTACAAGGACGATCCGCAGGTGGTCCTGCTGGCGATCGACGCGAACCACACCGAGCTCGCGCCGGGAGAGGATCCCTACGCCAGGATCAAGAAGTACGTGGCGGACGAGAAGATCCCCTTCCCGATCCTGATCGACGCCGGGAACGTCGTGGCCGACCGCTTCGGAGCCCAGACCACCCCCCACGTCTTCGTGATCGACGCCAAGGGCTATCTGCGCTACGCCGGGGCGGTGGACGACGATCCGGGCGGCAAGAAGAAACCGGAGGAAGTGAAGCAGTGGGCCGCCGACGCGATCGCCGCTCTGCGCGCCGGAGAGCCCGTCGCCGTGAAGACGACGAAGCCCGTCGGCTGCACGATCAAGCGGGTGCCGAAGGAGACGAAGGCCGACCCGCCCGCGGAGAAGGGGAAGATCGACGGCTGATGGCGGACCGCCGGACGCGGCGCCGCGGGATCGGCCCGGGCGCCGCTCTGTCCCTCCTCGCTCTCGGCATGCTCGGGCCCGCCTGCGGCCCGGACTCCGATTCGTCGCCCGCCCCCGCGGGCGCCTTCGTCCCGCGCGTGCTCGACGCGGCGGCCCTCGCCGAGTACGTGCGCCCCACCGCGGCGCATCCCGCGGTGCTCGTGAACCTCTGGGCCTCCTGGTGAGCCGCCTGCGTGGCGGAGATGCCGGAGCTCGTGCAGCTCCAGGAGGAGGGACGGGCCGCCGGGCTGCGGGTCGTCGCCGTCTCTTTCGATCTCGCCGTCTCGCTCCGGATCGAGACCGCGGCGGAGATCGGCGCGTTCGCCCGGGAGAAGGGGCTCGACGCGCTCGACGTCGTTGCGTTCCAAGGGGAGCTCGCGGCGCTGCCCGCCGGCTGGCAGGTGCCCGGGCCGCTGCCGTACACCTTCGTCCTCGATCGCGAGGGCCAGGTCGCCGACCGCCAGGAGGGACCAACGGACGCCGCGCGCTTCGCGGCGATGGTCGCGGCGGCGCGGCGGTGACGGGCCCCCGCTACAAGAGGGCGGGGTTCGCGCCGCCGTCGTAGGCGAGGGCGACGCCGCTCAAGAAGCTGCAGCGCTCCGAGGCGAGGAAGGCGACCAGGCTGCCGAACTCGGCCGGGGTGCCGAGGCGGCCGAGCGGGATGCGGGCCAGGAAGCGGGCGCGCTCCTCGGCGGGAGTCGTCCCCGCGCGGGCGGCCAGGGCGCGGAACAGCTCCGCGAGCCGATCGGTCCCGAAGGCGCCGGTGCAGACCGTGTTCACGAGGATCCCGTCCTTCGCCACCTCGCCGGCGAGGGACTTGAAGTAGGCGGTGAGGCCGGCGCGCATGATGTTCGAGTAGGCGAGCGAGGGGATGGGCACGCGCACCGCGCTCGAGGTCAGGCCGATGATCCTCCCCCACTGCCGCTCGCGCATCCCCGGCAGGACGGTGCGCGTGGCGGTGATCGCCGAGCGCAGGGTGAGCTCGTAGGCGGCATCGAGGCCGGCGTCCTCGACCTCGAGCGCGCTCGCGGCGGGCGGCCCCCCCGGCGTTCGTCACGAGGATCTCCACGCCGCCCCAGGCCGCGCGGACGGATTCCAGGTGCGCCACGAGCTCCGCCGGCCGGGTGACGTCGAGCCGCGCGCCGCGCACGCGCTCGCCGTGGGCGGGGGAGAAGGCGGCGAGCGCGCTGGCGAGCCGCGCCTCGTCGCGGCCCGAGATGGCGACCCGGGCCCCCTCCGCGAGGAGGGCCTGGGCCACGGCGAATCCGAGGCCGCTCGTCGAGGCGAGGACGACGGCGCGCCTGTCCTTGAGTCCGAGATCCATGCGGGGCTCCGGGGGATGGCGGGCGAGGCTCGAGGGTAGCGCACCGGGAATTCCCGCGCTTTCCCCGCAACCGCCGGGCGGGCGGCGCGGTCCGGGGGGCGCCTTCCCCTCGGGTGGCCGGGGGGCGGCGGCAGGCGCTGGGGAGCCCCGGCGAGGACCGTTCAGCCGCGGGCGGCGGCGAGGAGGCCGGCCGACTCGAGGGCCTGCTCCATCGTCTCGCCGATGCGGGCAGGGCTCTTGGTCACCGCGACCCCGGCTCGCTCGAAGGCGGCGATCTTCTCGGCCGCCGTGCCCTTGCCGCCGGAGATGATCGCCCCGGCGTGGCCCATGCGCCGGCCGGGGGGCGCGGTGACGCCGGCGATGAAGCCGACGACGGGCTTGGTCACCTCCGCGGAGAGGAACTCCGCCGCCTGCTCCTCGGCGGTGCCGCCGATCTCGCCGATCAGGACGATCCCGTCGGTGCCGGGATCCGCCTGGAAGGCCCGCAGGCAGTCGATGAAGTTCGTTCCGTTCACCGGGTCGCCGCCGATCCCGATGCACGTCGACTGCCCGATGCCGCGGGTCGTGAGCTGCCAGACCGCCTCGTAGGTCAGCGTGCCGGAGCGGGAGATCACCCCGATGCGCCCGGGCTTGTGGATGTATCCGGGCATGATCCCGATCTTGCACTCCCCGGGCGTGATGATGCCGGGACAGTTGGGACCGATCAGCCGCGAGCCCGAGCCGCGGATCGCGGCCATGACCCGCACCATGTCGAGGATCGGGACGCCCTCGGTGATCGCGCAGACGACCTCGATCTCCGCCTCGACCGCCTCAAGGATCGCCGCCGCCGCGAACGGCGGCGGGACGTAGATCACGGTGGCGTTCGCCCCCGTCGCCTCCCGGGCCTCCGCGACGGTATCGAAGACGGGAAGCCCAAGGTGGCGCTGCCCGCCCTTCTTGGGCGTGACGCCTCCGACGAGCTTCGTCCCGTACTCCAGGGCCTGCTGGCAGTGGAACGTGCCCGTCTTGCCGGTGAAGCCCTGGCAGATGACCTTCGTGTCGGAATCGACCCAGATGCTCATCGCTTCGCCTCCTGGCCCCGTCCGCCCTTCACGGCCGCGGTCACCTTCCGGGCCGCGTCGTCCAGGTCGTCCGCGGTGATGATCGCGAGCCCCGAGCGACCGAGGATCTCCTTGCCCTTCGCCACGTTCGTGCCCTCCAGGCGGACCACGAGGGGGACCTTCACCTCGACCTCCTCGATCGCGGCGCAGATGCCCTCGGCGATCACGTCGCAGCGCATGATCCCGCCGAAGATGTTCACCAGCACGCCTTCGACCTTCGCGTCGGAGAGCAGGATCTTGAAGGCCGCCGTCACGGCTTCCTTGCTGGCGCCGCCGCCGACGTCGAGGAAGTTGGCCGGCGCGCTGCCGTGCAGCTTGATGACGTCCATCGTGGACATGGCGAGCCCCGCCCCGTTCACCATGCAGCCGATGTTGCCGTCCAGCGCGATGTAGGAGAGCCCGTACTGGCCGGCTTCGACCTCCTTGGGATCCTCCTCGTGGATGTCGCGGAGCGCCTCGACATCGGGGTGCCGGAAGAGCCCGTTCCCGTCGAAGTTCATCTTGGCGTCGAGGGCGACGACGTCGCCGGCCCGGGTCCGGACGAGGGGGTTGATCTCGGCGAGCGAGCAGTCGAGTTCCACGAAGGCCCGGGCGAGCCCGCGCATGAAGTCCACGCACTTGGCGGCCGATTCCCCGGCGAAGCCGATCCCCTCCGCCAGCCGGTTGGCGTCGGCGGCGGCGAGCCCGGTCGCGGGAGAGAAGGCGGCCTTGAGGATCTTCTCCGGGCTCTGGGCGGCGACCTTCTCGATTTCCATGCCGCCCTCGGAGGAGGCCATCATCACCGGGAGCTGGCGCTCGCGGTCGATCGCGATGCCCACGTAGTACTCGCCGGCGATGTCCGAGCCTTCCTCCACCCACAAGCGGCGGACGAGCTGGCCCTCCGGCCCGGTCTGGTGGGTCTTGAGCCGCATGCCGAGCATCGCGGCGGCGGCGGCCCGCGCCTCCTCGGCGCTCTTGACCACCTTCACGCCCCCGCCCTTGCCGCGCCCGCCGGCGTGGATCTGGGCCTTGACGACGCTGACCGGCGTCCCGAGCGCGCGGTGCGCCTGCGCGGCGGCCTCCGGCGTGGCGCATTCGAAACCCCGCGGCACGGCCACCCCGAACGTGCGGAGCAGCTCCTTGGCCTGGAACTCGTGGATCTTCATTCGACCTCCTCGCGACCTCCGTGGCTCGCTCGCCCGGGCGCGGGGCCGGGGCCATGCCCCGCCCGGGGGGCGGTCCGGTCGCCGACAAGGCGGAGGAGTCTAGCGCCGGCGCCGCGCCGCGCCACGGGAGAACACGCCCATTCCGGTCTCGCCGGCGGGCGTCCGGCGCTTCCCGGCGGGCCCCCGGGGCCGCTCCGGACCGGGCGCCGGAATCCCCCCCGCGTCCGGCGCCGCCCCTCTCGCCCGCCCCTCCTCCGCTCGCTACGATCCTCGCCATGATCCGATCGGGACGAGCCTGTGCCCTGGCCCTGGCCGCCGCGGGGGCGCTCTCCGCGGGCGGCTGCGCCAGCGTGCGCGGCCTCTGGCAGGAGGCGAGCAACCGGGACATGACGAACCGGGTCGCGCCGGCCCTCCAGAGCACGGCGTGGATCCACTGCGACGCGAATGCCCCCGCCCCGGCTCTCGCCGGCCGCTGGACGCTCCTCGCGTTCTTCGATCCCCAGTCCTCCGCCACCGCGGAGCGCCTCGCCGAGCTCTCGCGGATCCAGGACGAGTTCCAGCCCGACGGCGTGGTCGTCTTCGGGATCACCGAGGTCGACCGGGAGCGGACGGCGTACTTCCTCGAGGAAGAGCCCGTCCGCTTCTCCGTCCTCGCCGGCGCGCGCGCCGACCGGGTCGCCTTCGGCATCAAGAACCTCTGGGAGCCCGTCGTGTACCTCGTCGATCCCTACGAGCGCATCCTCGCCAAGGGTCTCGCCGCCTCCCGCGGCCTGCTCCAGGAGAAGTTCGGCCACTGATCGAGCTCCCGCCCGGGCGGCCCGGCGGGATCGATCACGCCGACTCCCACTCGTCCTCGTCCGCGCTCGCGCGGCGCGCGGCGACGCCGGCGCGGGCGAGCGCGCTCCGGAACCGGGAAAGCAGGTCCGCCCGGCCGGCGGCCCGCAGGGCCTCCTCGACGAGGGGGGCGTTCGCGGGGTCCTTCCAGCGCACGAGGGCCTTCTGGAGGCGCCGCTCGCGGTCGCTCCGGGGCACGTAGAGCTCCTCGCCGGTCAGCGGGTCGCGCCCCGTCACGTACTGGACGCACGCGCGGGTCATGGGCAGGGGCAAGAACTCCTGGACCTGCTCGGGGGAGTAGTTGCGCTCCAAAAGCGCCGCGAAGAGCTCCACCGCCGCGGCGAGGTCCGTGCCGGGGTGGCCGACGATGAAGTAGTTGACCAGGTGCTGGTCGCGGCCGAGCGCCGCGCATTCCGCGGCGTACTCGCCCTCGTAGCGCTCGTATTCGGCGAAGGCGGGCTTGTTCATGGCCCGCAGGACCGGCGCGGCGGCGTGCTCGGGGGCGAGCTTCATCCGGCCGGACACGTGGTGGCGCACGAGGTCGCCATGGAGGGGCAGGAGCTCGCCGCGCTTGCCCCGCAGGAGGTCGTGGCGGATGCCGGAGGAGACGAAGGCGTGCCGCACCCCCTTCGTCTCGCGCACGAGCGCGAGCAGCCGGCGGTAGCCCTCGGAGGTGGTGTCGATCCGGAGCGCCGGGCACGGCTCTGGCAGCAGGCAGTCGCGGTCGAGGCACGCCTCGCCCCGCTCGAGCCTCCGGCAGCCGAGCCCGTACATGTTCGCCGTCGGGCCGCCCACGTCGGTGATCGTGCCCCGGAACTCCGGCCGCGCGGCGAGGGCCGCCACCTCGCGCAGGATCGACTCCTCGCTGCGCGACTGGACGGAGCGACCCTGGTGGAAGGTGATGGAGCAGAAGGAGCAGTCGGCGAGGCAGCCCCGATGGGTGTTCACGCTCCAGCGCACCGTCTCCAGGGCCGGGATCCCGCCCGCGGCGGCGTGGTCGGGGTGGGCGGCGCGCTGGAAGGGGAGGCCGTACCAGCGATCGAGCTCGGCGGCGGAGGCGGGGGGGAGCGGCGGATGCTGCACGACGAAGCGCCCGTCGTGCTCCTGGACGAGGGGCCGCCCGCCGGGCCGGTTCTCCTCGACGAGGGCGCGATGGAGCTCGATCAGGAGCGAGGGGTCCTCCCGCAGCGCGGCGAAGGAGGGCACGGGGCGGGCGCCGGGGGGGAGATCGCCGGCGCGGCGGAGCTCGGCGGTCTGCGGCAGGTCCCGGAGGTCGCCGCCGGCGGCGAGCCGGGCGAGGATCGCGAGGAGCTGGCGCTCGCCCATCCCCCAGACGGCGAGGTCGGCCTTGGCGTCGACGAGGATCGAGCGGCGGAACGAATCCTGCCAGTGGTCCCAGTGCGCGAGGCGCCGCGGCCCGGCCTCGAGCCCCCCCACGACGGCCGGGATGCCCCGGAAGTGGTGGCGGGCGGCGGCGGTGTAGGCGATCGTGGCGCGGTTGGGACGCCCCGGCCGGCCGCCGGGCCGGTAGACGTCCCGCGCGCGGGGCCGGCGGGCGGCGGTGTAGTTCGTGACCATCGAGTCGACGGTCCCCGCCGAGACGCCCACGAGGAGGCGCGGGGCGGGCAGGCGCCCCCATCCCCCTTCTTCCGGCACGTCGAGGATGCCGACCCGCCAGCCCTCCGCCTCGAGCAGGCGGCCGAGCACGGCGACGCCGAAGGCGGGATGATCGACGTAGCCGTCGCCGGTGACGAGCACCAGATCGAGCTCGTCCCAGCCGCGCGCTCGCATCTGGTCCCGCGTGCGCGGCAGGAAGGCCTCGGCCCCGGCGGGCGGCGTGGCGGCCGGAGGATCGGAAGGGCGGGGAGAAGGCAATCTTCCCCGCCTTTCAGAAGCTCCCGTGCATGCGGCGCTGCCGCCGGTTCACCTTCCGGCCGCCGGCGGTCCGCTGGCGGGTGAGGAAGCCGGTCTGGCGCCGCTTCTTGATCGTGCTCTTGCGGACGTTGATCTTCATGGGAGGCTGGCGCGGGATCTCCACCCGCCGGGAGGGGGAGCACTCTAGCGGCCTTCGCGCCGGACGCCAGAGAAACCCGGCGGGCCGGCCCGGGATCCCCGCCCGCGGGAGGCCAAGGTCCGCGGGGAGGATGGATTGCCCTGGCGGGGGCGGACCCTACAATCGGCCCCCTCCCCGCGGCCGCCGCGCCCCGGCGCCGGTCCGCTCCCCCGCCCTCCCCTCGAGAGCCCTGCCATGCGGATCTCCCCCTTCGCTCTCCTCGCCGCCCTCCCTCTGGTCGGAGCCGTCCCGCGCGCCGCGAACGACGACGACGGCCGCTGGTACGTGCAGTTCGGCGCGGGGTTCGCCAGCCCCGCGAACTCCACCGGGCCGATCCAGGAGATCGTCTTCGACGACGGCTTCGCCCTGCACGGGCTCGTGGGCTACCGCCTCTCCGATCCCGCGCCGGAGACGCGCTGGGGATGGTCCGCCGAGCTGGAGGGCTACCTCAGCGACGCGGACATCAGGGCCGACGGCTTCGCCGAGGTCGGCGCCTCGACCTCCGAGGACCTGACGATGACCGCCGTCCTCCTGAACGGGATCTTCGACTGGCGGTGGTCGGACCGCGTCACCCTCTACGGCGGCGGAGGCGTCGGGTACGCCCCCCGGATCGACTACCAGAGCTTCGGCAACCTGGACCACGAGTTCGGCCTCGTGGACAGCGACGCCGCCGCCTGGCAGGGCAAGATCGGCCTGCGCTATCGCCTGGGCGCGTCGGCATCGTGGGTCGTCGGCTACCGCTACCTCCAGACCGAGGACCTGGCGATGGAGGACGAGGAGATCGGCTCGTCCTTCGACCTCGAGAACCGCCAGCACGTCCTCGAGTTCGGGATGCGCTGGGGCGAGTGAGACTGGCGCTCAGCGCTCCCGCGGGCCCACCATCTTCGCCGGCACGACGGCGGCCTCGAACTGCTGGCGGGTCATCAGCCCGAGGGCCACGACCGCGTCGACCAGGGTCGTGTTCTCGGCATGGGCCTTCTTGGCCACCTTGGCGGCGTTGTCGTAACCGATGTGGCGGTTGAGGGCGGTGACCAGCATGAGCGACTGGCGCATCAGGCGATCGATGCGCTCGGCGTCGATCTCCAGCCCCGCGATGCAGTTCTCGCGGAACGACTCGCAGGCGTCGGCGAGCAGGCGGGCGGACTGAAGCACGTTGTGGATGATCACCGGCTTGAAGACGTTGAGCTCGAAGTTGCCCTGCGAGCCGGCGAAGCCCACCGCGGCGTCGTTGCCCATCACCTGGACGCACACCATGGTCATGGCCTCGCACTGGGTCGGATTCACCTTGCCGGGCATGATCGAGCTGCCGGGCTCGTTGGCGGGGAGCTTCAGCTCGCCGAGCCCGCACCGCGGTCCCGAGCCCAGCCAGCGGATGTCGTTGGCGATCTTCAGGAGGGCCACCGCGGCCACCCGGAACGCGCCGTGGAGGTGGACGAGCGCGTCGTGGCCCGCGAGCCCGGAGAACTTGTTGGGGGCGGACACGAAGGGGAGCCCCGTCTCCTCGGCGATGCACTTGGCCGCGAGGTCCGCGTAGCGCGGCGGCGCGTTGAGCCCGGTCCCCACGGCGGTGCCGCCAAGGGCCAGCTCGTAGACCCCGACGAGCGTCCCCTCGATCGCCCGCCGCGCGTCGGCGATCTGCTGCACGTAGCCCGAGAACTCCTGGCCCACCGTGAGCGGCGTGGCGTCCTGCAGGTGGGTGCGGCCGATCTTCACCACGTTCTTCCACGCCGCGGACTTGGCGGCGAACGTCTCCTGCAGCGCGGCGAGCGCCGGCAGGAGGCGCCCCGTGGCCGCCTCCGCCGCGGCGACGTGCATGGCGCTCGGAAAGGCGTCGTTCGAGGACTGGGAGCGGTTGACGTGGTCGTTGGGGTGGATCGGCGACTTCGAGCCCATCTTCCCGCCCAGGATCTGGATCGCGCGGTTCGAGATGACCTCGTTCGCGTTCATGTTCGTCTGGGTGCCGGATCCGGTCTGCCAGACCACGAGCGGGAAGTGCTCGTCCCACTTCCCCTCGATCACCTCGTCGGCGGCGGTGAGCATCGCGGTCCGTTCCTCGGGGCTCAGCATGTCGAGCTCGCCGAGCTCGATGTTGGCCCGGGCCGCCGATTTCTTGACGACGGCCAGGGCGCGGATCATCTCGCGCGGGAAGGTGTGGCCGCCGATCTTGAAGTTCAGCCGCGAGCGCTGCGTTTGCGCTCCCCACAGGACGTCGTCCGGGACCTCGATCGGACCCATCGAATCGGTTTCGGTGCGCGTGCTCATCTTGGCCATCCTGTCGTAGGGGTCGGAGGACCGCCAAGGTAGCGATCTCCGCGCGGAACCTCGCCCCCGAATCGCCGTTTTCGCCCGCCCCGCCGCCCTCCCCTCGCGGCCCCGGCGGGCCGCGCGTATGCTCGTCCCCTCCCCCGCGGGCCGGTGCGGCCGGCGGGATCCCGCGCACCCCTCGCGAGCAGGAGCAGCCGATGAAGAAGAACGCACCTCCCGTCCCCGGCACCTTTTGCTGGATCGAGCTCGGCACCACGGACCCCGCGGGGGCGATGCGCTTCTACGGGCAGCTCTTCGGATGGACGGGCGCCCCGTCCCCGGCGGGGGCCGGCGAGTCCTGCGCCGCCGGCGGGATCGCGTACACGATCTTCCGCCTCCGGGACCGGGAGATCGCGGGCCTGTACAACCTGCAGAAGGAGCAGCTCGCCCAGGGGGTCCCGCCCCACTGGCTCGCCTACGTCGCGGTGGCGGACGCCGACGCCGCGACGGCGCGGGCCAAGGAGCTCGGCGGCACGGTGGTCCTCGGCCCCCTCGACGTGATGGACCTCGGCCGCATGTCGCTCCTCCAGGATCCGACCGGCGCCTGGTTCGCGCTCTGGCAGGCCCGCCGGCACCGCGGCATGGAGCTCGCCGGCGAGCTCGGCACGACGTGCTGGTTCGAGCTGATGACCCGGGACGTGGACGTCGCCGGCGACTTCTACGCCGCGCTCTTCGGCTGGGACCGGAAGACGCAGGACATGGGTCCCCTCGTCTACACGATCTTCGAGCTCGGCGGCCAGCCCGCCGGCGGGATGATGGCGATCACCCCGGAGATGGGCGAGCTCCCCTCCCACTGGATGATCTACGTCTCCGTCGCCGACTGCGACGCGGACGCGCAGCGCGTCCCGGGTCTCGGCGGCCGGATCTGCTTCCCGCCGACCGACGTCCCCGGCGTGGGGCGCTTCGCGGTCCTCGCCGATCCGGCGGGAGCCGCCATCGCGATCATCCGTCTCGCCGCCGCGTGCGGCCAGTGAGCCGCCGGGCAGGCGAGGATCAGCCCCCGCCGCCCTCCGCCGGACCGTCCGCCGCGCCAGCGGAGGGCTCCGGCGGCAGCGTCTCGCCGTGGACCCAGGTCGCGAAGAAGGCGTCGAGGGAGCGGCCCGCCACCTTCGCGCAATGGGCCTCGAAGTCGGCCGTGGTGACGATGCCGTGGCGGTGCTCGTCGATCCAGGTGCGCAGGATGGCGAAGAACGTCTCCTCCCCCACCTCGGCCCGCAGGGCGTGCAGGGCGAGGGCGCCGCGCGTGTAGGTCCGGCCGCTGAAGACCGCGCGGACCCCGGGGTCGACTGGAGACCCGAGCCCCACGCGCCGGGCCATCCGCAGCGAACGCTCGACGATCCGCGCCAGGGCTTCCGGGCCGCGCGCGTGCTCGCGCCAGAGCCACTCGGCGTAGGTGGCGAAGCCCTCGTTCAGCCACATGTGCTCCCAGGAGGCGAGCCCGACGCAGTCGCCAAACCACTGGTGCGCGAGCTCGTGCGCCACCGTGCCCTCCCCGGAGTGGCGGCTGTAGACGGGCATCGTCTGGGTCTCCAGGGCGCCGCCGAGGTCCGCGCCGGCGAGCACGCCCCCGTAGCTCTCGAAGGGGTAGGGGCCGAACCGCGCCGCGAAGAACTCGATCATCTCGCCGGTGCGGGAGAAGGCGGCGAGCTCGCGGGGAGTCGCGTCCTTCGGATGGTAGAGGGAGAGCGGCAGCCCGCCGGGCCCCTCCTCCGTGCGGACGGCGAACTCGGCGATGTCGATCGTGGCAAGGTAGGTCGCCAGGGGATCCCGGGCCCGCCACACGAAGGTGCGCTCGCCCTCGCCGTCGATCTCCTCGACGAGACGGCCGTTGGCGGCGACGACGTAGGGATCGGAAACCGTGACCCGGAAGGAGAAGGTCGCCTTGTCGGAGGGGTGATCGTTGCAGGGCAGCCACCCCGCGGCCCCGACGCACTCGCTGATCACGTAGATCCCCCCCCCCGTATGGAACCAGCCGGTTCCCGCGAGCCCCATCCCGGCCACGGACTCGTCGGGGGCGGGCGCCGGCACGCCCCGGTAGGCCACGCGGACCGCGAACTCCTGCCCGGCGGCGAGGGGCCGGCCCGGCGTCACCACGAGCTCGCGCCCGTCCCGTGCGTGCGCGGCCGCCTCGCCGTCGACGGCGACCTCGAGGACCTCGAGCCCCACGAGATCGAGGTCGAAGGCGGCGAGCCCCTGCGTCGCGCGCGCCGTCAGCACGACCACCCCGTCCACGGACCCCGCGGCCACGTCCACGTCGAGGGTGACGTCGTAGTGGAGCGCGTCGTAGCCGCCGTTGCCGGCGTCGGGGAAGTAGGGATCGCCCGCGCCCCGCGCCCCGGCTCCCTCGTCGCGGGCGAGCGCGGGCGCGAGGACGGTGGTGGCGGCGAAGAGGAACGCGGCGAGGCGCGGATGGCTGGTCATGGCTCCCGACGAGGATGCGCCGGGGGGCACCGGCGCGCCACCCTCGACTCGCGCGGCCTCGACGGACCGGGGGCCGGGGCTACAATCCCCCGTTCCTCGCCCGCAGCGCGAACGCGCGCGAGGCCCTCCCCTCCCGCAACTCTCCCCCCCCCGCGCAGGACCCGCCGTGACCACGTCGCTCGAGACCCTCCCCCTCGCCCCCCCCGCGGCCTTTGCCGACCGCCATCTCGGCCCGTCCCCGGCGGACGTCGCCGCGATGCTGGCCGTCCTCGGCCTCGACTCCCTCGAGGAGCTCGTCCTGCGCACGGTGCCCGCCGGGATCCGCCTGCGGCAGCCCCTCGCCCTGGAGGGTCCCCGGACGGAGTCCGCCCACCTCGCCGAGATGCGCGCCCTCGCCGGGAAGAACCGCGTCCTGCGCTCCTGCATCGGCCTGGGCTACCACGGGACGATCGTGCCCCCGGTGATCCTGCGCAACGTGCTGGAGAACCCGGGCTGGTACACGCAGTACACGCCCTACCAGGCCGAGGTCGCCCAGGGCCGCCTCGAGGCCCTCCTCGTCTTCCAGACGCTCGTCTCCGACCTGACGGGGCTCCCGCTGGCCAACGCCTCCCTGCTCGACGAAGCGACCGCGGCGGCGGAGGCCCTGTGCATGGGCCACCGCCTCCGCGGCGGGAAGCAGAACGCCTTCTTCGTCTCCGCGCTCTGCCATCCCCAGACGATCGCCGTCGTGCGCACTCGCGCCGAGGCCCTGGGGATCGAGGTCGTGGTCGGCGACCACGCGAGCTTCGCGTTCCCGGGCCGCGCGACATGCGCGTGCCTCGTACAGTATCCGGCGAGCGAGGGGGCGGTCCTCGACTACACGGGCTTCACGGCGCGCGCCCACGCCGCCGGCGCGCTGGTGGTCGTGGCGACCGATCTCCTCGCGCTCACCCTGCTGCGGCCCCCCGGCGAGTTCGGGGCCGACGTCGCCGTCGGCTCGGCGCAGCGCTTCGGCGTGCCGATGGGCTTCGGCGGGCCGCATGCCGCGTTCTTCGCGACGCGGGACGAGAACCGGCGGCAGGTGCCGGGGCGCATCATCGGGCGCTCGCGCGACACGCGCGGCAAGCCGGCGCTGCGCATGGCCCTCCAGACCCGCGAGCAGCACATCCGCCGCGAGAAGGCGACGAGCAACATCTGCACCTCCCAGGTGCTCCTCGCCATTCTGGCCGCGTTCTACGGCGTGTACCACGGCCCCGCCGGGCTGCGCCGCATCGGCGAGCGCGTGCACGGCCAGACGGCGATCCTCGCCGCCGGCCTCCGCCGGCTCGGATTCGCCCTTCCCGCTGCGCCGTTCTTCGACACCCTGCGCGTGGACCTCGGCTCCCGCCCGGCCGCCGCCGCCCTCGCCGCCGCCGTCGCGCGGGGGATCAATCTCCGCCCCCTCGGCGCGCACGCGGTGGGCGTCGCGCTCGACGAGACGATCACCGAGGAGGATCTCGACCTGCTCCTCGCCGCCTTCGCCGAGGTCGCGGGCGCTCGCGCGCCGGCGCGCGACGTCCTCGCCGCGGAGGCGGACCCGGCGCTCCCCCCGCCGCACGCCCGGGAGAGCTCCTACCTCTCCGCTCCCGTGTTCCACCGCTACCACGGGGAGCACGAGATCTTGCGCTACATCCGCCGCCTCGAGTCGCGCGACCTCTCCCTCACGACGTCCATGATCCCCCTGGGCTCCTGCACGATGAAGCTCAACGCCACGGCGGAGATGATCCCGATCACGTGGCCCGAGCTCGCCGATCTGCACCCCTTCGCGCCCGCCGAGCAGGCCCGGGGCTACGCCGCGCTGCTGGCGCGGCTGGAGGCCGCCCTCGTCGAGATCACCGGCTTCCCCGCGATCTCCCTGCAGCCGAACGCCGGCTCGCAGGGGGAGTACACCGGGCTGCTCGTGATCCGCGCCTGGCACGCGAGCCGCGGCGAGGAACACCGCCGGGTGTGCCTCATCCCCGCCTCCGCCCACGGCACGAACCCGGCGAGCGCGGTGATGGCGGGGATGCGGGTCGTGCCCGTCGCCTGCGACGCGCGGGGGAACATCGATCTCGCCGACCTCCGGGCCAGGGCCGCGGAGCACGCCGGCGAGCTCGCCGCGCTGATGGTGACCTATCCCTCCACGCACGGCGTGTTCGAGGCGGGGATCCGCGAGGTGTGCGCGATCGTCCACCAGCACGGCGGCCAGGTGTACATGGACGGGGCGAACCTGAACGCCCAGGTGGGGCTGTGCCGGCCGGCCGACATCGGCGCCGACGCCTGCCACCTGAACCTCCACAAGACCTTCGCGATCCCCCACGGCGGCGGCGGGCCGGGAATGGGCCCGATCGCCGTCGCCGCCCACCTCGCGCCCTTCCGGCCCGGCCACCCGCTCGTGCGCGGCGGCGGCGAGCGCGCCATCGGCCCGGTCTCGGCCGCGCCCTACGGCAGCCCGGGGATCCTGGCGATCTCGTGGGGATACATCGCGCTCCTCGGGCCGGAGGGGCTCCGGCGGGCGAGCGAGGTGGCGATCCTCAACGCCAACTACATGGCGAAGCGGCTCGCCGGGCAGTTCGACATCCTCTACACGGGCGAGCAGGGGATGGTGGCCCACGAGTTCATCCTCGACCTGCGCCCGTTCGAGAAGAGCGCGGGCGTGACCGGCGAGGACGTGGCCAAGCGCCTGATGGACTACGGCTTCCACGCCCCCACGATGTCGTTCCCGGTGGCGGGCACGTTGATGATCGAGCCGACGGAGAGCGAGTCGCGCGCCGAGCTCGACCGGCTCGCCGATGCGCTGCTGGCGATCCGGGAGGAGATCCGGGCCATCGAGACCGGCGCGCTGGGTCGCGAGGACAACCCGCTCAAGCACGCCCCGCACCCCGCCGACGTCGCCTGCGCCGACGAGTGGCCGCACGCCTACTCGCGGGCCCTGGCCGCCTATCCCGCCCCCTGGACGCGGGAGCACAAGTACTGGCCGTACGTCTCGCGGGTGGACAACGGCTACGGGGACCGGAACCTCGTCTGCTGCCTGTAGCGGCGGCTTCCGTCCGGGCTCCGCGCTACCCGCCGGCCTTCCCCAGGAACTCGTCCTGGGCCTTCTCCCACCATTCGCGCCAGCGCCGGACGGCCTTCGCGCGGTCGGACTCCTTGGCGTTGGGATCGAAGTTCTGCTCGCGCCCGGTGACGGCGCGCAAGGCGACCACCGCGGCCTCGCGCACGCTCGCCTCGGGATCCTCGAGGGCGTCGATCAGCGCGGGAATGCCGATGGGCGCCCGCAGGTCGCCGAGCACGCGGGCCGTCGCCATCCGGACGAAGATGTCGACATCCTTCAGCATCGGCACGAGGTACTCGGCCACGGCGGGATCCGCGGTGTCGCCGAGGGCGGTGACGGCCTGCCAGCGCGTGCTGGAGCTCGTGTTCTTCAGGTCGCCCACGTGGGACCACCAGGCGGGGTGCGATGGCTCCGTCTCGACCGGCGCGGTCGCCACCGGGGCTTCCACGGGGCGTTCCTCGAGCTCCCGGAGGCGATCGGCGAGCCGGAGCATCTGGCTGGTGAGATCGGCGTCCCGCCCGCTCATCTGGTTCAACTGCTTGCCGTGCGAGGAGACCTCGACGCGCACCTCCTCCAGCCCGGTGATCTCCTCCGCGAGGCGGGCGACCTCCGTGCGCAGGTCGCTGACCCGGTCGCCGATCGACTTGGCGGCCTCGTCCAGCCGGACCTGGAGCACCGCGAGGTCCTGCTCGGACCGGCTCATCTTCTCCTGCGCCTCCTCGAGCTGCATGCCGATCCGCTCGTCGGTCCGGTCGATCCGCCCCTGCGCGTCGCGCGCCGTGCGCTCGATCTCGTTCTTCTGCGCCGCGTGCGCCGTGTCGAAGCGGTCGTAGAGATACGCGGAGGTGCCGGCGGTGACGAGGAGCGCAACGGAGGCGAGGAACACGGCGACCCCGGCGCCCGCGGAGCCGACCGGCGCGGCCGCCGCGGCGAGCGCCGGCGGCGCGGC
>JBFMCU010000157.1:0-55760 GCA_040754415.1 Planctomycetota bacterium
TGCGTGGCGCTGGCGGCGCTTCCGCCGGGCGATCGCCGATCGGGTGGTGGTCGCCGATCCGGCGGCGACGGGCACGCTGGCCCGGCTCCTCGCGCGCGCCGGCCGGCGCGGGGCGGTGCGGCTCACCGAGTCGGAGAATCTCGTGGTGCCGGTCGCCTTCGGCCTCCTCTCCCCCGAGATCTGCCTGCCGGCGCGCGCCCGGCGCAAGCTCGACCCGCCCGCCCTCGAGGGGATGCTCGCCCACGAGCTCGCCCATCACCTGCGCCGCGATCCCCTCTGGCTCGCCCCCGCACGAATCCTCGAGGCCCTCCTCGTCGTGCAGCCCGCGCAGCGGTTCGCGCGGCGGCGCTGGCAGGACCTCGCCGAGGTCCGCGCCGATCGCTTGGCGGCCCGCCTCCTCGGCGACGGCCTGCCGCTGGCGCGCGCCCTGGCCGAAGTGGCGGGATGGATGGTGGAGGGACGGCGCCGGCGCGGGAGCATTCTCGCGACTGGCCTGGCCGCGCGGCCGTCGGGCCTGGCGGGGCGGATCGAGCGGCTCTGCGCGGCGCACGGCGGGGGCGCGGACGCCGGGCGGGCCTGGCACGGGGGCCTGGCCGCCGGCCTCGTCGCCACCCTCGCCCTCGCCGGCGCCAAGGAGCACTTCCGAAAGGCGAAGGAGCTCTTCGCCGAAGCGGAGAAGCGCGAGGCCGACCTGCGGGAAAAGGGATCGTACACCCTGGAGCTCCCCACCCACGCGAAGGTGACCTTGAGGAGGGGATACCTGTACGAGGCTTCCGAGCCTTGGGGGGGCCCGCCGGTGGACGCCGAGGCCGCCGAGACCGAGCGCCGCCTCCACCACCTTCGCATCGCCGTCGAGAACCTGCACGCGGGCGGATTCCCCGACCGGGCCGAGGACCTCGAGCGGGAGGCGAAGGAGCTCGAGCGCCACCTCGACGAGCTGCGCCACTCCGCGGCGGGTCCCGATGGAGACATCGCCCATCGCCTCTCGGCGCTCGAAGAGCAGGTCCACGCTCTGCGCGAGGAGGTGCACGCGCTGCGCGGCCTCGTGAAGGAGCTCCACCACCGGCTCCTCGGCGAGGCGGGCGGCGGGAAGGAGGGCGGCGAGAAGCCCGCCCCGGTGATCTCCGGCGGTTTCTGGCCCCTCGCCGCTCCGCCCGGCGGGACCGGCTCACGACCCGACGCGCAGGCTCAGGATCCGGAAGGGGCGCAGGACGAAGCGCGTCGCGCCGTCTTCTGCCCGCGCCTCCTCCGCGGCGGTGGCCGGTCGCTCGAGGAGATCGACGGGGCGCACCGCCGGCGCGCTCCCGCGCCAGAGGATCCGCCCCCGCGCGAGCCCACCGTGGCGCTCCACGAGGCGCAGGATCCGCCCGCGGCCGTCCTCCGCCGGCTTGAAGCACGCGACCTCGACGTCGCCTTCCTCGAGGACGAGATCGAAGGGCCGGGGGAGCTCCGCCTCGGCGCCGCCGGCGAGCCCCGCGAGCGGAACGACAACCGTCCCCTCCGCGAACTCGTCGGTGGCGCGCGGCACGCCGGCCGCCCGCCAGTCGCCGCCGTGGGGATGGAGGCCGTAGCGCATCGTGTGCTCGCCGCGATCGGCGCCGGGATCGGGAAACGAGGGGCTGCGCAGGAGGGAGAGGCCGAGGACGTTCTCGTGGCAGGAGCGCCCGTAGATCCCGTCGTCGAGCACGGCGAGCCCGAGACCCGGCTGGGAGAGATCCATCCAGCGGTGCCCGGGCACCTCGAAACGCGCCGCGTCCCACGAGGTGTTCCGGTGGGTGGCGCGCAGGAGGTGGCCGAATTGGATGCCGCAGGTGGCATGGCGGGCGCGGATCGCGGTCGGGAAGAGCGCTCGCAGGAGCGTCCGCTCCTCGCGCCAATCGGCGAAGAGCTCGACTTCGAGGTGCCGCGCGCCGGCGTCGAGCGAAGTGCGCTGCACGAGCGTGCTCGCGCGGAAGCGGCGGCGCACCTCGATCGTCCCCCGCAGGGGGCGCGCCTCGACGACCTCGACCGCCTCCGGCGGGCCGTCGACGGCCTCGGCGCGGTCGGTGTAGTCCTCGTCGACGTTCCACGCCTCCCACCGCCGCGGCCGATCCGCGTAGGCGACGAGCCGATCGATCGCGAGCGCCGCACCGTCCGGTCCGACCGCGTTCACCGGCCGGTCGAGCGCGCGCGCCCGCAGGTCGACGAGGCGACCGGCAGCGTCGAAGGTCGCGGAGAGGTGCGCGTTCCGGAGCGAGCGCGGCGTCGTCTCCACGCCGCCCTCCGGGTCGACGCCCTCGGCGGCTCCGTCGGCGACGAGCGCGCCGAGGCCGGGCAGGTCGGGAAGGAAGAGCCGCCGCTCCCCCCACCGCACTACGGCGGAGCGGCGGTGGGCGCAGGGGTTGAGGACGAGCAGCGGCGCGGCGCGCCCGCGGAGGTCGGCGCGGGCGGCGAGGGCACGGGCCGCGGCCGCCAGGAACTCGTCGAGCTCCGCCTCGAGCGCCGCGTAGGCGGCCCGCGCGTCGTCGTACACCGCCGCGATCGAGCTCCCGGGCAGGATGTCGTGGAACTGGTGCAGGAGCACGACCTCCCACGCCGCGTCGAGGCCCGGAGCGAGCTCCCGCGCGACCGCCGGATCGGGCGCGGAGGCGAGCAGGATCTCGATCGCCCGCAGCCGCCGCTCGGCCCGGGCGTTCGCCCGCTTGAGCCAGGCCTGGGTCGTGAGCGTGCCGCGGTGGGTCTCGAGGTAGAGCTCGCCGTCCCAGACGAAGAGGTCGCGCCCGGTGGCGGCGCGCTTCCGCGCCCGCTGAGCGTGCAGCGCGGCGCAGAAGGCGTCCACCCGCCCCTCTTCGACCCGCGGCAGGCCCTCGACGTCGGCGGCGCGCGCGGCGCGGTGCGCGGTCTCGGCGGTCGGCCCGCCCCCGCCGTCGCCGTAGCCGAAGGGCTGGAGCCAGCGATCGAGCGCCACGTGCGCCTCGCCGACCGGCGGGCGATCCTGGCGCAGGACGCGCCCCTCGCCGGCGAGGAGATCGGCCGGCTGCAAGGGGGCGTTGTAGTTCTGGCCCGGCAGCAGGTGGGCGAGCACCTCCGTGCCGTCGATCCCCCGCCACCGGAACGTCACGTGGGGGAACTCGTTGCGCTCGCTCCACGCCATCTTGTCGGTGAGGAACGTGTCGAGCCCGCACCCCGCCAGGATCTGGGGCAGGCTGGCCGGAAAGCCGAAGGTGTCGGGCAGGAAGAGGAAGCGCTGCGGCGCGTGGGCGCCGAAAATCCTCTGCCAGGTGCGCGTGCCGTGGAGGATCTGGCGGATCAGCGACTCGCCGGAGGGCACGTTCGCGTCGCACTCCACCCACATGGCCCGCCGGCCTCCCAGCGCCCCTCCGCGACGCGCTCGCGGAGCCGGGCGAAGAGGGCGGGCGAGTCCTCGGCGAGGTAGGCGTACTGCTGGGCTTGGCTCGCGAGGAAGTGGAGCTGCGGGAAGCGCTCCATCAGGGCGAGCACGGTGGCCCACGAGCGCATGACCTTCCGCCGCGTCTCCGCGATCGGCCACATCCAGGCGGTGTCGATGTGCGCGTGCCCCACCGCGGTGCAGATCGTCGTCCCCCGGCTGCCGCGCCCGGCGAGGAGCTGGTCGAGCTCCCGCTGGGCCGCGGCGAGTCCGGCGCGCACGTCGCGGGGGTCGATCCCGTTCTCGATCCGGCGCAGCCCGGCCAGAAGCTCGCCGGCCCGCGCGTCCTCCGCCGGCAGGGCGAGGGCGAGCCGCCGCGCGAGGTCGAAATCGGCGCGGAACCGCCAGAGCTCCTCGTCCACCAGGACGAGCTCGCAGGCCTCCAACCGCCCCGGCTCCGGCCCCTCCCACCGCCGCCGCACCTCGGGGTGCTCCCACCAGAACGCGCTCGCGCCGAGGGGCATGTTGCAGGCCGCCTCGACGAGGAGGTCGATCGCCTCGCCGCCGCGCGCCGGCGCGAGGAGCGGACACGTGTCGTGCTCGGCGTCGAACGCCTGCCGCGGCCCGCCGTCCGCCCAGAGGAGCGCTTCCGTGCCCGTGGCGAACCGCAGGGCCACGGTCCGCCCCGCCATCTCCGCCGGCACGGCGCCTCGAATGCGGAACCACGCCGTCGACCACGCCGGCCCCCACCGGAAGCCGATCGCGACCGGGGTGTAGCTCGCGGACTGCGCTGCCGCGATCCTGAGGCGTTCCGGCGTCTGGAACACCTCGACCGCGAGCCCCGCCCGCCGCGGATGGATCGCCGGGCCGAGCACGTCGTTCGCGAATGCTTCGAAGCGCAGCGCCGCCCACTCGCGGTCGGAGATGCCCAACATGGCCGCGGGAGCGTACCGCATCGCCAACTGAGCCGCCACGGGGCGGGTCGTCCTCGCCGGCGACTCAACGCGGTGAAGCCGCCCTGAACTCGTAGCTGCCGGAGAGCACCTCGAAGACGGCATTCCTGCTCCCCTGCCGCAGAAGCCGCACGCCTTCCGCGGCGGCGGCGGGCCGGCCGCCTTCACGGATCCCGGCGGGATCGGCCGTGGGAACGTGCACCTCGGCCGTCGCGTTCGGCGGCACGCTCACCGTCAGGTGCAGCCGGCCGCCCTCGCGGCGCCAGGCGACCTCGACCAGGCCGCGGATCGTGTCGATCTCCCCGCGCGCCCACGTGAGGTCGCCGATGAGGCTCGGCTGGACGAGGAAGCGCTCGTAGCCGGGATGCTCCGGATCCACGCGGATCCCGAGCACTCCCTCCAGGAACCACGCGCCCACGGACAGGAACGAGCTGTGGCAGCGCGAGTGGATGCCGTCCCACTGCTCCCAGAAGGTCGTGGCGCCCTCCGCGAGCATGTGGCCCCAGCCGGGGTAGTCCGTCTTCGCCACCATCTCGTACACGAGGTCGCTGCGCCCGGCCTCGGTCAGGTGCTTCAGGAGGAAGTACGTGCCATGGATCCCGGCGTCGACGTGCCCGCCCTTCGCGACGAGGATCTCGCGCTCCAGGCTCGCCGTCACCGCCGGGCGCAGCGCGGGCGGAGTCAGCCCGGCGAGAAGCGGGAACGCGAGGTAGGGCTGCTCGCCGTTCGCGTACGTCGCCGTCGAAGGATCGTAGAACTCGGCGTGCACGGCGCCACGGATCGCCGCGGCCTGATCGCGGTAGCGGGCGGCGTCGTCGTGCTTCCCGAGGATCTCCGCGATCCGCGCCATCCGGCCCACGACGTAGAAGCGGTAGCAGTTGTTGAAGAAGAGCGTCGAGCGATCGTCGACCCATCCCTCGCGGTTCTGCTGGCGCCCGGGCGGCACCCAGTCGCCGAGGAAGCCCCAGTCGGCGGGGCCGTAGCAGTGCAGGAGCTCGCCGTCGCACTGCGTGGCGAGGAAGGCGAGCCAGCGCCGCATCATCGGGTAGTTCTCTTCCAGGACCCGCGCGTCGCCGTAGGCGAGGTACACCTCCCAGGGGAGCGTGACGCAGACGCCGCTCCAGGCGGGGCCGCCCCCGCCCTCGTAGGTGGGCGCGGTGTAGGGGAGGTCTCCATCCGCCCCCTGCACGTCGCGCCAGTCCTCCAGCCACTTCGTGTAGAAGGCGCCCACGTCGTAGTTCGCGAGGGCCGTCTCCATCGTGGCGTGGGCGTCGCCGCCGTAGCCTTGCCGCTCCCGGTGGGCGCAATCGACGACGTAGCCGCCGAGGCTCAGGCATTCGAGGGTCCAGAGCGCGGTGTCGTAGACCCGATTCAGGAGCTCGTCCGAGCACTCGAAGCGGCCGATGCGCCGGAAGTCGGTGCGGACGAGGTGCGCGGCGGCCGCCGGGGCCTTCGCAACGCCGCGCACGGTGATCCAGCGCCCGCAGACGTAGTTCGACCGGCTCCGGAAGGAGCCCGTGCCGGGCGCGGGGCCGCCGCGGGAGAGGACGATCTCGCTCCGCTGGTCGTAGGTGCACTCCTCCTCGGCGCGCTCGGAAACGCTCACGGCGACCGTCGCTCCCGGCTCGCCGCGCAGGCCATCGAGCTCGATCGTCCCCGTGAAGCCGCGCCCGAGGTCGAAGCGCCATACGCCGGGCTCCCGTTCCTCGACGGCGACGGGGTCGAGGCGGACGAGCGCGCGATTCGGCTCGATCTTCGCCGCGGAGAGCGCGAGCGCCGGCGCGTACGTCGCGGCGAAGGGCCAGGCCGAATCGTCGTCGCCGGGATCCGGAGCCGGGACGCCGTCCTCCCCCTCCATCCGCTCGCCCCCGAAGCGGCCGAACCGCCACTCGCCGAGCACCCGGCGCGGGCTCGCCTGCACCTTCCAGCGCTCGTCCGTCCCCCAGGCGGCGATCGCGCCATCGGGCCGCGTCACCGCGATCTGGGCGCGGACGAGGGGCGCGTCCGTCCGTCCGAAGGCGGGGAACCGGCCCCACCCGCCGCTCAAGCGCAGGTGGAGCGCGTTCCGGCCGGGGCGCAGGAGGCCGGCCAGGTCGTAGGCGACGGTGCGCGCCCGCCGCGAGAGGTCGCTGATCGGCGGCATGAGCACGCCGTCGCCAGCCCGGTGCCCGTTCACGAAGAGCTCGTGGTAGCCGACGGAGGCGACGTAGGCGAAGGCGTGCGTGGGGGGCTCCTCGACCTCGATCACGCGGCGCAGCCAGGGATCGGGAGGAGGCTCCACGCCGGCGGGCGGCGCGGCGCCGATCCACTGCGCACTCCAATAGGAGGGCGCGAGGAGCCCCATCGTCCAGCGGGCGGAGGCGCTCCACGCCGTCGCGGCACCGGCCGCCGTCCAGACCCTCACCTTCCAGTGACAGACCGCCCGCGCCGGCAGGGGGCCGCCGCCGAACTCCACGTGGGCCGCCGGCGCCGACTCGACGCGGCCCGAATCCCAGCGATCACCCTCGTCCCGGGCGAGCTTCTCCGCGCTCGACGCCACGAGGATGCGATACGCGATCTGGCGGACTCCCCGCTCCTCCCCGGGCGCGCGGAGCTTCCAGGAGAGGCGCGGCGCGGGAACGTCGAGGCCGAGGGGATCCTCAAGGTACTCGCAGCGGAGCGAGTCGACGATCGCCGCCGTGCCGGCAGCGGAATCTTCGCGGCTCGGGGCCAAGGGAGTGCAGCCGCCGAGGAGGAGGAGCATGACGAGAGGAGGATGGATCCGGGGCATTCGTCGGGACCGATGGGAACGGCGCATCACGATTGCGAACTCGGCTCGCCCGCGCTATGGGTATGGCCCGGAATCGGCCACGGCAGGGCGGATCGCCGGGGAAAGGGCGCATGAAGATCCTCGTTCTCAACTGCGGCAGCTCCTCCATCAAGTTCCAGCTCTTCGCGATGGAGGACGAGCACGTCGTCGCCAAGGGGATCGTCGAGAAGATCGGCCACAGCGACGCCATCCTCACCTACTCCCCGGCCGGACGGGAGCCGATCGTCAGCACCCGCGAGATCCGGAACCACGAGCGCGCCCTCAAGCTCGTCTTCGACTCGCTCTTGCACCCGATCCACGGCGTCATCCGCGACAAGAAGGAGATCGACGGCGTCGGCCACCGCATCGTGCACGGCGGCGAGGAGTTCCACGCCTCGGCTCTGATCACCGACGCCGTGAAGGAGGGCGTCCGGCGGTGCATCCAGTTCGCGCCCCTGCACAATCCCCACAACCTGAAGGGCATCGAAGTCTGCGCGGACATGCTCCCCGGCCTGCCCCAGGTCGGCGTCTTCGACACCGCGTTCCACCACAGCCTCCCGCCCCGGGCGTACATGTACGCCCTGCCCATCGCGCTCTACCGCAAGCTGCGGATCCGCCGCTACGGCTTCCATGGCACGTCGCACGCCTGGGTCGCGGCGCGGGCGGCCGAGCACCTCGGTCGGCCCCTCGAGGAGCTGCGCCTCGTCACCTGCCACCTCGGGAACGGGTGCAGCATGACCGCGATCGACCACGGGCGCTCGGTGGACACGAGCATGGGATTCACGCCGCTCGAGGGCCTCGTCATGGGCACCCGGTGCGGGGACGTGGACCCGGCGCTCGTCGCCTTCGTCGCCCAGCGCGAGGAGCTGTCGCTGGCGAAGGTCGACAGCCTGATGAACAAGAGCAGCGGGATGCTGGGGCTGACGGAGACCTCGAACGACCTGCGCGAGATCGAGTACGAGGCACGCCAGGGCAGCGGGCAGCACGCCCTCGCCCTCGACATTTTCTGCCAGCGCATCAAGAAGTACCTCGGCGCGTACGCCGCCGTGCTCGGCGGGCTCGACGCGGTCGTGTTCACCGGGGGGATCGGCGAGCACTCCGCCTTCGTGCGCGCCCACGTGCTCGAGGGCCTGGAGTTCCTGGGCCTCGCGATGGACGAGGCCCGCAATGGGGAGAACGCGCTCTCCATCGGCACGGGACCGGTCCAGATCCTCGTCGTTCCCACGAACGAGGAGCTGGCCATCGCCCGCGACACGCAACGCATCCTCGCCGAGCTGCGCGCGGAGCTGGATCGGACGGTCCCCGCCGAGAAGCTCTCCGCGGAGCTCTCCCTCATCACCGGCGACGACAAGGCGGAGCTCCTCGCGATCTGGTTCGCGAATCCCCACGCCGGCGTGTTCGATCTGGCCGAGAAGCTCGGCCAGCGCATCGGACGCCGCGTTTCGGTCCAGGCCGTGAAGCGCGAGCTGGAGCTCCTGGGCCTGGACCAGGTCTCGGAGGAAAAGCGGGCCCAGATCGTACAGCGGGCTCAGATCGTACGGCAAACCCGGTGAGGTGTCCGGTCACCCGCGGCGGCAGGGCATGGAGGATCGAGAGATGCGCGAGCTGAAGAAAGAGGAAGCCGGCTGGATCGTGGCCCTCAACTGGCTGAGCGCCCTGGAGGAGACCGCGCGCGACTACCACGGCACGCGCCCCCGTGCGTTCTGCCAGCGGGCCTACGAGCACGCCGTGCACAATTTCCTGAGCGTCCTCGAGATCGACCACGGCGTGCGGGCCCAGCGCACGGAGTCGATCCGGGAGGCCGTGGCGGAGTACATCCGCATCGGGGTCCGGGCCGGGGCGTTCGAGGACGCGACCCAGTTCGAGCTGCAGGAGATCAACCCCGATCGCCTGGAGATCACGGTCCACCGCTGCATCTACCTGAAGAGCTGCGAGAAGCTGCTCGAGGGAGGGATCTCGCTCCAGGATCTGACGTGCGCGCGCATCGGCTGCTTCCGGGCGGCCGTGCAGCACCTGGCGGACATCGACTGCGGCTACGAGGTGACGGCCTTCGCCCTGGAGGAGACCTGCCGGGGCGCCATCGAGCGGCGATAGGCGGATCCGCGGGAGGCGCCCATGGAAGCAACGGTGCAGGACCTGATCGCCGCGGCCCGCGGCAGCGACGACTGGCACGCGCGGCGCCTCGCCTTCATCGGCCTCGGCTATCGTGCGGGCGAGGAGATCCTCCCCGTGCTCCTCGCCGGCCTCGAGGACCCGGTCAGCGACGTCCGGCACGCGGCGATCCTCGCCCTCGGCCGGCGCGGGGACACGGCGGCCACGGCGGAGCTCCTGCGCCCCAAGATCATCGCCGCGCCGGAGGCCAGCATCCGCTGGGCCGCCGCCGCCGCCCTCGGCAAGCTCGGCGACCACCGGATCATCGACCACCTCGTGGCGCTCGTGCACGACGAGGAGTGGCTCGTGCGCAACGAGGCCCTCGTTGTCCTGCGCGACAAGGTCGTGGAGATCGTGGAGCGCCGCGACGTGAAGCTCGCCCGCGTGCTCGTCCGCATGCTGAACATCCCCGACCGGGTGATCGTCGAGCTCGCGGCGGAAGGGCTCCGGGATCTGGGGCGAGACGCCTCCCCCCTGCTCCGCGAGGCGGCGGGCAGCGTATGGGAGCCGATCCGCCGGCACGCGGTCCGGATCATGGGGTCGATCCTCGATCCCGCCCTGGAGCCGGCCCTGGTCCGTGCCCTGGACGACGAGAGCCGCCTCGTGCGGGCGGAAGCGGCGGCGGCGTTGGGCAAGATCGGCCGGCCCACCGCGATCCGCCCGCTGATCCAGGCCCTCGGCGATCTCGCCGAGGAGGTGCGCGCCCAGGCGGTGGCGGCCCTCGTGCGTTTCGGTCCGGAGGCGGTGACCCCGCTCGTCATCGCCCTCGAGCACACGAAGCGGAAGCTCGCGAAGTGCGCGGCCCTCGCCACGCTGGGGAAGATCGCCGATCCGCGGGCGATCCCAATCCTCCTCCAGCACCTCGGTAGCAGCTACCACCTCGTCCGGGCGGCGGCGATCGCGGCGCTGGTCGGGTTCCGGGAGGCCGCCGTCGCGCCGCTCCGGGCGATGCTCAGCTTCAACCGCGCCGACATCGACGGCCTCCTCGGCGAGGCGGCGCCGCCGCACGATCTGCCGACCCGCATCCGCGCCGTGCGGGCGCTCGGCGATCTGGAGGAGCACCGGGCCGTGCCGCTCCTCACGTCGCTCCTCAGCGATCCCGAGCGCGAGCTGGCCCTCGCCGCCCAGGCGGCACTCGGGAAGATCGGCTGCGCCGCGTGGGCCCGGCGCGGCGCCGCGGCCATCCTCGGCCGGATCGGGGCGACGGCGGTCGTGCCCGAGGTACTCGCCCTCCTCGCCGACGACTCGGCGAACGTGCGGCTCGCGGCGGTGCAAGCGCTGAGCGACCTCGGGGCGAAGGAGCACGGGGAGCGCCTCGCCGCGGTCGCCCGCGAGGACCGCGTCCCGGGGGTGCGCCGACGCGCCCTCAGCGCCCTGCGCGAGCTCGCCCCCGGATCCCCCCTGCTCTTCGCGACGGCCCACGCAGTGCTCGGCGACGAGTCCGGCGACGTCCGCCTGCGGGCGACGAGGGTCGTGGGCGACTTCAAGGACGAGACGGTGGTCCCTTCCCTCCTCGCCCGGCTCTCCGACGCCTACCTGAGCGTGCGCACGAGTGCCGAGACCGCGCTGGTGAACCAGGGCCGCGGCGCCGTGCCCGGTCTCGTGCGCATCCTCGCCGAGGGTGCGATGGTCGCCCGGCGCCGCGCGGCCAGCGCCTTGGGGCGGATCGGCGATCCGCAGGCCGTCGGCCCGCTCACCGCGGCCCGCCAGGTCGAGACGGACCCCGGCACGCTGGCCCTGATCCAGGAGGCCCTGCGGCAGCTTCGCTGACGCTGCTCACAGCTCGTCGAGCGAGCGCGGCCAATCGTCCTTGAGCAGCCGGGAGAGCGCGCGGTCCTTGAGCAGGTGGCCGCCGGTCTGGCAACGCGCGCAGTAGTTCGTCTCGTTCTCGGCGTGCACGATGCGCTGGATGGGAGAGCCGCAGGCGAGGCAGGGCTCGCCGCGGCCGCCGTGCACCGCCATCGCCGGATGGAAGGCCGTCACCTCGTCCGGGAAGCCGTCGCCCACCTCCGCGCGCCGCCGGTCGATCCACGCCTGGAGCGTCGCGCTCGCCGCGGCGTGGAGGCGCGCCACCTCCTCGTCGCCGAGGTTCGCCGGGCGCTGCACGGGCGACAGCCGGGCGTGGAAGAGGACCTCGTCCGAAAAAACGTTGCCGACGCCGTCGAAGAGGGCGGGATCGCAGAGGGCGCGCTTGAGAGTGTGCGGCGCCGCGCGCAGCCGGGCGGCCAGGGTACCCTCTCCCCATGGCCGCGTGCCGCCCGCGATCCGTCACCGACCCGACGGTGTGCCTCACCGGCGTGGCGGGCTTCCTCGCGGCCTCCCACCTCGCGGAGAAACATGCCCTCCCGGGGACGCTGCGCCTCGTCGTGTGCCTCGCGGCCACCGCCGCGCCGATGATCCTCCTCGACATCCTCGTGCGCGGCGTGCACCGCCGGGCCTCGGCGGGGCTCTCCGGAGGCGGGCGGCGCCACCCGCTCCGGTGGCGGCGGGCGACCGTGAAGCTCGCCGGCCTGTGGGGCACGGTGGCGGCGGTCGCGCTCGCCTACTGGATCGTCCCCGAGTACGACGATCCGTGGTACGCGCCGTTCTGGGACCTGGTGCGGGCGGCGGGGCCCTTCGTCCTCGCCGCCTCGATCCCCTACGTCGTGCTCGTCGACGCGCACCAGGCGGAGCCTGCGGACGAGTACTGGCACGCCGGGCGCCTCCTCCTGGGTCGCTGGCGAGGTCTCGACTGGCGGCTGCTGCGCCGCCACGCCTCCAACTGGGTCATCAAGGGCTTCTACCTGCCCCTGATGACGACGCTCCTCGCCCGCAACCTCGTCGATTTCGCGGCGTGGGACCTGCGCGCGGCGCTGGTGAGCGTCCCTCGTCTCGTCGGGTACGTCTCCCAGCTCGCGCTCGCGATCGACCTCGCCTTCGTGGCGATCGGCTACATGCTCACGCTGCGGGTCATCGACTCGCACATTCGCACGCCGAATCCGTTCGTCTACGGGTGGGTGGTGACGCTCGCGCTGTACCGGCCGTTCTGGGCACCCCTCCAGGAGAGGTTCTTCCGCTACGGGAGCGGCGGCGCGTGGCTCGATTGGATGGGCGGGAGCCCCGTCCTGCTCGCGAGCTGGGGGACCCTGATCATCCTCGCCAAGCTCTCCTGGGTGTGGGCCAACGTCTCGTTCGGGACGCGCTTCTCCAATCTGACGAACCGCGGGATCATCACGAGCGGTCCGTATCGGTTCACGAAGCACCCTTCCTACCTCGCCAAGAACGTGTCGTGGTGGCTGCTCAGCGTGCCCTTCCTCTCCCACGAGGGGCCAGGAGCGGCGACCCAGCACGTCCTCGCCCTCCTCGGCATCAATCTCTTCTACTTCCTGCGCGCCCGGGCCGAGGAGGCCCACCTCTCCGAGGACTCGACCTACGTCGAGTACGCGCAGTGGATCGAGGAGCACGGCGCCCTGCGCGGGCTGGGTCGCCTCCTGCCCGTCCTGCGCTACCGGCCGCCGGCCGTCCCCCCTCCGGCCGCGGGCGGTCGCGGGGACCGGTTCCGCGGAGGCCGCTCCCGCGGTATTCCTTAATGGCGTGCCCCAACCCCAGGACCGATCCGCGGAGGGAATCTCCTCCCCTGGGATGCCCTGGGACCCCACCGTCCCGCGGTGTCTCGAGCTCCCCACCCGGCCCCAGCCGGAGATGGGACGGGTCCTCGTCACCGGCGCCTCGGGCTACGTCGGCGGTCGCCTGATCCCGGAGCTCCTCGCCCGCGGCTACCGCCTGCGCCTGATGGTGCGCGGCCACGGCGAAGTCCACCATGCCCGGTGGCCGGAAGCAGAGGTGGTGGAGGCGGACACGCTCGACCGGGAGAGCCTGCGCCGGGCCCTGACCGGGGTCCACGCCGCCTACTACCTCGTCCACTCGCTGCAGCTCGGACGGAAGGCGTTCGAGCGGGCGGAGATCGCGAGCGCGGAGAACTTCCGCGACATCGCCGCCGAGTGCGGGGTGCGCCGGATCCTCTACCTCGGCGGGTTGGGGGACACGGAGCGCAGCCGGTCGCGCCACCTGCGCAGCCGGGCCGCGGTGGGTCGCATGCTGCGCAGCGGCAGCGTGCCGGTCACCTCGCTGCGCGCGGCGGTGATCATGGGCTCGGGGAGCGCCTCCTACGAGATCCTGCGGCACCTGGTGAGCCGCGTGCGGGTCATTCCCCTCCCTCGCCTCGCCTACCATGTCTGCCAGCCGATCTCGATCCGCGACGTGATTAAGTACCTCGTGGGGGCGCTCGAGAATCCCGATACCGCGGGGCGGATGTTCGACATCGGGGGCGTGGACATCCTGTGCTACCGCGAGATGCTGCGCGTTTTCGCCGAGGTGGCGGGGAGGCGGATCCTGCTCGTCCGCACCGGGCTTCCCTACATCCGGCCGATCGCGTACTTCGTGGGGTTGATCACGCCGGTGCCGGCGCAGATCACCTCCTGCCTCCTGGAAGGGCTCAAGGACGATTCCGTCTGCCGCAACGTCGACATCCGCCGGTACGTGCCCTTCGAGCCGGTCCCCTACCGCGAGGCGATCCGCCGGGCGCTCACCCGCGAGGAGATGGACCAGGTCCCGACGCGCTGGTCCGACGCCTATCCCCCCGGGCACGAGCTCGCCCGCCGGCTCCACGAGATCGACGAGCGGATCCGCTTCACGGGCACGTGGACGAGCACGTCGGCGAAGCCGGCGGCCGCGCTCTTCGCCTCGGTCTGCCGCATCGGGGGGAGGACGGGCTGGTTCAACAACAACTGGCTGTGGCGGGCCCGGGGGCTCCTCGACCGCCTGCTGATGGGCCCGGGCTCGGCGCGGGGCCGCCGCAGCGACACGACCCTCGCGGTGAACGACGTCATCGACTTCTGGCGGGTCGAGGACTACCAGCCGGACCGCCGCCTGCTGCTGCGCGCGGAGATGGTGCTGCCCGGCCAGGCGTGGCTCGAGTTCGAGGTCGAGGACGAGGGCGAGCGGCGGCGCCTCTCGACCACGGCCTACTTCCACACCTCGAGCCTCCTCGGCAAGGTCTATTGGTACGCCTTCTTGCCCTTTCACCACGTCATCTTCGACGACCTCTTGGCGCAGATCGAGAAGCGGAGCTGAGAGCGGCGCGGTGGAAGCGGCGATGCCGCTCGGGTACCGTGGAATCCGGAGGTGACCCATGGCCCGGACCTGGCGGATCGTCGGGATCGACTTCAGCCACATGCACATGGGCGACAACCTGCGCTTCGCCCACGAACATCCGGCCGCCGAGATCGTCGGGATCTGGGACGAAGAGCCGCGGCGCATGGCGCCGGCGATCGAGGCCTTCGGGCTCGCCGATCGCGTCTACTCCGATTGGCGGGAGTGCCTCGCGAAGACCGCCCCCGACCTCGTGATCCTCTGCCCCCCCACCGGAGCCCACGCCGACTGGATCGAGCGGGTGGCGCCCCACGGGGCGGCGATCCTGATGGAGAAGCCCTTCGCGGCGAGCCTCGCCGACGCCGACCGCATGATCGCCGCGGCGTCGCGCCATGGCGCGACGCTCGCGATCAACTGGCCCCTCGCCTGGTACCCGCCGCACGTCACCGCCAAGCGTCTCATCGATGAGGGCGCGATCGGCCGCGTGACGCACGTGAACTACTACGACGGGAACCGCGGGCCGCTCTATCACCTCGAGGGCAAACGGGAGACGACGGCGGCGTTCCGGGCCGCCGAAAAGGCGAAGAGCTGGTTCTACCGCCGCGCGGAGGGCGGCGGCGCCCTTCTCGACTACCTCGGCTACGGCGCGACGCTCGGCACGTGGTTCCTCGGCGGCGCCGTACCGTTCGAGGTGGCCTGCCTGGTGGACGAACCGGCGGGGCTGGAGGTCGACGAGCACTCGATCACGATCGCGCGCTACGAGACCGGGCTCTGTCGCTTCGAGACCCGCTGGGGCACCTTCACCGACCCCTGGGTGCACCAGCCCCAGCCCAAGTGCGGGTTCGAGATCAATGGCACCGAGGGCACGATCACGAGCTACGACTACGAGACCGCGATCCGGGTGCAGACCCGCGCCCATCCGGAGGGCCGCGTCCTGCCCGTCGACGTCCTCGCCCCACCCCGCCAGGATCCCGTGCAGTACGTCCTCCACTGCCTCGAGCACGGCGCGCGAATCGAGGGTCCCCTCTCCCCCGCCCTCTGCCGCATCGGCCAGCGGATCGTCGACAGCGCGGTGCGCGCGGCGCGAGAGAAGCGGACGGTAAGGCTTCTCGAATGACGGCGACCGAGACCCCCGAACCCTACGGCGTCGGCGCCCGCGCGGCCGGCGCGGAAATCGCGGCGCCGGAGCTCCCCTACCGCCCGCGCGATCCGCGCCGCACCCGCCCGGCGATCGCCCTGATCGGGTGCGGAGGGGTGGCCGAGCACCACCTGCGGGCCTACCGCACGGCGGGCTACCGGGTGGTCGCCCTCGTCGACCCGGTGCGGGAGCGCGCCACGGCGCGCCGGGACGAGTTCTATCCCGGCGCCGCGGTGTTCGCCAACCACGCGGCGCTCTTCGCCTCCGACCTCCGGGTGGAGGTCGTCGACGTGGCGACGCATCCCGAGGGGCGGGAAACGATCGTGGCCGACGTCCTGCGGGCGGGGAAGCACGTCCTCTCCCAGAAGCCATTCGTCCTCGATCTCGCCGCGGGCGAGCGGCTCGTCGAGCTCGCCGCGCGCGGCGGACGTCGGCTCGCCGTGAACCAGAACGGCCGCTGGGCCCCCCACTTCGCCTGGATGCGCGAGGCGGTGCGCGCGGGACTCGTAGGTGAGGTGGCGGCGGTCGACGCCGTGGTGCACTGGAACCACGAATGGGTCGCCGGCACGAGGTTCGACGCCACCCCGGACCTGATCCTCTTCGACTTTGCCGTGCACTGGTTCGATTTCCTCGCCACGGTGATCGCGCGCCCCGCACGCCGTGTCATGGCCGCCGTCGCCCGCGCCCCCGGCCAGCGCGCCCGCCCGCCCCTCCTCGGCCACGCCCTCGTCGAATACGACGGCGCCCGCGCCGTCCTCGCCTTCCACGGCGCGAGCCGCCACCTCCAGCGCGACACGACGATCGTCGCTGGGAGCGCGGGGTCGCTGGTCGCGAGCGGTCCCGACCTCCTGACCCAGTCGGTGACCCTCCACCGCGCCGCCGGCCTCTCCCGCCCGGTGCTGGAGGGGAGCTGGTTCGTCGACGGCTTCCACGGCGCGATGGGCGAGCTCCTCTGCGCCATCGAGGAGGACCGCGAGCCCACCCACTCCGCCCGCGACAACCTCCGCACGCTCGCCCTCGCCTTCGCCGCCGTCGCGAGCTCCCGCTCCGGAGAGCCGTGCGGGCCGGGGGAGGTGCGGGGGATCGCATGATCCCCCGGGAATCCCGGCGAAGAAGCGGCCGGCGACGTCGCGCCCGCCCCCCCTACGCCGTGATCTTCTCCGCCTTGTACCCCCCCGCGGCGCGGTCGCGCAGGTAGAGGATGCCGAAGACGAGGATGATCACGAGCGAGAAGGGGGCGACGTAGCGGAAGGACATGCGGCCGCCGTAGTTGTCGGCGGGGTTGAGGACCGCCTCCACGGCGCCCTTGGCGGCCGTGGCGGGCTCGCCGGGGGGAGTGCTGGAGAGGGCGCTGCGCAGCGCCAGAGCCGTGTCGCCGAGCGGCAGCGTGCCGGCGGCGAGGACGTCGTTCGCGGCCCGCACGGCCGCCTCGACGTCCTTGCGGTGCGCCGCGGGCAGGCTGACGGCGGCTCCCGGATAGACGTCGACCACCTGTTGCAGGGCGGAGCGCGTAGCGGTCGCGTGGAGGTGCTCGTGGAGGTAGCGGTCGGCGACGCGCCCCATCTGCGGCGTGGTGACGAGCCCCACGACGAGCATGCCCATGCCGCCCATGAGCGCGAGACCCAGCGCCCCGCTCTTGGGCACGCGCTCCGAGACCACCCCCAGCATCGTGGGCCAGAAGTAGCAGATCCCCACCGCGAACAGGGTCGCCGAGGCGAAGGCCATCGCCGTCGTCTCGGAGAACGAGAACCAGTACAGCCCCGCACCGGCGAGGATCGCCGAGCAGACGAGGATCCCGGTCGGCGAGAGGCGGTGCACGACGGGCCCGGCGACGGAGCGCAGGACCGCCATCAGGCCGTTGATGTACGCGAGGACGAGGATGCCGGCGATCCCGCCCGCCGTCAGCACGGCGGGGACCCAGCGGCCGGGACCGAGCTCCAGGGACGCCGTGATCGCCATGCAGGCGAGCAGGATCAGGAACAGCGGACGGCCGAGCGCTCCTCGCACCATCCCGGCGAAGGAGATGCCCGATTCCACCCGCTCGGTGGCCGGGAACCGCTGCCCGAGCAGCAGGAGGCCGTAGACCACGGTCGGGACGAAGATCAGGGCGAGCTTGAGCTGCCAGTTCCCGATCTCGTACTTGTTGAGGAGGAAGCACGTCACGCCGCCGATCAGGATTCCTCCGGGGAACCACACGTGGAACTGATTCAGTTTCCGGGTCTTCTCCTCGGCGTACAGGGTGGCGATCAGAGGGTTGCACACCGCCTCGACCGTGCCGTTGGCGATGGAGACGACCAGCGCGCCAAGGAAGAGGGTCCAGAACGCCGCCGTGCCGCCGGTCAGCACGGCGAGAATCATGATGAGCGGGCCGGCAAAATGGCAGAGGAAGGCGAAGCGCAGGAGGTTCTTCATCCCGAGCGCGTCAACCAGCGGCCCGAGGGCGAAGATCGACACGGTGAACCCCCAGAGGGACGCCCCGCCGATATAGCCGACCTGCTCGTTGTTCAGGACGAATTGGGTCTTGAGGGCCCCCATGATGTCCCCCACCACCGCGAAGCAGATCGACGTGGAGAGCAGCGCCAGGCAGCTCAGCAGGAACAGACGACCCTTGTTCATGGTTCCCGTCCTCCGTGGGGCGCGATGGCCCCGTCACCGACGCCAGGGATCGAGGGCGCGACGCTAGGATCCGCCCCCGGGCGAGTCAAGCCGGGACGCCATCCCCGGCGGGAGCGGCCCCTCAGTCGAGGTCGCGCGCCGAGCGGACGCGGTGGATCGGAAAGGGCTCTCCGGCCGCGATCCGCCCGTCGAGGAAGTTCCAGGCCGCGAGCCCGTCGACGGCCTGGGGCTCGAGGAGAGACACGGCCAGGTTCCCGAGCGGCTGGGCGGTGCGGACGATCGCCGCCCCCGGGCCGAGCTCGATCCGCGCGTCGCTCGCCTCGACCTCGAGGGAGAGCATCCGGTGCCCCTGGAACTCCCGCCGCCCCGCCTCGATCGAGAGGACGCGGTAGCTCTCGACGCTCGCCCCGCCCGCGAACGGCTCGACGGCGATCCCGTGCTCGCGCAGTTTCTCGACGACGGCATCCAAATCGGGCTCGAGAAGATAGGCGTAGGGCCGGCGCACGGAGACCGCCGGTTCGAAGCAACCGACGTGCACCACGGTGTAGTCCCGCGACTCCTCCGTCCGCCGGCGACGGCCGCCGGCGTCCGTCTCCCACGCCCAGCCGCGCACGACCGCCGGGCGGGGGAAGGCCGCGGGCCGGAAACGCAGGCCGACGACGTCGTCGGGCTGGGGATTCGCGCCGGCGCGGATCGTGTCCGCCTTCGCCCGCTCGTGGATGGCGAGCACCTCCTCCTTCCGCTCGGCGACGTAGCGCAGGATCTCGCGCACGAACTCCCGCGTCGCGAGCACGCGATCGCGGTAGCTGGCGTAGGCGTAGGCCTCGGAGAGGATCGAGAGCTGGCCGCGCAGTCCGTGGTAGGCGCCGCCGAAGCGGGGATCGGCCGAATACGTGGTCCACGTCGTGTGGTCGCGGTCGAAATCGCCATAGAAGAAGCTGTCGTAGCCGGTCCGCTCGCGCATCCGCTCGCTCACCGCCGGCAGGAGCTCGTCGCGCACGAGGGCGATCGACGGCCCGTGCCCGGCTGGATTGAGCGGCGCGGAGAAGGTCAGCGCGTAGCGGTGCGCCGAGCCGTTCGTGGTGTGCGTGTCGATGACGAGATGCGGGTCGTACTCGTTCAGCACGCGGAGGAAGGCCTGCGTCTCCGGCGCCTCCGCCTTCATCCAGTCGCGGTTCAGGTCGAGCCCCATGCCGTTCTCCCGCTCCCCCATCCCCGCCACCGGTCCCTCCTGCCCGGGCCGGTTCCCCGGGTCCATCTCGTCGTTGCCGTCGGGGTTGTAGTTGGGCGCCACGAGCACGATCAGCTCGTCGAGCAGCGGATGGTCGGGCGTCGTCGCGAGCTCGCGGACGAGCATGAGGAGCGCCTCCTTCCCGTCCACCTCGCCGGCGTGGATGTTCCCGAAGGCGAAGACGACCGGCTTCCCCGCGGCGCGGATCGCGTTGGGGGTCGTGACGAGGGGATCGCCGAGGACGGCGAAGGGGAGGCTCTTCCCCCCCGCCGAGGCGCCCATGGCCCCGAGGTGCATCACGCCCGAGCGCGCGGCGATCCGCGCGAGCAGCGCGTCCACCTCCGCCGAGGTCGCGGTGGCGGTCCACTCGCTCGCCTCGGCCACGGTGCGAAGCTCGGCGGGCGGGGAGTCCTGGGGGAGGGCGAGGAGGGAGAGGAGGATCGGGGCGAGGGCGGTCGGCAGCATCGGGGTCGGTCTCGTATCCTCGTGGGCTCTCCGCCGGGGCCGGCGGGGGAGCGAAGATACTACGGGACCGACGCCGATGAACTCACGCGAACGGGTGCGGCGAGCGCTGGAGCACGCCGAGCCGGACCGGATCCCCCTCGATCTCGGGGCGACGCCGGTTACCGGCATGCACGTGCAGTCGGTCTACCGGCTGCGCCAGGGCCTCGGCCTCGACCCGCCGGGGACCCCGGTGAAGATCGTCGAGCCCTACCAGAACCTCGGCGAGATCGCGCCCGATCTGGCGGAGGCCCTCGGCGTCGACGTGGTGGGCGTCGGCTCGCCCCGCACGATGTTCGGCTTCCCGAACGAGGACTGGCGCGAGTGGCGGGCCTTCGACGACACGCCGGTCCTCGTGCCCGCCGGCTACAACACCGATCCCGAGCCCAACGGCAGCGTCCTCATGCACCCCGCCGGCGACCGGACCGCGCCGCCGAGCGGGCGCATGCCGGCGGGCGGCTACTACTTCGACGCGATCGTCCGCCAGCCCCCCCTCGACGAGGCGAAGCTCCGCGTCGAGGACAACCTCGAGGAATTCGGGCCGCTCTCCGCCGCCGACCTCGCCCACTTCCGCCGCGAGGTGGCGCGCATCCGCGCCACGACCGACCGGGCCATCGTCGCCAACTTCGGCGGCACGGCCTTCGGCGACATCGCCCTCGTGCCGGCGCCGTGGCTGAAGCATCCCCGCGGCATCCGCGACATCGAGGAGTGGTACGTCAGCACCGTCTCCCGCCGCGAGCACGTGCGCGAGATCTTCGCCCGCCAGTGCGAGATCGCCCTCGCCAACCTCGAGCGCGCCCATGCCGCCGTCGGCGAGGACATCGACGCCGTCTTCCTCACCGGCACCGACTTCGGAACCCAGCGCGGTCCCTTCCTCTCCCCGCGCGCCTTCCGCGACCTCTACCTCCCCTTCCAGAAGCGGCTAAACGACTGGGTGCACGCGCACACGACGTGGAAGACCTTCATCCACTCCTGCGGATCGGTGGCGGCCCTTCTGCCGGAGTTCGTTGCGGCCGGCTTCGACATCCTGAACCCCGTCCAGTGGACGGCGGCCGAGATGGACCTCGCGGCCCTGAAGGAGCGCTTCGGCGATCGCCTGACCTTCTGGGGCGGCGGGGTGGATACCCAGCGCACGCTCTCGTTCGCCACCCCCGCCGAGGTGCGGGCCCAGGTCCGCGAGTGCATCGCGCTCCTGGGCCGGAACGGGGGCTTCGTGTTCAACACGATCCACAACGTCCAGCCCCGCGTGCCCCCGGAGAACCTCCTCGCCCTGTACGAAGCGGTGCAGGACCACCGCGGCCTCTGATCCGCCCGGCCGGCCTGCTATACTCCCCGCTCCCGAGCCCTGACCCCCGGATGCACCCCGCATGGACGACAAGCTGACCGCCATCGGAAAGGCCCTCGTCGACTGCAACCAGGCCCTGCTCTGCCAGGAGGTCGAGGGGGCGCTGGCCGCCGGTCTCGCGCCGGCGCGGATCCTCCAGGACGCCCTCGTCCCGAGCATGCGCGAGGTGGGCCGGCTCTTCGAGGAGGGCGAGTTCTTCCTCCCCGAGATGCTCGTCGCCGCCCGCGCCATGAAGGGGGCGATGGCGATCCTCGGGCCGCGGCTCGCGGCGGCCGACGTGCGGCCCCTGGGCAAGGTCGTGGCGGGCACGGTGGAAGGCGACCTGCACGACATCGGCAAGAACCTCGTCTGCACGCTCCTCGGCGGCGCCGGATTCGAGATCCACGACCTCGGGGCCGACGTGAAGCCGGCGCGATTCGTGGCGGCGGTGCAGGAGCACGGAGCGAACGTCGTCGCCCTGTCCGCCCTGCTCACGACGACCATGGTGAACATGAAGGGCACGATCGACGCCCTGGCCGCGGCCGGCCTGCGCAAGCGGGTGATCGTGCTCGTTGGCGGCGCCCCCCTTTCCCCGGCCTACGCGGCGGAGATCGGCGCCGACGGCTTCGCCCCCGACGCAAGCCGGGCCGCCAAGCTCGCCGCCCGCCTGGTCACGGAGCGGGCCTGAGAGGCTGAGCAAAAACCCATGATACAGCCTCTCAGATGCCTTCTGGCGCATCGCCTGACGGCGCTGCCGCCCGTTCGCGAGCAATCCTTGCTCGCTCTCTGAGCCCCGTACCCCTCCGGGCCGCTCCCGGAGGCCCGCCCCGGCGGGGGGGATTTCCGGCCGCTGCGGCGCGGACGGGATCCGGCCGTGGCATCCTGGGGTGCCCATCCCGGGACCACCCCGACTTCCAGAAGGACGAACCGACCCATGCCCCGTACGACCGCCACGCTTCTCCTCGGCGCCCTCGCCACCCTCTCCGCTCCCGCCGCCGCCGGCGAGACCTGGTATGCCGACTACGACGCCGCCGTGGAGGCGGCCACGAAGGCCAAAAAGGACCTCTTCGTCGACTTCACCGGCTCCGACTGGTGCGGCTGGTGCATCAAGCTGCACGACGAGGTCTTCGCCCACGACGAGTTCCTGGAGGCCGTCCAGAGAGAGTTCGTCCTGGTGGCGCTCGACTTCCCGCACGGCGAGGAGGCCAAGGCCAAGGTCCCGAACGCTGCGCGCAACGCCGAGCTGAACGAGAAGTACGGGATCCGCGGCTACCCGACGGTGCTCCTGATGAACGTGGCGGGCGAGGTGTTCGCCCAGACCGGGTATCAGGAGGGCGGGCCCCAGGCGTATGTCGAGCACCTCGCCGAGATCACGAAGAGCGGACGCGAGGCCCTCGCGAGCATCAAGGAGATCGTCGCCGCCTTCGACAAGGCCACCGGCGACGCGAAGGTGAAGGCATGGGAGAAGGTGATCGACCGGCTCGAAGCGCAGGAAGCGGATTCCCCTTTCGTGCGCCTGCTCGCCCCCGCCGTGCGCTGGGCCTTCGAGACCGATCCGCAGAACGCGAGCGGTTTCAAGCGGCGCGCCGTCGAGGCGCTCCTGGCGACGGGCCAGGTGGACGAGGCGGTGATCCGGGCCGGCCGCGAGCTCGATCCAAAGAACGAGGAAGGCCTCCTCGAACGGGTCGTCGACGCGCAGTTCCAAGCGGTGCAAGACGACACGATGGCCAAGGCCGCCATGGACGCGCTCGATGCGTTGCTCCTTCTCGGGATCCGGGACGAGGAGCTCTCCTTCCGCCTCCAGTTCACCGCCGCTCGCTGGTGCGCCGGCCCCCTCGCCGACCCCGAGCGGGCCAAGAAGTACGCCGCCGCCGCCAAGGCGATCGGCACGGACGACGCGCGCGCGCTCCAGACCCTCGACAAGATCCTCGGGGGTTAGGCTGGCAGGGGAGGCGCCGTCAGGCGCCAACCCCTGTGCCAGCCTAAGGACGAGGAAGGCGCCGCCGGCGCCGCTCCTCGACCGGTTCTGCCGGCAGGGGAGGCGCCGTCAGGCGCCAACCCCTGTGCCAGCCTAAGGACAAGGAAGGCGCCGCCGGCGCCGCTCCTCGGCCGGTTCTGCTGGCAGGGGAGGCGCCGTCAGGCGCCAACCCCTGTGCCAGCCTAAGGACGAGGAGGGCGCCGCCGGCGCCGCTCCTCGGCCGGTTCTGGGCGACCTCTCGTACCTTGCTATCGAAACCCCGGCACCGGCCGCGGCCGCTCGCGGCCCCGCTCGAGGGCGTCGAGGCGCAGGAGGAAGCGCCCGATCCCCGCCGCTCCCTCCATGAGCCCGGTCTGGGCCGCCACCTCCGCGGGGCGCACGCGGTGCTCGGCCAGGGGCCAGCGCCGGCCGGTCTCGTCCACCGCCGCGCGGGCGAGGAGGTCCGCGCCGAGGGCCCGGGCGAGGGCGAGGGCGTCCGCCCGGCCGGTCTTCTCGTGGAGGTCGAGCAGGAACTCGCCCACCCCCGCCGTCCCGCAGCAAAGGCCGGCGTTGTTCCAATACCCGGGTGGGCGCGCGGCGGGCAGGCCGCTCGCGAGGAGCGCGCCGCCCGCGGCGCGGGCGGCGGCGAGGAACGGGAGCTCCTCGGTGGCGTCGAAGAGCGCGGCGAGGAAGAAGGCGACGCCGGCCGTGCCGTGGGCGAAGTTGGGCCAGCGCGTCGGAACCGCGGGATCCATCGGCCAGGAGATGCCCCCGGCGGTCGGCTCGCCGAGCTCGCGGAGGCGCCGGCCGGCGGCGGCGGCGAGCTCGCGCGCCGCGGGGCGATCAAGGGCGTCCCCGGCCCAGAGCAGGAAGAGGCCGATCCCCGCCACGCCGGTAAAGAGCCCGGCCTCCGCCGGGGCGGAGAGCGACGCGGGAAGGCTCGCGAGGAGCTCGTCCGCCCCCGCCCGCGCCAGCGCGGTCCAGCGCTCCTCCCCCGTCGCCCGGCCGAGGTCGAAGAGGAAAAGGACCACCCCGGCCGAACCGTGGTAGAGGTCGGGGGCGACGGGGTCGGGGGCGGCGGGATCGCCCGGCCAGGCGAGCCCCGCCGGCGTCGCGATCGCCCTCCTCTCCAGCCACTCTCCCGCCTCCGCCGCCACGGCGAGCCACGGGGCTGGTCGCGGGGCGGCGCAACTGGCCGCCGCGACGAAGACGGCCGCCGCGAGCCTGACGTGGACGAACTTCGCGGCCTCCTATGACCCCGTGGTCCTCGACTCCTTCGTCCCCGACTCGATCGGCTGGCACTCCGCCGACGTGACGGCGCTCGTGCAGAACTGGGTCGACGCCCTGATGCCGAACTACGGCGTCCTCTTGGAGCAGGGGAACCTGCCCGTCACGACGTATCCCAGCAGCGAGGTCGTCGACGTGACCCTCCGCCCGATGCTGGAGGTTTTCTACACGCCGCCCGGCGGCGATCCCCAGACGCTCGTCCTCCAGCGCCCGGGCGCCGACCCCGATGGCGTCGCCGATGCCTACATCTGGGCCCTGTATCCCAACGAGAACTTCAACTGGGAGCGGCTCTACTCGGGGCAGGCCTCGGGGCTGGAAAAGCAGACCCTGGTGCGCTTCGACTTCGACATCGACTACGAGCAGCCCGGCACGGGCACGCCCGGCTACTGGAAGAACCACCCGGAAGCCTGGCCGGTCGAGACGATCACGATCGGCGGGATCGTCTACGCGAAGGACGCGGCGATCGCCCTGATGGGCACCCCGGAAGGGCGACAAGACCTACACGATGGTCCGGGCCCTCGTCGCCGCGAAGCTGAACGTCCTCATCGGCAACGAGTCCGACTGCATCGACGCCACGATCGCGGCCGCCGACGCCTGGATGGCCCTGTATCCGGTCGGCAGCGGAGTCAGCGCCGGTGGCGCCAACTCGCCGTGGCGCGTTGGCGGGCCGCTCTACGAGGAGCTCGACGACTACAACAACGGCTACCTCTGCGCCCCCCACCGCGACTGATCGACGCTCCCCGGGCTTCTTCGCGCGCCGCGCGAGAAGCCCGGGGGCGAGATCCGCGGCCGGGACGGAGGGAAGAGCCTCGCACGGCGAGCTCCCGCCCGCCGTGCCGGTGCGAGGTGAAGCAGCAGCGGGCCGGGCTTCGCCCCGTCGGGCGATGCCCGGCCCGCTGCGCTCCTACTTCGCGCCGCAGACCGCCGTCCGCCCCTCGACGAGGCTCCGGCCGTAGTCGTAGCCTTTCTGGAACGCGGTGAGGTTCAGACCCTCCGTCCCGGGGGGCACGGAGTCCTTCACCGCGTCCCGCATCGCTTCGAGACCGATCAGGCCGGTGACCGCCGTGAAGAATCCCGTCATCACGATGTTCAGCACCATCTTCCGCCCGAGCTCCTCGGCGAAGCGCGTGGCGGGGATGCCGAAGGTCCGCACCGTGGGCTTCAGTCCCTTCAGCTTGACGAGGTCCTCCTCGTAGAGGAGCAGGGCGTCGGGGGCGATCTCGGGCGAGAACTTCGTGAACGCCTCCTGCGACATCACGACGAGGACGCGGGGGTGCGTCACGTAGGGATACAGCACCGCCTGGTCGGACACGATCACCTGGGACGAGCAGGCCGAGCCGCGCGCCTCGGGCCCGAAGGCCTGGGTCATCGTCGCGTGCTGGTCGTCGTAGATCGACGCCGCGCGGCCGATGATGATGCCGGTGAGGATGACGCCCTGGCCGCCGAAGCCGCCGATCTTGATCTCCGTGGTGGTCATCGGACTAGCCCTCGTACGGCGCGAAGCGATCGCCGAGCTTGGCCTTCAACTGGCGGTTGTAGCTGTCGAGGAACGTCTCCTTCTCCTTGTCCACGAACTTTCCGCAGATGATCCGGCCCTGGAAGTCGATGTCGAGGTTCTTGGTGTCCTCGCCGTGCTTGATATCGGTGTTCTCCTCGTACCACTTCATCCGGGCGAGGCCATCGCCGAGGCGGTTGCGCCGCTCGTAGAGCGTCGGGCACGGCGAGATGATCTCCAGGAAGCTGAATCCCTTCTTCAGGATGGCCTCCTTCATGGCCTTGGCGATCTGGCGCACGTGGAAGGTGGTCCAGCGGGCCACGTAGACCGCCCCGCAGGACTCGGCGAGGTACGGCATGTTGAACGGGTGCTCGAACATCCCATAGGGAGCGGTGGTCCCGATCGCGGTGAGGGGCGTCGTGGAGCTCGCCTGGCCGCCGGTCATCGCGTAGGTGTGGTTGTTCACGAAGACCACGGTCAGGTCCATGTTGCGGCGGGCGGCGTGGATGAAGTGGTTCCCGCCGATCGCCGCCAGGTCCCCGTCGCCGGAGTACACGATCACGTGCAGCTTCGGGTTCGCCAGGTGCAAGCCGGTGGCGAACGGGATGGCGCGGCCGTGGGTCGTGTGGAACGAGTCGAGGGCCAGGTAGCCGGCCACGCGCCCCGTGCAGCCGATGCCGGACACGATCGCCAGCTCGTCGAGCGGGATTCCGCAGTCCTCGACGGCGCGGGCGAAGCAGTTCACCGTCGTGCCGATCCCGCACCCGGGGCACCAGATGTGGGGCATCCGGTCCATCCGGAGGAACGGAACCACGGGGTTCTGAGCGATCTCCGTCTCCAGCATGCACTCGGTCATCGCACTGCCTCCTCGATGGCGCGGAGGATCGACTCCACCTTGTGGACCGCCCCGCCGGCGTGCGGGACGAGGATGGTCTTGCAGCGGCCGGCGGCCACCCGCTCGACCTCCAAGACCATCTGGCCGTAGTTCATCTCGGGGACGACGATCGCCTTCACGCGCCCGGCGATCTCCCGCACCGGCTCCTCCGGGAACGGCCACGTCACGATCAGGCGGAGACGGCCGACCCGGATCCCCTTCTCGCGCGCGAGCTGGATGGCCCGCAGCGCGACCCGGGCGGTGATGCCGTAGGAGAGGACCACGACTTCGGCGTCCGCGAGCCCTTCCGTCTCGATGTGCCGGATCTTCGCCTCTTGCTGGCGGATCTTGCCCACGAGGCGGCTGAGCATCTGCTCCTGGCACTCGGCGCTCATCACCGGGTAGCCGCGGTAATCGTGGGTCAGCCCGGTGACGTGGAAGCGATAGCCGTCGCCCGCCTTGGCCATCTCCGGCACCATGTCCTCGACCGGCTCGAAGGGCAGGTACTCGCCCGGCTTCTTCGTGGTCCACCGCCGCTGGGCGACCCGGATCCCGGACGCCTCCGGGATGACGACCTTCTCGGTCATGTGCCCGACGCACTCGTCCATCATGAGGAGCACGGGCGTGCGGTAGATCTCGCTCAGGTTGAAGGCCTCGATCGTCAGGTCGAAGCACTCCTGGGGCGATTGCGGGCAGAGGGCGATGATCTCGTAGTCGCCGTGCGATCCCCAGCGCGCCTGCATCATGTCGGCCTGGCCGGGAAGGGTTGGGAGCCCGGTGGAGGGTCCCGTGCGCTGGACGTTGACGAACACGCAGGGCACCTCGTCGATGGCGGCGAGCCCGATGTGCTCCATCATCAGCGAGAAGCCGGGGCCGGAAGTGACGGTCATCGCCTTCTTGCCGCCCCAGACCGCGCCCTGGATGGCGATCGACGAGGCGATCTCGTCCTCCATCTGGATGAAGATCCCGCCCCCGACGAGGGGGAACCGCGCCGCGATCCGCTCGACGACCTCCGTGGAGGGAGTGATCGGATAGCCGGCGACGAAGCGGCAGCCCGCCGCGAGCGCACCCTCGGTGCACGCATGGTCGCCGTCGAGGAAGTGGGGGCCCGTCAGGACCCCGGCGGGGTCCGCCGTCGTGTACTCGACCATCACTCCGCTCCTTTCTTGTCCCGGCGTCCGATCTTCACCGCGTAGATGGCGAAATCCGGGCAGACCATGCCGCACATGTCGCAGCCGGTGCAGTACTCGATGTCGACGACCTTGGGCGGGTGGTAGCCCTTGGCGTTGTACTTGTCGTCGAGGGCGAGCACGCCGGTGGGGCAGAACTCCACGCAGAACCCGCACCCCTTGCACCGCTCGGTCTCGATGAGGACCTTGCAGATGAACTTGCTGATCTTCCGTGTCTTCGTCGCTTCCGTGGGCATCGTTGCCTCTCCGCGGGATCAGGAATCGCTGCGCCAGTCGCCGTGCCACAGTAGGTCTTCCATGCTCGTCCACAGCTCGTCGACGTCGCGCACGAGGACGGCGATGTTCTGCCGCCGCCCCTTGATGTCCGTGGCGAAGTCGTGCAGGACCGCTTCGACGCGGAAACCGAGCTTCTGGAACGTGGAGATGCCGCCGGGCGAGTTTTCGAAGACCCGCGCCAGCAGCATTTGCGCCTTCTTGCTCTGGGCCACGTGGACCAGCTCCTTCAGGAGCACGAATCCGGCCCCCTTCCCCTGGTAGGCCCGGGCCACGACGAGGCGGACCTCCGCCATGTGCCGAGACCAGCCGTGGGGGTTGTGACGGATCGCCCCGTCGGCGATGACCCGTTGGCCCCGGAACATCAGGATCGGGAGCACCCGGTCGTAGTCGATGTTGCGGGTCCAGCCCTCAACGACCCGGCGGTCCGCCACGTCGTCGCGGAGGTACAGCCGATCCTCCTCGGGCACGTCCTTCGCGAAGAACGCGTGCAGCGCGTCGACGTCGGCGGCGACCATGGGGCGCAGGGTCACCTCGGTGCCGTCCTTGAGCGTCGCGGTCTTCGGGTATTCGGAGAGAGTCATGCCGGCCACCTCCCGCGGGCCCCTTCCACGCGGCATGTGGGCCCGCAGATCAAACGAGGGATCCTATCGGTTTCGGGGGAGAGCTGCCACCCGCGCGGGGGCGAAAACCCCCGCTCCGGACCCTCGCGGAAGGGAACGTGTTCGGTCCACTATTCCGCGGCGAGCGCATACACGCGGTAGGCGAAGTCGGTGAAGGGGCCGCGCCCCCCTCCGCTCCGCACGGCGAGGCGCACCTCGAGCCGCTCCTTGCCCGCCGTGAAGCGAGGATGGAGGTCGAAGTCGGAGTCGAACCAGCGCAGGGTCTCGTTGCGGTCGGCGTGGTACCAGACGCCGGCTCGCTCGCCGTCCACGGTGACCTCCGCCGTCTGGCGCGGGCTCGCCTGGTCGAGGCGCCGGCGCAGCCGCACTCCGGCGTTGGCGGGATCGATCGCCACGTGGAAGGCGATCTCGCCCCCGGCGTGGCGGCGCCCGCGGTCGTGGAGCTCGATCCGGTGCTCGGCGCCTTCGGGACGGGCGGCGAGGGGGGCGGTGAGCTCGCTGGCGGGGCTCGAGTAGCCGTGGGCCGCCTCGCTCGCCGCCGTGCCCACGTCGAGGAAGTCCGTCTCCACGAGGAGCGGCCGGGGATGGAGGTAGAAGAAGGCGAGGCTCCCGTAGCTGGAGCGGATCGTGTCGTAGCCGCCGTGCTGGATGCGGGCGTCGAGGCGGGAGCAGAAGGGGATCGGGGCCTCCAGGTGCCAGCGGGAGTAGCAGGCGCGGAGGCCGTGGGCGCCCTCGAAGCTCCCCGCCTCCTCCATCACGTCGCCGACGCAGCAGGCGAAGGGGGACTGGTAATCCCGGTTCGGCCAGAAGCAGCCAAGGTAGTAGTCCTCGGTGCCGGTGCCGTGGATCTGGGGCGAGATCGCGCCGTCGAGGGCGAAGTGCTCGTTCCCCTCGCAGTAGTGCTCGCCGAGCATCGTCTGGACGGTGCCCACGTACCAGCCGGCGCCGGGGGTCTCGGCGAGGAGCCAGTCGCGGCCGTAGGTGGTCCAGCCTTCGCGGAAGGTGGTGGTGAAGTAGGCGAGGTGGTCGGCGGGGAGGGGTCGCGAGGGAATGGAACTGGCGAACCCTTTGATCGGCCCGATCCGGGCGGCGGAGCGGTTCACGAGGTCGATCCGGGCCGAGCGGGCGAAGGGCATGGGGAAGCGGCAGCGGAATCGCACGCGGCCCTCCGGGAGGGGCTCGACGGCGAGCAGGGCGCTCCGCGTGGGTCGGACCTGCACGGCGCTGCCGAAGAAGTAGCCCAGGGGAGCGAGGACATCGCAGCGGTCGTGCTCGTCCCAGACCATCCGGATCCAGGTCTCGCGGATGAGCGCGTCGGTCGCGGGGGCCTCGAGAACGATCTCCGTGAGGGTACCGCCCCGTTCCTGGCGCCAGAAGCAGGCCTCGCCGCCGGGTTCGAGGACGTGGGGCTCCAGGAAGGCTGGCTCGCCCCGGCCGCCGCCGCGCTCGATGCCGAACGCCTCCCCCAGAAGAAACGAGCGATCCTCCTCCCCGGTGAACGTGGCGAGCGGCGTCCCGTGCGGGTAGCTCTGCCAGAACGCGTGGTAGAACTGGAGCTCGCCGGCAACCGCGATCTTCAGGTGCTCGGCGAAGGGGATGGGCACGAAGGAGTTGCCGGCGAAGGGCCGCTCGCCCCAATGGCCGCGGGCCTCGTAAGAGTTCAGGGGCGGCGGGAAGAGCGGGTGCTCGCCGCGGAAGAAGGCGAGCATGGGGATCGCGAGGCGGGGCTCCTCCTCGCCGTCGAAGAAGAAGTGGAGGACGGCGCCCTCGCGGATGTCGGTCGCCCACAGGCTGCGCGCGCATCCCGGCCCGGCGGCGTCGAAGATCACCGCGCGGCCGGATTCGTCGTCGTAGAGGTGCCAGCCGCCGTCGCCATTCCAGCCCTCGCGGTTGTGGCTCGAGAACTGGTGGACGCCGCCGAGGCCGGGGGCGGCGCGGAGGTCGCCGGGGACCGTGAAGGGAGGAGGCGGGGGGAGCTCCGGGGCGGAGGCGTCGCCCTGGACGATCCCGGGGAAGAGCGGGCTCAGCAGGAGGGTGAGGAGGAGCGGCATCGGGGAACCTCCGTTCGCGATGATCGCTCCGGACGACGGGGCCGAGCAAGGAGGGCGGGGGCGGCGGAGGCGCGGGGTGTCGTCACGGGGTCCTCCGCGCCCTACGATCTCGCTGGCCGGCCCGGGGCCATCGTGCGCGGCCGGCGCTGGACGATTCCCATGCCTTCGTCGCCCGTGCCGCGGATCTCCCGCTCGGACATCCTGGCCGCCTTGCGGGCGGGTCTGGCGGAGGTCGAGTGGATTCGCGCGGCGTGGTCGGGGGGCAGCGACGCGAGCGGTCGCACGGACGAGCTTTCGGACGTGGATCTGTTCGTGATCGCCGCGGCGGGCCGGGTCGAGGCGGTGTTCGGGGTGGTGCATGGGATCCTCGAGCGGCTCTCCCCCATCGAGGTCGCCTGGCGCTTGCCGTCGCCGACGCCGCACGGCTGCGAGCAGGAGTTCCTGCGCCTCCGGGACGCCGCCGCGCACCACATGGTGGACCTGGTGGTGATGGAGCCGGAGAGCCCCTAGCTCTTCCTGGAGCGCGAGCGGCACGGCGATCCGCTCGTGTTGCTGGACCGGGACGGGATCGTACGGCCGGTGCCGCTGGACCGCGCGAGGCACCTGGCCCGGATGCGCGCTCGGTTCCCCGTGTTGCGCCAGCGTTTCGCGCTCTTCCAGAACCTGGTGACGAAGGCCGCCGCCCGCGGCGCCAGGGCGGAGGCCGTGTGGACCTACTTCCGGGTCACGCTCGAGCCGCTCGTCGAGCTCCTGCGGATGCGCCACTGTCCCGAACGGTTCGACTACGGCCTGCGCTACCTCGACCGCGACCTCCCCCCGGAGGTGCGGGCCGAGGCGGAGGCCCTGGCCTTCCCTCCCTCGATCGATCGCATAGAGGCCTCCCGCGCACGCGCCGCCGAGCTCTTCGCGGAGACCGTGCGGGCCTGGGAAGCGGGGGAATGGGGCGCGGACCTGGCCCCCCCTCCCGAATGACGGACCCCGCCGCGGGCCCCCGGCCACCCGGGGAAGGCGGGGGGGAAGACCGCGGCGGGAGGGGGGCGGTTGCCGGGAATCCGCGGAAACCGTGGCGTGGGGAGGGCGGCGCCGGGGGGACGGCGGGGAGGGAATCCGGGGGAGGTGGAGAGGCGAGGGAGCGGGACGGAGCGGGAGGGCCGGGGTCAAGTGGCGCGGGAGCCGGCGTCGGATGGGCGGGGGTTCCGGAAGAGGAAGATGAAGGCGAGGAGAATGACCGCGGCCAGAACGGCCGGGATTCCCCAGAGGAACCGCCAATCCACCGCCGCCAGGGAATCGTGACGGTGGCGCACCTGCGCCGCCTGCGCGGCGGCGACCTCCGCGGCGGGGGCGCCGGCGGCGGTGAGGCTGGTCACCTCGGCTCCGGCGGCGGTGGAGCGCGCCGCAGCCTCGATGGATGCGGCGGGCGTGAAGCGGGACTCGATCTCGCCCGCCACCTGGGCCCCGATGAACATCCCCAGGCCCAGCGTGAAGAGCACCAGCATCCCCTGGGCCTGGGCCCGGATCTGCCGGGGGGCGGCCTGGTCGGTGTAGATCTGACCCGTGACGAAGAAGAAGTCGTAGCAGATCCCGTGGAAGAGGATCCCGCCGATGATCATCCACCGCACCTCGCCGGGAGCGCCCAGGGAGAAGAGCGCGTACCGCACGACCCAGGCGAGCATCCCGACGGCCAACATCCACTTCACGCCGAGTTTCCGGAAGAAGAGCGGCATGACGAGCATGAAGAAGATCTCCGACATCTGCCCGTAGGACATCGTGCGTCCGATGGGCAGGCCGGCCAGCTCCACGACGCGGCTCGCGATCTGATAGTAGAAGGCGAGCGGGATGCATACGAGGAACGAGGCCACCATGAAGATCGCGAACGCCGGTTGCCGGAACAGCACGAGCGCGTCGAGGCCGAGGATCTCCCGGGCCGAGATCGGCTGTCCAGAGGCCACGGGCGGGGTATGCGGCAGCGCAAAGGAGTAGAGCCCCAGCACGATGGCCGCACCACCGGTGAGGTAGAACATCTCGATCGTCCGGTCCCAGTGGAACTGGGTCAGCACCAGTCCCGCGACGATCCAGCCGACCGTCCCGAAGACGCGGATGAGCGGAAACTGCCGCTGCGAATCGGCGATGTTCTTCATCGCCAGGGTGTTGGTGAGCGCCAGCGTGGGGAAGAAACAGAGCATGTGGCCAAAGAAGACCAGGTTGATGAGCGCCGGGCTCGGCGTCGCGGCCCCCATCAGCGCGGTGGCCAAGAGCATGGCCCCTCCCCCGAGCAGGTGCATCACCGCCAGCACCTTCTCGGTCGCCAAGAACCGATCGGCGATCATCCCGACGAAGAACGGCGAGATCATCCCCGCGATGGGACCCACCGAGTACGTCCAACCGAAGTCCTTGGCCCCGAAGCCGATCGTCCCCAGGTAGTTGGGAGCCGTCACGTACCAGGCCCCCCAGATGAAGAACTGCAGGAACATCATCGCGCAGAGCTGGGCGGCGACGACGGCGGACGAACGGCCGGCGGGAGTCATCGATTCACCTTGGATTCGGCACGACCAGGGGAGGGATGCCGATGGCGTCGAGCGACATCGGGGCCGGATTCTAGTGTCCGCGCGGATCGGCGCCGTGGCTCGGGAGGGTTTCCTCTCCGCCGTCACCGCGGCTCCTCGAGCCGGCGCACCGCGGGACCGGAAGCCGCTGATTCCGGAATCGCCCTTGATCGGAGGCGGGCGAAAGCTCGGAATGGGTCGAACGTGCTGCTCCCGAGATTCCTGCCGCGGCGAGGCGGGTCGACCCGCTCCCCGGATCAGATGCCCACCAGCGAAGTTCTCTGCGTGATCCTCGGGGGGGGCCGCGGGTCGCGGCTGTGGCCGCTCACGGCCGCCCGGGCCAAGCCGGCGGTGCCCATCGGGGGGAAGTACCGGCTGATCGACATCCCCCTCAGCAACTGCCTCAACTCGGGGATGGACCGGATCGCCGTCCTGACGCAGTTCAACTCGGCCTCCCTGAACCGCCACGTCGCCCAGACCTACCACTTCGACCTCTTCAACAAGGGGTGGGTTCAGGTCCTGGCCGCCGAGCAGACCTCGGACGTGTCGGGGTGGTACCAGGGCACGGCGGACGCGGTGCGCAAGCAGCTCGGGGAGATCCTCTCCGCCGATCCCGAGCACGTCCTGATCCTGGCCGGCGACCACCTCTACCGGATGAACTACTCGGAGATGCTCGAGGACCACCGCGAGCATGACGCGGACATCACGGTCGCCGTGAAGCCGGTCTCCCGGGAGGAGGCGCCGCGGTTCGGGATCCTCCAGCGCGGATCGGAGGGCTTCATCACCGACTTCGTCGAGAAACCGAAGACGACGGCCGCCCTGCGCCCGTTCGAGTGCGCCGGCGACCCCTCCCTGCCGTTCCTCGCGTCGATGGGGATCTACCTCTTTCGCACGCCGGTCCTGGTGGAGCTCCTCGCCAGCGACCACGTGGACTTCGGCAAGCACATTCTTCCCGCCGCCATCCGCTCCCACCGCATCTTCACCCACTCCTTCCACGGCTACTGGGAGGACATCGGCACGATCCGCTCCTTCTACGAGGCCAATCTGCTCCTGACCCGGGCCGATCCCCCCTTCCGGTTCCACGACCCGGAGAGCCCGGTCTACACGCACCCCCGGTTCCTGCCCGGGTGCCGGATCTACGACGTCGATCTCAACGAGGTTCTGCTCGCCGACGGCTGCTTCCTCGAGGGGGCGCGCATCGACCATTCCCTGATCGGTCACCGCAGCGTCATCTGCACGGACGTCGAGATGAGCGACACGGTCATGATGGGTGCGGACTACTACGAGAGCGAGGCCCCCGGCCGCCCGGCCGGCGCCCCCCCCATCGGGATCGGTCCCGGCACGCGGATCCGCGGCGCCATCGTCGACAAGAACGCCCGCATCGGGCATAACGTGCGCATCGAGCCATTCCCGCTCCGCTCCGACGTCGATGGCCCCTGCTGGAGCGTGCGCGACGGCATCGTCGTCGTGCCAAAGAACGCGATCGTGCCCGACGGGACGGTGATCGCGCCGCCGTAGGGATCGCCGGCCGGACCGGCCGCGCTACGCGGGCGGCTCCCGCAACACGAGCAGGCGGATCTCGGTCATGTCCTCGATCGCCCAGCGGATCCCCTCGCGGCCGAGGCCGCTGTTCTTGACGCCGCCGTAGGGCATGTGATCGACGCGCCAGGAGGGCACGTCGCCGGCGATCACGCCCCCCACCTCGAGCGTGTCCCAGGCCTTCTGGATCTTGTACACGTCGCGGGTGAAGACCCCGGCCTGCAGGCCATAGACGCTGTCGTTCACCTCCGCCAGGGCCGCGTCAAAGTCGCAAAAGCGGGAGAGCACCGCGACCGGCCCGAACACCTCGCGGCACACGAGGTTCTCCTCGCGCGGCACGTCCTCGACCAGGGTCGGCCGCAGCATCACCCCGCGCCGCCCGCCCCCGCAGAGGAGGCGCCCGCCGGCCATCACCGCGGAGTCGATCCACTCCTCGATCCGGGTCGCGTCCTTCTCGGAGATGACGGGCCCCACGAAGGTCGCCTCGTCGCGCGGATTCCCGACGACGAGGGCCTCGGTGGCGGCGACGAGGCGGTCGCGGAAGTCGGCGTAGATCGCCGCGTGGACGATGATGCGCTGGACGCTGATGCAGCTCTGTCCCGACTGATAGAAGGCGCCGAAGACGATGCGCGAGACGGCGTCGGCGGGGTCGGCGTCCTCGTCCACGATCACCGCCGCGTTGCCGCCGAGCTCGAGCACGACCTTCTTCGTTCCGGCCCGCGCCTTGAGGGCCCAGCCGGCCTCCGGCGAGCCGGTGAAGCTCAGGAGGCGCGCCCGTGGGTCGCTGGCGAGCAGGCCCGCCCGTTCGCGAGGGCACGGCAGGATCGAGAACGCGCCTCGCGGCAGATCGGTCTCCGCGAGGATCTCGCCGATGAGGAGGGCGCCGACCGGCGTCCAGCTCGCCGGCTTCAGCACGAACGGGCAGCCCGCGGCGATGGCCGGCGCGACCTTGTGGGCGGCGAGGTTCAACGGGAAGTTGAAGGGCGAGATCAGCGCGCAGGGGCCGATGGGCACGCGCTTCCACATCCCGCGGTAGCCCCGGGCGCGCGGACTGATCTCGAGCGGGATCACCTCGCCGTGGATCCGCACGGATTCCTCGGCGGCGATCCGGAAGGTGTCGACGAGGCGCGAGATCTCGCCCCGCGCGTCGCGGATCGGCTTGCCGGCTTCGATGCACAGGACATGCGCCAGCTCCTCGGCCCGCTCCCGAAAGCGACCGGCGCAGTGCAGCAGCACGTCCTGGCGCGCGTACGGCGGCAGCGCCGCCATCGCCGGGCGCGCCGCGACGGCCGCGTCGAGCGCGCGATCGATCTCCGCCTCGCCGGCGAGCGCGACCCGGGTCGCCACCTGGCCGGTGTACTTGTCGCGCACCTCGAGATCGGCATTGGCGGCGACCGCCTCGCTGGCCAGGTAGTAGGGATAGGTCTCGCGCAGCATCGAAGCCTCCCGCGGGCGGCATGGTAGCCTCCCGGGCGCTCGCTTCACCCGCGAATCTCGCCCGCGAGGCCAGCCGTCGCGGCTCCCGCGCGCTCGAGAAGCGCCCGATACCAGCCGACGGCGGCCTCCAGCCGCGCGGCAAGATCGGTCCTCCCCCACACCACGCTCAGAGTCGCGGTGGTTCCCGGATGGGTCTTCGTCCGCTGGCTGTCCTTCACCGCGTTGGCGCACGGGCCATCCACGTCGCGAAGGCAGAGGAGCCCGCCGAGATCGATCGACTGTCCGGAGGCGTTGAACACGTAGGAGCTGCCCTCCGGCTCGATCCCGATCGAGAACGGCGGCGCGGCGAGCGCGAGATCGACGACGCTGATCGGCAGGCCGGAGTGCAGCGACGCGGCGTTGCAGGCATCCACCACGAGGTTGATCGAGCCGAGCGCACCCTCGCCGGCCTCGCGCACGAGATACTCCGCCGAGGGTTTCCCGCGCCCGGTGGGCCGGTACCCGCCGTGGCGCAGGAGGTCGCGGATCCGCGCGCGGACCTCCTCGTCGCGGGCGAGCGGCGCCGGGGCGTCGAGGCGCAGGAGATCGACGAGCCAGGCGGGCGAGACAAGGTCGCCGAGGGGACGCGGCAGGGTCGTGACGAAGATCCCGGCCCGGAGGTGCGGATGGGGTGCGATGCGGATGGGGTCCACCGCGTCACCCTACCGGCTTTTCCCCCGCGGCGGCAGCCCGCGGCGCGCTACTCTGGCGGCCGTGCCTTCCCTGCCCGTCCTCGATCCCTCCTTCCAGCCCGCCGTGGTCTGGAACCGCGCCTATCGCGCGCGCGTCGCCGCCGATCCCGGGGCCCGGGACGTGCGCCTCGCCCTCGAGCGCCCCGACGGGACGGTGTTCGTCCACGACACGCGCGTCCTCGGCCCGGGTCCGGAGAACGCCGCCTGGAACGAGCGCCACGCCGAGCGGCTCGTGAAGTCGCTCCTCTGGATCCGGGGCGGCTCCCGGATCCACGTCGCCGGGGCCGAGGACCTCGCCCGCGCCCTGGCCGCGGCCTACTCCGCTGCCGGAGTCCGCGCCTTCGACCACGAGACCGTCGGAGTGCGCATGTTCGGGGAGGGTTTGTCCGTCCGCGCGTGCCGCCGGGCCGAGGTGCCGCCGGCGAACGCGCGCTCCGTTGCCCTCGGCCGCCACCTCGACGGCTGCCGGATCGGATTCGACCTCGGCGGCAGCGACCGCAAGTGCGCGGCGCTGATCGACGGCGAGGTCGTGCACTCGGAGGAGGTGGCGTGGGACCCCTACTTCCAGTCCGACCCCCGCTATCACTACGACGGCATCCACGACTCCCTGCGCCGAGCGGCGGCCCACCTGCCCCGCGTCGACGCCATCGGGGGCAGCGCCGCCGGCGTGTACGTGAACAACGAGCCGCGGGTGGCGTCCCTTTTCCGGGGCGTCTCCCCCGCCGATTTCGCGCGGCACGTGCGGCCGATCTTCCACCGCCTGAAGGAGGCGTGGGGCGGCGTGCCGTTCGAGGTGGTGAACGACGGCGAGGTGACCGCGCTCGCCGGCGCGATGGCGACGGACGACAACGCCCTGCTCGGCATCTCGATGGGCACGAGCCTCGCCGCCGGCTACTGCGACCCGGAGGGGCACATCACGGCCGGGCTGAACGAGCTCGCCTTCGTCCCCGTCGACTACCGCCCCGATGCCCCCGCCGACGAGTGGTCGGGCGACCTGGGCTGCGGCGTGCAGTACTTCTCCCAGCAGGCGGTCGCTCGGCTCGCTCCCCGCGCCGGCCTCGATTTCCCCGCCGCCGTGCCCCTCGCGGAGCGGCTCGTCGCGGTGCAGGAGCGCCTGGCGACCGGCGACGAGCGGGCGCGGCGGATCTACGAGACGATCGGGACGTACCTCGGCTACTCGGTCGCCCACTGGGCGGAGTTCTACTCGCTCCGCCACGTCCTCGTCCTCGGGCGCGTCACCTCGGGACCGGGGGGCGAGGTGATCCTCGCGACGGCCGGGAAGCTCCTGCGCGCCGAGTTCTCGGACCTCGCCGCGCGTGTCGCTCTGCGCACCCCGGGCGAGAAGGAGAAGCGCCTCGGCCAGGCCATCGCCGCCGCCAGCCTGCCGGCGATCGACACGGACCCATGAAGCTCAGCAATCCCGACGCCGACATCTTCGTCCCCGACGGCACGCCGCTCCCCGCCGCCCTCGCGCGCACGACGCACCTCTGCATCGGCGCGCACCAGGACGACCAGGAGTTCATGGCCTATCACGGGATCGTGGAGTGCTTCGGCCGCTCCGATCGGTGGTTCACCGGCGTCGTGGTGACGAACGGCGCCGGCTCGGCGCGGACCGGCCCCTACGCCGGGTTCACCGACGAGGAGATGATGGCCGTGCGCCGGCGCGAGCAGCGCAAGGCGGCCGGCCTGGGCGAGTACTCCTGCCAGATCCAGCTCCTCCATCCGAGCGCGGTGGCCAAGGATCCGGCCTCGCCGGTCGTGGTGGCGGACCTGCGGGCGATCCTGGAGGTCGCCCGTCCGGAGGTCGTCTACCTCCACAATCCCGCCGACAAGCACGACACCCACGTGGCCTGCGCCCTGCGCGCCATCGCCGCGCTGCGCGCGCTGCCAGCAGAAGCGCGGCCGCGGCAGGTTCTCGGCTGCGAGGTCTGGCGCGACCTCGATTGGCTCCTCGACGCGGACAAGGTCGTGCTCCGCGTCGACCGCCGCGAGAACCTGGCCGCCGCTCTCGCGGGCGTGTTCGACTCGCAGCTCGCCGGGGGCAAGCGCTACGACCTGGCGGTCGCCGGCCGGCGGCGGGCGAACGCCACGATGTTCGAGTCCCACGCCGTCGACGCGGCCCAGGGGCTCTCGTGGGCCATGGACCTCACCCCCCTCGTCGCGGACCCGGCGCGACCGGTGCTCGAGCACACGCTCCGCCTCGTCGACCGGTTGCGCGAGGACGTGATCGCCCGGATCCGGCGGCTGGGCGAGCGATGAGCGCCGTTCACCGCTCCTCGAACAGCCAGATCTCCCCGAGGACGGCGTTGGGGGTCGGCGCGGCGCGGGTGAAGACGATCCGCGCCCCGGCGGCCGCCGCGGCTTCGAGGGGAAGGAGGACGAGCAGGGACTCCGGCCCCTGGCGCGCCCCGATCCAGGCCGGCAGCCGGACGCGATCGAGGAGGAGGAGGTCGCCGGATCCCACGCGCAGGCGCACGGACTGCACGCGGCCGTTCCCGTCGAAGTCCCACCACGAGAATCCGATCTGGTAGGCGTGGCCGGGATCGAGCCCCACGAGCTCGAGCTCGACTTCCTTCTCGTCGTAGAGCACCGAGGCGGCGCTCGCGCCGGCGACCTCCACCGCCGGCTCCCACGCGTAGGCGGTCCCGCGGCGCGGCACGAGGTGGGCGCCCTCCCCCGCCGCCGGCGCGCCGCGCCCGCAGTCGAGGTAGTCGGCGAGGCGGTAGCCGAGGGGCGCGCGGCGGGCGAGGGCCCGCAGGCGCTCGACGGTGGCCGCGTCCGCGCCGGGAAAACCCGGCACGGTCTCCGAGGCCGCGCGGCCGGCGACGAACGGCCGCGTCGCGGCGGGCCCGGCCTCCCCGGCGAAACGAAGCGCGAACGGCACTGGCGCGGCGAGGGGCGAAACGCGGACCGCGAGCACGTTCCCATCGACGGCGAGGTCCGGGCCGGGCCCGCCGGCGAGCTCGCCTCCGAGTAACTGGAAGCCGGCGGGCGCGTGGAAGAAGAGCGTCGTGGCGTCGCCCCCATTCCCTCGCACCCTCCCGCGCAGCGCCTTCGCTCCCTCGTCCCAGGCGAGCTCCGGCACCTCGGGGGCGCCCATGCTGAAGTGCCCGGTCGTGCCGAGGAGCTGGGGGCGGCCGGTCGCCGGGTGGAGGGCGAACACCCGGCCGCCGCGCTCGGGCATGGGCAGCCCGAGCCGCGGCCCCTCCACCTCGAGGAGCTCCTCGTTCCAGAAGTCCCACAGGAGGTACCCGCGCGGGGCGAGATCCGGCCTCCCGGCGAACGAGTCGATGCGCGCCGCGATCTCGTCGAGGTTCAGCTCGACGGCGAGGCCCCCCGCGTCGTCGAAGTGGAAGAGGCCGAAGAGCTTCGTCCGCCGCTCGCCCTCGCCGATCGCCACGCCCCACAGGAGGTGGGGGTCGTTCTCCCAGAGGTCGAGGGGGCGGCCGGCGATGTCGAGGGGCGGGAAAATGCGCTGGTAGGCGGCGACCTGCTCCGGGCCGAGGTCGTCGAAAGTGTCGCCGTAGGTGAGCACGCAGCCGGCGAGCGCCATCCAGGACATCCAGGCCTGGTTCCACTCGACGCTCTTGCCGCGGCAGACGATCGCGTCGGGATCGTTGCGCCAGAGGCGGCGGTGGTAGAACCAGCGGCTGCCCGCCTGCCGGTAGGCGAAGGGCTGGTCGCCGAAGGAGTCGCCGCTGATCCGCATGCCGTCGGCGAGCCCCATGCACGAGCCCAGGAGCGCCCCGCAGCCGAGCCAGTAGACCTCGTCGCCGAATCCCCGCCGCAGGGCCTCGAGGCCGCGGCGGTGGGCCTCGCCCTTGCTCGCCGCCGGGTCGTGGTAGCGCTCGACCTCCGTGCCGGTGACGAGGAAGTCCGTCATCACGTAGCGGAAGCCGCGCGCGCGCAGGCTCGCCGCGATCCCCTCCAGATGGGCGAGCGCCTCGGGGTGGGTGGAATCGAGGAGCGCGACGGTGTTCCCATACAGGGGCCGGGTGAGGATTTCGTCCTCCGGCGTGCGCCCGAGCCAGTCGGGGTGGTCCCGGAAGAGCCGCGAGCGATCGGACGCCCAGTAGACGGGGAGCCAGATCCCCGGCGTGACGCCGTGCTCCGCCATCCGCCGCACCAGGCGGTCGAATCCGCCCGGCAGGGCCTTCGTGACGTCGTCCCAGTCGCCGTAGGGCATGGCGTCCGAGTCGTCGACGATGCGCATGCTCGCGCCGCCCCGTCCGCCGAAGAGGGCCGCCACGCGCGGGACCGTGTCCGCGATCCCCGCCTCAAGCCCGTCCTTGGTCGCGTACATCCCTTCGCGGATCCAGCCCGCGTACCAACTGCACCACGTGGCGCGGTTGGGGAGGGCGAGGCGCGCCCCGTTCGCCTCCGCCGCGAGGTCGGCGAAGCGCTCCATCTCCGCCAGGGGATGGGGAGCGGTCGAGAGGAAGAGGGGGTCGCTCGTCCAGGTTTCCCCCGGCGCGAGCTCGCACCCATCGCCCTCCTGCCAGGCGGCGAGGATCACGGCCTTCTCGCCGGCGGCGAGCGAGAAGCGCCCGACGGCGCGCCGCGCGGTGAGGAACCCCGCCGCGATCGGCGGCTCCTCGAGCGCGATCGTCCACCAGCTCTCCTGCGGCGGCGCGCCGGGCACCAGGAGCGCGGGATCGAGGTTGTGCCAGGAGTGCAAGCCGTTCGGGAGGACGTGGCCGGGGGAGCCGTCGTGCGAGAAGCGGCGGACGAGGACCTCGACGCGGGCGAGGCGCAGGGGCTCCGCGCCGCGGTTCGTGACGGCGACCGTCTTCGCGCCGTCCCCCTCTCCCCCGCCGCCCGAGGCCGCGAGATCGAGCTGGCCGCGGGAATCCGCGTACCGGCGGGTTCCCCCCTCCCCCCGCGACAGCGTGAAACGCTCCTCGTCGCTCGCGATGCGGGTCCCATCGGCGAGGACCACCGCGACGTCGGGCTCAACCTCTTCCCGCGCCGCGGCCGCCGTCGATCCCGCGCCGGCGAGCACGCCCAGGGCCGCACCTGCCGCAAGCTGCCTGATTCGCCCGCTCATGGCGATCCTCTCGGTTCCGGTCCGCGCGGATTCTGACACGGGGGGCGCGCGCGCAACAACGGAAGGCGGGAGCCCTGGCCGCCGCCCCCGCGGCGGGCTAGGCTCTCGGGCCGCCGATCCGTGACGGACGGCGTGTGGAGACGACTCCTGGAGGTGATCCGTGCCCGAGTTCAAGAACGTGAAGATCCCCGCGGGCGACCTGATCCAGGCCGAGAAGGGCCGGCTCGTCGTCGGCGACCATCCCATCCTCGGCACCCTGCGCGGCGACGGGATCGGACTGGACATCACCCCCGTCATGCAGAAGGTCGTGGACGCCGCCGTGAAGAAAGCCTATGCCGGCAAGCGGGCGATCGCCTGGTGCCCCCTCTACGCCGGGCTGGAGGGCCTCCAGCGCTACGGCACGGAGTTCCCCGACGAGACGGTGGCGGCGATCCGCCACTTGAAGGTCGCCATCAAGGGCCCTTTCACCACCCCCGTCGGCGAGGAGACCCACGTCTGCCTCCACTGCGCGCACCAGCAGTACACGGCCGGCAAGTGCGAGGAGTGCGGGAAGACCGACGGCGTCTGCCCGCGCTTCCGCTCGATCAACGTCCGCTTCCGCCAGCACCTCGATCTCTACGCCTGCGTGCGGCCGGTGCGCTACTTCGACGGGGTTCCCGCTCCGAACAAGTACGCCGCGAAGGTCAACTTCATGATCTTCCGGGAGAACACGGAGGACGTGTACGCTGGCCACGACTTCGAGCGCGGCAGCGACGTGGCGAAGGCGATCATCGCTCTGATCAAGGAGAAGACCGGCCGCGAGATCCGCGCCGACTCGGGCATCGGTGTGAAGCCGATCTCCTCCTTCGGCACCGAGCGCCTCGTCCGCAAGGCCCTTCGCTGGGCGGTGGCCCAGAAGCTCCCCTCGGTGACCCTGGTCCACAAGGGGAACATCATGAAGTTCACCGAGGGCTCCTTCTGCAAGTGGGGCTACGAGCTCGCCGCCCGCGAGTTCGGCGGCCAGACGATCACCGAGAAGGAGCTCTGGGCCAAACACGACGGCCAGATGCCGGCGGGCAAGATCCTGATGAAGGATCGCATCGCCGACTCGATCTTCCAGCAGATCCAGACGCGTCCCGACGAGTACAGCGTGCTCGCCCTCCCCAACCTGAACGGCGACTACCTCTCCGACGCCGCGATCGCGCTCGTCGGCGGTCTCGGCCTCGGTCCGGGCGCCAACATGTCCGACGACTTCGCCCTCTTCGAGGCCACCCACGGCACGGCGCCGAAGTACACCGGCCAGGACAAGGTGAACCCCGGCTCGATCATCCTCTCCGCGGTGATGATGCTGAGCCACCTCGGCTGGAACGAGGCGGCCCTTCTCATCGAGAAAGGCATGGAGGCCGCGATCCGCGACGCCCAGGTCACCTACGACCTCGCCCGCCTCATGAAGGCCGAGAGCCGCCCGAACGTCACCGAGGTCTCCTGCTCCGGCTTCGGGCGGGCGATCGTGGAGCGGATGTAGGGCCAGGGGGGCGCGCATGATCCCCCTCCTGCTGCTAGCCTCCCTTCTCTCCCCGGCGGACGTCACTCTCGACGATCTCGCCGCCGACACCGCCCCGCCGGGGGCGATCTGGGCCGAGACCCTCGACCTCGCGGCGATGGACCAGGAGTGGGGATCGCCGCGGGCGGGGCGGTCGGTGGAGGACCATCCCCTCTGGATCGGCGAGCGGGAGTTCCGGCACGGGATCGGGAGCCATGCGAACGCCGAGCTCGAGATCGAGCTCGGCGGCGCGGCGCTCTCCTTCCACGCCGCCGTCGGGGTCGATGCGGAAGTGGGCGAGCGGGGCTCGGTGGCGTTCGTGGTGTGGGTGGACGGGAAGGAGGCCGCGCGCACGGCCGTGCTGCGCGGCGGCGAGCCGCCGCGGCTCCTCGCCGTCGACCTTGCCGGGGCGCGGGCGATGACGCTCCTCGTCGAGGGCGGGGGAGACCACATCCACTACGATCACGCCGACTGGGGCGGAGCGGCGATCGTGTTGGCGCCCGCCGCGACCGCGCGGCCGCGGACGATCCGCGCCCCGGACGACCCTGTGCCCAACATCGTCCACCCGCAGCCGCGCGAGCCGCGCATCCACGCCCCGCGCATCACGGGCGCCACGCCGGGGCGGCCCTTCCTCTTCCGGATCCCGGCGACGGGCGAAGAGCCCCTGGTCTTCGCCGCCCGCGGGCTCCCCGCCGGCCTCGTCCTCGACCCCGACACCGGGATCCTCTCCGGCGCGCTCGCCGCCGCGGGTTCGACCGAGGTCGAGCTCACCGTGCACGGAGCGGCGGGAGAGACGGCCTCGACCCTGACCATCGTCGGCGGCCCGCGGGCGCTGGCGCTTACCCCGCCGATGGGCTGGAACTCCTGGAACGTCTGGGGTACGGCCGTGGACGACGCCAAGGTCCGGGCCGCCGCCGACGCGCTCGTGGCGAGCGGGCTCGCCGCGTGCGGCTACCAGTACGTGAACATCGACGACGCCTGGGAGGGGAAGCGGGACGAGAGCGGGCGGATCCAGACGAACGAGAAGTTCCCCGACATGCGCTCCCTCGCCGACTACGTCCACGCGAAGGGCCTGAAGCTCGGCATCTACTCCTCGCCGGGGCTCAAGACCTGCGCCGGCCACGAGGGGAGCTACACGCATGAGGAGCAGGACGCCCGGACCTGGGCCGAGTGGGGCATCGACTACCTCAAGTACGACTGGTGCTCCTACGGCGGGATCGCCGCCGGCGACAGCCTCCCCGAGCTGAAGAAGCCCTACGAGGTGATGCGGAAGGCGCTCGACGCCTGCGGCCGCGACATCGTCTACAGCCTCTGCCAGTATGGGATGGGCCGGGTGAGCGAGTGGGGTGCCGAGGTGGGCGGCAACACCTGGCGCACGACCGGCGACATCACCGATTCCTGGTCGAGCCTGGCGGGGATCGGCTTCGCCCAGAACGGGCTCGAGCCCTTCGCCGGCCCGGGCCGCTGGAACGACCCCGACATGCTCGTCGTCGGCAAGGTCGGCTGGGGCCCGGCGCTGCGCGCGACGTCGCTCACCCCGAACGAGCAGATCACCCACCTCACGCTCTGGTCGCTCCTCGCCGCGCCCCTCCTGATCGGCTGCGACCTGACCCAGCTCGACGAGTTCACGCTGGCCCTCCTGACGAATCCCGAGGTCCTCGAGGTGAGCCAGGACCCCCTCGGTGTCCAGGCGCGCCGGGTCGCGCAGGACGGCACGAGTGAGGTCTGGATGCGCCCGCTCGCCGACGGCACGCGCGCCGTCGGCCTCTTCAATCGCGGCCGCCGCGCGGCCGAGGTGACGGCGACCTGGAGCGCGATCGGTGCGAGCGGCCCCCAGCCGGTGCGCGACTTCTGGCGGCACGAGGATCGGGGGACGCACGAGAGCTCCTTCCGGGCCGAGGTCCCGCGGCACGGGGCGGTGCTGGTGCGGATCGGGCGGCCGAGCGAGTAGGAGCCGCGGGCGGCCGTCACGGCCACTGGATCCGCAGTGAGCCGGGGCCTTCGTAGAGGAGCTCGCGGGAGACGTCCTTCCCGGCCCGATCCGTCCGCCCTCGCGCCCCGTCCCCCCCAGGAACGCCCCCCCGCCACAATCACCAGCCCCCCCCACCGCGAGCTTCAGCTTCGTGCCCACGATCAGCGTCCTCCCCAGACCTTCAGAAACCCCTGCCCACCACCGGCCGCGCCAAGGCGAAGAGCCCCCGCCGCCACGCCCCCCGGTCTTCGCCATGGCGCGCGTCGAGCGCCCGGCGCATCTGCTCGAGCCCCCGCGAGACCCGCTTGCGCGCGGCCTCGACCGAGCAATCCATCGCCGCCGCGATCTCCCCGGCGCTCCGGCCGGCGAAGTAGCGCAGGAGAAGGGCGGTGCGGTAGGGCTCGTCGAGGGCGAGCACCGTCTCCACCACGATCCGGTGCTCCTCGGCCCGCGCGACGATGGCGGCGGCGGAATCGAGGCGCTCCGGCCGCGCCGCCCGCTCCTCGCGCGCCCGCCGCCGCCCCTCGCCGCGCCGCGCGCGGGCGACGAGCCGGCGCAGCACGCGGGCGAGCCAGGCGCGCAGCATCGTCTCGCCGCCCTCGCCGCAGGGTGGATGCTCGACCGCGGCGGCGAGGGTCTCCGGATCGCGTTCGACGACGACGTTGAAGGTGCGCATGCGTCGGAGCTCCTCGCCCGGAAGTGCCCCCCGAATCTGGCTCTGGCCGCCGCCATCGACACTGCTGGGAAGGCTCGTCCCGGACGGCGCCCGGGGCGGCCAGCCCGTGGCTCCCGCTCTCCTCCACCCCCGGCGGCCCTGCCTCCTTCCGCCGCGGGTGGTAACCTCGGACTCACCCCGGCGACCTGCTATGCTCACGGCCTCGCCCGTCACGGCGAGGGGAGGTCGGCCATGAAGCACGGTGTCTCGCGCCGGGAGCTCCTCGGGGGCACGGCGATCGCGGGGTTCGCGACGGTGGCGCTGCCGCGGGGGAGCTGGCGGAGGTCGCCGAACGGGAAGCTCCAGCACGCGGCGATAGGCGTGGGAGGGATGGGATGGGCCGATCTGAACCAGATCGCGTCCCACCCGGAGGTGGAGGTCGTCGCGATCTGCGACGTGGACCTCTCGCGGGCGCTGGCGGCCATCGAGCGCTTCCCCGGCGTGCGCGTGTACCAGGACTGGCGCGAGCTCTTCGCCCAGGAGGGAGATCGCATCGATTCGGTGAACGTGACCGTGCCCGACCACATGCACGCGCCGATCGCGCTCACCGCGCTGCGGCGCCGCAAGCACGTCTACTGCCAGAAGCCCCTCACCCACGACGTGCACGAGGCCCGCGTGCTCGCGCGCGCGGCGGTCGAGGCCGGCGTGGCGACGCAGATGGGGATCCAGCTCAGCGCGGAGTCCGGCGACCGGACCACCGTGGAGCTTCTCCGCGCCGGGGCGATCGGAAAGGTGGAGAACGTCTACCTCTGGTCGAACAAGGACACCTGGAAGTACCGGCCCACCGGCCCGCGGCCGGCGGAGGAGCACCCCCCGCACCCGGGGCTCGCCTGGGAACAATGGCTCGGCACGGCGCCGGTGCGGCCCTACGTGCCCGAGGTCTACCACCCGACCTTCTGGCGCGGCTGGCAGGACTTCGGCGTCGGCTGGCTCGGCGACATGGGCTGCCACATCACCCACGCCCCGTTCGCCGGACTCGGCCTCACCGCGCCGCGGACCGTGCAGGCCGAGGTGGAACCGGAGTGGCGCGACACGCCCGAACGCCGCCGCGAGACATGGCCGACCTGGCAGATCGTGCGCACCACGTACCCGGGCACCGCCCTCACCGTGGGCGACACGATCGAGCTCGAGTGGTCGGACGGCTACCGCTACCCGCCCGAGGAGCTGCGCGCGAAGCTCGAGACCCCGGACCGGGCCTATCCGGAGGAGGGAGCCCTCTTCCTCGGCGAGGAGGGCGTCCTCCTGAACCCCCTCGGCGGCGAAGCGGCCCTCTTCCCGGCCGCGAAGTTCGCCTCCTACCCGCGGCCGGCCCTCGAGCCGCGCAACCACTGGCACCACTGGGTCGACGCCTGCCGCGGGAAGGCGACGACCGCGGCCGGCTTCGACTACGCGGGGCTCTTGACCGAGGCGGTGCTGCTCGGCACCGTCGCCCTGCGCCGGCCGGGCGAGGAGCTCGCCTGGGACGCGGTGGCGATGCGCATCACGAACGTCGAGGCGGCGAACGCCCTTCTGCGGCGGACCTACCGGGAAGGGTGGGAGGTGGAGGGGCTCTGAGCACGCACTCTCGCGCGGGCGACCCGCGATGAACGGCCGCGAGCGATACGACGCCACCCTGCGGGGCGAGCCGGTCGACCACCTGGCGCGGATCCCGATCCTGATGCAGCGGGCGGCCGAGCACATCGGGGCGAGCTACGGGAACTACGCCGCCGATTGGCGCGTCCTGACGGCGGCCCATCTGCGGAGCGCCGCCGATTTCGGCCTCGACCTCCTGAGCGTGATGTCGGATCCCTACCGCGAGTGCTCCGCGTTCGGGGGCGAGGTCGAGTTCCCCCCCGCCGGCCCGAAGTGCCCGCGGCCGCCCCTCGCCGCCGCGCGGGATCTCGCGCTCCTCGCCCATCCCGATCCCGCGACTTCGCCGCGGCTCGCGAGCTGCCTCGCCGCGATCCGGCGGTTCCGGGACGAGGGGCGCGGCGCGTACTCGATCCTCGGCTGGGTCGAGGGGCCCGCGGCCGAGGCCGCCGACCTGCGCGGGGTCACCGACTTCCTCCTCGACCTCCACGACGATCCGGCCTTCGCCGGCGCGCTCATGGACCGCTGCATGGAGGCGGGGATCGCCTTCGCCGCGGCGCAGATCGCGGCCGGCGCGGACACGATCGGCATCGGCGACGCGATCGCGAGCCAGATCTCGCCGCGGATGTACGAGCGGCTCGTCCTGCCGCGCGAGCGCGTTCTCGCCGCCGCGATCCGCGCCCGCGGCGCGCGGGTGCGGATGCACATCTGCGGGAACATCGCCCACCTGCTCCCCGGCCTCGCCTCGCTCCCCCTCGACATCCTCGACGTGGACCACCTGGTCGACCTCGCCGCGGTGCGCGCGCGGATTCCGCCGCCGGTCGCCCTCGCCGGCAATCTGGATCCGGTGGCCGAGGTCCGGCACGGCACCCCGGAGTCGATCCGCGCCGGCGTGCTCCGCTGCTACGAGACCGCCGGGAACCCCTACCTCGTCAACGCCGGCTGCGAGATCCCGCCCGGCACGCCGGACGCCAACCTGCACGCCCTCTGCGCGCCGATCCCCTCCCGCGCGTGAGGCGCCGCCGGGCCTGGGAACGCGGCCCGCGCTTGCTACCGTATCCGCCATGACCTGGGAGGAGCGCTGGCACCCGCTGCGAGAGGAGTGGGTGATCGTCTCGGCCCACCGGATGACTCGGCCGTGGGCAGGGGCGGTGCACGCGCCGGGGAAGACGCCGCCGCCCTACGACCCGGCCTGCCACTTCTGCCCGGGCAACGCGCGGATCGGCGGAGAGCGAAATCCCGCGTACACCGGGATCTTCGCCTTCGACAACGATCATCCCTGCGTGGGGGACGAGGCGCCCCGGGAGTTGGAGCGGCCGCCGGGGATCCTCCGCAATCGGCCCGCGGAGGGCGTGGCCCGCGTCGTCTGCTACCACCCGCGCCACGACCTGACGATGGCGGAGATGACGGCAGCCGAGATCCGCGGCGTCCTCGACGAGTGGGCGCGCCAGTACGAGGAGCTCGGGGCGCGGCCGGAGGTCGCCCACGTGCTCGTCTTCGAGAACAAGGGCGAGGCGGTGGGCGTCTCCAACCCCCACCCCCACTGCCAGATCTACGCCACGAACTTCGTCTTCAAGACGATCGCCGAGGAGTCGCGGATCTCGCGGGCTCACCTCGCCGCGACCGGCCGCGTGCTCGGCCAGGACGTGATCGCCGCCGAGGAAGCGGACGGCCGGCGCATCGTCGCCGATCGCGGCTCGGCGGTCGCCTTCGTGCCCCACTTCGCGCGGCTGCCCTACGAGGTCTTCGTGATGCCGCGGGCGACCCACCCGAGCCTCGCCTCGCTCTCGGCCGGGGAGCGCGACGACCTCGCGGCTGTGATGCGCGAGGTGCTCGTCCGCTACGACAACCTCTGGCGGATGTCCTTCCCGTACGTGCTCACGCTGCACCAGGCCCCCACCGGCGGCGGCGACCACGCCGGTTTCCACTTCCACCTGGAGTACCACGCCATGCTGCGCCAGCCGACCCTGCTCAAGTTCCTCGCCGGGCCGGAGCTCGGCGGAGGCTCCTTCCTGAACGACGCCTCGCCCGAAGAGAAGGCCGCGGAGCTGCGGGCGGCGGAAACGATCCACTACAAGCACGCGGAGACCGCCCGGTGAGCACGACGCCCGCGCCGGATTCCCTCCTGGCCCCGATCCTCGCCCTCCACGACCGGATCCGCGATCAGGTGCTCGCCGCGACCGAGCGCCAGGACCTCGCCGCCCTCTCCCGCGTCGCGGCCGAGACGGCGGGCGACACGATCTTCGCCATCGACCGGATCGGCGAGGAGGCGCTCGTGGCGGAGCTCGAGGCGCGTCTCGCCGGCGGCCCGCCGGTCGTGCTCGTCGCCGAGGGGCTCGCCGGCGGCGAGCTCGTCCTCCCGCGCGGCGCGCGCGCGGCCGACGCCGCGTGGCGGGTCCTCGTCGATCCCATCGACGGCACGCGCGGCCTCATGTACCAGAAGCGGCCGGCGTGGATCCTGACCGGCGTCGCGCCGAACCGCGGGCCGGCGACGTCCCTCGCCGACGTCGTGCTCGCCGTGCAGACCGAGATTCCCCTCGTCAAGCAGCACCTCGCCGACCAGCTCTGGGCGATCCGCGGGCGGGGCGTGCGCGCCGAGCGCATCCACCGCTTCACCGGCGAGCGGCGGGCGATCGCCCCGCGCCCCTCCGGCGCCTCCGACCTCGCCCAGGGCTTCGCGATGATCGCCCGCTTCTTCCCCGGCGGGCGCGACGTGCTGGCGGCGATCGACGAGGAGGTCGTGCGCGAGGTGCTCGGACCGCCCGCGGCCGGCCGGGCCCTCTGCTTCGAGGACCAGTACCTCTCGACGGGCGGCCAGCTCCACGAGCTCGGCGCGGGGCATGATCGCTTCGTCGCCGACCTGCGCCCCCTCCTCGCCCCCCTGCTCGCGGCGCGCGGCGAGCCGGCCCCCCTGTGCTGCCACCCCTACGACCTCGCGGCGGTGCTGATCGCCACGGAGCTCGGCGTCGAGGTCACCGATGCCCGCGGCCGGCCGCTGGACGCCCCCCTCGACGTCGAGACGGCCGTGGCGTGGGTCGGCTACGCGAACCGCGCGATCCGCGCCCGCGTCGAGCCGGCGCTGCAGGCGGCCCTGCGGCGGCGGGGGCTCCTCCCGTGACGGAGGGGCGGGCGGACACGGCGGCGTTCGTCGCGGCGCTCCCGGCGCTCGCGGCCGGCGGCGCGTTCCTCTTCGCGGCGGACCGCGAGATCGCCGTCGCCCGCGCGCCCGGCCGGCTCGACGTCATGGGCGGCATCGCCGACTACTCCGGCTCGCTCGTCCTCCAGATGCCGCTCGCCGCGGCCACCTTGGTCGCCGCGCAGGCCTGCCCCGCGCCGGAGATCCTCGTCGCGAGCTTTGCCGCCGCCGCGGGGCCGCCCCGCGTCTTCCGCGCCGCCGTCCCGGAGCTCCTCGGCCGGCCGGCGGAGGCTCTCGCGCGGGTGCGTACCGCGTGCACCGGCGGGAGCCGCTGGGCCGGGTACGTGCTCGGCACGCTCGCCATGCTCGTCGCCGAGGGGCACGTCTCGCGCCCCGGCGGGGTGCGCGTCGCCATCCGCTCCACCGTGCCCGAGGGGGCGGGGGTGAGCTCCTCCGCCGCCCTCGAGGTGGCGGCGATGGGCGCGTTCGCCGCGCTCCACGGCGCCGAGCTCGCGCTCCCCGTCCTCGCCCGGCTCTGCCAGCGCGTGGAGCACGAGGTGTGCGGGGCGCCCTGCGGGATCATGGACCAGATGACGGCCGCGCTGGGGCGCGAGGGGCACCTCCTCGCGCTCCTCTGCCAACCCGCCGAGGTGCAGGGGCACGTAGCGCTCCCCGCCGGCGTCGCCGTGTGGGGGATCGACTCCGGCGTGCGCCATCAGGTGGCGGGAGAGGACTACCGCGCCGTCCGCACCGCCGCCGCCATGGGCTACCGCATCCTCGCCGATGCCGTCGGGCTCCCGGTGCGCGAGGGCTCGCCCGGCCGGGTCGAGATCGACGATCCGCACTGGCGCGGGCATCTCGCCAACGTCTCGCCGATGGAGCTCGATCACGACCTCCTCCCCCTCCTGCCCCGGGCGATGCGCGGCGCCGAGTTCCTCGCCCGCTACGACGGCGTCGCCGACGCGGCGACGAGCGTCGATCCCGCCCGCACCTACCGGGTGCGCGCCGCCACCTGCCACCCGATCCGCGAGCACGCCCGGACCCGCCAGTTCGCCGCCGCGCTGGCCGCCGCGCCGACCGAGGAGAACCTGCGCCGGCTCGGGGCGTGGATGGAGATGTCGCACGCCGGCTACTCCGACTGCGGCCTGGGCAGCGCCGCCACCGACCGCATCGCCGACCTCGCCCGCGCCCTCGGCCCCTCCCGCGGGCTCTACGGCGCCCGCATCACCGGCGGGGGCGGCGGCGGGACGGTCGCGATCCTCGGGCGGGCGGAGGCGGGCGAGGTGATCGCCGCGATCACCGCGCGGCTGCGGGCCGAGACGGGACGGGAGCACGCCGTCTTCCCCGGGTCCTCGCCGGGGCTGGCGGTGCAGCTCGTCCCCCCGCGGCTTCGCGCCTGAGCTCGCTACCCCCCGAGCCGCCGGATGCGAATCCCTCGGAACGCCACCGGATCGCCGTGGCCGGCGAAGCCGAAGCGCCCGCGCGGCGCGAGGCGGTGCGCGAATCGCTCCGGCTCGTGGAGGGATTCGGTCATGGCCGCCACGTCGCCAGCGAGGATCCGCGTGCCGTTCAGCTCCACCGCGATGCGCGTTCCCTGCACGAGGACGCGCTGGAAGTTCCACTCGCCCGCCGGGCGCAGGTAGCCGCGGTGCGGCGCGATCTGCCCGTAGACCGCGCCGTGGAACTGGCGGGGATCGAGGTCCGCCCACTGCTCGGCGCCGCCGTCGAGCACCTGGAGCTCACACATGCCCGCGTAGGCGGGATCGCCCTCCCCCGCGAAGCGGATGGCGAGGCCGTTGTTGCCGCCCGGGGGGATCCGGATCTCGAGCTCGACCTCGAAGTCGCCGAACTCCGCGGCGGTGGTGAGCGTGCCGCCGTGGCCCTCCCGGCAGGCGATCGCCCCGTCCCGCACCTCGTAGCCGGCGAGATCGCCCTCCCAGCCGGCGGAGTCGCGGCCGTTGTCGAGGGCCGCGAACCGCGCATCCGCCGGCTTCAGGCTCCCGTCGGCGCGGAAGCCGCCGCGGCGCAGGATCTCGTTCGCCCGCGCCGGCGGGATCGGGACGAGCTCGATCCTCCGCCAGCGGATCTCGCCGCCGTGGGTCTGGAGCTGGATCGGGTCGGTGTGCGGCACGGGGGGGCTCCGGTCGAAGTAGTTCTCGAGGCGCGCGTGATCGACGACGAGCTTCTCGTTCAGCCACGCGGTGACGCGCTCGCCCACCATGACGATGCGGAAGGCGTTCCACTCGCCGAGCGGCCGGTCGGCGTGGACGAGCGGGTCCTTCCCCGGCGCCCCGGCGGAGTTGTTCCAGAGCCCGCCGGATCCCATGTCGGCGCCGAGCTCCCATTTTCCGCCCGCCTCGGTCGTGTCCCAGATCTGGACCTGGGGCAGGCCGCGGAGGTAGATGCCGCTGTCCGCCCCGGCGACGGTCCGGTACTCGAGGAAGAGCTCGAAGTCGCCGAAGTCCGCGTTCGTGGTGAGGTAGGGCCCCTCGCCGTCGTTCACGAGCTCGCCCTCCTCCACGCGCCAGTGGGCCCGGATGTCGGCCCGGCTCGCCTCCTTCCGCGCCGCCAGCTCCGCCGGCGGGAGCGCCCTCCAGACGCGCGGATCCTCCGTGCCGCACCCCCACCATCCGGCGAGGTCGGTGCCGTTGAAGAGGGCGTGTGGCTGCTCGCCGGACGGCGCGGAGTCCGCGATGGCGTCCTGGGCTGGGACGCCGGAGGCGAGCGCACGCAGCATGGCCGCGCCGGCCAGGAAGCCGCCTGATCGCGAGCGGGCGACCGTCCCGCCGTCGAATCGCATGTGACTGTTCCGCGTCCCGCTCATGTCACCTCCTCTTCGCGCCTGGGGGCGTCAGACGGAACTCAGAGAGCGAGCAAGGATTGCTCGCGAACGGGCGCGGCAGCGTCGTCAGGCGATGCGCCAGAAGGCATCTGAGCCCCACCATGGCCTGCGGCCACCCGCAGGGAATGAAACGGAGGTTTCATTAGAGAGGCTGTAGCATCGATTTCTGCTCAGCCTCTCAGGATAGCGCGCCCGAGTCCGGCGAGCGATCCACGGGAGAGGCTCACGGGCCGTATCCGATGTCCCGGAGGTGCTGCTCCTGCTCCACCCCGAGCTCGACGGCCGGCGACGCGGCGACCGGACGCAGGAGCCGCCCGATGCGCGCGGCTTCCCCGCGGCAGAGCTCCGCCGGCCACGGGGCTTCCCCCGGGGCGAGGATCGGCCGCACCTCGGCGGGATCCGTGGCGAGATCGAAGGCCACATGAAAGGTCCCCGCGCGGAGCGCCGCCTCGTCCGCGGGGCCGAACACCTTGTGCCCATCGCGCAGGATCGTGACCCGCTCCTGTTGGGCCTGGTACTCGAAGCTCAACACCGAACGATCTTCGAGCTCGGCGAGCAGGTCCCGTCCCTCCCAGTTGCCGGGAACGGGGAACCCGGCCAGTCCGGCGATCGTGCGCGGGAGGTCGGCCAGCGTGGCCGCGGACCAGATGTCGCGCGGCGCCAGGCCGGGCCCATGCGCCAGCAAGGGGATCCGGATCCTCTCCTCCCAGTGGGTTCCGCCGTGTCCGACCTCCCCGTGCTCCCAGAACTCCTCGCCGTGGTCGCTGGTGAAGAGGAACACGGCATTGGCCAGAGTGCCATCCGCCTGGAGGTCCCGAAACCAGGCGCCGAGCCCAGCGTCGAGCGCCCGGGCGCCTTCGCGGTAGATCCGCTCGAGTCGGGTCGCGGCCTCGAGAACGGACAGCGTGCCGTCGCCGCCCCATTCGGTGCAGTGCGTGCGCACGTCGGCGAGGAGCGCACGCACCGGAGCGCGATCCTCGTCCTCCCCGATGCGGTAGGGGGTGTGGGTGCGATAGGTCTGGACGAACAGAAAGGTGGGGCGTCCCTCGGCGGCCTGCAAGAGCTCCTTCGCCTCGGCGAGCGTCGCCCGCAGGTCCCAGTCCCGCCGCTCGTGGAAGAACTGGAATCCCTGGTCGAAGCCGAAGCTGCGGGAGATGAACCCGGAGTCGGTCACGGCGGCCGTGCGGTAGCCGTGTCGGCCGAGCAGCTCCGCGATCGTCGTCGCCTCCGCCGGCAAGCCAAGACCACGTCGCGTCGCGCCGTGCTGCCCCGGATAGAGGCCGGTGAGCATGGTGGCCTGGGCCGGCAGGGTCCACGCGGAGGGCGACCAAGCGCGCCGAAAGCGCGCCGATCGCCCCGCCAGATCGTTCAGGAAGGGAGCGGTGGCGGGATCGCCGCCGTAGAGGCTCAGGTTGTCGGCGCGGAACGTGTCGGCGAGGAAGAGGACGATCGAGGGAGGATGGAACTTCTCGGAGGACGGTGCGGCGGGTCCGTCCTCCGCCGGACCGATCGCCGGCAGAAGGAAGGCGGCGTTGACGGGAGGGCCGGCCAGGCGGAACCGGAGGCGGGCGTCGGCGCGAGGCTCCGGCGGGAGCGCGCGCCGATGCCACGCGCACGAAGCGCCATCCCCGATGGCTTGCGGATGACGGAGGACGAGCACCTCGTCCAGCCACACCTCGAAAACGACCTCGTTTCTCGCCGCCGTGGGGGGGGGGGGGGGGGCGGGCGGGGCCGGGGGGCGGGGGGGGGGCGGGGGGG
>JBFMCU010000157.1:55770-118373 GCA_040754415.1 Planctomycetota bacterium
GGTTCTCGCCCCCCGACCCCCCCCCCCCCCCCCCCATACCGGGCGCTAACAACGGTTCCACGGCGGTGGCCACCGCGAGGACGGAGCGCAGGGGAACGTCGCACGACACGACCTCGTCGCGACCCGGCCACAGGGGAATCCCGTTCCCGGCGTAGCCGCCGACTTCCGGGCGCCAGCAGCCGTCGCTTCGCTGCCAGCGGCGCCGGCGGACTCTGAAGAGGACGTCTTCGCCGGGCTCTCCGTTCGCATCGGTCCGCATGAAGATCGCGTCCGGCGTCGCGAGGTAGGAACCGGCGCGAAGATCGGCGATCTGCTCCCTTCCCGCGAGACCCACCTGTCGCGTGAGGACCGTCTCGCCGGCGCGCAGCTCGATCTCGGTCAGCCCTTCCTCCACGGCGGCTGGCACCGGGCGCGGCGCCTTCCAGATCCCGGGCCATTCCTGGAGGCTCCACGCCGCGCGGGGCAAGGAAGCCTCGAGCCACACGGTCTCACCCTCCGCTCGAAAGCGCACCGTGCCGCCGCCCGCGAGCTCCCACGATCCCTCGGCGGGGGCCAGGGCAGCGGGGTCGCCCGGGAGCTCGATGATGCGCCAGGATGCCGCCCGCTCGTGACACGCGGCGGCGAGGAGAACGCCAAGGAACGCCCCTCTCCGACGGCAGCCGTCCGCCAATCGAAGCGTCTGTTCGGCGAGATCTCCCATTCGCTGCTTTCCCCCTCGACCCCCGCCGCGGAGGAATCGGCGAGGGGTGTCTCGGGCAGGCCGGATTGTAGCCGTGATCTCGCCGAAAGATGCACCCTACCGCGCCGGCTCCTCCACGAGCCGCGTCCCCGCGCGCGCCGTCAGGTCGGCGTAGAGGGCGGAGAGTCGGCGGGTGAGCGGGCCCACGGTCCCGTCGCCGATCGTTCGGCCGTCCACCTTCACCACCCCGGCGAGCTCGCCCATCGTGCCGGTGCAGAAGACCTCGTCGGCGGCATGGACCTCGGCGAGGCTGAGGTCGCGCTCCGCGTGCGGGATCCCGTGCGCGGCGCAGAGCTCGAGGACCGTGGCCCGGGTGATCCCCTCGGGACAGGCGACGGTCCGGCTCGTGGCGACGACGCCCCGCTGCACCACGAAGACGTGGGTCGCGTTCGTCTCGGCGACGAGGCCGCGGAGGTCGAGCATCAGGGCGTCGTCGGCGCCGGCGGCGTTCGCCTCGATCTTGGCCAGGATCGAGGGAAGGAGGTTCGCGTGGTGGATCTTCGGGTCGAGGCAGTCGGGGGGCGAGCGGCGTATGGAGCTCGTGACGAGCGCGATCCCGCCGCGGTCGTAGACCGGAGGCTTGTGCTCGGCGAGGACGATCAGGGTCGGGCCGGACTGGTTCAGGCGCGGGTCCATGCCCGAGGTGATCTTGCGGCCGCGGCTCAGGGTGAGGCGGATGTGCACGCCGTCGAACATGCGATTCGCCTCCAGCGTGCGAGAGAGCTCGCGGACGATCGCCTCCCGGGACGGGATCGCCGCAAAGGCGAGCGCCTTGGCCGAGCGCTCGAGGCGGTCGAGGTGCTCGTCGAGCTTGAAGATCCGCCCGCGGTAGAGGCGGAACCCCTCCCACACGCCGTCGCCGCCCTGCACGAGGGAGTCGAAGGGGCTGATGCCGGCCCGATCGCGATGGATCAGCTCGCCGTCGATGTTGACGAGGAGGTCGCGGTTCCGTTCGTCGTACTTCTGCTGCATGGCGTCTCGGGCGGCCGCAGCCGCGCCGCGTGGAGGCCGGCGTGGAGCTCCCGCATGGCGTCGAGGAGCTCCGCGCATTCGGGCGGGACCCCGCCCAGGGTCCGCGGGTAGGGCTGGAAGCCCGTCGAGGCGAGCGTGTTTCCGTACCAGCACTCGCCCCAGCAGCCGTCCGTCTCCCGCGAGCCGGGCGCCCAGGAGAGCATCGCCGGCTGGAACTCGATCCCCACCGCGGCGCACAGCGCCCGCAGGTGGCGCTCCGGATCCTCGACGAGGTCGCGCGAGTCGAGGACCGCCGGTGCGCGCCCGGTTCGTTCCCGCTCGACGGCGAAGAGCTCGACCTGCTGGGGGAGGCCCGTGTCCTCCAGGCGCACGACACGGAGCTTCAGAAGGAGCGACGCGAGCATCTCCTCTGGATCGCGGATCAGGAAGGCGTGCGCGCACTCCCCCATCCACTCCCGCCCCACGTGCGGCAGGAGGTGGTGGGCCATGTGCTTCTGGTAGAAGAGCGTCTTGCCGGCCGGCAGCGGGGCGATCAGCCCCGCGACGACCCTCCGCCAGTCCGTCTCGTGGCGCGCGCGGATCTCCGCCGCGAGCGGATGGTCGAGCCCCGTGTGCGGGAGGTAGTGGGCGTAGAAGGGCTCGTCGCAGACGACGGCGTCCGATCGGCTGCCGAAGGAGCGCATCAGGGCGGTGGAGACCGTGCGCGGTCCGGACCACATGGCGAGGCGCACGACCATCCGCGCGGCCTCGCCTACTCCACCTTCCACTCGTGGATCCCTGCCGACCAGCCGGCGGGGAGCTGCACCTCGATCCGCAACCCGTCGGTCGCGACGGGATCGAAGGTCGTGACGTTGCAGCGGTCGGGCGCGGTGCCGTACTCGCTCGCGCCGGCTACGGGCTTCCATTCGCTCCCGTCGCGCCACAGGAGCCGCCAGGAGGCCGGGAGGCGGCACTCGCCGCGCCCGGTGTCGTCGAACCAGTAGATCTCGACGCGAGAAACGGTCTCCCGCCGCGCGAGGTCGTACTGCACCCACTCGAGCGTCCCCTTGCGCGGCCACCAGTGGAAGAAGGGATTCGAGTGATCGATCGAGCTCTTCGCCTCGAGCTGGTCGTGGAGGGCGGCCGGATTCGCGCCCCCGGAGACGGTCACGCGGGCAGAGGAGGCGATCGTCGGCGCCGGGCGCGGCCGCACCGCCGCGCGCTCGCGCGCGAGCCATACCGCCATCTCGCCCTTTCCGCGATGGGCCCAGGCGTAGTAGGGGATCGCCGCAAACGGCGTGAGGGTGCCGGCGGCCCCGGAACTGCCGCCGGCCGCCTTCCCCGCCACCGCCTGCCAGGCCGTCCCCTCGCCCGTCAAGACGGTCACTCCGCCGAGGACCTCCGGCCGGCGCTCCGCCGCGATCGCCACGTGGTCCGCCACCTGCAGGTCGAGCACGTGGCCCCCCGGCACGTCCGGCCACTCGACGCAGTAGACGAGCGGCCCGCGCTGGAGAGCGACCCGGCCGCGGTTCTCGGCGACCGCCGCGTGGCAGACGACGCGCCGCACGGGCATCGGGAGCTCGAGGTCGATCCCGTCCCCCTTCCGCCACGTGCGGCGGAAGGAGGAGTAACCCGCCTTCCCCACGGCTTGCAACGGCTCCCCGCGCACCCCGATCCGGGGCATCTCGCCCGCCGGCAGGAGGAAGCGGTAGAGGTCGCTCGGCACCGGATCGTTCAGGGCCCAGCTCGGGATGCGCACGCGGATCTCGAGCTCGCGCTCGGCGGCGGGCTCGATCGTGAGCTCTACCTTTCCGTCCCCGGGGTAGTCGGTGGCCTGGACCACTCGCACGTCCCCGCCCGCCATCCGCACCGTCGCCTCGCCGGCCACGAAGAGGTTCACGTAGAGCACGTCTCCGGCGTGGGCATAGGCGTAGCCGGGGATCGAGGGGATGAAGCGCGCCACGTTGCCGGGGCAGCAGGCGCAGCCGAACCAGGGGCTCCGCTCGTGGTCCCCGCGCGATTCGAGCGGATTGTCGTAGAAGAAGCGGTCCCCGGCGAGCGAGACGCCGGCCAGCGCGCCGTTGTAGAGGATGCGCTCGAGGACGTCGATGTACTTCGCCTCGCCGTGCAGGAGGAACAGCCGGTGGTTCCAGAGCGCGTTCCCGATCGCCGCGCAGGTCTCGTCGTAGGCAGTGAGGTTTGGGAGCTCGTAGGAGTCGCCGAACGCCTCTCCGTCGCCGCGGGATCCGATGCCGCCGGTGAGGTGCATCTTGCGGCCGACCACGTCCTCCCACAACCGGTCGATCGCCCGCACGTACGACTCGTCCCCCGTCAGGGCGGCGACGTCGGCCATTTCTGCGTACATGTAGGAGGCGCGGACCGCGTGCCCCACGGCCTCGGTCTGCTCGAGCACGGGGAGGTGGTCCTGGGTGTACGTCCCCCACTGCGGCCGGTCCCCGTGGCGGCCGCGCACGGCGAGGAAGAACTTCGCGAGGCGCAGGTACTTCTCCTCCCCGGTGACCCGGTAGAGCTTGGCGAGCCCAATCTCGATCACCTGGTGGCCGGGGGGCTCCTCGCGCTTCCCGGGGCCGAAGGTCGCGTCGACGAGGTCGGCGTTCTTGATCGCCACGTCGAGCAGCGAGCGCTTACCCGTCGCCAGGTGGTGCGCGACCGCCGCCTCGTAGAGGTGCCCGGCGTCGTAGAGCTCGTGGCTGCGGGCGAGGTTCGACCAGCGCTCCGGTCCCATCCAGCGCCGCAGGCGCTCCGCCCCGTTCGTGCGCGCGGTGTAGAGGTAGCCGTCCTCCTCCTGGGCGGCGGCGATCTTGGCGATGAGATCGTCGAGGAAGGCGTCGAGGGCGGGATCGGGGTGCACGGCGAGCGAATACGAGGCTCCCTCGAGGATCTTGTAGGGATCCGTGTCGTCGAAGGGGTACTCGCCGCGGTGCTCGCCCTCGACCAACCCGCCGGCCAAGGCGAAGTTCGCCATCCGCCCGTTCTCCTCGCACTGGGCGAAGGCGTAGGGGATCGTCACCGCGCGGTTCGTCTCGAGGCGCGGCGCCCAGAAGGCGTCGGCGAAATGGACGTCCGTGAACGGGACCGGCTGCACCGGATAGTCGTTTCCCGCGGCCATGGGATCTCCGGAGGCGAAGGCCAGAAGCGCGACGGCGGCGGCCGTCCGGGGCAGGAAGTGGCTCTTCATCGGGGGCTTCGGCGGCGGTAGGGTGGAAGCGTCCGACGCGCGGTCCGCCGCTCCGCGACCGGATCGGCGCGCCGCCTCGCCACGGTATCACCGACCCCCACCGCCATGAAGCCGCTGCCGCTCCTCCTCGTCCTCCTTGGCCTCGCCCTGCCCGTCCTCGCGCTGGCGCGCCCCGCCCCGCCCCAGGAGGCCGCCGCGGCCCCGGCCGATCAGGAGGCCGAGAAGAAGATCCGCAACGTGCTCGCCGAGCTCGATCTGGACCGGCGCGGGAACATGAACGTCCCCGTGGAGGACGGCCGGCTGCTCTACGTCCTCGCGCGGGCGAGCGGCGCGAAGGCGGTCGTCGAGATCGGGACCTCGAACGGCTACTCGGGTCTCTGGCTCGCCCTGGCGATGCGCGAGACGGGCGGCCACCTGACCACCTTCGAGATCGATCCCGAGCGCGCGGCCGCCGCCGAGAGGAACTTCGCCCGGGCCGGGGTCGCCGACCTCGTCACGATCGTCCGCGGCGACGCCCACGAGAAGGTGAGCGAGCTCTCCGAACCACTCGACCTCGTCTTCCTCGACGCCGACAAGCCGGGCTACGTCGACTACCTCCAGAAGCTCCGGCCGCGGGTGCGATCGGGCGGGCTGATCCTCGCCCACAACATGAAGAGCCCGCCGCCCGATCCGCGCTACGTCGAGGCGATCACCACCGATCCCGCCTTCGAGACGCTCTTCCTGCATATGGAGGGGGCGGGGATGGGCGTCACGCTCAAGCGGCGGTGAGGAGGAGCGCCGCCGGCCCGGCCGGGCGCGCGGCGGCCCTCACCGTAGCGGCATCAACCGGATCTCGCGGAAGTGGATCTCCGCGCCCTCCGACTGCAGGCAGATCCTTCCGGGGACCTCGAGGCAGTCCCACGCCTGGTTCAGGATCTGGCCGTTCACCCGCAGAACGACGTGGCCGTGCCAGACGGTGATCTCGTACTGGTTCCACTCCCCGACCGGGTTCTCGTTCACCGCCGTGGCCTTCGTGTTCCGCCCGTTCGTGCGCGCGTGGACCGCCTGCATCGGGAACTCCTCGATGTTCCAGAAATCGCCGGCGGCGCCGCTCTGGAGCTGGGCCTCGACGCTGCGCGGCCAGACCTGGTCCGGCCCGATCATCCGCAGGAGCACGCCGCTGTTGCCGGCCTGCTTCGTCACCGGATCGAAGCGCCATTGCAGGCGGAGCGTGTAGTTCGTGAAGTCCTGCTCCGTGCGGATGTAGCCGGCCGGGTTCCCGCGACAGACGAGGACCCCCTCGGGGGTCACCGACCAGACGTCCGCGAGCTTCCCTTCCGGCTCGAGGTGGTGCGTCCAGCCGGCGAGGCTCTGGCCGTCGAAGAGCGCCGTCTCGCGGGCGGTGTCGGGGTCGAGGCGCCGGATCTTCAGGTTGCGGTACCAGACGTCGTACCCGTGGTCCTGGAGGTCGATGCGGCCGGCCTTCTCGCGGCCGAAGGCGGGCATCGGGGCGAACTTGCTCGCCGTCACGAGCCCGTTCCAGTGCTCGTCGTTCATCTCGGCGCTGACGACGCGGACTCCGTTCAGCCAGTGCTCGAGATGGTTCCCGACGAGGAGGATGCGGCCGGCGTTCCACTCCCCGGCGGGACGCACGAGGTGCGGCGCGGCGGCGATCAGCGCGTACAGGGCGCCGGCCGAGGTCTTGGGGTCCTTCCCATCGGCGGCGGAGCCGTCGTCGAAGACCTGGTACTCGGGGCCCGTGTGCCAGGGCGAAGCGTAGTCCTCGGACACGCGGTACATCACGCCGCTGTTCGCGCCCGCGGAGACCTTCCAGTCGAAGGCGAATTCGAAGTCGCGATACTCGTCGCGGGTGACGACGTCGCCGCTGCCGGCGCCGGCGATCACGTGCAGGGCGTCGCCGTCGATCTCCCAACCCCTCGCCGGAAAGGAGTCCTGCTGGTAGCCGCGCCAGCGGTCCGTGCTCTTCCCGTCGAAGAGCAGCTCCCAGCCGGCCTCCGCCTCGGCGGCGGTGAGCGTGTTGACCCGCACCGCCGGCGTCACATCGCCGCTGGCGGCCCACTCCGTCCCGCGCACGATCAGTTCGCGGAAGGCCGGATCGCGGTGGGAGACCGTCGTCGCCTCGTCCTCGGGCCAGACGTGGCCGAGGGGCGTGTGGAAGATGCGGCCCTTCCCCCACTCCTTCACGAGGATCATCGGTTCGTCCTTCCCCGTGCCTCCGGTCTCGGGGTCGGACCACGCCGTCGCGAGCACGCGGTAGCTCGTCCCGTGCAGGTGGACGAGCCGGTGGTAGAGCTCGTCGGGGTGCGCGACCAGGTCCGGCAGATCGCGGGTGATCGGGTGATCGCGGTCGGTGATCTTGACGTCGAAGGCGTGGAAGCGGCCGTGGCCGGTGCCGGCCCGCCACAGGAGGGCGCAGATCTCCTCGTACTCCCGCCAGCCCTCGAAGGCGTTGTTCGCGGCGTGGTGGACCACCACCCCGAGGCCGCTCTCCACCGCCGCCAGGAATCCCTCCTCCGCCGCTGCGCCCCACCGCGGCCCGTTGTAGTCGAGCACCACCGCGGCGTACTTCCCGAGCTCGCCGGGCGTCGCGAACGTCGTCGCTGGATCGTCGGTCGTGGTGACGGCGAACTTGCCGCTCTCCTCGAGGATCTCGGCGAGGGACGGGGTCGTGCGCTGCCACCAGTGGTTGTTCGCGCCGCCGGCGACGAGCACGGGGATCTTCTCCGCGGCGGCGGGCGCGGTTTGGGAGGCGAGGACGGCGAGGACGGCGAGGAGGACTTGCATGACGAGGCTCCGACGATGCAGGTGGAGGAGAGGCCGGGAACCGCCGGCGACGGTGCTGGCAGTGTAGCGATCGCTCTCGCCCATCGTCGATAAACAGCGTCGATCATCGGTGAGAAACGGAGTTTGGCGCGCGCTCCCGCGCTCCCGAATCTCGCGGAGAACTCGCGGCGCGCAGCGGCGCGCTCGATAGACTGGCCGGACTCCGCGGGGCTCGAGCGAGTCGCCGCGGCACCGGCCGCGCGTCGACCCGCGGCCCGGAGGCCAGCCATGACGGTGTTCCTAGCGATCGGCGCCCTCGCCGCGGCGGCGCCCCGAAAGGTGATGGAGTTGAGCGGCGTGAATCCGGGCCGCTGCATGCAGTGCGGGACGTGCACGAGCGTGTGCCCCATGGTGGAGGCCATGGACGTCACCGTGCGCCAGACGATGCTCCTCCTGCAGCACGGCCGGGCGGAGGAGCTCGCCGCGGCGCGGACGGGGGCGGTGTGCGCCGCCTGCCACAACTGCGAGGTGCGCTGCCCGCGGGGGATCGAGATCCCCCGCCTGATGGAAGCGCTGCGCCTGCTCGAGCTGCGCAAGAACCGCGACCTCGTGGATCCGCGCGCCATCCCCCGCGAGCGGCTGGCCGCCCTGCCGCCGATCGCCATGGTCGCCGCCTTCCGCGAGCTCACGGCCTAGCCGGAGGATCCGATGAAGATCTGCTACTACCCGGGCTGCACGCTGAAGGCGACGGCCCAGAACCTCGAGGATGCCGGCCTCGCCGCCCTGGCCGTCCTCGGGATCGCGGTCGAGGAGCTCCCGCGCTGGAACTGCTGCGGGGCGGTCTTCTCGCTCGCGACCGACGACGTACTCCATCAGATCGCGCCCACCCGGATCCTGATCCGGGCCCAGGAGGCGGGCGCCGGCCAGCTCGTGACCCTGTGCGCGCAGTGCTACAACACGCTGGCGCGCGCGAATCTCCTCGCGCGCACCGACGCCGAGAAGCGGGAGACCCTGAACCGCTTCATGACCGAGGAGCCCGACTACCGCGGCGAGGTGGAGGTCGTGCACTACCTCCAGCTCCTGCGCGACCAGCTCGGTTGGAACGGGCTCGCCGCGCGCGTGCGCCGCCCCCTCGCCGGCCTGAAGGTGGCGCCGTACTACGGGTGCACGCTCCTGCGCCCGGCGGAGGTGAACATCGACGCCGGTCGGGCCGGCGGGCCGCCGGCGATCCTCCGCGATTTCCTGGCCGCTCTCGGCGCGACGCCGGTGGATTTCCCCCTCGCCACCGAGTGCTGCAGCGCCTACCAGGTGATCGGCAGCCCGGCGGCGAGCCTGGCGCGCGCCCAGACGGTGGTCGCCGCCGCGGTCGCCGCCGGCGCCGACGCCCTCGTCCTCTCCTGCCCCCTTTGCGATCACAACCTCGGCCGGCAGCAGCTCTCGTTCCCGGCCACCAACGGCGGCCCGCCGCGCCTGCCCGTCCTCTATTTCAGCCAGCTCCTCGCCCTCGCCCTCGGGATCGACGCCGCGGGCTGCGGCCTCGATCGGAACGTGCCGGGCACCCGCGCCTTGCTGGCGGAGCGGAACCTCGTCCCGGTCGCCGTTTGACCGCCCTGGAGACCTCCCGATGATCCAGACCATGAAGGACACCGAAGCCGAGCTCATTCCCGTCTACGTGATGGGGAAGCGCTATCTCGTCCCCGCGGCCCTCACGATCATGAAGGCGATCGAGTACGCGGGCCACCAGTTCATCCGCGGCTGCGGCTGCCGCGGCGGCGTCTGCGGGGCCTGCTCCACCGTCTACCGCAAGAAGGGGGACTACAAGATCCGCTCCGGGCTCGCCTGCCAGACGGTCGTCGAGCCCGACATGCACCTGGCGCAGATCCCGTTCTACCCCGCCCTGCGCACCCCCTACGACTACGCGGCGACGGAACCCACGGGCAGCGCCATCGCCCAGCTCTATCCGGAGCTCTTTCGGTGCGTCGCCTGCAACGCCTGCACGAAGATCTGCCCCATGGACGTGCAGGTGATGGACTACATCGCGTTCCTGAAGCGGGGCGACCTGCGGGCGGCCACGGCGGCCTCCTTCGACTGCATCCAGTGCGGGCTCTGCGCAAGCCGCTGCCTGGCGGAGATCCCCCAGTACCACATCGCCCAGGCCGCGCGGCGCCTGTACGGGGGCAAGCTCGCCCCGCCGGCCGCGCACCTCGCGACCATGGTCTCCCATGTCGCGGCCGGCAGGTTCGGGGCGACCCTCGGGGAGCTCGGCGGGATGACGGCGGATCAGCTCCGCGAGCTGTACGTCGCGCGCCAGATGGAGCCGGCGATGTCGGACGAAACCTGGGTTCCCGACGCGAAGGTCGGGCTCGCTTAGCGGAGATCGATCGAAATGTCGTACCCCACCCGGCTGCAAGAGCTCATCCAGACCGTCGAGAGGACCCGCCCCGCGCGCGTCGAGCGGAAGAAGAACGACCAGGAGGTCCCCTTCCTCAGCCTCGAGGAGCGCAAGGTGATGCTCGAGAACCACCCCGACTTCAAGAAGGAGGGCCGGCGCCCGCTCCGGGTCGGCCCCAGCAAGGGGTACGCGATCGCCCACGAGATCGCCGACCTCCTCGAGGCTCGGAGCCGCGTCGACCCCGACAAGATCGACCTCTCCCGGCCGGCGTTCGAGACCGATGTGCTCATCATCGGGGGCGGCGGCGCCGGGACCGCGGCCGCGCTGCTCGCCCAGGAGAACGGCGCGCGGGTCACCGTCGTGAACAAGCTCCGCCACGGCGACGCCAACACGATGATGGCCGAGGGGGGCATCCAGGCGGCCACCAAGGGCGAGAAGGACTCTCCCTTCTATCACTACCTCGACGTGATGGGCGGCGGGCACTTCACCAATGTCCCGGAGCTCGTCGAGGCTCTGGTGACGAACGCTCCCGACGCAATCCAGTGGCTCGAGCGGCTCGGGTGCAACTTTACCAAGTTCCCCGACGGCCGCCTCCACACGATCCACGGGGGCGGGACGAGCCGCAAGCGCATGCACTACGCCGCCGACATCACGGGGGCGGAGATCATGCGCACCATCCGCGACGAGGCGCGCAACCGGCCGGGCATCGAGATCCTGGAGTTCTTCCCCGCCGTCGAGCTCGTGCTGAACGCGCACGGCGATTGCGCGGGCGCGGTCCTTTACAACATGGAGACCCAGGAGTACCTCGTCGCCCGGGCCAAGTCCGTCGTCATGGCGACCGGAGGGTCGGGCCGCCTGCACATCCAGGGCTTCATGACGACGAACCACTACGGCGCGACGGGCGACGGCATCGTCCTCGCCTACCGCGCCGGCGTGGGCGTGTGCTTCCTGCACACGGTCCAGTACCACCCCACGGGCATCGTCTTCCCGGAGCAGGCCGAGGGCATCCTGATCACCGAGAAGTTCCGCGGCTCCGGCGCGAACCTCGTCAACGTCGACGGCGAGCAGTTCGTCAACGAGCGCGAACCGCGCGACGTCGAGGCGGCGGCGATCATCAAGGAGTGCGTCGTCAACGGCAGGGGCGTGCCGACTCCCACCGGTCGGCTCGGGGTGTGGCTCGACTCGCCGATGATCGACCTGCTCGCCGGCGAGGGCACGGTGAAGCGCGAGTTCCCGGGCAAGTACATCCTGTACAAGCGGTTCGGCATCGACATCGCGAAGGAGCCGATGCTCATCTACCCGACGCTGCACTACCAGAACGGCGGCCTCGAGTTCCGGAACACCGGCGAGTCGCCGCTGCCGGGGCTCTTCGTCGCCGGCGAGGTGGGCGGCGGCGTGCACGGCGCCAACCGCCTGATGGGCAACTCGCTCCTCGACGTGATCGTCTTCGGCCGCATCGCCGGCCGCACGGCGGCCGAGTACGCCACCTCCCGGTCCCGCGCCGGCGCCCTCACCCTCGAACACGTGCACCGCTACCACGCCGAGCTCGAAGCGGCCGGCGTCGGCCTCGACCGCGTCGCGCCGATGCTGATCCCCGACTACACCGACCCCCGCGTCCGCGAGCGCCAGCTCACGGCGCACTACGTGGGAACCGTGCGCTGATCTACTGCTTCCGAGGTTCTTCGCGGTCCGCGAAGAACCTCGACGTGATGGATCAGATGATGCTGGCCCAACATCTGACGATGTTGGTGCTCGCGCGGGCCAGGACGACCGGCGCCAGCGTCGGTTGCGGGCGTCAGCCCGCGCTACGAGTATCCTGCCCGAGATTCGCAAACGAATTCCTGGCGCAGGACACTACGAAAACCGCTCCATGTCGCCGGCGAGGAAGGCGTCGGCGAAGAGCGCGGGGCTCGACTCGGAGTCCATGAGCATGTCGAGCTGCCGCAAGCAGATGGTCATTCGCCCCAGGTGGACGAGGATCGGGACGAGGAAGTCGCGGTTGTACTTCTCGAGCTTGGTGGTCAGGATGTCGCCCCGGATCTGGACCTGGAACTCGAAGTGCTGGAGCACCTTCTCGAGGAAGCGCACGCGGCGGACTCGCCGCTCCTCGGCCGCTCCCCCGCCCGCGAAGCGGAGGTGGATGTAGTTTTTGTTCTCGACCCGGCCGCAGTAGGTGTCGACGGTCGAGTAGTGGTATCCGGCCTTGGTGGAGAAGTTCATGTAGGGCTCGGAGAAGACGGCGAAGGAAGCGCCGCCGATCGCCTGCGCCTCTGCCGGCGGTCCGGCCATGCTCTCGCCGAGGACGGATAGGAAGCCCCGGGCCGAGATCGGTCGGGGGCGATCCCCGCGAATGGAGGGATCGGTCAGCCCCGCGAGGAACGCCCGCATCGGCACCGACGAGACCTCGGCGACTTGGACCACCCCGAGGGCCCCAGCGCCAGGCAGGAGACCGCCGCCGACGTCCAGGAGCATGACCGTGATTGGAAGGTCGCACTCGAGGCGGAGAGAGAGCTGGGCGCTCCGGCGGGCGGCCTCCCCGAAGCCGAACATGACCTCGTAGATCTTCTCGTGGACGAAGCGGGTCACATCGTGGAGGGAGCGACAGGCGGAGGGCCGGAAGTCGGGCGCGGAGGGATCGACGAGGTTGAGCGGGGCGACCAGGCGAGCCCGTCTGCGCAGTCGTTCCACGAGCTGGTTGACCCGCTCCTCGAGCTCGAGCCCGGCCAAGATGCGCGCTAAGGCGGTGGTGGTGATGACGAATCCATCGGGAACCGCAAGCCCGAGGGCGGCGCGGACGTCCCCCAGGGTCGCCATCTTGACCCCGGCCATCTGGGCGGCGTCGAGACGCAGGTCGGAGAAGGGAACGATCAAGGGACCCGGCGGAACCTCCGACTCGGCCTTGAGCGCTTCCTCGATCTCCGTGTTCAGGCGGCCAAGAGTGTCGTAGAGCGGTTGTAGCGGCCGTCGGCGATCAAGTTCAGTTCTTCACCATCACGAAGACGTCGAGGGTCGCGCGGCGGATCCGCTCGCCGAGGATATGGGCGGAGAAGGGGGCTCTCCCGGAGCTCTTCTCCTCCACCTCCGCGATTCGCTAGAGCATGGAGTCGTTGATGCTCAGGGTCTCGCGGAAACGGTCGTACATCCAACGGAACCGTACGTCCTGCGCCGCCGGCCCCGGCTTGGTCCCCCGTCCGGTCAACCACCAAAGCGCCTTCGCGAGGAGCCGCCTCATCACGCACCGCCGGCGGGTATGCTGCCCGAGGCCGGACCCCCCGCACTCGGAGGCACCATGCGCCCTTCCCTCTTCGGCCTGCTCCTTCTCGTTTTCGTCCCGATCCCCCGCCCGGACCCCGCCAACCGTCCCGCCGAGGAGGTGGTGGAGCGCTATGCGAACGGCACGCTCCGCGCCGTGCACCACGTCCGCCGCGGTCCCGACGGCACCTTCGTCGAGCACGGTTCCTACCGCTGAGGGTTCTATCCGGTGCGCTCGTGGCAAGGGGTCGGGGAAGGCCGGCGACGGGCTCACGAGCGTGCCGGATAGAGCCGGTTGAACGGAGCCGCTCCGGCAGGCGGTAGCGGCTATGGGAGTTGTGTCGGGCGGCGGGGGCGTTCGAGAGCTCGCGGGGGAGGCGCGACCTGGGGAGCGTGGGGGTCGGGACCCCGTGCGCGATGGCCGGGTCGCGCAGGAGGCCGCGGGGGAAGCGCGGGGTCGGGCCGCTTGTGGCTCGCAAGGCAGGGCTCTCCGGTTCCGCGCAGTCTGACGCGGTCGACGGAGAGTGTCAAGGAGGCGGGGGGCATGGCGCTCACGAGGTGTCGTCGACGGATGGGCAACGGGGGAGGATCCGCTCGACGAGCTGCATGTGTCCGAGCTCGCAGCGGGGACAGCGAGGCAGTGTTTGCGGCTCGGGGGCCGCCGGGATCCGGCGCGGTCCGTCTTCGCTCGGGGGCGGCGCGGCGCGCTGTTCGCCGATCAGCGTCCGGACGCGAGCGAGCTTCTCTCTGCGCGCTCGATTGGCGAGGAAGCCGAAGTGCCGGATCCGCACGAAACCCTTGGGCAGCACGTGGAGGAGGAAGCGGCGGACGAACTCGAGTCCTTCCAGGCGCATGCAGCGCCGGCGTTCGTCACCGGCGCGGTCTTTCCACCGGAAGCGGACCTTTCCGTCCTCGATCCCGAGCAGGCGCGCGTTCGAGATGGCCACGCGGTGGGTGTAGCGGGCGAGGTACTTCAGGACCTGGAGCGGTCCGCCGAAGGGCGGCTTGACGTAGACCACCCACTCGTTCTCGCGGAGCTGCTGCATGAGCTGTGCCCAGCGTTGCGGGTCGCGCAACTCCTGGAGTCGGCCGTGGAGACCGAGCTTGCCGTGGGCGAAGGCCCTCTGGAGGCCCGCGAGGTAGAGACGCCGGAAGAGGCGGCTCAGGACACGCACCGGGAGGAAGAAGCGTTCTGCGCACGGGATCCAACGCCGTCCGTCCGGGGAGAGGCCGCCGCCGGGGACGACGCAGTGGACATGGGGATGATGCAGCAGGTTCTGACTCCAGGTGTGGAGCACGGCGAGGAAACCGATCTCCGCTCCCAGGTGCTGGGGATCGGCAGCGATCGTGGACAGGGCCTGGGCCGCGGCGCGGAGCAGTAGGCCGTAGCACCGGCGTTTGTTCCCGCGCGCGATGGCGGAGAGCTCGTGAGGGAGCGTGAAGACGACGTGGAAGTAGGGAACGTCGAGCAAGTCGGCCTCGCGCTCGGCGAGCCACTCGGCGCGCGCCGCGGCCTGGCACTTGGGGCAGTGGCGGTTGCGGCAGGAGTTGTAGGAGATCTCTTGGTGACCGCAGCGATCGCATACGAGCTTGTGGCCGCCCAGGGCCGCCGTGCGGCAGAGTGGGAGCTCACGCAGCACCCGCTCCTGCTCGGCGCTGGTGGAGTAGCGCTCCCGGTATCGGGCGGCGAATCTCGCGAGCACGTCGGCCACCTCGGGCCGACGCTCGCTCACGACGAGGCCACGGCTCCGGAAACCCCCGCCAAGAGGTCGCTGGTCCGCCCGCTCCTCGAGAGCGCGGCCACCGCGACGTGCAGATAGATCGAGGTCGTGTTCAGGCTCCCATGACCGAGCAGATGCTGGATCGTGCGCAGGTCGGTGCCCGATTCGAGCAGGTGCGTCGCGAAGCCGTGACGGAGGCTATGGGCCGAGATCGGCTTCTCGATCCTCGCGCTCAGCCGCGCGCGCACGCAGACCTTCTGGATGGAATGGGCGGTGAGCGGCTTGCCGGGAGTCTTCCCGGGGAACAGCCAACCCGTGGGCCGATAGGCACGCCAGTAGACGCGCAGGGCCTCCCGCAGGGTCGGGGAGAGGATCGTGTAGCGGTCCTTGTCGCCCTTGCCGGAGCGGACGCGGATCAAGCCGCGCTGGCCGTCGATGTCGTCGACCCGGAGCGAGAGGGCCTCCGAGAGGCGCAGCCCCGCTCCGTAGAGCGTGAACAGCACGGTCCGGTGCTTGAGATTCGCCACGGCCGCGAAGAAAGCGCCCAGATCCGCGGGGCTCGGCACGCCCGGCGGCCTCCTGCCGTGACGGGCGTAGGGGATCTGCTCGACGGGGAACTTGCGCCCCAGCGTCACCGAGTAGAGGAAGCGCAGCGCGGCCGCGTGCTGGTTCATCGCGGAGGCCGAGGCCTTCTTCTCCTCGACGAGATGGACCTGCCAGGCTCGCACGTGCGCGGCTCCCAGCTCGCAGGGCGAGCGGCCGAAGTGCTTGGCGAAGGCCGCGACGCAGCGCACGTAGGTGTCGAGCGTTCGCGGAGAATAGTCGCGGACTCGAAGGTCCTCGCTCATCCTCTGGCGTAGAGAGCTCAAGGCACTCCTCCCGTGGGGTTTGGGTCTTCGGGAACGGGAAAGCACCCGAGACCCTACCTCGCGGGAGACTCCACCCTGCACCCCCCGGGGGCCGCGCTCGTTTCGCCTGCTGCCCTTCGCCAGCCGAGAGCACTGCGCTCCGCAGAGCGCTACGGCAATGCCGCGGAGCGGCTTGGTTCAACGCGCATGGGACCGGTCTGCGTAAGCGCGGCGCTTGCAGGGTACAGATCCACCGAGCGGAATGGGATGGCGATAGCGAGGAAGCGACGACCGGCAGGCCCCAAGGGCATGCCACGAAACGCGCCGCGGCCCGGCGGCGGCTCTCTGGCTGGCGATCCCGTGGGTTCCGGTCATCCGCGCTCTCCCTTGACGGCCCATCAGCGAGAGGGATCGAGGGTCTCCGCAGGCGACCCTGGGAGGTTGGAGGCAGCGCGAAATGCGCCCGATCGCCGGCTACTCGCGAGGGGCGGGGGAGACAAGGCCGCCGCAGGCCCCACGCAAGAGAGACGGGAGCATCCGGGTCCAGCCCCGGGGATGCAGCCGCGGAGGTTGTCTTCCGCATCCGGGCCGAGGACGGGCCCGGCGCCCATCCCTTCGTCCCCCCGCATCTGGGCACGTGGGCGGGATCCGTCCTTCCCCGGGCCTTCCAAAGCATCGCCGTGGCCGGGTCGGGTGGTGACGTCCGCCCGTACCCGACCTTCATCGTCAATACCGAACCGCTCTCGCTCGCCCACCGCGAGCCCCGGAGAGGGAATACCCCCCCGATCCCGGCGTCGCAAGCGCGGGCGCGGGCGGGTAGATTCCGGCCCGCGCCCGGCCCCTCGAAACCGCCGGGAGGACTCCATGACCACCCCGACCCTCCGCACCGCCCGTCTCGCGATCCCCCTCGCCCTCGCCGCGCTCGTCGCGGCCCCGGGCGGCGCCGATCCGGCCGATCCCGCGCTCGCGCCGGGGGCGCCGGGCGAGATCGCCACCCTCCTCGTCAACGACGACCTCCTGTGCACCTTCGATTTCCGCGGGGGAGGGCCGGGGGCGCGCATCGTCGAGGGGGAGGTCGTGCTCGACGGAGCGCAGATCGTCTTCCACGCGATGCTCGCCGACCGGATCTCCTACGGCTTCGTCCGGAACGAGCTCGTGCGGGTCCTCGACCTCGGCGACTTCTTCGTGCCGGGGCTGGAACGGGCCCAGGATCCGGCGCCGAAGTACCCGGTGAGCCTCTTCCACACCCTGCGCCTCGAGGACTCCCACTTCGTGTACCAGGGCGCCGGCGGACGGCAGCACTCCTGCGACGCGGCGGACCGGATCCTCGCGCCTCTCGGCGAGGAGGGGATCGAGCACCTCGAGCCCAAGGTCGGCCACACCTACCTCCTGCGCGCCGAGCGCCGGGGGGAACCCCGCCCGGGGCTCCTCGTGAAGCTCCAGGTCGTCGACTTCCAGCCGGGGCATTCGCTCACCCTCCGCTGGGCGAGGGTCGGGGAGTAGCCGGTCCGCCGAGGAGACACGCCCATGGAATCGACGATCGAGGCGACGATGGACGTCCCGCTCTGGAGCCTGCAGAGCGCGGCCGCCCTGCTGACCCTCACGGCCCTCGAGGTGGTCCTCGGGATCGACAACATCGTCTTCCTCTCGATCCTCACCGCCCGGGTCGAGGCGAGCCGCCAGGAGCTCACGCGGCGCGTCGGGTTGATCCTCGCCATGGGGATGCGGATCGGGCTCCTCCTCTCGCTCGCCTGGGTCCTGCGCCTCACCGCGCCGCTCTTCAGCGTGGCGGGGCTGGAGGTCACCGGCCGGGACCTGATCCTGCTCGGCGGCGGGCTCTTCCTGATCGCCAAGGGGACCTTCGAGATCCATCACCTGGTCGAGAAGGACCACCCGGCCCTGGAGGCGCGCCGGGCGGGGTCGGCCCCGATCGCCTCGATACTCGCCCAGATCGCGGTGATGGACACGATCTTCTCCCTCGACTCCGTCATCACCGCCGTCGGGATGGCCCAGCGGGTCGAGGTCATGGTCGCCGCGGTCATCGCCGCGATTCTCGTGATGCTCGCCTTCGCCGGGCCGATCGCCCGCTTCGTCGAGCGCCACCTGCCGATTAAGACCCTCGCCCTCTCCTTCCTCGTCCTCGTGGGCGTCCTCCTGGTGGCCGATGGCCTCCACCACCACCTCCCCCGGGGCTCCGTCTACTTTGCGATGCTCTTCTCGCTGGTGGTCGAGCTCCTGAACCTGCGGATGAGCGCGCGGCGGCACCGGATCGCGGGGGGCCCCACCCCCTGATCGACTACCTTCGAGATTCTCCGCGGGTCGCGGAGAATCTCGAAGGTAGTCGATCAGTCGTTGCTGGCCCAACCTCTGACGAGGTTGGAGCTCGCGCGGGCCGCCCGGCGCCCCCCGGGCCCCTTCCGGCAGCAAGGCGCCCCGGCGAGCCGCAGAGGCGATCCGCCGGGGCGTCCTCCGGTCTCCGGGGACCGGGCTTCTACCGATCCCCGACCGTCACCACCCTACTTCTTCGGCGTCGTCGGGCCCGGTTTGGGGGACGCGGTCTTGCCGGGGGCGCAGCCGGGGGCCGGGGCCGCCGGCGACGTCTTCGTGGGGGCGGGGGCGGATTTCTTCTTGGGATCCGGGTTCATAGCCATCGGTCTTCTTCTCGGTCCTGAGTCCTAGGGTTGCGCGGGCGCCGCGAGGACCCTCCCCCGCGGCCGCCCCCCCCCGGAGCAAGCCTCGTGCCCCTCCATCCTTGCCCGCCCGCCCGCGTTCCTTCCTTCGGCCCCCTCCGATCGCTACCGTTTTCTCGGTCTCCGGCCTCCGCAAATTCGGAGCCTGACTACCGATGATCATCCGCATCCTCAGTGCCCTCGGCCCCTCCTCCCCGGCGAGCTCCGTGCGCACCGCGCTCGAGGGGCGCAGCGTCGTCCTCGTGGAGCTCGGCCGCGGCGAGAGCCCCTGGGATCGCCTGCGCCGGGACAACTTCGACCTCTTCCTGGTGGAGGACTCCCTCCTGCGCCGCCGGAACGCGCCCTCGATCGCCGAGATCCGCGCCCTGCCCGACCACCCCGAGGTGATCGTCTTCGCCGAGGAGAACCCCGAGAGCCGGGCCCGCTTCCTCACCGCCGGGGTGATGGCGGTGATCCACCGGGGCCTCGCCGAGGCGGCCCTGGGCGAGACCCTGCGGGCTCTTCTCGAGCGGCGCCGGGAAGACGCGAGCCGCCGGCTCCACGCCGAACGCTCGCTCGCCACGAGCCGGCTCACCGACTTCTGCTCGGCGAGCCCGGCCATGGCGGAGCTGATGGAGGTCGTGCGCCGCGTGGTCGACGCGGACAGCTCCCTCCTGCTCCTCGGCGAGACGGGGGTGGGCAAGGAACGGCTCGCCCGCGCGATCCACGCCGAGAGCCGGGCGGCGGGACCCTTCATCGCCGTGAACTGCGCCGCGCTCCCCGAGACCCTGATCGAGAGCGAGCTCTTCGGGCACGTGGAGGGGGCCTTCACCGGGGCGTCCCGGGCCCGCCGGGGCTTCTTCGAGCTGGCCCACGGCGGGACCCTCTTCCTGGACGAGATCGCCGACCTCCCCCTGCACCTCCAGGCGAAACTCCTGCGGGCCTTGCAGGAGAAGGCGATCCACCCGGTCGGGGCGGAAAAGGGGGTCGCGGTGGACGTGCGAGTGATGGCGGCCACGAACCGCGACCTCGCGGCCGCCCTCGCGGCCGGGCGGTTCCGCTCCGACCTTTACTGGCGCCTGGCGGTCGTCACCCTGACGATCCCCCCCCTCCGGGAGCGCCGCGAGGACATCCCGGACCTCGTGGGGAGCCACGTGGCCTACTTCCGGGAGCACCTGAACCGGCCGGTCACCGGGGTGAGCCCGGAGGCCCTCGACCTCCTCCAGCGCTATCCCTGGCCGGGGAACGTGCGGGAGCTCGCCAACGTGATCGAGCGGGCCGTCCTGCTCGCCGCGAACGGGACGATCACCCCCGCCGACCTCCCGCTCGGCCTGGAGGGCCCGGCGCCGGGGGCCGCCTCGCCCGCCGCCGCCGATGGCGAGGCGCCGGCCCGCAGCCGGCCCGCCGACCTCCTGGACCGCCCCTGGCACCTCTTCGAGGAGGGGATCCGGGAGGCCCACGAGCGCCTCTACTTCCGCTCCCTCCTGGCCCGGAGCGGCGGCCGGATCGGGGAAGCGGCCCGCCGGGCCGGGATCTCCCCCCGGGCCCTCTACACCCGGATGCGCCGCCTCGGGCTGAAGAAGGAGGACTTCAAGTACGCCGCGGGCGCGACCGGGGGCGGGAAGTAGGCGGGCGGCGGGCCTCCTCACCGCGGCGGGAGCTCGAGGGAGAACGCGCCGCGGAAGCAGCGCGGGGACCGGCCGCCCGAATGCAGGGCGAAGGCGCAGCCTTTCGGGCCCGGCGATCGCCAGTCGAGGGTGCTCACGAGGATCGTGCCCGAGAGTCCCTCCACGGCGTCGCCCCGGCCGGCGAGGAGGGCGGCGACCCCCTCGAGCGCGCCCGCGGGCTGGCGGAAGTCGATCCGGAGGCGCCAGCCGGCCGGCGCGGCGGGATCGCGGAGGTGGACCGTCGCGCCGGGGGGATCGGCCTCGCCCCAGGCCGCCGCGACGCGGATCTCGTGCTGCATCGTGAGGAATCCGATCCCCCCGACCTGGAGGACGGCCGGGGGGAGCCGGCCGAGATCGGGATCCAGCCGGACGGCGATCCCCGCGCCGGCGAGCGCCTCCGCTCCCTGCCGGGAGAGCCCGCCGTGCGTGTGCGGGCGGAGGCCGAGGAGGAGGAGCGGGAACACCAGCGCGGCGGGGACCACGAAGAGGACGGCGGCCCAGCGCCCCGCGACGCCCAGGATCGGGCGGCTCACGGCGGGCTCCGGAGCTCCGCCGGCAGATGGAAGAGGACCGCCTCGGGCTCGCCGGCGAGCTCGCGGATCTCGGCCGCGCCGAGGGCGCGGAGGCGGGCCAGAACCTCGGAGACGAGGGACTCGGGGGCGGAGGCGCCGGCGGTGAGGCCGATGGCGATCCCGGGGCGGAACCAGGAGGGGTCGATGTCCGCGGCGGCGTCGATCAGGTGGGAGGGAACGCCCTGGCGCGCGCCGAGCTCGCGCAGGCGGTTCGAGTTCGAGCTGTTCGGGGAGCCGACGACGAGGAGGAGATCGATCTCGCCCGTCATCTCCTTCACCGCGTTCTGGCGGTTCTGGGTCGCGTAGCAGATGTCGGCGAGCGCGGGGCCCTGGATCTCCGGGAAGCGCGCGAGCAGGGCCTCGATCACCTCCCGGGTGTCGTCGACGCTCAGGGTGGTCTGGGTCACGTAGGCCAGGCGCTCGGGGTCCCGGACCACGAGCGACGCCACTTCCCCGACCGAGGAGAGGACGTGCACCCGTCCCCGCAGGCGGCCCCGCGTGCCCTCCACCTCGGGGTGGCCGGCGTGGCCGATGAGGATCACCTCGCGCTCCTCCCCCTCGTAGCGGCGGGCCTGGTGGTGGACCTTGGTCACGAGCGGGCAGGTGGCGTCGATCACCCGGAGCCCGCGCTCGCGGCCGGCTCGCTCGACCTCGTCGGAGACGCCGTGGGCGCTGAAGATGGTGACCGCACCGGAAGGAACCTCGTCGAGGCCGTCCACGAAGCGCACCCCGCGCTCGCGCAGCCCATCGAGGACGCGGCGGTTGTGCACGATCTCGTGGAGCACATACACGGGGGCGCCGTAGAGCTCGAGCGCCCGCTCGACGATCTCGATCGCCCGGTGCACGCCGGCGCAGAACCCGCGCGGGGAGGCCAGCAGGACCCGCATGCTTTCTCCGGTCATCGGGCGGACGATCCTACGACGCCGCTCGCGGGCCGCCACGCGCCGGGGAACGGAATCCGCGGCGGCGCGGCCGGGAGGTCACCGCAGGAGGAACGCGGCGACCGCCTCGGCCATGGCGCGGTTGGCGTCGGGCCGGTAGTGGCCGTCGAAGGGCAAGACGGGCAGCTCGCCCCGGCGCTCCACGAGCTCCTGCATCGGCGGGAGGAGGTCGAGGGTCGGGAACCCGAGGCGGGCCGCCAGCGCCAGCGCCTCCGCGGTCAGGGGACCGCTCTGGTCCGCGCCGATCAGGAGGTTCGCCTCGGGAATGGCCACGAACACCGGGCGGAACCCGCGGCACTTGCCGAGGGCCGCGAACCGCAGCAAGTAGCCCTCGAGGCGGGCGATGCCCCCCGCGAAGACCTCCGCGGGCCACGGCGTCGCCTCCCACCGCTGGCGCGCGTCGTACAGGAACATCAGGAAGGCGCTGCGGCGCAGGAGCTGTTCCGCCTCCCACTCGACGCGCGACCATCCCTGCAGGCGATCCCCGGTGTCGAAGGCGACCTCCCCGCGCGCCGAGAGGCGCTCGTAGGTAGTCTCGATGTCGCGCTCGATCACGTCGTTCCAGAACCAGAAGAGCAGCACGATGTCCGGCTGGAGCTCGGTCGCGAGCTCCTCCACGAGCCCGAGCTCCTGCCGCGTGTCGTAGGCGCGGTGGCCGCCGTTGATCACCTCCCAGCGCCGGGCCTGGGGGTCGCGCGCGACGAGGGTCGATTCGAGGAGGGCGGGGATCGTCGCGTCGTCCGCCACGCCCTGCCCGTAGACGAGGCTGTCGCCGAGGGCGAGCACGCGGACGGTGCCCGGCGCCTTCGGCCCGATCTCGGGCCCGCGCAGCCCGTGGGCGTTGACGTGGACGCGGTGCTGATAGGTGTAGTGGTCCCGGCCCGGCACCATCATCCACCCGCGGTGGCGATTGGCGCGCATCATCAAGAGCGGAAGCCGCTCCGGGAGGGGGGCGCCGACGAGCACGCGCACGAGCACTTCGCCGGCGAGGAGCGCGACGAGGAGGGACAGCGCGACCGCGAGGAGGCGGTGCCGCCAGGAGCGTCCAGCGCGCGGGGCAGACATCGCGGGAGATCCTACGGCGCCGGTCGCGCCCTGCCACGCCCCGACGGCCGCCGGGTCCGCGGCGCGCCCGCTGGCCCGAGCTCCGTCGCATCGAGCCGGCCGGGAGCCCTCCGGACGGCGGTCCGCGGAGAGTCGCATCGGGGCGATTCTCGGCCGCCGCCCGGGGATCCTTGAGGAGGAACCGCCTCCCCGGCGCCGGGCCGCCCGGGGCTACTCGCGGTACCCGAGGACCACCAGGAGGCAGGGACCGCCGGCGATCACCGTCATGCCGAGCGCCTCCGCCCGCGCGACGGCCGCCTCGCTCTCCGCCCCCGGCTGCATCCACACCCGGCGGATGCCCGCCGCCGCCGCTGTCTCGACCACCGCCGCGGTGACCGCCGGCGGGGTGATGACGGAGATGCCGCGCACCGGCTCGGGCAGGGAGTCGAGATCGGGGTAGGCGGCAAGCCCCTCGACCTCGGCGGCCTTGGGGTTGATCGGGTACACGGGCACTTTGCCCTTCTGCACGTAGCACCGCAGGACCTTGTTGCCGTACTTCTCCCGATCGGTCGAGGCGCCCACGACGGCCCACGGGCCGGCGGCCAGGAAGTCGGCGATCTTCTCGTGCTCGTTCATCGGTGACCTTGGTTCTCCCGCAACACCCAGTCGTCGGGGTCGATGGCGAAATCCGCGGCGGGCCGGCCGAGCGCGACCGCGCCGCGCCCCTCCGGCATCTCCACGCGCACGGTTCTCTCCCCGACGCGGACCGGCACAGGCATCGGGAAGGAGAGGTCGCCCGGAGTCTTCCACCGGAGCCGGAGCTCGTCCCCCACGACCTCGTGGTGCAATACCGGCAGCCGCGGCTGGCGCAGGTAGAGCTCGAAGAGCCAGTCGAGCTCGATCTCCGCGTGCGCCTCGGCGATGGCGAGGATCTCCTCGGTCGTGGCGAAGCGGCACGCCGCGCCGTCGGTCGTCCTCTCCAGCGCCGGATCGGGGTAGGCCATGCGGCGCAGGGCGGCGAAGAAGGCCTCGTCCCCCAGGACCCAGCGGAGCGTGTGCAGCACCCAGGAGCCCTTGAAGTAGACGTCGTTCCCCGGCGCGTCCCGCCGCCGCCAATCGCTCATCTCCGTCGTCGTGCGGGGCTCGCGGGGGGCGACCGGCGCGCGGTTGGCGATGGCGCGGCGCTTGACCGCCATCTCGACGCGGTAGCGCTCCGGACCGTGCAGGTATTCGGTGTAGAGGGCCTGGGCGTACGTCCCGAATCCCTCGTGGATCCAGAAGTCGTTCCAGTTGCGCGCGGTGACGAGATTCGCCCACCACTCGTGCGAGAACTCGTGGTGGTGCAGGAAATCGAAGCCCTGGTCCGGCCCCCAGGGGTTGCCGCGGTAGCGGTTGCCGTAGGCGACGATCGTCTGGTGCTCCATGCCCATGTGCGGCGTCTCGACCACTCCGTACTTGTCCGCGCGGAAGGGATAGGGGCCGTAGACGCTTTCGAACCACGCCATCTGGCGCAGGATATCCTCGAAGAGCTCCCTTCCCTTCGCCAAGTTCTCCGGGAGCACCCAGAACGTGACGGGGAAGCTCTCCCCCGCCACGCTCGTGTACTCGCGCTCGATCGTCGCGTAGGGCCCGACGTTCAGGGCGATGCCGTAGGTGTTGATCGGCGTCGAGACGTGCCAGTGCCACGTCCGCCAGCCCGTCTCCGCCGCCTCGCTCGCCACGAGCCGGCCGTTCGCGGCGACGACGAGCCCCTCGGGCACGGTGAAGTGCAGATCGGCGGACATCGGCTCGTCGGCGGGCTGGTCCTTGCAGGGCCACCAGAGATCCGCCCCCTCCTCCTGGCACGAGGTGGCAAACCACGGCGCGCCGCCGGGGGCGGTCGACCACGTGAAGCCGCCGCCCCAGGGCGGACTCGGAGCCTCGCGCGGCTCGCCGCCGTAGGTCACGGCCAGGCGGAAGCGCTCGCCGATCGCGGTGAGCCCCGCCGGCGGCCGCACGGCGATCTCGCCCCGCGCGTGGGCGAAGGGAACGGCCTCGTCCCCCATCGCCACGGCGCGGACCTCGAGGCGTGAATCGAGGTCGAGGACGACCTCCGGGGTCGCCGCGAGCAGGGTGGCGGTGAGGGTGAGCACCCCGTCGATCGTCCGCCGCGCCGGATCGGCGCGCAGCGCCAGGTCGTAGTGCTCGACGTCGTAGGCCGCCTGCGCGGCGGAGATCGGCCGGCCCGAGGTGTACGAGAAGTCGGGGGAGTGCTGGGTGCCGAGAAGGCCGGCGAAGGGGAGCGCGAGGGCGGCGAACGATCGGCGGGGGAGCATGGCGGGGCGGGACGGGACACGATACCGCCCGCGCCGGCCGCCCGGAGCGGCGCTTCGCCGGTCGTACCCGCCCGTTGCGCGTCCCCGCCTTCGTCCTCGCCCGCGCCGCCGGCGGCGGTCATGCGGCGGGCGAGCTCGGCGCCCTCCGGACAGACGAGGAGGGCGAACTCCGCGGGCCCGAAGCTCGGGGCGGCAACCCGGGAGGCTGGCTCAGAAGAAGGTGCGCAGGTACAGCATCGCCATCCGGGCGTCGTAGGCGCTCGGCACGAGGAGCGATCCGGCGTCGAAGTCGGTCCACGACGCGCGGATCCCCATCTCCCATCCGTCGTCGAGCCGGTAGGCAAGGTCCGCCCAGGCGGTGGAGTAGTCGAAGTCCGCGTCTCCCCCGGAGAGGACGGCCGCCGCGGCGAGCGACGAGTGCAGCGAGTCGGTGATCTCCAAGGAGAGGGATCCGCTCAGGATCCGCTGCACGGCCTCGAAGGTGGCCACGCCGTCCACGACGGTCGGGAAGCCGTCCAGGATGACGAAGTTCGTGTCCGAGGTGCGATCGCTGGTCCGGTAGGTGAACGACCCGTCGAGGGAGAGGGACTCGCGGGGGGTGGCGGAGGCGGAAAGGGAGAACGCATCGGAGATGGCCTCGGCGTTCTCGAAGGCGCGGCTGGTGCGTCTCTCGTGGCGCGCCGTGGCCCGCACGGCGCAGCGCGCCGACGGTCGCCACCGGCTGCTCGCCGAGACGAACCGCGCTCGCGTGTCGTCCACCGTGAACAGAGTGCCGACGCGCGATGTCGGCGTGGACCGCGTCTCGTGGCCGGCCGAGGCCTCCACGCTCCAATCCCGGCCCGCGTCGAAGGAGATCGTCCCCTGCCCCCCGACCTGCCCGACCTCGTCCTCGAAGACGCGCACGCCCACTCCATCCGCAATCTGGGCGATCTCCAGGTCCTCGCGGCCGACGTCGAGTTGCAGGTCGAGATGGGCCCAGGGACCGAGGGGGTTCTCGATCCCCGCCTCGAGGAGGTCCAGGGAGCTGTCCAGGTCGAAGGTGTTCACGGTGGTCCATTCCGACGGGTCGCCCAGGAACTCGTCGAGCAGGATGTCGCTCACCAGCCGGCCGTGCTCCTCCTCCCCGCGGCGAGAGTAGCGCAGCTCGAGCCAGCGCTGATCGTCCAGGCCATGGCGCACGCCGATGTCGATCTGGACGCTGCGCTCCGCGAACTCCTGCCGTCCCTCCGTCCACTGCCGGTAGGGGGAGTCGGGATCGAAGAAGAAGCCCTCCTCGAAGATCTGGAGGTCGCCGTCCTGGTCGCCGGCCTGCCAACCCAGGCCGGCGTCGATCTCGACCTTTCCGGAGCGCAACGGGCGGCGCAGCCGGACCTCCCCGTGGGACCGGAGGCCCTTCGTGTCCGCGTCGAGGTCCTCGGACACGATCTCGTCCGGATAGGAGGGGGACGGCTCCGCGAAGCTCTGGCGGTTCTGGCCCGTCGCCCATTCGAGGCCGCTGGCGAGCTCCAGGCGAACCTCGCCGAGCGCCGCGATCGCCCCCGCCCGAGCTCCGAGCCGCCGGTCGTCCTGATAGACCGGGAAGCCGGAGATGACGTCCCAGCCCACCTGGCGGTCGCCCACGGTCAAGCCTTCCCGGTGGAAGTAGTCGAGGGAGAGATCGGCTTTCGTGCTCCCCCCCCCGAGCGCACCGTGCGAGAGGCCGAGCGATGCCTGCTCGCGCTCCACGTCGAAAGGGTGGATGTCGGAGCTCGTGTTCCCGCTGTACACGCTGCGCTGGTAGCGCCCCACGGCCCGCAGCTCGCCGAAGACCGCCTCGGCCCGCACGAGCGAGGCGGGATCCCCGATGCCGTCCGCGAGCAGGAGGAAGGAGTCCGGCCCCCCCGTCCCCTCGACGCGCTCGCCCTCGAGCCGGAGCTCGAGGAGGACGGGGCCGCGGTCCAGGCGGAAGTCCTCCTCGTACTGCTCGCGGTCGCCGTTCACGTCCAGGAATCGCCAGCCACCCGCCGCCGCGCCGGAGATCCCGTAGGCGCCCAGGCGCCGGACCGGGCGATCGGCAGCGGGAGCGGCACGGGGAGCGGAGTCGTCGGCAGCGGCGGATTCCGGCGGAACGGGGGGAAGCGACGGCGGGGATTCCGAGAGGAGCAGGCCCGCGAGGATCCACCCGGCGCCCATCGGCCGCGGATCAGCGGAAGAGCTCCCGCTCCCAGTGCGAGCCGTGCACCGCCGGGTGGCAGAGCAGGCACTCGGTGTACACGCGCCCCGGATTCTCGATGTGAATCGCCTCGAGATCGAGATGGCACGAGTGGCAGAGCATCTGGGTCGTGGCGTGCGTCAGGAGCCTCCGATTGGCCGAGCCGTGCGCCTCGTGGCAGGACATGCACGCGAGGTTGCGATCGCCGTCGTGCTCGAAGAGGAAGGGGCCGGCCATCTCGAGGTGACATCCGACGCAGACCTCGTGGCGCAGGTGCTCGCGAAGCGCGCGGGGAGCGAGACCGTGCGGCGGATGGCAGGTGGTGCACGTCGCGATGGGCGCGGCGGGGTGAGCGAACGGCAGGCGGAACTCGGCCTCGATCTCGGCGTGGCATTCCTCGCAGCTCGCGGTCCGGACCGGGGTGCCGCCGATCTCGCCGCCCTCGAGCGCATGGGACGAATGGCAGACCTGGCATCCCAGGGCGCCGTCCGGCCCGCGATGGTGCCCGAACGCCCGTGCGTCGCGCGCCTGCTCGGCGTGGCAGAGGACGCACTCGCGGTCCGCTTCCGCGGCGGGAGACGCCGCTCCGCCGTCCTCGACGACCGCGATACACGCCAGGACCGCGGGGAGGATCGTCCCCGCCAGCGCGCAGGCGCACCACCGCCCTCGCCGGACGAGGGGAAGAGGCGCGGTGGCGTGGCTGGGCACGGGGGGGGGGAGGGGCGAGGATCAAGCATAGCGGCGCTCGCCGGCGCTCGCCAGGAGGCAGGCGGGCGCAGGTAGGACGCGCTCGGACGCGGGTGGCACGCGGCAATCCGCCCGCTATGCTCCCCGCCATGCAGCGCGCGGAGAAGGCGGCGCGGATCCGGGCGATCCTCGACGAGACGTACCCCGCGGTGGCGGGCTTCCTCGACCACCAGGATCCCTTCACCCTGCTCGTGGCGGTGCTGCTCTCGGCCCAGACGACGGACAAGAAGGTGAACGAGGTGACGCCGGCCCTGTTCGCGCGCGCCGCGACGCCCGCCGCGATGGCCGCGCTCGGCGCGAAGAGGATCCACGCCCTGATCCGGGAGGTCGGCCTCGCCCCCACGAAGGCGCGCGCCCTCGCCGGGCTGGCGCGGATCCTGGTCGAGGAGCACGGCGGCCGGGTGCCGAGCTCGTTCGAGGCTCTCGAGGCTCTGCCGGGAGTCGGGCACAAGACGGCGAGCGTGGTGATGATGCAGGCCTTCGGGATCCCCGCGTTCCCGGTGGACACCCACATCCATCGCCTCGCCGCGCGCTGGGGGCTCTCGAGCGGCAAGAACGTCGAGCAGACGGAGCGCGACATGAAGCGCCTCTTTCCCCCGGAGAGCTGGGGGAGGCTCCACCTCCAGATCATCCGCTTCGGGCGCGAGCGGTGCCCGGCGCGCGGCCACGATCTCGCGGCGTGCGCGATCTGCGGCTGGGCGGCGTCCGCGGCGCGCATCCGCGCCGAACGGCGCGGGAGCGGAGCCGCGCCGGCGGCCGGGCGGAGGAAGAAGGGCTGATGGAGAACGGGGAGCCGGGCGAAGAGCTCGACGCGGCGGAGGCCCTGCTCGACGAGGGCCGGCCGGAGGAGGCGCTCGCGGTCCTCGCGCGCGTGGATCCCGGCGACCCCGACCGCTGGCTCCTGGAGCTCGACGCGTGGACGGAGCTCGCCGACTGGCGCCGGGCCGAGGCGGCCCTGGCGGCCGCCGAGCGCACGAACGCGCCCGGCGAGCCGCTCGTGGACTTCTACCGGGGCCGCCTGCGGCTCGCCCAGTGGCGGACGGCCGAGGCCCGCGCGGCGCTCGAGCGCGTGCCGGTCGAGGTCGGCGGCGCGGCGCTCCTCCTCGACCTCGCGCTCCTCGAGGACCTGGAGGGCGACCCCGCGGCGGCCGACGCGCGGCTCGCGGCGGCGGCGGCCCTCGACCCCGCGGCCGCCCCGCCCCCGATCCGGCTCTCCCCCGCCGATTTCGCCGCCCTCGTGGAGGAGGCCGCCGCCGCCCTGCCGCCCGATTTCCGCGACGCCTTCCACACGGTGGCGGTCGTGATCGACCCGATGCCGACCGCCGGCATCGTCGACGCGCCGCGCTCGGGGCACCCGCCCGACCTCCTCGGCCTCTTCGCCGGCCTGCCCCTCACCGAGCGAGAGGCGCGCGGTCACGGCGAGCTGCCGCCCACGATCTTCCTCTTCCAGCGCAACCTCGAGCGCCTGGCCTCCGACCGCGCACGGCTCCGCGAGGAGGTGCGCACGACCCTCTACCACGAACTCGGCCACGCGCTCGGCTTCGACGAGGAGGGCGTGGAGGACATGGGGCTCGCCTGAGCGGAGCCGGGCTCCGCCCCACTCTGCTCAGGCGAGCCGCATCCCCTCCGCAGGCGCCGCGGAAGCGGTTCCCCTCGCCCGCTCCCGGGCGTACGCTCTCCCCCATGGACCGCGCCGAGTTCGAGCGTCTCGCGGATCGCGCCCTGGACCGGGTCGCCCGCTGGCTCGAGGGCTTCGACCCCGACGAGGTCGACTTCTCCACCACCGACGGCGTGGTGTCGCTCGAGTTCGCCGACGGGACGCGATTCGTCCTGAACCGCCAGGCCGGCTCGCACCAGATGTGGCTCGCCGCCGGCGCCCGGGCCTGGCACTACGGCTGGGACGCCACGGCCGGCGTCTGGCGCGACGACCGCGACGGCCACGACCTCTTCGCGAACCTCGGGCGCGTCGTCTCCCGGAAGCTCGGGCGGGAAGTAGAGGTCGGCTGAGAAAGGTGCCGATCAGCGCCAGGCCGGCGCCTGGAGCGAGCCTTCCACGCCCGTCGCGCCGCCCGGAGGGGCGGGCCAGTCCGGCGGCCAGGCGAGTTCGAGCGCGAGCGCGTCGCCGGCGAGGTCGTAGCGGCCCGTGAAGGCAAGCGGCGTTCCGTCAGCGGAGAGCGTTTGCTCGCCGAAGACGATGCTTCTCCCCTCCAGCCGCGCGACGATCGTGCCGGCGGGGGAGCGGAAGGCGCGGGCCAGGGACGGGTCGAGCGCCGCGGAAAGCGCGCCGGGCAGAGCCCAGCGGGCAGCGGGCAGGTCGATCCGCACGTCCCCAGCGACGGCCGCGAGATTCCCCCACCCGGCGATCGAGAATCCGGAGAGCGCGAGGCGCCCCGCCGCCCCGTCTTCCGCCCGGAGCGTCTCGCAGAGCGGGAGGAGCGGGCGCAGGAGCTCGTCGGTCCACCAGCCGCCGAGGGGAAAGTCGATCGCGAGGTCGCCGTCCTCGCCCGATTCGAGGCCGCCCGCCGCGAATCTGGCGCCGGAGAGGCGAAGGGAGGCCAGCTCGGAGCGCGCGACGAGCTCCGCCAGCCGCGCCTCCCGCCGCTCCCCGTCCACGTCGACGCGGAGCTCGTCGATCCGCGGGCCGAAGGCCGCCTCGAGCGCGCCGAAGGCGGGCAGGAGATCGAGGTCGGCGGCGGCGGCGCCCTCGATCGAAAGCGAGGCGTGCCAGGGCGGCGCGTCGCCGGCGGCGAGCGTCCGGACGGGCTCGACGCCGCCCTTGATCGCGATCCGGGCGGAGCGGGCGGCGGACCCCGACTCCGGGGGGAGATCCCCGGCGCCGGCCAGGGCGAGGCCGAGGCCGCGATCGCTCACCGCGATCGAGCCCTCGAGCTCTAGGTCGTCGATGCGGAGCTCCCGCCCCGCGGCCAGCGTCGCCGGGCTCGTCCAGAGGAAGCGCTCCACCGCGATGCGGAGGGCGACCCGCGCGGATTCGGAGGGGAGTTGTCCCCCGCCGGAGACGTGCAGCTCGAAGCTCCGATCGCCCAGGCGGACGTTCCAGCCCTCCCCGGGGCGCGGGGTCAGCGCCCGGGCGAGGTTCGTCCGGCCGGCGGCGTCCGTGCGCACATGGAGGCGCTCGATCGTGAGCTCCACCGGACCCCAGGTCGCGGGATCGGGCCGCTCGCCCGCGAAAAGCGTATAGAGGGCGGGAGCGCGCAAGCGGGCCTGGAGCACGAGCTCGCCCTCGGGATCGAAGAGCTCCACGTCGTCGACCCACTGGGTCCCGTAGAGCGACACGAGCCACGCCTGCCCCACCTCGAGCCGCCCCTCGTAGTTCGCGTTGAAGCTCGCCACGAGCTCGTCCCGCACCGCCCGCCCGCAGGCCCAGGGCAGGAAGAGGATCCCGACGACGACGGCCCCGATCAGGAACGAGGCGCAGCCGATCGGAATCTTGAGCGCCCAGCTCAGGCGCCGGGGCCGGCGCGGCGCGGGGGCGGGGGAGGGAGGATGGGTCATCGTCGGGAGGTGGCGGCTCGGGGGCCGCGGCGCCTCCCCTCCTGCGCAGGGCCGGACCGGCTATTCGCAGGCGGGGGGCACCCGAACCGGCGCGGCAGCGAGTCAGAGAGCGAGCGAGAATCGCTCGCGAACGGGCGGCAGCGCCGTCAGGCGATGCGCCAGAAGGCACCTGAGAGGCTGGTTCATCGGTTTCTGCTCAGCCTCTCAGTTCCAGCTCACGTCCGGCGGGAGCCGCTCGAGGGCTTGGCCCTCCTTGCCCACCGAGCGCACGACGCGCCGCCACGTGGCCTCCCCGACCTCTCCGAAGACGGCGTCGAGGGAGAGGGGCGCGGGAAGCCAGGAGCCCGCCTGGAGCTCGGCCTCGAGCTGGCCGGCACCCCAGCCCGAGTAGCCGAGGAAGACCCGCAGCGAGCGCTCCGCCTTCGCCCCCTCCGCGGCGAGGAAGCGGGCGGCGGCCTCGAGCTCGCCCCCGAGCCACAGGGTGCCGTCGAGGCAGAAGCCGCCCGGGATGCGGTCGGGGACGGTGTGGAGGAACTGCACGGTGGAGTGATCGACCGGCCCTCCGAGGTGCACCGGGAAGTCGAGGCCGCCGAGCACCGGGTGGTCGGAGAGCAGGTCGCGGATCTTGAGCTTCGTGGCCCGGTTCACGACGACGCCGTAGGCCCCCTCGGTCGAGTGCTGGCAGATCGCCACCACGCTGTGCATGAAGTTCGGATCGAGGAGGTCGGGCCAGGCGGCGAGCAGGGTGCCCGCCCCCACGAGGAGCTCGTCGGTCATCCCCCGAGGATAGGCGAGCCTCGCCGGCCTGAGAAGGGCAGCGCCGCCGGACCGCCGGGGGCTATCCGCCGGCGGCCCCGGGAGGGCGCTCGAGGGTGAGCACGCACTCGAGATGGGGGGTGTGGGGGAAGAGGTCGATGGGCTCGACGGCGAGGAGCCGCCAGCCGAGGGGGAGGAGCAGGGCGACGTCGCGCGCCGCCGAGGGCGCGTGGCAGGAGACGTACACGATGCGCCGCGGCGCAAGGCGGGCGATGGCGGCGACGACGGCCGCGTGCATCCCCGCGCGCGGCGGGTCGGCGATGCAGACATCGGGGGCGGGAGCGCCGCGGTGCGCCAGCGCGGCGGGCGCGAGCTGATGGCGGAGGTCGCCGCTCACCCACCGCGCGGAGGCGATGCCGTTCAGGACCGAGTTGCGCCGCGCATCCTCGATCGCCGCGGGGGCGAGCTCGAAGCCCCAGGCCTCGCGCGCCGCGGCGCCGGCGGTCAGGGTCAGGAGGCCGCCGCCGCAGTAGAGATCGAACAGCACCTCGCGGCCGGTGAGCGCGAGCCGCTCGCGCACGACCGCCACGAGCCGCTCCGCCTGCGCCGTGTTCGTCTGGAAGAAGGAACCCGCCGAGACGCGGAAGCGCCGGCCGGCGACCTCCTCGTGGATCCATCCCGGGCCGTGGTGGACGATCTCGCGCCCGCCGGCGACGAGCGCCACGCCGGAGCTCACGCTCTGGACGAAGGTCGTGATCTCGGGATGGGCGGCGAGGACCTCCCGCACGAGGGGGACGACGCTCGCCGCCGCCTCCTCGCTCGTCACGAGCTGAGCCAGGACCTCGCCGGTGGCGTGGCCCCGGCGCAGGACGAGGTGGCGCAGGAGCCCGGTGTGCGCGCGCACGTCCCACGGGACGAGGTTCCGCGCCCGGGCCGCGCGGCGCACGGTGGCGAGGATCGCGTCGGCTCCCGCGAAGGCGATCGCGCACCGCTCGATGTCGAGCACCCGGTCGTGCCGTCCCGCCACGTGCAGGCCGACGGCGAAGTCCCGCGGCGCGTTCTCCGGCTCGCCGGGCTCGATCCAGCGCCGGCTGCTGAAGGTGAAATCCATCTTGTTGCGATAGGCGAAGGGATCGGCGCAGCCGGCGACGGGGGCGATGGGTAGCTCGGTGCCGAGCGGCGCGAGCGCGCGGCGGAGGAGGCGGGCGAGCTCTTCGAGCTGGCGCGCGTAGCGGAGCTCCTGGAAGCTGCACCCCCCGCAGCTCGCGACATGCGGGCAGCGCGCGGGCACGGAATCGGGTCCGGGGTCGAGCACCTGCACCGCGACCGCGAGCGTGACGCCCCGCCGCCGCCCCCCGGCGCGGGCTCGCACGCGCTGGCCGGGCACGGCGTTGAGAACGCGCACGCGGTGGGGACCGGCGTATCCGACGGCCCGCCCCTTCGCGTCGAGCTCCTCGAGGCGCACGTCGATCTCCTCCCCCTTGCGGGGCGGGGCCAGCGCGGCCTCGCTCACGCCTCCTCCGTGCGCCGGGCCACCTCGGCCGGCCACACGTCCTCCGCGCGGCGCGGGTGCGGCTCGTAGGCGCCGTCGTTCGCCGGCAGGGGGATCCCCGCCGCCACCATCGCCGTGTAGACGGCGAGGCACGCGACGCTCGCCAGGTTCAGGCTGCGCACGCCGGGGCGGATCGGCACGTAGACGCGCCGCTCCGCGTGGCCGGCGAGGAGCTCCGCCGGCAGTCCCGTCGACTCGCGCCCGAATACGAGCACGTCGTCCGCGGCGAGCGGCGCCGCGAAGAGGGACGTCCCCCCGCGGGCCGTGAAGAGCCGCAACCGCTCCCGGAGGGGCCGCTCGCCCGCCGCCTCGAGCGCCCGCACCGCGCGCGGCCAATCGGCGTGCACGACGGCATCGACGAGCGGCCAGTAATCGAGCCCCGCCCGCTTCAGATAGCGATCCTCCAGCGAGAACCCGAGCGGCTCGACGAGGTGCAGCCGCAATCCCGTCGCCGCCGCCAGCCGCGCGATGCAGCCGGTGTTCGTGGGGATCTCGGGATGGACGAGGACGATCTCCATGGGGCGCCCGCCAGAGTCTATCCCTCGAGGACCCGGCGCCCGAGCCCCCGACCGCGCGCCGCGGGGGCGGGGAGGAGCCAGCGGAGCTGCGCCACGCCCGGCGCCGCGGCGACGATCGCGATGCAACCGACGAGGCGTCCCTCCCGCTCGGCGATCCACAGCCGCCCGCCCGCGCGCGACTCCCGGACGAATTCCGCGAGGGGGCCGGCGACGTAGGCCCCGAAGGTCGGGTCGAAGCCGTGCTCGCGCGCGTAGAGGATCCCGTGGAGGTGGACGATCGCGCCGAGATCTCCGGGACGGATGTCGCTCCGCAGGGTCACGTCTCCCGCCCCGCTCCCCGCCGTGCCGCCATCCCCCCGCATCAGCCGGACAGCCGATCGCGGACCGCCGCCAGGACCTTGGGCGCGGACGGCAGCGCGCCCAGGACGGCCCGCGCTCCGCCTTCGACCACCACGTCCCCGTCCACGAGGACGCGGAACTCGCCGTAGCGTCCCCGGATCATCTCGACCTCGGTCGCCAGCTCGCGCCGGATCCGCGCCGCCACCCGGACGGCGTAGAGCGCCGAGATTCAGTAGGCGCAGTAGCGGATCGTGACTCTCGCCATCGCCTTCCCCTCCGGCTCGCCGGAGCGCGAGCACTGTACCATCCGCGGCCAGGAGGGGCGGCGTCGGCCCGGGATCGTGCCGGATCGTCCGCTTTGATCCCGCGCTCCGCCGCGGATACCCTCTCGCGGACCGGAATCGATCGCCGGAGTCGTCCGTCGAGCGGCAGGAGGGGACATGAGCGCATATCGGACGTTGGCGAAGGGGATCCTCGGGCGAGCATCGCGGGGCGGCGCGGTCGTGCTGGCGCTCGCGGCGTGCGTGCAGAGCCAGCGGGGACCCGCGGACTCGCCGGCGGGGGACGAGCTCGCCGCGCAGTTCCGCACGCCCCCGCCATCCGCCCGGCCGTGGGTGTACTGGTTCTGGCTGAACGGGAACATCACGGCGGAGGGCATCACCGCCGACCTTGAGGCCATGGAGCGGGTGGGCATCGGCGGCGTGCTCATCATGGAGGTGGACCAGGGTGCCCCTGTGGGGCCCGTCGACTTCGTGAGTCCGAAGTGGCGCGAGCTCTTCCAGCACGTCGTCGCCGAAGCGGGGCGGCTCGGGCTCGAGGTGAACATGAACAACGACGCCGGCTGGAACGGCAGCGGCGGACCGTGGATCCGGCCGGAGGAGTCGATGCAGAAGGTCGTCTGGACCGACACGGACATCGAGGGTCCGCGCCGGTTCGAGGGCGTGCTGCCACCGCCGGAGGCCGTGGCGGGCTTCTACCGCGACATCGCCGTGCTCGCCTTCCCGGCGCCGGGGCCGTACCGCATCGAGGGGATCGGCGTGAAGGCCGGCTACGAGATCGGCGCCGCGGCGCCGGCCGCCACCGCTTCGCTCGAGCCGGCGATGGCGATCGAGCGCTGGCGAATCGCCGACCTCACCACCCGGATGAACGAGCAGGGAGGGCTCGCGTGGGACGTCCCCGCCGGCAAGTGGACGATCGTGCGCTTCGGGCACACGAGCACGGGCGTCGTGAACGCTCCCGCGCCGGCGAGCGGCCGGGGGTTCGAGTGCGACAAGCTCAGCCGGGCCGGCATCGAGGCCAACTTCGCCGGGCTCATGGCCAAGCTGATCGCGGACGCCGGCCCGGCCGCCGGCCAGGCGCTCGCCGCGACGCACATCGATAGCTGGGAGAACGGCGCCCAGAACTGGACGACGCGGATGCGCGAGGAGTTCCAGGCGCGCCGCGGCTACGACCTCGTGGCGTTCCTGCCCGTCTTCACGGGACGCGTGGTGGACGGTCTCGAGGTGTCGGAGCGGTTTCTCTGGGACCTGCGGCAGACGATCTCCGACCTGATCCTCGAGAACTACGCCGGGCGCATGCGCGAGCTCGCCCGCGCGCACGGGCTCCGGCTCTCCATCGAGGCGTACGTCGCGCCGTGCGACGAACTCGCCTACGCCGGGCGCTGCGACGAGCCGATGGGCGAGTTCTGGACCCCTTCCGGGGGCATGATCGAGACGCTGAAGGAGATGGCCTCGAGCGCCCACACCTACGGCCGGCCGATCGTGGGCGCGGAGGCCTTCACCGCGGGCGGCAGCGAGCGCTGGCTCCTGCACCCCGCGAGCCTCAAGGCCCTCGGCGACCGGGCCTTCTGCGACGGGATCAACCGGTTCGTGTTCCACCGCTACGCGATGCAGCCGTGGCTGGACCGCCGGCCGGGCATGACCATGGGGCCGTGGGGCCAGCACTACGAGCGGACGCAGACGTGGTGGGATTGGACGCCCGGCTGGCACGAGTACCTCGCCCGCTCGCAGCACATGCTCCGCCAGGGGCTCTTCGTCGCGGATCTCTGCTACCTGCAACCGGAGGCCGCCCCGCAGGGCCTCGTCGGCCATGCCCGGCAGCCGTACGACTACGACCACTGCCCCGCCGAGGTCGTGCGCACCCGGATGGCGGTGGAGGACGGGCGGATCGTGCTTCCCGACGGCATGAGCTACCGGCTGCTCGTGCTGCCGGAGACGCGCATCATGACCCCGGCGCTCCTCGGCCGGATCGCGGAATTGGTCGCGGCCGGTGCGACGGTGGTCGGCCCGAAGCCGCTCCGCTCGCCGAGCCTGGAGGACTACCCGCGGTGCGATCAGAAGGTCGAGCGGATCGCCGGCGAGCTCTACGGCAACTGCGATGGCGAGAGTATCACCGAGCACCGCTTCGGGAAGGGGCGGGTGGTGTGGGGCATCGCGCCGGAGGAGGTGCTCGCCAGGGACGGCGTGCCGCCCGATTTCGCCGGCCCGCCGACCTGGAGAGCGATCCATCGCGCGACTCGGGACGCGGACATCTACTTCGTCGCCAACCAGGAGTCGACGCCGGTTCGCGCGGCATGCACCTTCCGCGGACGCGGAAAGGACCCCGAGCTCTGGTGGCCGGAGAGCGGACGCATCGAGCCCGCTCCATCCGCGGTGGAGGAGGACGGCGTCACGCGCGTCCTCTTGTCCCTCGGGCCAGTCGAGTCGGTGTTCGTCGTGTTCCGCGCGCGCCGCGACCCGCGAACGGATCCCGTCGTCGCCGTGCGCCGCGACGGCGAGCCGCTCTGGTCGATGCACGATCGCCCGGCGCGGCCGATCGTGCGGAGCGCCCGCTACGGCGTGCTGGACGATCCGGCGCGCACCCGCGACGTGACGGCGAAGGCGCAGGCGCTCGTCGATGGCGGCGAGCTGAGCTTCCCGGTGGCTCGCCTCGCCGAGGGCGACGATCCGGCCTACGGCATCGTGAAGACCGTGGTGATCGAGGTCGAGCTCGACGGGCGCCGCCAAACGGTGACGGGGACCGATCCGGAGACGATCCGCGTCGCACCGCCGGCGGAGCCCGGCGAGCAGGTCGAGCTGCGCCGCGGGACGGACGGCCGGCTCTCCCTGGAGGCGTCGCGGCCGGGGCGGTACACGCTCGCCCTGGCTTCCGGCACGGAGCGGGAGCTCGTCGTACCCGGGCTGCCGGCTCCTCGTACGGTCGAGGGGCCGTGGCAGGTTCGCTTCCCGGCGGGCTCCGGCGCGCCGGCGGAGATCGTGCTGGAGAGGCTGATCTCCCTCGCCGAATCGGCGGATCCCGGCGTGCGGTACTTCTCCGGCGCGGCGAGCTACGCCACGACGATCGAGGTGCCGGCCGAGATGCTCGCCAGCGAGCGGCGCTTGCACCTGGATCTCGGCCGGGTCGAGGTGATGGCCGGGGTGACGCTCAACGGCCGGCGACTCGGCACGTGGTGGAAGCTGCCCTTCCGCGTGGACATCACCGCGGCCGCGCGCGCCGGGACGAACGCGCTCGAGGTGACGGTGGTGAACCTCTGGCCGAACCGCATGATCGGCGACGAGGTTCTCCCCGAGGACAGCGACCGCAATCCCGACGGGACTCTCCGATCCTGGCCCGCGTGGCTCCAGGCGGGCGAGCCCAGCCCCACCGGCCGCTTCACGTTCACGACGTGGCGCCTGTGGGCGAAGGACGCCGCCCTCTTGCCCTCCGGGCTGATCGGCCCGGTGACGCTCGAGTGCACGGCGCTCGTCCCGGTGGAGCGGTAGCGGCGGGCGGCGCGCGCAACAGAGCGCGACGTCGGGTTTGCCATGTCGTCGGCGAGCCGGCGCCCTGGCCGGCGTGGCGCGCGGGAGGTAGCCTGCTCGCCGCGCCATGGCTCGCGGCCCGGGCCGCGCGGAGCCGGCGCGCGCCCCAAGGACCCGAAGACCCCGCGGTGAAACCGTGAAGACGATCGCCCTCCTCGCCACCCTCCTCGTCGGCGCGTTCCCCCGCCAAGACGTCCCCGAGCCGCCGTCCCCCCTCGAGGAGCATGCGTGGCTCCACCAGCTCGTCGGGGAATGGACCGTCACCGCCACGGCCACGATGGAGCCCGGGGCCGAACCCATGCGAATGGAGAGCACCGAACGCGTGCGCTCGATCGGCGGACTCTGGATCGTGGCGGAGGGCAGCGCCTCCCTCGGCGGGACGCCCTTCACCTCGATCCTGACCCTCGGCTACGACCCCCCGAAGAAGGCCTTCGTGGGCACCTGGATCGACTCGATGCAGACCCACCTGTGGACCCACGTGGGCACGCTCGACGAATCGAAGAGGGTCCTGACCCTGGAGACCGAGGGGCCCGCGTTCGGCGACCCCACCCGGACGGCGAGCTACCGGGACGCGATCGAGCTGACGGGCCCGGACCAGCGGGTGCTGACCTCGTCGGTGCAGGCCGCGGACGGCACCTGGACGACCTTCCTGCGCGCCGAATACCGGCGCCAGAAGGCGAAGTAGGAGCGGGCGAGGCCCCTCCGGACGGGCGGGGGGCGGGTTCTCCCCGCGGGCGGCCCGGGGCCGCCAGTGGCGGGATTTTCGGAACATGTTAGGGTGTCCTGGCCCCCCCGCCATGGACGTCCCCCCGCCTTCTTCCCCCCTCCCCGGCCGCCGGAGCCTCCCCGCCCGGGGGAGCGGAACGGGCCGCGACGGGCGGCTCGCGGCGGGGACGCGGCGGATCCTGCACCTCGACGTCGACGCCTTCCTCGCCTCAGTCGAGGAGGCGCTCCACCCCGAGCTTGCGGGGCGGCCGGTGGTGGTGGGGGGGTCGCCGCGGTCGCGGAACCTGGTGATGTCCTGCTCCTACGCCGCGCGGCGGTTCGGGGTGCGGCCGGGAATGCTCTTGGCGGAGGCGGCGCGGCGCTGCCCGCGGGCGGTCTTCCGCGACGGGGACTCGCAGGCCGCCAACCGGCTGCGCGAGGAGGTGACGCGGGTCCTGCTCGGATACACGCCGCGCGTCGAGGTGGCGTCGATCGACGACTTCTTCCTCGACCTCACCGGCACGACGCGGCTCCTCGGGAGCGCCTTCGCGACGGCGGAGCGGATCCGGGCGGAGGTGGCGGCGCGCACGCGGCTCCCGCTCTCCATCGGCATCGCCACGAGCAAGCGGATGGCGCGCCTCGCCGGCCGGCTCGCCAAGCCAGGCGGGGTCGCCGAGATCCTGCCCGGCGCGGAGGAGGCCTTCCTCGCTCCCCTTCCCGTCGGCGCCCTCCCCGGCGTGGGGCACGCGATCGGCGCGCGGCTCGCGCAGTTCGCGATCCGCACCGTGGGCGAGCTCCGGCTCGTGCCGCGCGAGATCCTCTTCGCGAGCTTCGGCGCCGACGGGCTCTGCCTCTACGAGGCCGCCCGCGGGCGGGACGAGAGCGAGGTGGAGACGACCCACGTCGCGGGCGAGGAGGGGCTCCTCATCGCGCGGCCGCCGCGCTCCATCCACCGCGAGAGCACCTTCGAACCCGAGGAAGGGCGCCGCGAGCTTGTCGAGGCCATGCTCGCCTACCTCGTCGAGCGCGCCGCCGATCGCCTGCGCGCCCATCGGCTCGTCGCCGGCTCGCTCGAGGTGCGCATCCGCACCGTCGACACCCGCCCGCGCGTGGAGCGCCTCGCCGGCGCCGACGCCGGGCTGGAAACCGCCCGCCGCCGCCGTTTCTCCGCTCCCACCGACTCGACCGACGAGATCTGGCGCCACGCCCGCGCGCTCCTCCGCGAGCTCCCCCGCCGCCGCGCCCTGGTGAAGCGGGTCGGCCTCGTCCTCGTCCGCCTGAGCCCCGGCGCCGGCTGGCAGGGGCGCCTGTTCGACGCGGAGAAGGCCGCGGGCTCCCCCCACCCCGCCGGCAGCCGTGCCGACCGCCACCGCCAGCTCGACCGCGCGATCGACCGCCTGCGCGCCAAGCTCGGCTTCGGCCGCCTCCTGCGCGGGCCGAGCCTCCCCCTCGCCGCCACCCACCCCCTGCGCCCCGACGGCTTCCGCCTGCGCACGCCGTCGCTCAACCAGTGAGGGAGGGAGCCGGAACGCCGCTCCCCACCGGTCCCTACGCCGGATCGCCGTTCCGCAACTGCCCCGATCGATCGAGGCGAGCCAGGATCTCGATGGTGAGCGCCTCGAACTCCTGCCGGCACTTGGCGACCGCATGCACTTGGCCGCCCCCGATGCCATCGGATTGCTTGAGGTCGAACAACGGCTTGCGTGCGATCTGCGCGAAGGGGACGAGGCTCGCAAAATGGCGAATCAGGGCAATCCGCTGCGGATCGGAATGAGCGTCATCGACCGTAGGAGTCGATGCACCCATCACCGATCGGTGGTACGTCTCCGGGATCTGTTCGACCCATCTCGAGTACGCGCGCACCGGACGATCGACCCGCGCCAAGTGCTGTTGCACGATGTAGCCGATCGGTTCAAAGGCGTGTCTATCAAGGTACGCCTGAGGCCTACCTTTCATGTGCGAGTCGCGAACTGTGTTCCAATCGCGGCGCCAATCTCGCAGCGTGGGGCCGACGTTCCTGAGTCCCTGCAAGCTGAAGAGGTCGGGCGCCAGGGGTACTACGACGGCATCGCACGCGAGCAGGGCAGCGCGGTTGAGCGCCCCGAGGCTCGGGCCAAGATCGAAGAGCACCACGTCCGCACCAATCGAGCGCGAGGCGTGATCGGAGAGCAGATCCAAGGCCGTCGTGACGTCGAGCGCCCGCTCGTTCTCCGTCGCCATCGTCTTCGGCCATTCTTCGGCGAGCGTCTGCTCGAAACGGCTCAGGTCCAGATGCCCCGGCAGCAACCACAGATTGGCCTCGATGGAGACCAGTCGGGGAATCCGCACGTCGCCCTTGCCCCGACGGACCGGATCGACGCAGCCAAAAACATGAACCTCCCCTGATCCGTCGCCCCAGATCTCCTCGATCGTCTCCTCATCCAGGAAGATCGCCGAAACGTTGCACTGCGGATCGTAATCGAGAACCACCGTGCGCTTCCCCATACGCGCCAGCATGTGCGCGATGTTGAATGTCAAGGTCGTCTTGCCGACGCCCCCCTTGTTGTTGAACAGCGCGAATGACCTCATGGCCGCTTCCGGATGACGACGCGAGTGAACCCGCCGGTCTCCGCCACAAGCGGCGGATTGCCGTTCGAGTGCAGAAGGTGGCCAACGAGGCGAATTCCCCGGCCGAGACGCTCGACGTATCCGAGTCGGACCAGCAGCTTGGTCACGGCGGGATTGCGATAGTCGGCGTGCTCTCCGAACTCCCCTTCGCTGGCTCGACCGAACGGACGCCCGGGGTTGGAGAACTCGATGCGGTCCTCGTACCATTCGATGCGCCCGGGCGCGTGGGTCGCGTCGAACTGACGGTGCTGTACCATGTTTCGACCAAGCTCCCGCAGCGCCTCGAGCGGATACTGGGGCGCGTAGATCTGCCGCATGCCAAGCTCAGAGGCAGGCACTTCTACCAAGTTCGCCGCCAGGATGGACCACAGGCTGTCGAGTTGATCCGGCAATGTTCCCGTGATCGTCTTCCGCGCCACGAGGGGTCCGGTGGCGTCGATCCCGCCGTACCGAGCGAACTCGATGAATGCCCCGGGAAAGTGCGTTTGCGGACTCCTCCCATAGACCAGGACGGCGGCGGTGCTGGGCTTCCAGGTGCCCTGGAGCGGCCTGCCCAACTCGTTCTGCGTCAACCAGGCCTCGAATGGCGGGAAGGTCTCAGGAAGTCCGTTCGCGTCCCTCGCTGCCTCATGCTCGGTGCGAAGGCGGCTCGTATCCAGATCGTCGATGTCCGCTCCCAGGACGCTCCGGCTGTCGTACGAAAGCTGGTTCTCCGGTCGCCGTTCGCGGAGCCGGGACAGATCCGCCGGGTTCGCCCGTCGGGTCGTCGAACCGACGCGCACCCAGGCCACGCCATTCACTTCGACGACCGGCGGCACGGGGTAAGGCTCGATCCGCACGATGAGAATGACCTTTCCATTGCGCTCCGCAGTCGCGATGTCGACGGATGGACTGGGCAAGATCTTCGTGGACCGCAGGAGGTCCGCGAGCCTCTTCTGCTCCTCGTCGAGCTGCTTTGCATCTGCAGACAGGCCCACGACCGTCCCGTTCTTCCGAACGCCTAGCAGCAGATACCCGGGCTTTCCAGCCGCCCCGAGATCGTTGGCAAGCGCGCAGGCCGCGTGTGCGATCTCGGTTGTATCGCGAGTCGACTCCTTCCACTCGACTCGCTCATCCTCCGTTCGGAGCAACCTCTCGAGCAGCATGGGGTCCATGGAGCATCACGCCTTCGCGGTTTCGACCGCGGGCGATGATAGGCCGGCAAGGCCCGCCGGCAAAGCGCGCATCCCAGGCAACACCACGGCGTCCTGCGCCCTGGAAGCTCCCGCGCTTCCCACCTAGTGGTCCGATTCACCCATACGAGGCATTCTGCCGAGTCCGCCTGCGGGGCGGGACGGAGCGAGGAGCCCTCGGCGCTCCTCATCACCCTCGACACGACCCGCTGGGATTCGCTGGGCGCCAATGGCGGGATCCCCGGAACGACTCCCCGCCTCGACCTCCTGGCCCAAGAGTCGATCCTCTACGACCAGGCCCGCACCGTGGCTCCCCTGACCACGCCCGCCCACGCCTCCATGCTAACGGGGCTCTACCCGTCGCGGCACACGGTGCGCGACAACGACGTGTGGGTCCTGCCCGCGGAGATCGACACGCTGGCCGAGCTGGCGCGGAGGAAGGGGATCCAGACGGGGGCCCTCGTCGCCGCCCTCGTCCTCCACGCGCGCTACGGCCTGGACCAGGGCCTCGAGCACTATGGCCAGCCGGAGCTCGAGGAGCTCAAGGGAGGCCGCACCACCGTGCAGCGGCCGGCGAGGCAGGTGATCGACGACGCGATCGCGTGGCTCGCGGAGCGCGACCGCTCCCGGCCCTTCTTCCTCTGGGTCCACCTCTTCGATCCCCACGCCCCCTACGAGCCGCCGCCGTCGTTCCGCGGCGGAGCCCTGATGGGCAACCCCTACCAGGGGGAGGTTTCCTACATGAACCAGGAGGCGGGACGGCTGATCGACCGCCTGCGGGACGATGGGACCCTGGAGGAGACCTTCGTCATGGTGGTGGGAGACCACGGGGAAGCCCTCGGGTAGCACGGGGAGCGCACCCACGGGATCCTGCTCTACGAGCCCACGGCCCGCGTCCCCTTCCTCGTCCGCTACCCCGACGGCACGGGAGCCGGCACGCGCTCCGCGGAGATGGTCAGCGTGGTCGATGTCTTCCCGACCCTCGCCGAGGCCCTGGAGATCGCCCCGCCGGCCGGCGTCGACGGCCAGAGCCTGTACCGGCGGACCGTGCCCGCCGACCGCGGCGTCTACTTCGAGACCTACGACAGCTTCCTCGGCTTCGGCTACAGCCCGCTCCTGGGGTGGATGGACGCCCGGGGTAAGTACCTGCACTCGAACCGGCCCGAGCTCTATGACCTCGCAAGCGATCCCCTGGAGGTCACCAACCTCGCGGCCGAGCGGCCGGATCTCGTCGCCGCGTACTCCGGAGAGCTCCGGGCTCTGGAGGCTCGGCCGGCGGCCCGCCCGAGCGCCGGATCGGGCCTCAGCGCGGAGATGCGGGGGGCCCTGCAGGCCGTCGGGTACGTTGGAGCCCTCGGCGGGAAGAGGGCCGACTTCCCGGCGTTCGACGATCTCGCGGACCTCGATCTGCCGAGCCCCGCCATCGCCACCGAGATCCACCAGGCGACCCTCTAATGAAACCTCCGTTTCATTCCCTGCGGGTGGCCGCAGGCCATAGTGGGGCTCAGATGGCCAGGGGGGCGCCCGCGGGCGCCTCCCTGGCCATCTGGCGCCGATTTTCGCCTCTTGTTAGGGTGGCGCGCCGGGGGGGCAGGGCATCGCGGCGATGTACGTCCCCCTTCGCGTCCACGGCTGGCACTCGCTGCTCACCGGCGTCGATCCCCCCGCCCTCCTCCTCGCGCGGGCGGCGGAGCTCGCGCTCCCGGCCCTCGCCCTGGCCGACGTGGACAGCCTGGCGGGCACGACGGACTTCCTGCGGGCGGCGGAACGGGCCGGGGAGCCGCGGCCGATCCTCGGGGCGGAGATCAGCGACCCGGCGGGAAGACCGGGGCGGGTGGTGGCCCTGGCGCGCGACGAGACGGGCTATCGCCACCTCTGCAAGCTCGTCTCGGCCCGTCAGCTCGGGGACGATCCGGGCCGGCGGGGGGCGGAGCTCGGGGGACCGGAGCGCTTCGACCTCGTCGAAGCCGTGCAGCGCTTCGGGGAGGGGCTCACCCTGCTCGTCGATCACCCGCGGCTCGCCTTCGCCCTCGCGGGACGGATCCCCGCCGAGCGCCTCCTCGTGGCGATCTCGCCGGCCGCCCTCGAGAAACCGGCGCGGGGCGCGGGGCGCCGCGAGCGGGTCGTGGAGGCGGCGGAGGACGAGCAGGAGGCGCACGAGCTCGCCGCGCCCAAGGTCCCTCCTCCAGCCCGCGCCGCGCCGGCCGGGGATCTCGTGGAGACCGCCCGCGCCCTCGGGCTCGCGACGGTGGCGGTGCCCGACGTCTACTGCGCGACGCCGGCGGGCTTCGAGCACCACCGAGTGCGCATCGCGATCAAGCACAACGCCCTCCTCGCCGACCTCCCGCCCGCGTGGATCGCCGAGAGGCCGGCGCACCTCGTGGCGCCGGAGGAGCTCACCCGCCGCTTCGCCGGCCTCCCCGACGCGCCCGGGCCCTTCGCGCGCGGCCGGCGGGGGCGGCCAGGGGCCCTCGCCCGCACGCTCGAGGTCGCCGAGGGCTGCCGCTATACGCCGCCGCTCGGGGGCGTGGTCTTCCCGGCGATCGAGCTCGGAGAAGGCGAGACCGCCTACTCGAAGCTCGTCGCGCTGGCCTTCGCGGGGGCGCACGTGCGCTACCGGCCCCTGCGGCCCGCGGTGGTGCGGCGGCTCGACACCGAGCTCTCCGCCATCGACGCTCTGGGCTATGCGCCGTATTTCCTGCTCGTGCGACGGATCGCCGACTTCGCCCGCGAGCGGGGCATCCCCTGCGTGGGCCGGGGATCGGCGGCGGACAGCCTGGTCGCCTATTGCCTGGGGCTGACGGAGGCCGATCCCCTGCGCTACCGCCTGCCCTTCGAGCGCTTCTTGAACCCCGCGCGGCGCGACCGGCCGGACATCGACCTCGACTTCTGCTGGCGGCGGCGGGACGAGGTGCTCGCCCACGTGGGAGAGGCCTTCGGGGCCGAGCGCACGGCGATGATCGCCACCCTGAACCGCTTCGGCCTGCGCGCCGCTTTTCGCGAGGCGGCTCTGGCCGAGGGGATCCCGCCGGCGGAGGTGAACCGCTGGTCGCGGCGGCTGCCGTGGCTCGTGCCGGGCGCGGAGGGCACGGGGGAAGGGTTCGACGGGGCGGGGGACGGCGGGGCGAAGGAGGAGGATCCCGGGGAGGGCGAGGGCGGGGGCGAGGGGGACGGCAAGGGGGAGGGGGACGGCAAGGGCGGAGGATTCGCCGTTTCCGCGGCAACCGGGCCGGGGGCGGGAGAGTCCCCCTGGGGGTGGGTGGGGGTTGAGGATGGTTCTCCCCGGGCCGCCCGGGGACGCGCCCTGCCCGCCGAGCTGCACGGGAACCCCGTCGCCCACTCCTTCCTCGCCACCCCCGAGTGCCGCGCCTTCCCCTTCGCGGATCCGCGCTACGGCCGGGCGCTCCGGATCGCCGCCCTCCTGCTCGACGCGCCGCGGCACCTCGGGCTGCACCCCGGGGGGGTCGTCGTGGCGCCGGGGCCGATCACCGACCTCGTCTCCTGCCAGCGGGCGGCGAAGGGGGTGATCCTGACCCAGCTCGACAAGGACGGCGTGGAGGCGATCGGGCTCGTCAAGATGGATCTGCTCGGCAACCGCGCCCTCACCGTGATCGACGACTGCCGGACCTCCCTCGCCGCGCGGGGGGAGAGCTTCGATCCCGCGGCGGTGCCCGAGGACGACGCGCGCACCGCGGCCCTGCTCGCCCGGGGCGCAACGCTCGGCTGCTTCCAGGTGGAATCGCCGGGCATGCGCAACCTCCTGAAGCAGACGGCGGCGCGCAACATGGACGACGTCATCCAAGCCGTGGCGCTCATCCGCCCGGGACCGGCGGGATCGGGCATGAAGGACGCCTACGTGCGCCGCTTCCGCGGCCGGGAGGAGCCCCGTCCCCCCCATCCGCGCCTCGCCAAGCTCCTGGAGGAGACCCACGGCGTGATGCTCTACCAGGAAGACATCATGCAAGCGGTGGTCCTGATGGCGGGTTTCGACCTCTCGGCGGCGGACGAGCTGCGCCGGGCCCTCGCCAAGCGCCGCCCCGCCGTGATCGAAGCGCTCCGCGAGCGCTACTTCGCCGGATGCCGCGCGGAGGGGATCGACGGGCACGACGCGGCCCGCGTGTGGGAGCTCGTCGCCAATTTCTCCTCCTTCGGTTTCTGCAAGGCCCACGCGGTGACCTACGGGCGCCTCGCCTATCGTACCGTCTACCTCAAGGCTCACCATCCCGCCGACTACCTCGTCGCCTTCCTGAACAGCGAAACCGGCTACTACGAGACGCGGGTGTACGTCGAGGAGGCGCGCCGGCTGGGCGTCCCCATCCTGCCCCCCGACGTGAACCGGAGCGCGCGCGGGTTCTCCCTCGCCCCCGCGGCCACCCCGCCGGCGATCCGGGTCGGCCTGGACCGCGTCAAGGGGCTCACCGCGCCCACCCTCGCGGCGCTCCTCGCCGAACGCGAGCGGAGGGGGGCCTTCCTCTCGCTCCCCGACTTCCTCGCCCGCACCGGGGCCCGGGTCGACGAGACCGAGCGGCTGATCCAGTGCGGAGCCTTCGACGCCTTCGACCGCACGCGGCCGGAGATGCTCTGGCGGCTCTTCCTCCTGACCGGCCCCCCGCGCCGCGCCCCCACCGGCCTCGACCCCCACCTCCTCGCCGCCTGCCGGGACACGCCCGAAGAGCGCGCGCGGCGCAGCGCGGACGCCGCCCAGGCCCGCACCGGCGGCTGGGCGCGCCCCGGCCTGGGGCTCGGGAATCTCGACCTCGCCCCCGGGGAGAGCGCCCGCCTGTTCGCGGAGCCCCCTGTCCCGGCTCTGGCCTTGCCCCGGCTCCCCGAAACCGATCGGCGCACCCGCGGGTGCCAGGAGCTCGAGCTCCTGGGGCTGAACGTCACCGATCACCCCACCGCGCTCTTCCCCAGCGAGGGCGAGGAGCGCGCCGCCCGCGCCCGTGGCGAGCGGCCGCCGCCCACCGTCCCCTGCGCGGCCCTCGATCGCCACCGCGGCGAGAACGTCAGCCTGCGGGGCTGGCTCGCCGCGTCTCGCCGGGTCCGCACCGCGGAGGGGCGCTGGATGCGCTTCCTCACCCTCGAGGACGAGAGCGGCCTGGCCGAGGTGGTGCTCTTCCCCGACGCCTACGAGCGCTCGGGACACCGCCTCGTCGACCGCGGCCCGCACTTCGTGTCGGGCACGGTCGAGGACCAGATGGGGGCGTGCACGCTCCACGCCACCTGCATCTGGTGACGGCCCCCGCCGCCGTCAGAAGCTCGCCTGGTAGCGCAGACTGACGTTCTCCCGACCCATCTGGCACAGGCGCTGGGGCGATTTCTTGAGCCCCAGGTTGTGGGCCTTGGAGACGACGCTCTTGACGGAGCGGTTCAGCTTCTTGGCGATGTCGAGATTGGGCAGGAAGGGGTACTCGCGGCGGAGGAAGTCGAGCTCCGGGGTGCTCCACCGCGGCATGTGGGTCGAGGACTCGCCGGCGAGGCGCCGGACGAAGGCTTTGTCCTTGGCGAGCGCGTGCTCGATGGCCGCGTTCTGGATGGCCTCCAGGCTCCGGCCGAAGATCCGCGAGAGATCCTCGTCGGTGCGCGTCCCGTAGATCCGCTTGAGCTCGACGATTTCTTCCCGCGTCCAGCTCCCGTCGCGACAGATCCGACCCAGGTCGAGGATGCGCTCCTCGACCTCCCGCACATCGCGCCCGAGCACCCGGGCGATGACCTCGGGGGTCGTGGCCCCGAGGTAGCGCTTCAGGTTCTCGATCTCCGCCGCCGCCCACGGCCCGGTCGACTTGCGCAGCGGGAAGAGCCTCTCGGCCATCCGGCGCACGCTCGACACGGGGCGATTCAGCTCACGGGCGATCGCGGCGTCGTCCCGGAGGCCGTACAGCTCCCGGAGACGGGCTTGCTCCGCCTGGGACCACCGGCCCCGACGAGGCGTCGAGGTGCGGCTCCCTCCTCCGCTCATTCCACGCAATCGTGCTCCCCCCAGTCCTCCGTCTTGACAGGATCCCCAGGGACGAGCTCCCCCCGACGGAGTGGGTCGAGATGCAGAGTAGGGGGAGCGCCTCGCCCTGGAGCCTTGGGCTGGAGTGTAGCGCCGCCCCGGGGCCCGGGGTAGAGCCGCGCGGGCGAGGTCGCCGCCAGTCCCAATCCCGGGACCGGCGCCCGGCGATCCCCCGGCCGGTCGGCCCGTTGCCCGGTCCCACCCCCCCTCATTCCGCGCTCACCGTCGGCTCGAGGCCGAGCGCCTGGACGCGGATCCGGTCGAGGATCGCGCGGATCTCCGTGGAGGTGCGCCGGGCCAGGACCTCCTCCACGTGGGCCTTCGCCTCCGCCGCGGTCGTGCGGCGCACGGCGTACTTGATCTCGGGGATGAACTGGGGGGCCACGCTTACCGAACTGAAACCCATTCCGAGGAGCAGGATGGCCACCGCGGGATCGCCGGCCATGTCGCCGCACATCGAGACGGGCTTCCCGAACTTCCGGCAGGTCGTGGCCACCTGGTGCAGGGCCCGGAAGACGGCCGGGTGGTGGGGGTCGTAGAGCGTCGAGACCCACGGATTGTCGCGATCCACGGCGAGCAAGTACTGCACGAGGTCGTTCGTCCCCACGCTCAGGAAGTCCACCTCGTCGAGGATCTGGTCGAGGACGAGGAGCATGGACGGCACCTCGATCATGACGCCGACCGGGACCCGCTCGGCCACTTCGTAGCCCTGCTCCACCAGCCCCCGCCGGACATCGTCGAAGATCTCGTGGACGCGACGGACCTCCTCGATGTTGGTGACCATCGGCATGAGGATGTGCATCTCCCCGTGGGGGCTCGCGCGCAGGAAGGCCTGGAGCTGGCTGCGCAGGAGATCGTTCCATTGCAGGGTGATGCGGATGCCCCGCCAGCCGAGGGCGGGATTCGGCTCCTGCGGCGTCTTGAAGTAGGGCAACGGCTTGTCCCCGCCGATGTCGAGGAGCCGGACCGTCGTGGGGCGGGGCTCGAGCTGCTCCAGCACGCGCCGGTACATGCGGTACTGCTCCTCCACGGAGGGGAACTGGTTCCGCTCCATGTAGAGGAACTCCGTGCGCAAGAGCCCCACGCCGTCGATGGTGGCGAGATCGAAGGTGTCGAGGTCCCGGATGCTCTCGATGTTGACCTTCACCGCGAGCGTCACCCCGTCGGGGGTCCGGGCCGGACGCCGGGAGCTCCGGGCGAGGACGACGATGCGTTCCTCCTTCCGCTTCTTCCGGGTGAGGAGCTCGTCCACCTGCGCGGGGTCGGGGCGGAGCTGCACGATGCCCTGATCCGCGTCCACGGCCACCGTCATCCCCTGCTCCAGGCGAGCGAGCAGGTTGGGCAGCCCGATGATGCAGGGAATCCCGAACGAGCGGGCGAGCACGGCGCCGTGCGAGAATCGGCCGCCGGCCTCCGTGATCACGGCCAAGATCTGGTCGCGAGCGAGGAAGGTGACGGCCTTGGGCGTGAGCTGGGCCGCGGCCACGACGACGGCGGCATCGGATTCGACCACCTCCTGGCGGCCGCGATCGAGCAGCACCTCGAGCACGAAGCGCCAGGGGTCGCTCACGTCGGCGGCGTAGGCGCGGACGCTGTCCCCATCGAGGCCGGTGAGGGTCTTCTCGAACCGATCGATGAGCATCTTCACCGCCGATTCGGCGTTGATGCGCTGCTCGGTGATCGTGTCCTCCACCTCCTTCAGCGCACCGGGGTCCTGGAGGATCATCCGGTGCACCACGAAGATCTCGGCGTCCTTCTGGGAAGTGCGCGCGACGAGGTCCTGGCGGGAGGAGAGCTGCTCCCCGGCCTGGTTCAGGGCGGCGGCCAGCCGGCCGATCTCGAGCGGCACGTCCTCCCGGGCGATCGTCCAGGTGGGGACATCGGCGGGGCCCGCGTGGACCACGTGGACGGGCCCCACGGCAAGCCCGGGCGAGACCGGAGTGCCGTGGATGGAGGGGAGGGACATCGAAGGGGGCCTAAAGAAAGGACCCAGACGATAGCCGAGGGGGGGTCCGCGGGCGAGGGAGGCGGCCCGGGGCGCCGATTCCGCTCAAGACGGGGGGACCCGGATCTCGACCAGGGCGCCAGAGACCCAACCGATCCGGGCGCCGGACCCGGGGAGGATCCGGCGGGCCCGGGTCCGGAGACGCCCGGTCCCGGGGGCCGCCGTCTCCCGGTGCCGCCTCCTCCCCCTCCGCCCGCCCTCCACGAGGAGCATCCCATGCCCAATCCTCTTCCGTCCGAACGCCTTCGCTCCCACTCCGTCGCGGACGCGGAGCTCCCGGAGCTCCCCGACCACGTGCACGCCACCGGCGCCGTCCCGGGAGCGTCCTTCGCCAGCGGCTCGCCCGCCGGCGGAGGCTTCGCCTCCTTCGTGCTCTGCGCGACCGGCTTCGTGCTCGCGGCGGGCGGGGTCGCCCTCGCCGCGGCGCCGCATTTCTCCTGGCAGCTCGTGCGGATCGGACGCGAGCTCGCCGCCCTCGGGCTCGACAACGGCGTCCTGGTGGTCGGCGGGCTGACGCTCTTCGCGCTAGGGCTCGTGCACCGGGCGGTGATGACGGCCGCGAGCGCGCCGACTCCCCACGGGGAATCGGAGAGCGCGCCGCTTGGCGCCGCCATCGACGAGCTCACGACGGATCTCGATCTCGTGCGCCAGTCCGTGTTGCAGGTCGCCAGCGAGGTCCAGAGCCTGGCGCAGGAGCAGACGTCGCTCCACGCCGAGCTGCGGGACCGCCACGAGCAGCCCGCGGGCACGCCGGCCGAGCCGAGCACCGGCAGCCAGCACGAGGCGATCTTCCGGCTCGCCGCGAGCCTCGATCAGCTCAATGCCCGCATCGACGAGCGGATGCACGGCCTGGATGTCCAGCTCCGCGGCCACTTCCAGGGCGTCGCGGAGGCCGTGCACGAGAGCCGCGAGGCGATCGATGGGCGCCTGCGGACCCTGTCCGCCCAGGTGCGGGCCCGGAGCGTGCCGGTCGACCTCCCGTCCCGGCCCACCGCTCCCCCCCTGTCCGCCCGCGCCGGGAGAGGGGAGCACTCCCTCGAGAGGGAACCGGCGCCCATCGGTCCGGACGAGCCGCTGGAGATCCTCGTCGATCTCGAGGACTCGCCGGCGTCGCCGGACCAGGATCTCGACGAATCCACGCTGGAGTTCTTCGCGACCATCGAGGACCTCGACCAGATGGTCAGCGGCGGGAAGCCGCCCTCCTCGCCCGCGACCAGCCGTCCCGCGGCTCCCCTCCACCGCGGGTCGCCGGAGGCGGCTCCGCCCGCCCTGCCGGATCCGGCCGCGGGCGAAGATCGCCTGGAGTCGCTCCTCCCCGAGGAGTCGATCCGCCGGCACCGCCCGCGGACGTAGCCGCTGGGAGTCCGGACGGAAACCGCCGCCGGCAGCCCCCGGGCCGCCGGCGGCGGTGTCCGTCTTCCGGCGAGCGGGCTACTCCGCGGGGGAATCGCCGGCGGGAGACGCGGGCTCGGGCTCGGGGGCGGCGAGATCCTCCGGGGGAGGAGACGGCGGCTCGTCTTCGACCGGGGGCTCGCCACCCGCCCGTTGGTTCTGGCTCTGGAAGAAGGAGGCGAACGGCGTGTACGCGGTCTGCCCCTGGCTGACCTTGCGCACGGCGGCGGCGTCGTAGTGCTCGTCGCGATCCCGGCGGCCGGGTCCTCGCCCCGCCCCGCGGCCTCGTCCGGCGCCCGGGCGACGGCCGTCCCCGCCGCCCTCCGCCCCGCCGAGGCCGTCCCGCCGCGACCGGGCCGCGCGCAGCACGATCGGCTGGTGGTCGGGCCAGGCCTCGCGCGACCCTTCCTCGGAGGCGTCGCGATCCCGGCGGCGGCTGCGGCGCGGAGGGTCGGTCGCGCTCCTCGCCTGGCGCCGATCCGGCACGTTCTTGAGGGAGAGCTCGACCCGCTGTCCGCCGGCGTCGAGCACGCGCACGCGCACGATCTGCCCGATCGAGAGCAGGCCGCGGGCATCCCGCACGTAGCGGTTGGAGATCTCGGAGATGTGGAGCATCCCGTCCTGGGGGATGCCGAGGTCCACGAAGGCCCCGAAGCTCGCCACGCTGGACACGATGCCTTCGAGCACCTGGTTCTTCTCGAGGGTCTTGGGATCCGTCGCGGGCGACAGCAGGCGCGGGATGAACACGCGGGCGCGCGGGTCCCGCCCCGGGTGGCTGATCTCGCGTACGAGATCGCGCCAGGTGGCGTCGTCGACGTCGAAATCGGCGCGTCGCAGCCCCTTCGTCGCATCGCGGCGCCCGAGCACCTCGTCGGGCGTGCCCCCCGTGCGCTCGATCACGGCGCGGGCGAGCTCGTACTGCTCGGGGTGCAAGTGGGTGCGGTCGAGAGGCTCGGAGGAGTCCTGCACCCGCAGGAATCCGACGGCGTTCGTCCAGCGCAGCTCGTCGAAACCCTCCTCGGCGCGAAGCTCCTCTCGCGAGTAGAACGGCCGTTCTTCGCGCCGTTTCGCGATCTTCTGGGCGATCTCGAAGTCGAGGCCGGGGATGTGGCGGAGCACGTGGGCCGGCACCTCGTTCAAGTCGCAACCCACCAGCGCCACGCAGGACTCGACCGTGTCGTGGATCACGCGGCGCAGATTGGCCTTGCTGATGACCGATTGTTCCTTGCCGAGCCCGAAGTGACGGGGATCGATCTTCAGGAGCTCGCTGAGCGGGTCCTGGTGCCGGCGGGCGAGGACGATGGCCTGCCGGGCGGGCACGGAGTGGTCGGGCATCTCCCGCCGCGCGGCCTCCGAGTTTACGTAGCTCGCGATCCCCGTCTCGTTCACGAGGAAGACGTGGGCGTCGGCTTGCAGCCCGTGGATCGCCTCCCGCAGCTTGCGGACGGCCGCCCGGGAGCCCTTGCCGTTGCCCACCACCAGGGCGCGAGCGCCGGAGTCGCGGAGCGCGCCGGCGAGCTCCGCGGCGATCGGGCCGGCCTCCTTGGCGCCGGCCTCGACCTTGATCTCGCCGCCGGCGGGCCGGCCCCGCTCGTCGACCGCGACGATCGTCCAGTCCCCTCGCGCGTCGACGTGCAACCCCGCCGCGGGACGCCGCCCGGCGGCCGGCGCGAGCAGGACCTGGCGCAGGTGCTGGGAGAGGAAGCGGATCGCTTCCTCCTCGGCGCGGCGCCGCAGCTCGTTCCGCAGGTCCTCCTCGATCGACGGCAGGAGCCGCCGGCGGAAGGCCCGCTCGACCACGGCGGTGATCACGCTCTCCAGCCCCGGCTGCGGGCGGCGCGCCAGCGCGTTCTTCAGCTTGGGGAGGACGAGCCTCTCGTCCAGAACCACCGATGTCGTCACCTGACGGTGGAGCTGGGCCTGGCGCAGGGCGAGCAGCCGGTGCCCCTGGATCTGCTTGATCGAAGCGTTCAGCTTCAGGAGGGCGCGGTTGCGGCCGAGCTTTCGATCGTCCACGAGGGCCCGCACGGTGAGCCGGCCGTGCTTGCGCGCGAGGCGGCGCACGAGGCGGCGGGCCTTGGGGTCGCGGCCGAGCCGATCGGAGAGGATCCGCATCGCGCCCTCGAGGGCTTCCGTCTCGCTGTGGACGTCGCGGTCGGGATTCACGAAGGGCGCGCAAAGCCGGGCGAGCTCGGGGCCGAACTCGATCGGCGTCACCTTGGGTGGGCCCAGCTTGACGGCCGGCGCGGGAGAGGTCGCGGCCTCGCCGGCCGCGGGAGCCGCCGGGGCGGGCGGCGGGGCCGCGGCGAGGGCGGCGGGCTCCGGGGCCGGCCCCGCGAGATCCACCGGGACGTCCGCGACCGGGGCGAGATCGACCGGCGGGGGCGCGACGCCCACGGCATCGTCCCCCGGCTCGCCGGGGGATTCCTCGGCCTCGAGGTGTCCTTCGTGCTCCAGGTGCTCGTCGTGCTCCAGGTGCTCGTCGTGCTCCTCGGGCCCGTGGACCGCCGGGGTCTCGTCCTCGTCGGCCGCGTCTTCGGCCGTGTCGTCGTCCTCCTCCGGTTCCTCCTCCTCGGCGTCCTTCGCGGTTCGCGGCGCGGAGGTGACGAGGAGATCGGCGAGCACGCCGAGGCCGCGGTCCAGCGCGAGCTGCACCTCCGGTTCCGGGCGGCGCGCGGGAAGGAAGAGATCCTCCAGCTCGCTGCGCTCGGTGCACGCCTCGGCGGCGGCACGCAGGACCGGATCGACTCCCGCGAGCGGGTCCGTCGCGATCTCGCCCCCCTCCGGTGCGGGGGCCGGCGCGGCCGTCGTGTCCGGCGCGGGCGGTGCGGGCGGCGCCTCGACCTCCATGGGGGCGGGCGCGCGCCCCGCCGCCCCGGTCTTGATCGTCGAGACCAAGAGGGCGACCCGGCGCCTCTCCAGCTCCTCGAACTCCTTGCGGCGGCGATCGAACCGCCGGATCGCGCCCTCCGAGAGCTGCCCGATCTCCGCCCGGCGATAGTGGGCGAGGTAGGGAGCCTTCAGCCCCGCGCCAAGCAGGTCATGCACGCATTGCGCGTGCTTCTCATCGATCGAGAACTCTTTCGCCAGCGTCTTGACGATCGCTGCAACACTCACGGGAGTCCCTCGGGCAAGCGGTGCCGACGGTCCAGGGTGGGCCGGGTGGTTTCATCGCCGCGGGCTGGTGGTCGACGGCGCCCGCCGCGGAACGGACCGCCCATGATAGCGGCCGGGTGCTCCCCCGGCCATGCCGCGGGAATCGCGGACCGGGCCGCTCCCGGCGGCGCGGGGCCGCTCCGAAGGCCGAAATCGGCCGCGAAACGGCGGCCGCTCAGGGTTGCACGAGCCTGGCCAGCGCGCGGCCGAAACGGTATCCCGCGGTGTCGTCGATCCCCGTGACCAGGGTGCCGTCCACCTCCACCGGCGCCCCCGTGAAGACCGCCCCGGCCAGCGCGAGCGCTTCGCGCTGGGACGGATGCCCGGTCACCCGGCGGCCGCGCACGATGTACGTGCGGGCGATGAGGGCGGTCGAGTGCCCCCACGCGGCGATCGTCTTGCCCTGAGCGACCGCCTCGCGGGTCAGGCGCAGGACATCGGCGTCGTCGACCAGGGACAGGGCTCCCGGCCCGCCGCAGAACACCACCCCGGCATACGCATCCATCTTCGCCTCCCGGAGGAGGCCGTCGGGCTGGAACTCGTCCTGGCGGAGCCCGTGCACGAGATCCGCATCCGGCGTGGAGACCGTGCGCGAGCCCAGGTCGACGGTGAGCAGACAGGAGCGCGCGTGGCGCAACGTGGCCTCGGCGAAATCGCGGGGCGGCACCACGAACAGGACCATGCCCCGGTGCACGGGGATCACGAGCCCATACTCGTCGCGCTTGACGTCGGTGTTCGCTTCTTGGTTCGGCATGGTCGTCGATCATCGCCCGCCGGCCTAGGCGGGCAGCTCGAAGATCGAGGCGCGGGTCTCCTCGGCGAGCAGGGCGGCGCCCTGCCGGACGCTCCAGGCGACGCGCTCGTCCAGGCCGGGAAGCGTGAGCTCGCCGAGGGGGCGGGCGCTGAGGCCGTCCCAGACCTCGAGGATCGCGCCCCGCGTGACGTAGAGCTTCCCGCTGTCCACGAGGATGCTGACATCGGGCAGCTCGTCGATGGAGTCGTTGGCCACCACCCGCTGCCAGAGGGGGCGCGCCTCCCCGCCGCCCTCGGTCCCGAAGGCGGCCACCGTCAGCGCCTCGGGGCCGCCGGCCCGCAACGGGCGGCTGCCGAGCAGGAGGACGGCGAGGTGATCGTCGCACGAGAGGTCGTGGATGACCGGCAGATCGGCCTCGAGGAACGGCCCGGCGTAGTCCCCGCTGGCGACGTCGAGCCGGTGGACGCCCTGGGTCCGGCGGTTGAGGTCCGTGTACGTGACGAGCACGCTCGCGCCGGATCGCCCGGCGATGTGGTAGCGCTCGCCGTCCACGGCGTGGGTCCAGACCTCGATCATCGGGGAGGTCGCGATCCCGTTCACGCGGTGCGAGGCCACCGTGATGCTCGTGTCGCCGAACACCAGGGCCTGGTCGAAGGGCTCGATCTCGCGCGCGCCGATCAGCTCGCCCGTCGATCGCGACATTCGAGCGATCCGATGGCCGGAGACGCAGGGACCGAGCACGACGACGTCGTCCTCCTCGCCGAGACCGCTCCCGAATCCGCGCCCGTAGCCGACCTCGCAGGGCGATCTCCACAGCTCGTCCCCGCTGTGCCGGTCGTAGGCCACGAGCTTGCCCGGGATCACGTCGTCGATCCACTTCCCCCCGGCGGGCGGGTCGTAGCCGTGCAGGAAGACCGGTCCGTGATCGCCCAGGGCGATCCCGTCGATCTCCCCGCTGAACTCCCGGCTCCAGCGGCGGCGCGCGGTTCTGGTCATCACCGGAGATCCTAACTGCCCGCGCCGAGGCGGGGAAGGAATCCCCGGCCGGGGAGCGCGGCCGATCTACTGCTCGAGGACCACCGCCGCGATGCGGGGAGGAACGGCGCGGTACTCGAAGAGCTCCATCGAGAAGGAGCCTCGTCCCTGCGTGGCGCTCCGCAAGGACGAGGAGTAGGCGAACATCTCGGCGATGGGCACGACGCCGCGCACGATGCGCAGGTCGCCGATCGCCTCCACCTCGCTCACCTCCCCGCGGCGGGAGTTCAGGTCCCCCACCACGCCGCCGATGAACTGCTCGGGGCAGCGCACCTCGACCTTCATGATCGGCTCGAGCAGGGTGCTGTTGTCCCGGCTCGCGTCGCGGAAGGCCTGGAGCCCGGCGGCGTGGAAGGCCATCTCGCTCGAATCCACCTCGTGGGCCTTCCCGTCGAAGAGCACGGCGCGCACGTTGATGTAGGGGTACCCGGCGGCCCCGCCGCCGATCAGGCCCTCCCGCAGGCCGGCCTGCACGGCCGGGATGTACTCGCGGGGAATGGACCCGCCCCGGATCTCGGACGCGAACTCGAAGATGCCGTCCTCCGGTCGGCCGGGTCCCACGCGCACGTGGATCACCGCATACTGCCCGCGGCCGCCGGTCTGGCGCACGTAGCGCACCTCGAGCTCGCGCTCGCGGGTCAACTGCTGCTTGTAGGCCACCTTCGGCTTCCCGGTGCTCACCTCGCAATGGTGGTCGTGGCGGATGCGGTTCACGATGACCTCGAGGTGCAGCTCGCCCATGCCCGAGACGAGGAGCTCGCCGGTCTCCTCGTCGGTGGCCGCCCGGAAGGTCGGGTCCTCGCGCATCATGCGCCCGATGACCTCGGTCAGCTTGTCCCGGTCCTGGCTGCGGGCAGGCTCGATGGCCATCGAGATCACGGTCTCCGGGAACCGGATCTTCATGAGCTGGATCGGCTCGTCCTCGTCGCACAGCGTGTCGCCGGTGATCGTGTTCTTGAGCCCGAGGACGGCGGCGATGTCGCCCGCGTGGACCTCCTCGATCGCCTCCCGCTTGTTGGCGTGCATGCGGACGATCCGCCCGATGCGCTCCGATCGCCCCGTGCGCGGATTGAGGGCCTTGATGCCCTTGCGGAGCACCCCGGAGTACACGCGCACGAAGGTGAGGTCCCCCGTGCTCTCCGCGGTGGTCTTGAAGGCGAGGAGGGACAGGGGAGCCGCGGAATCGGCCGGGCGCGTCGTGTTCCCGTCGGTCCCCGGCACGATCCCCACGACGGGCGGGACGTCCAGCGGGTGGGGGAGGTAGTCGACGACCGCGTCGAGCACGAAGCCCACCCCTTTGTTCTTGAGGGCCGCGCCGCAGAGGACCGGGGTGATCTCCCGCGCGATCGTGCCGGCGCGAATGGCTCTCTTGAGCATCGCGGGGGAGATCTCCTCGTCCTCGACGAACAGATCGAGGAGCTCCTCGTCGAACTCGGCGGCGGTCTCGATGAGCTCCCGCCGCATCCGCTCGACCTCCTCGCGCGCCTCGCCGGGGATTTCTTCCTCGTGGAGCTCCTTGCCCTCGGACTCCTCGACGAAGACGTAGTACGTGCGCGTGACGAGATCCACGACGCCGTTGAACCCCTTCTCCTGCCCCACCGGGAGCTGGAGGGGGAGCGGACGGGCGTCGAGGCGGTCGGCGATGCTCTGGATCGACGCGAAGTAGTCCGCGCCGACCCGATCCATCTTGTTGATGAAGCAGATGCGCGGCACGCCATAGCGATCGGCCTGCCGCCAGACGGTCTCCGATTGGGCCTCCACGCCGCTCACAGCGTCGAACACGGCCACCGCCCCGTCGAGCACGCGGAGCGAGCGCTCGACCTCCGCGGTGAAGTCGACGTGGCCCGGCGTGTCGATGATGTTCACCTGGTGCGCCTTCCACTCGACCGTCGTCGCGGCGGACTGGATCGTGATGCCGCGGGCCCGCTCCTCCTCCAGGAAGTCCATCGTCGCCTCGCCCTCGTGGACCTCCCCGGTGCGGTGGATCTTGCTCGTCAGGAAGAGGATGCGCTCGGTGACCGTCGTCTTGCCGGCATCGATGTGGGCCATGATGCCGATGTTCCGGCGGCGCAGGAGACGGGCCTGGGTCTCGCCGGCGGTGACGGGAGCCGAGGGGAGGGCGGCGGAGGACATGGAGGGGGCGGGAGAGGGAGGAAGGGGCCCGGCCGCACGGGGGATCCGGCCGGAGGGTTCGCCCGCGCCGAGGGCCCGCCCCGGGGGCGACCGGGGGCCGGGAAGCGCGGTAGCGTAGCCCCCTCGCCCGGCCTGTCAACGAGGCGAGCAGCCGCGGGGGGAGCCGCGGCCCGCATCCCCGGCCGCCGGGAGGCGAAAGAGAAGGGGCTGGGGCCTCTGATCAGCCCCAGCCCGGAGCATGCGGCGGCCTCCATCCCTGGGAGGTCATCACGAAGCACATGGCGGGCCGCCGGTCGATCTCGTCGCTCTTGGTTTCCAGGAGGAGGGGTAGGAGGAAACCGAAGACCGGCGGACCGGGCCGCCGCATCCTGCCACACCCTCTCCCTGGGCCGCCGGGGGGGGAATTCAAGGTGCCGGAGGGCCGTTTTTCGCCCGCCGCCCGCCCGCGAAGGCGGACGCCGATCGGGCCGGGCCCCGCCCCCCCGGCGGGGCGCGGGAGGTCGTGGCCGGTGGATCCGGGTCGGCGGCTCCGGCTCAATCGGCGACGACGAAGACGTACCCGATCTCCACCTTGTCCCCCTTGAACGTCGGGTCGTCGCTCGTGACGTCGGCGTAGTCGATCAGGATCCGGGAGCGCGGGCCGAGGACCTCGTCGTAGAGGCTGAACGACACGCTCGTGCGGCTGGTCTCGTCCTCGTCGTCGAAGACCTCGACCCGCCCCGCGAGCTCGTAGCGGGAACCCCCGAACAGGAGTGCGGTGGTGACGGTAAGGGGATGCGTGTCCGCCATGCTCGTCCCGAGGATCGAGTTCAGGTCGACGTCGTTCGAGAAGCCCCCCGTCATGTCGTAGGAGGGATCGAAGAACATCAGGTCGGCCCCGAGGAAGAACCCCCCCGCGGTCAGCTCGAGCTCGTAGGCGGTGTAGAGGCCGTTGTCGAGGGCGCCGTTCTCCGCCGCGGCGCCGGCGAGGCCCAGGTGGATGCCCTCGGCAGCGCCGTAGGCCCCCTCGTAACGGTCGAAGGGTTCGCCGAGCAGGTCGTACTCGACGCGGGCGCTCAGGAAGGCCTCGTCGCGCAGCCCGTCCACGTCGTTCATGGCGCTCACGATGGCGTGGAACTGGCCGTAGTCCCCGCCGAGCTTCAGGCCGAGCTCCCGATCCACGGTCTGCGCTCCGTTGTTGCCCCGATCCCAGAAGAGGCGGTACTCGCTGTCGACCATCCCCGCCTGCAGGACCGGCCGCTTGAACCGCCCGAGCGTGAAGTGGGTGGTCGTGTGGATCTCGCGCTCCAGCCACGCGTCCACGAGCTCCATCGATCCATCGGCGAGCTCGCCGCTCACCCGCCACGCCCAGCCTCCGTCGCTCCCCCGGAGATGGAGGCGGGCGCTCCGCAGATCGACCCCGCTCGCATGCTCCGTGGATCCCGTCATGAGGTAGGGATCGCGCGAGATGAAGTAGCCCACCAGGAGGCGCCCCCCGATCTCGGCGGGGACGCCCGGACCGGCGACGTCGGCGGCGAGGGTGGCGATCTCCGCGTCGAGATCGAGCCAATCGCCACCGGGCGCGCTGGCGGCCGGCGGGAGGGACGAAAGAGCACCGAGGGCCAGGATCGGGGTCAGCATGGGTGGCTCCGTGGGAGGAATCCCCGGGGGAACGGGCCCGGTCGCGCCCAGAGGGTAGCGTCCCCCGGGCCGATTCCAAGCCCCGGCGCCGGCGCTCACGGACGCCGGAGGCGGGGGTGCGCGAAGGCGAGGCGGGCGGCCATCACGTCCACCGCCTCCGGGCTCTCGTCCACGAGCACGCAGGAGCGGCCGTGGCGGACCGCGGCCTCGCCCGTCGTCCCGCTGCCCGCGAAGAAGTCGAGCACGCGGTCCCCGGGGTTCGAGTGGACGCGGACGATGCGCTCGACGATGGCGAGGGGCTTCTGGGTCGGCCAGCCGGTCCGTTCTCGGCCCGTGGGGCTCACGATCGTGTTCCACCACACGTCGGTCGGCGTCTTGCCCCGCTTCGCCTTCTCCTCCCCGGCGAGCTGCGGGGCGAGGTAGGGGATGCGGTCGATCTCCTCGTAACGAAAGGTGTAGCGTTCGGGATCGCGCGCGTACCAGAGGATCACGTCGTGTTTCGCCGGCCAGCGGCGCCGGGAGCGGGCGCCGTAGTCGTAGGCCCAGATGATCTCGTTCATGAACCGCTCGCGGCCGAGCACCGAGTCGAGGTGGACCTTGACGTGGTGCGACTCGCGAGGATCGAGGTGGACGAAGAGGCTGCCGGTGGCGTCCAGCACCCGGATCGCCGCGGCGAGCCGCGGGCCGAGGAAGGCGAGGTAGTCGGCGTAGGAATCAGAGTACTCGTGCCGGCCCACCATCTCGGTGCGATAGCGGCGGCCCCCGAAGCCGGTGCGATCGCCGGCGGGATCGGCGGTCGTGCGCAGGCGGGAGAGCGTCCGGCGGCGCCCGGTGTTGAACGGCGGATCGACGTAGACGAGCTGGAAGGCGCCGTCGGGTACGGTCGCGAGCCACGCGAGGCATTCCGCCTGCACGATCTCGAGGCTCGCCGTCGCCTCGTCCGCGAAGAGGTCTCCCGCCGCCACGCCGGGATGATACGGGGGCGGATCGCCCGTATCATCCGCGCCATGGACGACGCCGGGTTCCTCCGCGAGGCGATCGCCCTCGCCGTCGCCTCCGTCGGCGAGGGAGGCGGCCCCTTCGGAGCGGTGATCGTGCGCGAGGGGAGGGTCGTGGCTCGCGCCGCCAATCGGGTCGTCCCCGCCGCCGATCCCACCGCCCACGCCGAGATCCTCGCCATCCGGGCCGCCGCCCGGGTCCTCGGGACCCACGACCTCTCCGGCTGCACCCTGTACGCGAGCGCCGAGCCCTGCCCGATGTGCCACGGGGCGATCCACTGGGCGCGCCTGGCGCGCGTCGTGCACGCCGCCGACCACGCCGCCGCCGCGGCGGCCGGATTCGACGACGCGCTGCTCCTCGGCGAGCTCCGCCTCCCCGCCGCGGCCCGCGCCCGGCGCTTCGAGCGACTCCTCGCCGCGGAGGGAGCGGCCCCCTTCGCGGCCTGGGCCGCCAAGGCCGACCGCGTCCCCTACTGATGCGGCGATACGGCGTCAGACACTTTTTTGCACCCGGGGGGGTGCGACACCCCCCCGGGTGC
>JBFMCU010000158.1:0-2839 GCA_040754415.1 Planctomycetota bacterium
CGGCCACCTCGCGCTCGTCCCTCCTGCCGCGCCACTCCCGCAACCTAACCAGGGTGGTCGACGAACGCCAGTCCCCACTCGGAATCCCGACCCGGCCAGGGGTTACGGCAACTTGCCGGAGCCCTGCACGAAAGGAGGGGCGACCCCCCTCCTCCATCGGATCAGAGAGTCGTCACCTCGACGCCGTCCGCGGTGATGATCATCGTGTGCTCGGTCTGCGCCACCATCACTCCCTCCTCCTCGACGAGGGGCGGATACCGCATCAACGACCCCTGCCGGGTGAGCTTGAGGAGCGTGTCCTCCACGACGGCGGGATCGAAGTCGCGGAAGTAGCGGCGCGCGACGGGCAGGCCGCGCCAGGCGTCGATCGCTTTCAGGACCGGGCGGTCCAGCCCCTTCGCCTTGTGCGGCGGGCGCACCATCATGAAGACCTCGGCCTTGCCCCGCTCGCGGATGTAGCCGCGGCCGGTGGACGAGAAGGGCTCGATGGCGATGACGCTCTCCGGCTGCAGCCGGCCGTTCCCGCCGTCGCGGTAGTTCGGGACCTGGGGGGCGCAGTGGACCTTCCAGCGCGCGAGACCGTGCCCGGTGAGATTGCGGACCGGCTGGAAGCCGGCGGCCAGGATGGTCTCCTCGATCGCCGCGCCGACCTCCCCCACCGGGACGTTCGGACCCACGGCGGCGATGGCGGCGGCGAGAGCGTCGGCCGAGGCCTGGATGAGGGGCGTCCACCTCCCGTCGGCCGAGAGGTCTACCGAGGCGGCGCTGTCGGCGATGTAGCCGTCGACGTGCACGCCGATGTCGACCTTCACGCAGTCGCCCTCCGCGTAGGTCATCTCGTCGCCGGGGGGAGAGCAGTAGTGGGCGGCGACGCTGTTGCGGCTGGACTGGGCGGGGAAGGCGGGCATCCCGCCCCGCGCGCGCGCCATCGCCTCGATCGTCTCGAGCACGTGGCGCACGGGAACCCCGGGGCGAATGTTCTCGACCGCCCACTCCCGGCACTCCTTCACGATCGCCCCCGCCCGGCGCAGGCAGTCCAGCTCGTGGGGTTCCATCGGGAGAAAATCGTAGTCCGGACCGATCCCCCCTCAAGGCGGGGACCAGGACGGACGATTCCAGAGGGCCTGGTCCGCCGTTCCGATCCCGTCCCGCCCGTGCCGCCCCCGATCGCCTTCCTCGTCCTTCTCCTCCTCCTGGGCTGCCAGGTCACGGAGACCACGCAGCCCGCCCCCGGCGCCCGCGTCGAGGTCCGCCTCGGCGCCCCCGCGCGCGCCTGGGAGGTGATCGCGGGGGGCGCCGTGCAGGGGGAGGTCGTGCTCTTCGCCGCGCCGGGCGCGCCCGCGGATTCCCTCTACGTCGTGCGCGACCTCTGGCAGCAGGACCGCGGGCTCGTCGATTCGCGGGGCCGCGCCTGGCGATTCGTGCTCCACGCTCCCGATCCCGTGTGGGTCGGCACCGGCACGGTCGCCGCGGGAGCGGGGCGGATCCTGGGGCTCGGCGGGGAGTGCGCGCTCGTCGAGGTGGAGCTCGAGGGCGGCCCGGCGGACGCCCCGCCGGGGAGCCGCCGCGCGCCGCCGCCGGCGGCGCCCGATCCCGGGAATTGAGCGTTCCTAAACCGATCGCGCGCGGATTCCGGGCGGTCCGAACGGAGGCGCTCCCCGCCGCGCCGGCAGGGTCCCTGGATGGGCGGTTTCCCTCCAGCCGGGCGCGGAGCCCGCTCGAAACAGGGGGCGTTCCCCGCGCGCCGACCCCGCGCGCGCCCGCACCAGAGGAAGCGCCCCGATGATCAAGCTCCAGGCCGGCGAGTACCTCGGCTCCTACCGCGTCCAGAAGTTCCTCGGGCGGGGGGCCTTCGCGTACGTCTACCTCGCCGAGGACACCGAGGGGCGCAAGGTCGCACTGAAGGTCGGCGACATCGCCGGCGGCGGGCGCTACGTCACCCGCTACATGGAGATCACCGACGAGCGCTCCCAGGAGTGGATCAGCCCCGACGAGACCCCGGGGGAGGCGGTGTTCTTCCGCCCCGATGGGATTCGCGTCGATTTCCTCGACCAGCAGGAGATCGACATGCTGATCCGCAGCGAGGCGAGCCTCCTGGAGGGCGCCCGGCACCAGAACCTGGTCCAGATCCACGACGTCTTCGAGGTCGAGGGCCGGCCGATCCTCGTGATGGACTACGTCCGCGGCAAGACGCTGCGGGAGAAGATCCGGGCGTTGGAGGGCATCCGCCTGAACTGGTTCCTCACCATCGTGCGCGCCCTCCAGAAGCTCGGGAGCACCGGCAACTTCGCCTACCACGGCGACCTGAAGCCGGAGAACATCCTCGTCAAGCCCTCCGGCAGCGCCGTCCTGATCGACCCCGCCCTGCGCACCTCGAAGCAGACGCTCATCTCGACGACTCCCCACTACAACCCGCTGCTCCTGCGCAGCCCGAAGGCCGACGTCATGGGGATCGGGGTGATGCTCTACGAGATCCTCACCGGGACGCTGCCCTTCGACGAGGTCCCCTGGCAGTACGCCGGCCGCGAGCACGGGGGCGAGGTCGAGCGCCTCTCCCTCTCCTACTTCCTGAGCTACCCGCCGCCCCGCACCCTGAACCCGAACACCCCCGAGGCCCTGGAGCGGATCACCTACCGCTGCCTCACGGTGATGGAGTACGGCCTCGCCGACCTCGAGACGGACTTGGTCGACTTCCTGCGGAAGGAGTGAGGATCTGGCCTTTCGCGGGTTTCATGCCGCGGAGGTGGCGTGCGTGAAGAGATCTGCGATGCCTCTCGCAATTCGGCCTGAGCCCCTGGTGCGAGGGCCTGACGCGAATACCGTCGAGGTGATGGTTTCT
>JBFMCU010000159.1:0-19394 GCA_040754415.1 Planctomycetota bacterium
ACGCCGCGCGGCGTCCCGGCCGGGACCGGCGTCCGCGCCGCCGCGGTCACCGCCGCGGGTCGAGGCGCGAGGTCCGCGGCGGCCGGCGGCGCCGGTGCGGCCGTCTCCCCGCCGGTCCGCTGGGCCTTGAGCTTCTCGAGCATGGACGGACCCTGGCCCGCCTTGCCGGACGGGACGTAGGGCTCGAGCTTGGGCTTCGCGGGGGCCGGGGAGGGGGAGGGGGCGAGGCGGACCGCCGGATGCGCCGGGACGGCCGGGTGCGCCGGGACCGCCTTGGCCGCGGCCGGGGAACCCCCCGGCTCCGGCGCGCCGGCCTTGCCGATGCGGACGGTGCCGCCGCACCGCTTGCAGCGCGCGACGTCGTGGGCAAACGACGCGGGGATCTTGTACTCGGCTCCGCAGGAGGAGCACTTGCCGGCTCGGTATTCCATGTCGCTATCTCTCTTCGGTGGCCTCCGCGCGGTCCGGGCGCCAGGCGCCGGGCCCGGGAGGACGGTGGGGGACGGAGGGGTGGGAGGGAGGGGAGGGGGGAGGGACGGGATCAGCCGTCGCGGCGCTCCAACCCGCGCTTCTCCTTCTCCGTCGGCGGGATCAACTCCTCGAGGAGGTCCTTCTTCTCGGCGGCGACGAACGTCTTCTCGTTTCGATACCACCACGCGAACCACTGGCGGATGGCGCTCTCGCGGCGCTCTTTGGTCGTCCCGACGGCGGAGCCCACGAGCTCCATGGGCCGATAGCCGTGGTCCTGGCCGGTGATCGCCCGCAAGGCGACGTCGACTTGATTCACCTGGATGGACTGCGCTTCCGTGTCGAGCGGGATCTCGTAGAGCTTCGTGAGCAGGCGGGGGATCGCCGGGCGGCCGATCTCGACGAGCTGGGCGCGCGCGCGCGTCGCTTCCTTCGTGAGTTCGAGGTCGAGCATCGTCGCGATCAACTGGTCGATGCGCGCGCGGAGCTCGGGCGGGGTGTCGGCGAGGTGCTCCAGGGGCTCGGGATCCCGCTCCAGGACGATCGATCCGTCCGACAGGGTCACCCGCTCGTATCCCTTGTCGCGCTTCTTGCGCGTGGCCTTCTTCTCGGCCTCCGAGTACCACCGCTCCCAGCTCGTCACCTTCCAGCGGCCGCGATCCTCGTAGAGGGTCCACTCGACGTGGCGGTTCTCGGTGCTGCCCGCCTCGCGGGAGCTGACGGTGAGCCGGATGCGGGCCGTGCCCGTCGCCTGGTCGTAGGCGACGAGGCTCCCGTCGAAGGGCTGCCAGGCGCCGACGATGTCGCGGTCCTCGCCCTGACACATGCTCTCCGCGTAGCCGGCGAGGATCTCCTGTTGGCGGTAGGAGGGCAGGGCCGCGAACTCCGCTTCGAGGGCCTGCCGCGCCTCCGCGGTCGGGGGCGCCGGCTCGTTCTCCGCGGGCGCGGCGGCCGCGCTCGCCACGGTCTGCTTCCAGGCGTAGACGCGCGGGCCGTACATCGCCGCCTGCACCGTGATCGCCTGGCCCAGGGCGGCCGCCTGGTGCACCCCGATCGCGGCCTGGAAGATGGGCGAGCGCTCGTAGTCCGCGGGATCCACGCCGGACGGGGCCGCGACCGGCTTCTCGGGGCCGGCGTCCGCGGCGTATTTCGTTCCCTTGCCCTGGACGAGCATAAGGACGGCGGCGAGCAGGGCCACCACCCCCGCCCCCAGGCCGAACCAGAGCCCGAGCCGGCGCGAGGAGGCGGAGGAGCGGCGGCCCGTCGCGCGCGCCACGTAGACGCGCCCGCATTCCCCGCAGCTCACCCTCGCCCCTTCGAGGGAGTCGGCGATCCGGGCGCGGGCGTGGCAGCCTGGGCACTGGATGATCATGGGATGAACGGCCGCGCTCCGGGGAGCGCCGGGGGGCAGGCGCCGCGGGGGTTCCGGGCCGGAGCGGGCGGCGTGGCGGGTCTCGGTGGCAAGATTAGGGCGGTTCCCGGAGGGGCGCAAGCCGCTCCGGATCGGCCCGGGAGCCGGGGCGGTCCGCGGCGCGCCGGCGCCGCCCTCGCCGGGCCCCTATCCCCCCGCCGCCCCGGGGTTTCGACTCCCTCCCGCCCGCTCCGATGCCCGATCGCTTCCGCCTGGCCTCTCCCTTCCCGCCGACCGGCGACCAGCCGGCGGCGATCGCCCGCCTCTCCGGCTGGTTGCGAGAGGGTCATCCGCGCCAGACGCTGCTCGGGATCACCGGTTCGGGCAAGACCTTCACGATGGCGGCGGTGATCGCGGAGGTGAACCGGCCGACCCTCGTCCTCTCCCCGAACAAGACGCTCGCCGCCCAGCTCTACGCCGAGTTCCGGGAGCTCTTCCCGGCGAGCGCCGTCGAGTACTTCGTCAGCTACTACGACTACTACCAGCCCGAGGCCTACGTCCCCGTCACGGACACCTACATCGAGAAGGACGCGAACCGCAACGAGAACCTCGAGCGGCTGCGCAACAGCGCCACGCGTTCGCTCCTCGAGCGCCGGGACGTCTTGATCGTGGCCTCGGTGTCGTGCATCTACGGGCTGGGGTCGCCCGAGCACTACGCGGAGATGTCGCTCACCCTCGCGCGCGGGGCGAACGTGGAGCGGGACGACCTCCTGCGGCGTCTGACGCGGATGCAGTACTCCCGCAACAACCTCGACTTCCGCCGCGGCACGTTCCGGGCCCGCGGCGACGTCGTGGAGGTGTTCCCGGCCTACGAGGAGGATCGCGTCATCCGCTTCGAGCTGTACGGCGACGAGGTGGACGCGATCCTCGAGGTGGATCCCCTGCGAGGCGAGGTTCTGGCCGAGCGGGACGCGATCACGATCTACCCCTCGGGGCACTATGTGACCCCCCAGGAGCGCATGGACCGGGCGATCGCGGGGATCGCCGGCGAGCTCGAGGAGCGGCTCGCCGAGCTGAAGGGGAAGGGGCGGCTCCTGGAGGCCCAGCGCCTGGAGCAGCGGACCCGCTACGACCTCGCGCTCCTGCGCGAGACGGGCGTGTGCCCGGGGATCGAGAACTACTCGCGGTGGATGGACGGGCGCGAGGCGGGGCAGGCGCCGTTCACCCTGCTCAACTACTTCCCCGAGGACTTCGTCGTCTTCGTGGACGAGAGCCACGTCGCCGTGCCCCAGGTGGGGGGCATGTTCCGCGGCGATCGCTCGCGCAAGGAAACGCTGGTGGAGTTCGGATTCCGCCTGCCGAGCGCCCTCGACAACCGGCCCCTGCGCTTCGCCGAGTGGGAGCGGCTCGTCCGCCAGGCCGTGTACGTGTCGGCGACGCCGGGCGAGTTCGAGCGGGCGGAGTCGGCGGGCCGCTGCGCGGAGCAGGTCGTGCGGCCGACCGGGCTCCTCGACCCCCGGATCGAGGTGCGGCCCGCGCGCACCCAGGTGGACGATCTCCTGCACGAGATCCGCCTCGCGACGAAGGCGGGCTGGCGCACCCTCGTCACCACCCTCACCAAGCGCGCGGCGGAGGAGCTCACCACCTACCTCGCCGAGCTGGGCGTGCGCGTGCGCTACCTCCACTCGGAGATCGACGCGATCGAGCGCTCCCAGATCCTGCGCGACCTGCGGCAGGGCGAGTTCGACGTCCTCGTGGGCATCAATCTGCTGCGCGAGGGGCTCGACCTGCCCGAGGTGGCGCTGGTCGCCGTCCTCGACGCCGACAAGGAGGGATTCCTGCGCTCCGCCACCTCCCTGATTCAGACGTGCGGGCGGGCGGCGCGCAACGCGGAGGGCCGGGTGATCTTCTACGCCGACCGGGAGACCGATTCGATCCGCGCCACGGTGGACGAGGTGGAGCGGCGGCGCGTCCTCCAGGCGGCGTACAACGGCGAGCGGGGCATCGTCCCCCGGACGATCATCAAGCCGGTGCGCGACTCGATCGAGGCCCTCTACGACATGGACTACAGCGGTCCCGCCCTCACCGAGGAACCGGCGGCGGAGGCGGCCGCCGGCCGGTGGAGCCTCGACGAGCTGCGCGCCGAAATCGCCCGCCTCACCGACGAGATGCACCACGCCGCCGAGGAGCTGCGCTTCGAGGAGGCGGCGAAGCTGCGCGACCGGTTGCGCGCGCTGGAACGCCGGGAACTGGGGCGATAAGGGGTGAGCGAGCACGCCTGGACGCCGGATCTCGTGATGTCCGCCGTGGCGGAGCGGACGGGGGTCTACCTCTTCCGGGACGCGGGGCGGAAGGTCCTCTACGTGGGCAAGGCGCGCTCCCTGCGCGCCCGCCTGCAGACCTATCGCGCGCCGGGAGGGGACGGCCGGCTCGGCGTGCGGTTCCTCGAGCGGGACGCGCGCACCGTCGAGACGATCGTCACCCGCACCGAGCAGGAAGCCCTCCTCCTCGAGGACGAGCTCATCAAGGAGTACCAGCCGCCCCACAACGTGCGGCTCAAGGACGACAAGTCCTTCCTCATGATCCGCCTCGACCTCGACGAGCGCTTCCCGCGGCTGAAGTTCGTGCGGGCCCACCGGCCGCGGGCGGGCAAGGGGAAGGGGCGCTCCCGGCTGTTCGGTCCCTACGCCTCGACCCGCGCGGTGCGGCGGACGCTTGCCGACCTGCACCGGGTGGTGCCGCTGCGCGACTGCACGGACGCCGTGCTGAACAACCGCTCGCGCCCCTGTCTCAAGCATCAGCTCGGGCTGTGCTCGGCGCCCTGCACGGGCGAGATCGCCGCCGCGGAGTACGCCGAGCTCGTGGAGCGGGCGGCGCGCATCCTGGCCGGCGACGTCGAGGAGCTCGAACGGGACCTCGACGCCCGGATGCGCCAGGCCGCCGGGACGCGGGAGTACGAGCGGGCCGCGGAATGGCGCGACCGCCTGCACGCGCTGCGCCGCACGGTGGAGCGCCAGGGCGTTCGGGCGGGACCGGGCGTCGAGCGCGACGTGCTCGGGCTCGCGCGTCACGGCGACGAGGCGCTCGTGCACCGTCTCGCCTTCCGCGCCGGGAAGCTCGTGGAGAGCCGGACGCACGCCTTCCGCTCCGAGCTCGCCGACGAGGAGCTAATGCACAACGTGCTCACCGCGCTGTACGGGGGCGGGCGGCGGGCGGTTCCCGGCGAGATCGTGCTGCCCGTCGAGCCCGCCGACGCCCCCCTGCTCGCGGCGACCCTGGCTTCCGGCGTCCGGCTCGTCGTCCCCGCCGAGGGCGAGCGGCGGCGCATGCTCGAGCTCGCCGGAGAGAACGCGCGCGCCGAGCTCGCCGCGCGCGCCGCGGCCCGCGGGGCGAGCGACGCGGAGACGGCGAAGCTCGCCGCTCTCGCCGGTCTCGCGGCTCCCGGCGAGGGCTCGGGACCGCCGGTGATCGACTGCTTCGACGTGTCGAGCTTCCAGGGCGATCAGGCGGTGGCGAGCCGCGTCCGCTTCCGGGGCGGGTTCGCCGACCGGGCCGGCTACCGCCGCTTCCGCGTGCGCACGGTCCAGGGCCAGGACGACTTCGCGTCGATGCGGGAGGTCGTGGGCCGCAGCCTGCGGCGGGGAATGGACGAGGGGGATCTCCCCGACCTCGTGGTGATCGACGGCGGCGCCGCCCAGCTCGCATCGGCGCTCGAGGCGCGCGAGGACGCCGGGGCCTGGGACGTCCGGATCGTGGCCCTCGCCAAGGCCCGCGCGGAGCGCACGGTGCGCGGGCGGCGCCGGGCCGCGACCGCGGAGCGCCTCTTCCTCGCCCCCGGCCGGCCGCCGGTCGAGCTCCCGCCCCATGGCGCGGCGACCCATCTCCTGGCGCGGATCCGCGACGAGGCTCACCGCTTCGCGATCACCTACCACCGGAAGGAGCGCGGGCGGATCCGCTCCCGGCTCGACGCGATCCCCGGGATCGGCCCGGTGAAGAGAAAGGCCCTCCTGCGCCGGTTCGGGAGCGCCGCCGGCGTGGCCCGGGCCAGCGTGGAGGAGCTCGGCAGCGTGCCGGGGATCAGCCCCGCCCTCGCCCGCCGGATCGCCGGGGCGCTCGGGGGCTGACCGGCGCGCCCCCCGCGACCGGAAGATCCTTCCCGGTACGAGTTCGGTCCGAACCTCGATCAGGGGTGCAGTCGGCGGGCGCGCGCGCTCGATGGAGGGGAGCACGCGGGTGGGGCGCCCCCCCGCCGCTCCCCAGGCCCCGAGCACGCACCCCTCGATCCGCACCATGGCCCAGTGGTACCGGCGCCGGCCGGCGTCCCGCCCGCGCTCCTCTCTCGCCCTCCTCCTCCTGCTCCTCGGCGCCGCCCCCGCGGGGGCGCGGCCGGCGGGCGCCGAGGAGCGGTCCTTTGCCGCCCCGCTCCCGCTCGTCTTCGTCGAGATCCCCGGGGCGGAGGGGGTCCTGGAGGCCCGCACGATGGGGCTCCGGGCGACGTTCACCGCCGCGGGCTTCGTCCTCGACGCCGGGGAAGAGATCGCGCTCCGCTTCGAGGGCGCGCGCGCCGGGGTGCGGGTGCGCGGGGCGCACCCCCTCGCCGGGCGCATCCACCGGCTCGTCGGGCCGCGCGCGGGGTGGATCCGGAACGCGCCCGCCTGGGGCGCGGTGCGCTACGAGGGGCTCTACGCGGGGATCGATCTCGAGGTGGCGGGCCGGGAGGGGCGGCTCGAGTACGACCTCCTGTTCCAGGCGGACGCGCGCCTGGAGGACGTCGTCGTGCGCGTCGAGCGCCGCGCGGGCGGGCCCGGGGCGGGGGAGGCGGCCCTCCTGCTCCAGGGCGACGGATCGCTCCTCCTCGGCGGCGGCATCGCCCAGCGGGCGCCGCGGAGCCGCCAGACGGACGCCGCCGGGCGGGCGGTGGAGCCGCCGAGCGCCTTCCGGATCCTGGACGGCGGCCGCTTCGGCTTCGCGGTCGAGGGCCGCGATCCCGCCCTGCCCCTCGTCGTCGACCCCGTGCTCGTGTACGGCCGGCACGTGGGGGGCAGCCACGCCGACGAAGCCTGCGGCGTGGCGATCGACTCGGCGGGCGCCGTCTACGTGGCGGGGAGCACGCGATCGAGCGATTTCCCCCTCGCCGGGACCGCGCTGGACGGCACGCGGGCGGGCCGGGACGGCGTGATCTTCAAGCTCGATCCCGCCGGCCTGACCCTCGAATGGGCGACCTTCTTCGGCGGCAAGGGCGACGAGCGCGGGCTCGCCCTGCGGGTGAACGCGTCGGGCGAGGCCTTCGTCGCCGGCGAGACGACGAGCGACGATTTCCCGGCGACCGCCGGGGCCCGAGGCGGGTCGCGGGCGGGGGGCGCCGACGCCTTCGTGCTCTCCCTCGCCGCCGACGGCGCCGCGCTGCGCTTCGCCACGTTGCTGGGCGGGAAGGGAGACGACACGGCGCAGGGGCTGGCCCTCGGCGCCGGCGGCGACGTCTTCGTCGCCGGCACGACGAGCTCCGCCGACTTCCCGACGACCTCCTATGCGTGGCAGACCGCGCGCCGGGGAGTGCGCGATGCTTTCGTCGCGAAGCTCGATGCGAGCGGCGCGTTCCTCCACTACGCCACCTACCTCGGCGGGCTGCGCGAGGAGGAGGGGCGGGCGATCGCCGTGGATCCGGCCGGGCACGCCTTCGTGGCCGGGCGCACCGGCTCCACCGACTTCCCCGTCACCCTGGGCGCCCTCGACGGCGCGCGAGCGGAGGCGGATGCCTTCGTGACCAAGCTCTCCGCGGACGGCTCCGCCCTCCTCATCTCGACCTTCCTCGGCGGCTCCCGGGCCGACGAGGCCACGGCGATCGCGCATCTCGCCGACGAGACGATCCTCGTGGCGGGGTGGACGCGCTCGCCCGACTTCCCCGTCCATGGCGCGGGAGCGCGCGGCGTCCTCGCCGGCCGCCAGGACGGCTTCGTCTCGCGCCTCACGGCCGCCGGCGCCTCCTTCGTCACCTCGACCCTGATCGGGGGCGCGCGGGCCGACGAATGCCTCGCCGCCGACGCCGATCCCGCCGGAGGGATCTGGGCCGCGGGGTGGACCGAGTCCGAGGATTTCCCCACGACCTCCGACGCGCCCCAGCCGGCGCGGGGCGGCGGGTCCGATGGCTTCGTCGTGCGGCTCGCGCCCGCGGGCGGAGACCTCGTCTGGGGGACCTTCCTCGGCCGCGGCGGCGACGAGGTGCTGCGGGCCCTCGCCGTCGATCCCTTCCGGGGCGAGGTGGCGGTGGCGGGCGACGCGGCCGACGTGCCGCCCTCGGCGCGCGGGACGTTGGGCGGCCGGACCGGGGCGAGCGACGCCTTCGTGACGCGGATCGCGCCGGGGGTCTGCGGCGCGCCGGCGGGGGTGGAGGTCCTCGGCGGCGGGACGGGGCCGAGCCTCGGCGCCGGACCCGCGCGGCTGGGGGGAGAACTGGTGCTCGTCGTGGCCGGCGCCGCGCCGGAGGCGCGCGGGCTCCTCGTCGTGGGCGAGGAAGAGGAGCCTCCCGCGGCGCTCGACGGGAGCGGCGCCTGGTTCGTCGACCGCCGGACCGGCCAGCCGCTCCTCGCCTTCCGCACCGACGAGTCGGGCGGGCACACGGTGCGGCTGCGCCTTCCTTCCGCCCCGGGATGGTGCGGGCGGCGTCTCGTCGTGCAGGGGATCGTGCTCGCGCCGGGCGCCGGGCCCCTGCGCTTCGGCCAGGTGACGGACGCCCTCCGCTTCACGCTCGGCGATTGACGCCGTACTGCCGTATTGCCGTCACCCGCGGGGGTGGTAGAGGCGGTGGATGCTGCGGACGTGCTCGGCGTCGAGGTGGGTGTAGATCTCGGTCGTGCGGATCGAGGCGTGGCCGAGCATCTCCTGCACGCTGCGCAGGTCGGCGCCGCCCTCGAGGAGATGGGTCGCGAAGGAGTGGCGGAGCGTATGGGGGGAGATGCGCCCGGCGAGGCCGGCGCGCTGGGCCGCGGCCTTCACCCGCCGCCAGGCGGTGGAGCGATCGAGGGGCCGCCCGCTCTTCGTCAGGAAGAGCTCCGGCTGGCGCCGGGCCCCCGGGAGGAGCAGGCGGCCGCCGGCCCGCCAGCGGTCGATCGCCTCCCGGGCCCGGGCGCCGAGGGGCACGATCCGCGTCTTCTTCCCCTTGCCGTGCAGCGTCAACACCCGCAGGGAGGGCTCGAGATCGCCGGTGCGCAGCGCCACCGCCTCGCCGATCCGCGCGCCGCAGGCGTAGAGCACCTCGAGGAGCGCCGTGTCGCGCTCGGCCCGCCAGCCCTCCGTGCCGGGGGCGGCGAGGAGTCGCTCGACCTCCTCGACCCCGAGCGTGGTGGGGAGCAGCCGCGCGAGGACGGGGGTCGCGATCCGCGCCGCGGGGTCGCGGGAGAGCAGGCCTTCCGCCACCAGGTGCCGGAGGCACATGCGCAGGGCGGAGAGGCGGCGCGCCACGCTCGCCTCGGCGAGGCCCCGGCGGCGGCAGTGGGTCAGGTGGTCGACCACCGTCTCCGCCGTGATCTCCGCCCAGTCGGCGAGGCCCTCGCGTCGGGCGGCCCACCCGAGGAAGCTCTCCAGATCGGACCGGTACGCGAGCAGGGTGTTACGGGAGAGGCCGGCCTCGACGCGCAGGGCCTCCAGAAACCCCGCGAGCCCGCCGGCCAGCCCGCCGGGGAGCTCGCCGGCGGGGGGAGCCGGGAGAGGAGGCGAGGGCGGAGGGCGAGGAGCGGACATGGCTTCAGGCTACGCCTTGAGGGGCGTTCGGTCCCTTCCTATACTCTCGCGCCCCGAACGGGGGCCGTGGCCGCCCATGACCAACAAGAAGCCCACCGCCCAGCGACTTGCGATGTACCGGCACATCCTGCTCCGGATGCGGGCCAGCCTGACCGGGGACATCGCCGACCTCGAGGCCGACGCCTTCTCGCCCGAGAACTCGCGCTTCACCACCGACAATCCCGCCGACACGGGCTCCGACAGCTACGCCCAGACCTTCAGCCTCGAGCTCCTGCGCCGCGACGAGGCGATCCTGGGCGAGATCTCCGACGCCCTCGCCCGATTCGCGCGGGGCGAGTTCGGCCGCTGCGAGGAGTGCGCCAAGTGGATCCAGTCGGCCCGCCTCGATGCGGTGCCGTATGCGCGGCTCTGCATCGAGTGCCAGCGCAAGACCGAGAAGGAGGGCTGATCCGCGGGAAGAACGGGGTCCCTTCCGCGGATCAGATGTCTCTTGGCGCAACGCCTGACGGCGTTGCCGCGGCGGCTGCCGTGGGGGCGCTTCCTCGCCGTTCTCCTCCTGGTCCTCGCCGACCAGTGGTCGAAGGCGGCGATCTTCGCATGGCTCGGGGACGGGGCGGAGGGGGTCGACCTCGATCCCCACGGCCATGCCCGCTACCCGCTTTTCGGCCGTCACGTGGCGCTCATGTGCTCCCTGAACGCCGGGGCCGCCTTCGGCCAGTTCGGGGAGTTCCCCCATGTCCTCGTGGCGGGCCGGATCCTCGCGGTGGGGGTCCTGGGCTGGCTCCTGTGGCGCGCGGATCGCCGCGCGGTGGTCACCTTCCCGGCCATCGTGCTCGTCCTGGCGGGGGCCCTGGGGAACCTCCTCGACAACGCCTTCTTCGGCGGGGTGGAGGCGGGCCATCCCTACCGGCTCGTGCGGGACTTCCTCGACGTGTGGTTCGTGAGCGCGGCCTGGGGCTGGGATTGGCACTTCCCCACTTTCAACCTCGCCGATTCCTGCATCTCGGTCGGCGCGGCGGGGTGGGTCCTCGCCGGCCTCCTGCCCCGCCGCGCGCCGCACCGCGCGGGCGCCGATCCGCCGCCGGCCCCCGCCGCGGTCGAGGACGCGCCCGAGCCGCCGGCGGAATGAGCGCGCCCCGGGCAGCGCCGGCGAGGGCGGGAATTCCGCGCCGATCGCGCATAGGATAGGCATCCCCATGCCCGACCTGTCGACCGCGATCGGTCCCCTCCGGCTGCGCAATCCCGTCATGTCGGCCTCGGGGACCTACGGCCACGGCCTCGAGATGCACCGCTTCACGCCGCCCGCCGCGGTCGGAGCCTTGATCAGCAAGACGGTCACCCTCGAACCGCGGCCCGGGAACCCCGCCCCGCGGCTCTGCGAGACGGAGGCCGGGCTCCTGAACTCGATCGGCCTGGAGAACCCGGGGATCGAGCACTACCGGGCCCACGTCCTCCCCGAGATGGCCGCCGCCGACACCGTCGTGGTCACGAACATCGGGGGGACGCGGGTGGAGGACTTCGTCGAGCTGGCGCGCCGGCTCGCCGGCGAGGAGGCGGTCGACGCGCTCGAGGTCAACCTCTCCTGTCCCAACGTCGACGAGGGGCGGATCCCCTTCGGCACGGATCCCCGCCTGGCCGAGGCGGTGATCGCCGGCGTGAAGGCCGTCACCGCCCAGCCGGTCTTCGCGAAGCTCTCGCCGAACGTCACCCGCATCGCCGACATGGCCCGCGCGGTGGAGGAGGCGGGGGCGGACGCGATCACCGCGGTGAACACCTTGCTCGGCATGGCGGTGGACTGGCGGCGGCGGACGCCCGGGCTCTCCAGCGTGCAGGGCGGCTACTCGGGCCCGGGGATCAAGCCGGTGGCCCTGCGCTGCGCCTGGGAGTGCGCGCGGACGGTGGCGATCCCCGTCATCGGCTGCGGGGGGATCTCCAGCGCGGAGGACGCGCTCGAGTTCCTCGTGGCGGGCTGCACGGCCGTCCAGGTCGGGACGGCGTCCTTCGCCGACCCCACGCTCCTCGGACGGATGGCGGCGGATCTCGACCGGCTGCTCGCGGCGGAGGGCGTGGCCGCGGTCGGCGAGATCGTGGGGACCATCCGCGACGGGCGGCCGCCGGCGCCGGCGCCGGGAGGGCCGCGCTCCGCAGCCAGGACCAGCAGAGACGAGGCATGCGGCTCGAGCAGATGAGCTCCGCGCACCTGCGGAGCGCCCTGAACGCCTATCTCGCCCACGCGTGGCCGCCGGGGAGCGCCGGGAAGCCCGGTCGCGCGGTGGAGGAGCTCCTCGTCGCCCAGGACCTCCAGCAGATGTTCTCCCGCTTCGAGCAGGGCGCGGCGGGGGAGGGCGGGATGAAGCGCTACGCGCTGCGCGTCGGGAACAGCCGCTACCCGTTCATGAAGCTCATCGTGCAGGAGCACCTGGTGAACGGGGAGTTCTTCTTCTCGGTGGACACGCACGACAACCTCGAGATCCGATCCGACTCCCCCGACTACCTGGAATGGGAGGACCTGAAGCGCTTCAACCGCGACCTCAAGGTGCTGATCGAGGCCGAATGGGAGTCGATGGGGCTGCCGACGAACACCGACCTGCGGGTGCTCATGGAGGAGCTCGCGCGGATCGAGCGCGAGGGGCGCAAGCGCAAGCGGATCCTGCTCGTCGACGACGAGCTGCACGTGGCCCTGGGCCTCGCGGCCCTCCTGCGCGCGCGGGGCTACGACGTCGATCTGGCCCGCGACGGCGCCGAGGCCCTCGCCCTCCTGGAAGGGAGCCCGCTGCCCGACCTCGTGCTCCTCGACTACGAGATGCCCCAGCTCGACGGGGAGGAGGTGCTGCGGCGCCTCCGGACGGGCCCCCGCACCGCCGACCTGCCCGTGCTGCTCGCCACCGCCGCCACGATCGAGCTGGGGCGGCTCGTGCGGGTCTCGGGGCTCCTGCGCAAGCCCTACACCCGCCATGTCCTGTTCGAGGTGATCGCACGCCTCCTGGCCTGACCGGGCCGCCCCCGGAGCGGTGGTTTTCCCCGCCGGATCTTCCCCCGGCCCGCCTTTCGGCCAAGAATGGCTCGCCCTCGTCCCGCCGCGCCCGATCCGGGGGCGCCCGGCGTCGGCGGGCGAGGCAGAAGAGCGTACAGGCCAGCCGATGGATTGGTCCGAGATAGGCGACAAGTTCTCCGAGCTGGGAGACCGCATGGGGCGGTCCCTGAAGGCGTGGTTCGGATCCCGCAACGAGCGGATGGTGCGGGACCTGACCCCGCTGGTGGCCCGGATCAACGCGCTCGAGCCCTGGGCGAAGGGGCTCGACGCGGCGGCCTTCGCGGCGAAGACCGCGGAGTGGAAGGCCGCCGTGCAGAGCGGCGCCGCCACCCTCGATTCGCTCCTGCCCGAGGCCTACGCCCTGGGGCGCGAGGCCGCCGTGCGGACCCTCGGCCAGCGCCACTTCGGCGTCCAGCTCGTGGGGGGGATCGTGCTCCACCGCGGGTCGATCGCCGAGATGGCGACCGGGGAGGGCAAGACCCTGGTCGCCACCCTGCCGCTCTACCTGAACGCCCTCGCCGGCAAGCCGGTCTACCTCGTCACCGTCAACGACTACCTCGCCCGCCGCGACGCGGAGTGGATGGGGCCCATCTACGCCTACCTGGGGTTGACCTACGGGGCCATCCAGAGCCAGATGGGATCGGCGCAGCGGCTCGGGATCTACCGGCGGGACATCGTCTACGGCACGAACAACGAGTTCGGCTTCGACTACCTCCGCGACAACATGAAGATGAGCGTGGAGGAGCAGGTCCAGCTCTACCTCTCCTACGCGATCATCGACGAGATCGACTCGATCCTCATCGACGAGGCCCGTACGCCGCTGATCATCTCCGGCCCCGCCGAGTACCTGCCCGACAAGTACAAGGCGGCCGACATGGTGGCGCGCAAGCTGGTGCGCGACACGCACTACGAGGTCAAGGAGAAGGAGCGCTCCGCCTCCCTGCTCGAGGACGGGATCGTCGAGGCCCAGCGGATCCTCGGCATCGAGTCCTTCTACACCGAGGGCAACACGGACTGGCCGCACTACATCGAGAACGCGATCCGCGCCCACACGCTCTACGAGAAGGAAAAGGAGTACCTCGTCGAGAACGGCGAGGTGATCATCGTCGACGAGTTCACCGGCCGCAAGATGATCGGGCGCCGCTGGTCGGACGGGCTGCACCAGGCGGTGGAGACCAAGGAGGGGATCAAGATCAAGCCGGAGAACCAGACCCTGGCGACGATCACCTTCCAGAACTACTTCCGGCTGTACGACAAGCTCGGGGGGATGACCGGCACCGCCATCACCGAGGCCGGCGAGTTCCTGAAGATCTACGGCCTCGACGTGATCTCCATCCCCACGAACCTCCCCGTGGCGCGGGACGACCAGGTCGACGTCGTCTACCGCACCGAGCCGGAGAAATGGAAGGCGATCACCGAAGAGATCGAACACCTCCAGGAACGCGGCCAGCCCGTCCTCGTCGGGACCACGTCGGTCGAGAACTCGGAGAAGCTCTCCGGCATCCTCAAGCGCCGGGGCATTCGCCACGAGGTGCTGAACGCCAAGGCCGGCCAGGAGGAACGGGAGGGGCTCATCGTCGCCCTCGCCGGCGAGAAGGGCGCGGTCACGGTGTCGACGAACATGGCGGGGCGCGGCACGGACATCAAGCTGGGCGGGAACTTCGAGTACCGCCTGCGCAAGGCCCTGGACGAGGCGGGGCTCGTGGCCGGCGATCTCGAGCACCTGGACGAGATCGCCCGCATCCGCGAGGACGTGCGCACCCGCTGCCAGGAGGACGAGGCCGCGGTCATCGCCCTCGGGGGCCTCTACGTGCTGGGCACGGAGCGGCACGAGGCGCGGCGGATCGACAACCAGCTCCGCGGGCGCTCGGGCCGCCAGGGCGACCCCGGGGTCTCGCGTTTCTTTCTCTCCCTGCAGGACCCGCTGATGCGGCGGTTCTACCGGGACTGGGTGACCAACATGATGGAAAGGCTCGGCATGACCGAGGGCGTGCCGATCGAGTCGCCCATGGTCACCCGGGCCATCGAGAAGGCGCAGCGCAAGGTCGAGGACTACTACTTCGAGATCCGCAAGAGCCTCCTCGAGTACGACGAGGTGATGGACCAGCAGCGCAAGACCATCTACGGCGTGCGTCAGGAGGTCCTGGAGAACCTCGAGCTCAAGCGGAAGGTCCTCGAGATGTTCGAGAGCGTGGTGAACCGCCAGGCGCGGGCCCACGAGGGGGATCCCGAGCGCTTCCGCGGCTGGTACCAGCGGACCTTCGGCTTCGAGCTCGCCGTGGAGCAGGCGCGGCTCGCCACCTCCGACGACGAGCCGGACTCCACGCCGGCGATCGACGCCGTGATCGCCGCCTACGAGGCGCGCGAGAAGGAGCTCGGCGAGGAGCTGATGCGGAAGGTGGACCGCCACATCCTGCTCCACACGCTGGACGCCAAGTGGATGGACCACCTGCGCGCGATCACCGGCCTGCGCCAGGGGATCGGCCTGCGCGGCTACGCCCAGCGCGACCCGAAGAACGAGTACAAGGCGGAGGGCTTCCAGCTCTTCGAAAAACTGCTCGCCGCGGTGGAGGACGAGGTGACGGCGCTCATCCTCCGCGTCCAGGTGCGCCGGCCGGAGGACGAGGAGGCGGCCCCGAGCGGCGCGCGGCCGCGGCCGGCCTCCTTCACCGGCGGCGGCGCGGACCGTCCCGCTCCCGGCCGCGGCGCTGCCGAGGCGGAGCGCGCGGCGGCCGCGGTGGCCGCGGCACGCCTGCGCCAACGCGCCCTGCGCCCCGCCGCCTCGGCGGCGTTCGACCGCATGAAACGCGAGCAGGCGCGCGAGGTCCCGCCCGCCCGCTCCGCCCCCGCCCCCGCCGCTCCGGCCCCCGCGCCGCCGATGGACTTCCAGGGGGTGGGGCGCAATGATCCCTGCCCGTGCGGCAGCGGGAAGAAGTTCAAGAAGTGCCACGGGCAGACGGCGTAGCCCCCGGCGCCGCCCGCGCCGCGCGAATCCTGCCGAGCGGGGTCGAGGCCCTCCGCCACGATCCGAACCCCGGGCCCGTGCGCTGGGTCTTGCACGTGGTGTACGACCTCGCCTGGCTCGCCGCGGCGCTGGTCGGCCTGCCGTGGCTCCTGTGGCGCGCCGGGCGCACGCGGGGCTTCGCGACGATGGTCCTCGAGCGGCTGGGGCGGGGCCTCGCCGCGATCCCGCCCGCTCGGGTCGATCGCCCGCGGATCCTCGTCCACGGGGTCTCGGTGGGGGAGATCAAGGGCTCCGCCTCGATCGTGCGCGCCCTGCAGGAGACCTGGCCGGGGGTCGAAGTCGTCGTGTGCACGACGACGAACACCGGGCTCGCGGTCGCCCGCGAGCTCTTCGCCGGCCACCACGTCGTGCGCTTCCCCGCCGACGTCTCCCTCGTCCTGCGCCGCTTCCTGCGGCGGGTCCAGCCGGCGTTCGTCGTGCTGATCGAGCTGGAGATCTGGCCGAACTTCCTGCGCGAGTGCAACCGCTGCCGCATCCCGGTCGTCGTGGCGAACGGGCGGATCACGGATTGGAGCCACTCCCGCTACCTCTTCTTCCGCCGCCTGATGCCGCAGTTCAACCGCATCTCGCTCTTCTGCGTGCAGTCCGAGACGTACGCCGAGCGCTTCCGGCTCCTCGGAGTGGACCCGCGGCGGATCGTGGTGACGGGCACGCCGAAGGCCGACGGGCTGCGGATCGGGCGCGCCGATCCGGGCGAGGAGCTGCGCCGGCTCCTCGGGGGCCGGGAGGGGCAGCTCGTGCTCGTCGCCGGCAGCACCCACGAGCCGGAGGAGCTCCTCCTCGCCCGCGCGTGGCGGCGAGCGGTGCCCGCGCTCCGCCTCGTCCTCGTGCCGCGCCACCCGGAGCGCGCCCGGAGCGTCGCGCGCGAGCTCGCCAAGGAGGGATGCGCGCCGCGCCGGTTGAGCGCCCTCCGCGCCGGCGAGGAGCGGCCCGATCCCGCCGCCCCGGTCCTCGTGGACACGATCGGCGAGCTCGAGCGGGTCTACGGCCTCGCCGACCTCGTCTTCGTCGGCGGCAGCCTCGTCCCCCACGGGGGTCACAACATGCTGGAACCCGCCGCCCAGGGCCGCCCGGTCCTCTTCGGGCCCCACAACGCGAACTTCGTCCACGAGTCGCGGATCCTGCTCGCGGCGGGGGCGGCCCTCGAGGTGGCCGACGAGGCGGAGCTCGGGGCGAGCCTCGCCGCGCTGGCCGCCGATCCGGCGCGGCGGGAGGCCATGTCCCGCGCGGGCCTCGAGACCGTCGCGCGGCAGAAGGGGGCGACGGCCAAGGCGGTCCAGGCCCTCGCCGAGCTCCTAGGGGCGTAGTACGGTGCCGGGGAATAGTACGGTGCCGGAGCAATCCTTCCACGATTCGCAGCCCGGAGCGAATCGTGGAAGGATTGCTCCGGCACCGTACTACTACGCCGGCCCAGGACGGGCTATCCTCCCTCCTATCCGGATGGATCGATGATTCGAGGGCCGGGCGCGCCGGCGACGGGCCGCGAGTCGCCGGGTCGGTCCATCGCCCACCTCGATCTCCCCGCTTCCTTCCGATCCCCGCACCCCCATGGCCCGCCAGCTCTTCACCTCCGAATCCGTCGCGATGGGCCACCCCGACAAGGTGGCCGACCAGATCTCCGACTCGATCCTCGACGCGCTCCTCGCCGAGGACCCCGACGCCCGCGTGGCCTGCGAGACGCTCGTCACGACCGGGCTCGTCGTGATCGCCGGGGAGATCACCTCGAAGGCCCGCATCGACTACTCCACCGTGGCCCGGGAGGCGATCAAGCGGATCGGCTACACCCAGGACGCCTACGGGATCAACGGCGACACCTGCGCGGTGATGATCGCGCTCGACCGCCAGTCCCCGGACATCGCCCGCGGCGTGGACAAGGGGCCGGCGGCGGCCGCCGAGCAGGGGGCCGGCGACCAGGGCCTCATGTTCGGCTTCGCCTGCGACGAGACGCCGAGCCTCATGCCGGCGCCGATCCACTACGCGCACCTCCTCGTCGCCAAGCTCGCCGAGCTCCGCCGGAGCCGCGTCCTCCCCTGGCTGCGGCCCGACGCCAAGAGCCAGGTCACCATGGAGTACGAGGGCGAGGCGCCGGTCCGCGTGCACACGGTGGTCGTCTCCACCCAGCACGACGAGGTGGTGAACGGGAAGCGGGACGAGCAGGCGGTCCTCGCCGAGATCCGCCGCGAGGTCGTCGAGAGGGTGGTGAAGGCGGTGATCCCGCCCGCGCTCCTCGACGCGCAGACGATCTACCACGTGAACCCGACCGGCCGCTTCGTGCTCGGCGGGCCTCACGGGGACTGCGGGCTGACCGGCCGCAAGATCATCGTCGACACCTACGGCGGCATGGGCCGCCACGGCGGGGGCGCCTTCTCGGGCAAGGACCCGAGCAAGGTGGACCGCTCCGGGGCCTACGCCGCGCGGTGGGTGGCCAAGAACGTGGTCGCCGCGGGGCTCGCGCGGCGCTGCGAGGTCCAGGTCTCCTACGCGATCGGCATCGCCGCGCCGCTCTCGATCCGCGTCGACACCTTCGGGACCTCCGAGGTGCCGCACGAGGTCCTGGAGGCGGCGATCGGCGAGGTCTTCGACCTGCGCCCGGCCCGGATCATCGCCGCCCTCGACCTGAAGCGCCCGATCTTCGCCCAGACCGCCTGCCACGGCCATTTCGGCCGCGACGGCTTCTCCTGGGAGGAGACGAACCAAGCCGCCGCCCTCCAGGCGGCGGTCGCCGCCCGCACGGCGCGGGAGGGCGGGCGGCCGCGGGCCGCGAAACGGGGGTGACCGGGGCGCTCGGTTGGGGTAGAACGGGCGTCCGGACCGCTCCTGGAGGCCTCCCGACCCCGCTCCGCCCATGCGCAACCGATCGATGCCCGCCCCGCGCCGCCGCCGCGGCTTCACCCTGATCGAGCTCCTGGCCGTGATCCTGATCATCGGGATCCTGGCGGCCTTCCTCTTGCCCATGGTGACGAGCGCGATCTTTCAGGCGGAGACGACAGCGTGCCAGTCGAACCTCAAGAACATCTACCAGGGCGTCATGCTGTACAAGACGAAGTACCGCGCGTTGCCCCGGGAGAGCGGCGTGAAGTTCTTCGCCGAGCTCTACTCGATGAAGGCGATCGAGAATTCCAAGACGAACGCCGAGCGCCTCACCTGTCCCGCGGTCGATTTGGGGGCCCTCACCCTCCGCGACCTGCCCTGGGAGGACTGGTGGACCGATCTCGAGAGCGTGGACGGCGGCTACTCCGCCTACGCCGGACGCGACACGAAGAACCATCCGCTGCGGAACTTGACCGGCACCGAGCCGCTTATCGCCGACGACAACGACCCGCGCATGAATCATGACACGACGACGAACGTGCTCTACGGCGACGGCAGCGTGCAGACGTTCGAGCTCGAGCTCCTGAAGAAGAACGGCATCCTCACCAAGGAGGACACCGTGCTCGTCGTCGGTCCCGGCTCCCCGGTCGAAGACCTCCAGAAGCTCACCCTGGACTGATCGACGCGGCGTCGGCTGAGAGGCTGAGCAAGAATCCATGATACAGCCTCTCTAATGAAACCTCCGTTTCATTCCCTGCGGGTGGCCGCAGGCCATGGTGGGGCTCAGATGTCCTCTGGCACATCGCCTGACGGCGCTGCTGCCCGTTCGCGAGCAATTCTTGCTCGCTCTCTGATATGGAGGCCACCCTGTCAAGGGCCCATTGCTTGGGCTGGCCTTCCCGGATTCCTCGGACACCGGGGTTGGTGTGGTCAGTGAGTTGAACTGTGCCGTGGGGATGGGGTCCGGG
>JBFMCU010000160.1:0-15223 GCA_040754415.1 Planctomycetota bacterium
CTCTTCCTGCCTCTCCTGTTCGCCGCGCCCCTTCTCGGCGGGATCCCCGTGCGGCTGCCTCGCCCCCTGCGCGTCGGGCTCTTCCTCCTCCTCGTCCTCCTCGCCTGGTCGCGGGGCGCGGTCTATCGCGATCGCGAGAGCTACCAGACGGCGGTCATCGACTCCGTCCCGCGGGACGTGGCGGCCTGGAACGATCTTGGGCTCGCCCGTCTCGACCGGGGCGACATCGACGGCGCGATCGAGGCGTGGAACCGGGGGCTGGCGATCGATCCCCGCTACAGCCGGCTGTGGTCTAACCTGGGCGCCCACCAGATGCGGTCCGGGGATTTCCCGCGCGCGGCCGTGACCCTGGAACGCGCGGTGGAGGAAGGCCCAAACAACCCGATCGCCCACTGCAACCTCGGCCACGCCCTCTTGCGTCTCGGCCACCACGCCCGCGCCGCGCGCGCCTACGAGCGCGCCACCCAGCTCGCCCCCGGGATGAGCCCGGCCTGGCGGGGCCTCGCCCACGCCCTCCACGCCCAGGGGCGCCGGGACGAGGCCGGCTCGGCCTTGGAGCACGCCCTCGCCCTCGATCCCGCGGATCCGCTCGCGCAACGCCTGCGCGAGACGATCACCGGGGAGGCCGCGCCGCCGCGCCGGGATTAGCTCCGGGAGCCCGCGAGGAGCTTCTCCACCTGCTCCCGCGGGGGCAGGGAGGGGTTGGCGCCCACGATCCGGGTGGCCAGAGCCCCGGCGGCGCAGGCCGCGCGCAGGGCATCGCGGACTCGCGCGCCCTCCACGCGCAGCACGGCGAGCGCGCCGACGAAGGCGTCGCCGGCGCCGGTCGCGTCGACGGGGTCCACCGGGAACGCCTCCATCGTCACGAGGTCGGTGCCGTCGAAGTAGAGCGCCCCCTCCTCGCCGAGCGTCACGACGACGCTCTCCGGTCCCAGTCCCGCCAACCGGCGCGCGAGCCCGGTGGCGGGGACCTCCTCCGTGAGCCCCAGGAGAGTCGCCGCCTCTCCGCGGTTCACCACGAGCAGCCCGACGCCCGCGAGGAGATCGGGCGACACGTTCTCGGCGGGGCCGGCGTTCAGAAGGACGGGGACCTCCGCCCGCCGCGCCACCTCGATGGCACTCTGGTTCGCCTCGCTCGTGATCTCGCCCTGCAGGAGGAGCATGTTGGCCGCCTGGATCGCCCCCGCCGCCGCGTCGACGTCCGCCGGGGAGAGCGCGGCGTTCGCACCGGGCGCCACCACGATCGTGTTCTCGCCGCCCGGAACGACGGTGATCACCGCCACCCCGGTGCGGGCTTCGGGGCACGTCCGCACGTGATGGATATCGAGCCCATCGGCGGCGAGGACTCCTCGCATGCGGGAGCCCTCGTCGTCGCCGCCCAGACATCCCACGAGGGTCACCTGGGCGCCCATGCGGCTCGCCGCCACCGCTTGGTTCGCGCCCTTCCCGCCGGGGTACGTCTCGAACACGCCTCCGAGCACGGTGGCTCCCGGCCGCGGGAAGCGCGGCGCCCGCACGACGAGGTCCATGTTGATGGATCCGACGACGCAGATCTTGCCGGGCATGGCGGGAACAGCGGGGAAGCGGCGGAGGAGGAGGCCGGCGAGTTGGAATGGTAGCGTCGCGGGGGCCGTTCAGCCCGTCCCCCACCGGAAGCGGGCCGCGATCTCCACGTCCGGATGGAGGCTCGCGTGGACGGGGCACGTCCGCGCCGCGCGTTCCAGCACGGCCCGGGCCCGCTCGTCCAGCGCGGCGGGCACGTGGATCTCGATCTCCACCTTGCCGATCCGCCGCGCGGGCTCGCTCACCATGTGCTTCTCCACGCGCACCGTGGTTCCGGCGAGGTCCCAGCCGCGCTCCTCGGCCGCGATGCCCATGAGCGTGACCATGCACGCCCCGAGCGCCCCGGCCACGAGGTCGGACGGCGAGAAGGACTCGCCCCGCCCGTGGTTGTCCACGGGGGCGTCGGTGACGATGCGGACGGAGGAGGGGCCGTGCGTCGCGGCGCAGCGCAGGCGCCCCAGGTACTCGATGTCGATCCGGATCATGGGACCTCCGAGACGTTGGGAGCGACTCCGCGGCGGTAGACGATCTCCCCGTCGACCACCGTGAGCAGGACCTGGGCGGACAGCAGCCGGGAGGGATCCCCGGCGAGCGGATCGACGTCTAGGACCGTCAGATCCGCCTGGGTGCCTGGCGCGAGACGCCCGCGGACGTCCTCCTCGTGGGCGGCCCACGCGGCGCCGGTGGTGAAGCCCGCCAGGGCCTCGCGGAGCGCGAGCCGCTGGCCGGGGAGCCAGCCGCCCGGCGGCCGGCCCGCCTCGTCCTGGCGGGTCGCCGCGGCATAGAGCCCCCGCCGGGGATCGGGGCTCTCCACCGGGAAATCGCTCCCGAGGGCGAGCGGCGCCCCGGGGCCGGGAAGGCGCCGCCACGCGTAGGCCCCCGCGAGCCGATCCGCGCCGAGCCGTTCTTCCGCCCAGCGCATGTCGGACGTCGCGTGCGTGGGCTGCATCGAGGGGATCACCCCGAGCGCGGCGAAGCGCGGCCAGTCGGCCTCGGCCACCACCTGGGCGTGCTCCAGGCGCGGGCGGCGGGCCCGGAAGGAGGGATCCTGGGCGGCCCGCCGCGCGTAGGCGTCGAGGACGAGGCGGTTCGCGCGATCGCCGATCGCGTGCGCCGCCGGCTGGAGCCCCGCCTCCACGACCGCTTCGAGCAGGCTCGCGAACCGCGCCTCGTCCAGCATCAGGAGGCCGCGCTCGCCCGGCTCGTCGGAGTAGTCGGCGAAGAGCGCCGCCCCGCGGGAGCCCAGGGCGCCATCGACCATGAGCTTCGCGCCGATCACCCGCAGCCGGCGCCGCCCGTCCCGATCGGCGGGACGGGGATAGCGCGCGGCGAGGACGGGGGAGAGACCGTCGTTCGCCCATACGTACTCGATCACCCGCAGGCGCAGGCGGCCGCTGCGGTCCAGGTCCTCCAGGACGTCGAGCACGAGCTCCCCCGCCCCCATGTCGTGGATCCCGGCGAGCCCCTGGGCGAGGAGCGCCTCCTGGGCGGCGAGGATCCGGCGCTCGATCGTCGCGCGGTTGGGGGGTGGCACGTGGGCCGCGACGAGGTCCATCGCCGCGTCGATCAGCACCCCGGTCGCTCGCCCGTCGCCGCCGACGTGGACCTCTCCGGCGGCGAGGCGCGGCGCGGCGACCAGGCCGGCCAGTCCCGCCCGGGCGAGGGCGAGGGCGTTCGCGAGGGCCGCATGGCCGTCGATCCGCCGCACGAGCACCGGATGGGCCGGAACGGCCTCGCTCAGCGGCCCATGGTGCGGGAAGGCTGGATCGGCCCAGAGGGTCTGGTCCCAGCCGCGGCCGGTGATCCAGGTCCCCGGGGGCTGGCGGGCGGCCTGGGCGGCGATCCGCGCGATCACCTCGGCGTAGGATCGGCACGCGACGAGGTCCACGCTCTCCAGCGCCTCGCCGTAGCCCGCCAGGTGCCCGTGGGCGTCGACGAGCCCGGGCACGGCAGTCCCGCCGGCGAGGTCGACGACCGCGAGGGGTTCGCCGGCCGCGCGCGCGCGGAGCTCGCTCTCCTCCCCCGCCGCCACCACGCGCCCCCCGCGCGCCAAGAGAGCGGCGACCGGCGCCGCGGCGAAGGCGTCGGGGTAGATCCGGCCGCCCGCGAAGAGCACGCGGCCTCCGGCGGGCTCCGGGGGATCCGCGGCAGAGCGGCAGGACGAGGCGATCATCGCGAGGAAGGCGAGGGAGACGAGGCGCAGCCCCGGCATGGCCCCGCGAGGCTACGCCGCCGGCGGGCGGCGTGCCACCCCCGCCGCTGGCCAGGGGCGGCGGCGGCCCGTACCCTGCGCCGGCCATGACCGCTCCCTCCGCCCCGCGCGCCCTTTCCGGACGAACCGCTCTCGTGACCGGCGCCTCCGCCGGCATCGGCGCCGCCACCGCCCGGGCCCTCGCGGCGGCGGGGGCGCATGTGCTCTGCGCCGCCCGGCGCCGCGACCGCCTGGCGGCCCTCGCCGCCGAGCTGGACGGCGCCGAGGCCGTGGCGCTCGACGTTCGCGACGCGGCGCAGGTCGAGGCGGCGCTCGCGGCGCGCTCGCTCGACATCGCCGTGGTCAACGCCGGCCTCGCCCGGGGCCTCGCTCCCCTGCCAGGGGGTACCCCCGCGGACTGGGACGAGATGATCGACACGAATCTCAAGGGGCTCCTCCACGTGCTGCGGGCCGTCCTGCCCGGGATGATCGCCCGCGGCACGGGCGACGCGGTGCTGCTCGGGAGCGTGGCCGGCCGCCAGGTCTATCCGGGCGGCAACGTCTATTGCGCGACGAAACACGCCGTGCGCGCCGTGTACGAGGCCTTGCGCCTGGACGCCGCCGGGACGGGGGTCCGGTTCACCACCGTCGATCCGGGCCTCGTGGAGACCGAGTTCAGCCTCGTCCGCTTCCGCGGCGATGCCGCGCGGGCGCGGAAGGTCTACGCGGGCACCCGCCCGCTCGCCCCCGCCGACGTGGCCGAGGCGATCCTGTGGGCCGTCACCCGCCCGCCCCACGTCAACGTGGGGGAGATCGTGCTCTGGCCCACCGACCAGGCGAGCACGACGCAGGTCAAGCGGCGGTGAGCTCAGAGGGCGAGCAAGGATTGCTCGCGAACGGGCAGCAGCGCCGTCAGGCGATGCGCCAGAAGACATCTGAGCCCCACCATGGCCTGCGGCCACCCGCAGGGAATGAAACGGAGGTTTCATTAGAGAGGCTGTATCATGGACTCTTGCTCAGGCTCTCGGCCGATGCCGCCTCGCGCTCGCGCAGCCGGTAGTAGACGAGCGGCACGGCGAGGAGCGTGAACGAGGTCGAGGCGAGGATCCCAAAGATGAAGCTCCAGGCCAGGCCGGAGAAGACCGGGTCCAGCGTCATCACCCACACCCCGAGCAGGGCCGTCGCCGCCGTGAGCAGGATCGGCCGCAGGCGGACGGCTCCCGCCCGGAGGACGGCCTCCGTCAGGCTGTGGCCCTCCTCCCGGAGGACGTCGATGAAGTCGATCAGGATCACCGAGTTGCGCACGACGATCCCCGCGAGGGCGATCATCCCGATCATCGCCGTCGCCGTGAAGTAGGTCGGGTTCGCGTAGCCGGCGATCTCCTCGGCCGTGAGAACGTTGATGAGCCAGAAGCCGGGGAAGATCCCGATGGCGGTGATCGGGATCGCGACCATCATCACCAGCGGCACGGCGAGCGAGCCCGTCTGGCCGACGAGAATCACGTAGATGCCGAGCAGGGCGGCGGCGAAGGCGAGGCCCAGATCGCGGAAGACCTCGAGGGTGATCTGCCACTCGCCCTCCCCCGCGAAACTCGCCCGATAGCCCGGCGGGAGCGGGTCGCGCCGGAGGGAGCTCGCGAGGGAGAGCACCGCCGCGGGCGGGGTCACCCCCACGGTGTCGGCCGTGACGAAGGCGACGCGCTCGAGGTCCTTGCGGGTGATCGAGCGGGGCAGGACGGAAGGCTCCCGGCGGGTCACCTGCTCCACGAGCAGGGCGCCACCGCCTTCGCCGTAGGCGATGGGCAACTCCTCGAGGGCGCGGGCCCCCGAGCGACGGTCCCGGGGCAGCCGGGCCACGATCGGGAGCGGATGGCGCTCGCCGGGGACGTGCAGCGTGGTGACCGGCCGGTCCACGGTCGCGACCGACAGGGCCTCGGTGACGTCCTGCACCGAGACTCCGTGGAGGGCGGCGAGCGTCGGATCGACGCGGATCTCGGCCCGCGCGGGCGTGTCGCTCACCAGCCAGTCCACGTCCGCCACGCCCGGTTCCGCCTCCATGCGCCGGCGCACGCCGGCGGCGACGGCGACGAGCTCCTCCCAATCGGCTCCCGGCGGGCCGGTCACCTCGGCGACGAGCGTCTGGAGCACCGGCGGGCCGGGCGGCACCTCCGCGAGCCGGATCCGTGCCCCGTGGCGGCCCGCCACCGCCTCGAGGGCGGGCCGGATCCGCAGGGCGATCTCGTGGCTGGAAGCGGCGCGGTCGCCCTTCGCCAGGAGCCCGAGGCGCAGCTCGCCGACGTGGTCCCCGCGCCGCAGGAACTCGTGGCGCACCAAACCCTGGAAGTCGTGGGCCGAGGCGGTGCCGGCGTAGCTCTCCACGAAGGTCACCTCGGGGACCTCCCGGGCCGCGAGGGCGAGCTCCCGGACCACGGCATCGGTGCGCTCGAGGGAGGTCCCCTCCGCCATGTCGACCACCACCTGCAGCCGGTCCTTGTTCGCGAAGGGCAGCATCTTGAGGGGCACGATGCCGAACGCCGCGAGGGCCACCGCGCCGAAAAGGGCCAGGACGAGCCCCCCGAGGAACGCCGCGCCTAGAGCGCGCTGGCGGAGGAGCGGACCCAGCGCGCCGCGGTAGGCCCGGGCCACGCGACCGCCCGCTTCGCGGTCGGCCGCGGGCGGCGCCGCGTGGTGCTCGGCGAGGAAGACCTTGGCCGCCCAGGGCGTGATGGTCAGGGCCACCACCATCGAGGCCACCATCACGACCGCGATGTTGAACGGCATCGGCGCCATGTAGGGCCCCATCATCCCGGTGATGAAGAACATGGGCAGGAAGGACACGATGACCGTCAAGGTGGCCAGGATCAGGGGCGGTCGCACCTCGTTCACGGCATAGATGATCGCCTCCTTGAAGGGCCGAGTGCGGGCGGCGAGATGGCGGTGGATGTTCTCCACGTCGACGACCGGATCGTCGACGAGCAGGCCGAGCGACAGGACGAGCGCGAAGAGCGTCACCCGGTTGATCGTGTAGCCGGCCACGAGGTCGAAGAAGAGCGCCACCGAGAACGTCACCGGGACGGCGATGGCCACGATCAGCGCCTCTCGCCACCCGAGCCCGAGGATCAGGACGAGGATGACCGTGATCAGCCCGACGACGATGTGACCCACGAGCTCGTTGATCTTCTCGTTCGACGACTCCCCGTCGTTGCGGGTCACCGTCACGCGCACGCCGTCGGGCAGGAGATCGACGCGCGCCGCCTCGACCTCGGCGAGCACGTCCTCCGCCACGCGGACCGCGTTCGAGCCCTTGCGCTTGGCCACCGCGACGAACACCGCCTCCTCGTCCCCGGCCGCTTCGCTCCCGGCGGCGATCCCCGCCACGGCGGCCGCGGGGCCGAGGGCGAGCCGGGTGTACGACGTGGGCTCCATGAACCGCTCCGCGACGTGGGCCACGTCGGCCACCCGGACCGGCCGCGCGTCGTGGACGCCCACGATCACCTCCTCGACGTCCTCCCGCGTGCCGAGGAGCGCGCCGGCGCCGAGAGGCACCGCGCGGTCCTCGTCGCGCACCGGCCCGACCGTGGCGCGCACGTTCGCGGCGCGCAGGGACCGCGTGACCTGCTGCACCGGGATCCGGCGCGCGGCGAGGGCTTCGCGGTCGATCTCCACCTCCACCGCGAGGGCCGCCCCGCCGATCACCTGGGTCACCGACACCTCGTCGACGGCGCCGAGGCGGTCGGCCAGTTCCTCGGCGAGGCGCCGCAGCTCGCCGGCCTCGAGATCCCCCCCGGAAAGGGCCAGGGTCAGGATCGGCACGTCGTCGATGTCGACCGGGCGCACCGTCCACCCCGTCACCCCCAGCGGCGCCCGGGCGGCCTCGGCATCGATCCGCGTGAACACGTCGACGAGGGCCTTCTCCCGGTCGTGGCCCACCTCGAAGCGCACGGTCACCAGCGCCTCGCCCTCCCGCACCTCGGAGTAGACGTGCTCGACCCCCGAGAGACCCCGCATGAGGCCCTCGAGCTCGCGCACCGTGTTGCGCTCGATCTCCGCCGGGCTCACCCCCGGCTGGGCGATGAAGACGTCCACCATCGGCACGACGATCTGCGGCTCCTCCTCGCGCGGAGTGAGCGCGAGGCCCGCGGCCCCGGCCGCCAGCGCGGCGAGGAGCAGGAGGACGGACAGCCGCGAGTCGACGAAGACGCGCACCAGCCGGGCGACGAGCCCCAGCTGCCGCGCGCTCACCGCTCGTCTCCCTTCTCCGGCACGAGGATCGTCTCCCCGGCAGCGAGCCCCGTCAGCACCTCGACGAGATCGCCGGCCAGCCGATCCCCGGTGCGCACGTGGCGGCGCACGGTGCGCCCGCCGGGGAGGAGGACCTCGACGCTCTCCACCTGGCCCCGGCGGCGCAGCACGGAGCCGGGAACGCCGATCGCCTCCCGCACGCCGGCGTTGTAGAGCAGGGTGCCGCGCACGCCCTCGCGCAGCCCCGGCGTCGCCGGCAGGGCCACCTTGACGAGCACGGATCGCGTCGACGGGTCGGCCGCGGGCACGATCTCGTCGATCACCGCCCCGATCTCGAGCGTCGCCGCCGGCACGAGCACGCGAACGGCGTCGCCCCGCACAAGCCGGGCGGCGTCCGCCTCCGGCACGGCCGCCTCGAGGCGCAGCTCGGTCGGATCGTGCATCTCCACGATCGGTCCGCCCGGGAGGACGATCTCGCCCGGCTCGGCGAGCCGCCGCGAGATCACTCCGGCCCGGGACGCGACGATCCGCGCATGGCTCTCCGCCACCCGCGCCGCCTCGAGCTCCTTCTCGGCCACGGCGACGCCCGAGCCCGCGGCCAGGGCCGCCGCCTCCGCCGCGGCGACCGCGGCCGCCGCCGAGTCGTCCCCGGCGACCGCCACGTCGAGATCGCGCGCGGTCGTCGCCCCGCTCTCCACGAGCCGCTGCATCCGTTCGCGGTCCGCCGCGGCGCGGATCCTCTCCGCCCGGGCCCGCGCGGTGTTCGCCTCCGCCTCCGTGGCCTGCGATCGCGCGGCCACCAGCGCCGCCTCGGCGGCCGAGACCCGCGCGCGGAGATCGCGGTCGTCGAGCACGGCGAGGAGGGCCCCGGCCTCGACCTCCTCCCCGACCCGCGGTCGCACCTCGATCACCGCCGCCATCACCTGGGCGGAGACGACGACCGGCGAGCGGGGCACGACGCTGCCGACCGCCCGGCGGCGCACGGGGATCTCCCGCCGCGCGACCACCAGGGTCCCCCCGGGCGCCGGGGCCGTCCCCGCGGCCGCACCCGCGGGGGGATGCGCCGGGCCGTAGCGGGTGGCGAGGAGGCCGGTCTTGACGACGACGAGGACCGCGAAGGCGACCAGGACGGCGAGGAGCACGAGGGGTCTCTTCAGGCGCTTCATCGACGGATCTCCGTGGCCCCGATGTCCGCGGGACGTCGGGCTTCGAGGCGTGGGGATGCTCCAGGTTCCCGTCTGCCGTCTCCGCGGTCCAGCCCCCTGGCCTGGGTTGGCGCCTGGCGGCGCCCAGACCGGCCGAAGAGCTGCACCTCCGGCGCCCTCTTCGTCCTCTAGATGGCATGGGTTGGCGCCTGGCGGCGCCCCCCATGCCATCTAGTACGACTCGTCCGCGGAGGGGAAGTCGCGCGCACGGACGTCGGCCGCGTAGCGCTCGAAGGCCTCGCGCATGGTGACGGCGAGCTCTGCGTAGCGGCGGACGAACCGGGGGTGGAAGCGGGTGTAGAGCCCCAGCATGTCGTGGGTCACCAGGATCTGGCCGTCGCAGCCCGGCCCGGCCCCGATGCCGACGATCGGCACGTCGAGGGCGCCGGTGATCTCGGTGGCGAGCGCGGCGGGGATCTTCTCGAGCACGATCGCGAAGGCGCCGGCCTCCTGGAGGGCCCGGGCGTGGCGCCGGACGAGCTCCGCTTCCTCCGGCTCCTGGGCCCGGACCTGGTAGGTCCCGAACTTGTGGATCGATTGCGGGGTGAGCCCGAGGTGCCCCATCACCGGGATGCCGGCGTCCACGATCCGCCGGATCGTGTTGCAGATGCGCGGCCCGCCCCCCTCCAGCTTGACCGCCTCCACGTGGGCTTCCTTGACCATGCGCCCGGCGTTGCGCAGCGCCTCGTCCGGGTTCACCTGGAAGCTCATGAAGGGGAGGTCCCCCACGACCAGCGCCCGGCGCACCGCCGCCGACACCACCTCGGCGTGGTAGAGCATCTGCTCCAGAGTGACGGAGACCGTCGTCTGGCGTCCTTGCACGGTCATGGCCGCCGAATCCCCCACCAGGATCAGGTCGATCCCCGCCTGGTCGAGCAGCTCGGCCATCAGGTGGTCGTACGCCGTGAGCGCGGTGATCGGCTCGCGGCGGCTCTTCATCCGCTGCAGGGAGTTCGTCGTGACCTTGCGCGCCAGGGCCGGGTCGTGCTCGGGGCGTTCGTTCACGATTCGTCCTTCCAGATCCCCCCCGGGGGCAGATCCTCCGGGCGCTCGACGAGCGGGCCATAGGAGTACTCGATGAGCCGGGCCAGGGTCTCGCGCATCTGGGCCCGAGTCACGATGCCGTCGATCATGCCCTTCTCCAGGAGGAACTCGGCCCGCTGGAAGCCGGGCGGAAGCTCCTGCTTCAGGGTCGTGGCGATGACCCGGGGGCCGGCGAATCCGATGAGGGCCCCCGGCTCGGCCAGCACGATGTCGGTGACGCTGGCGAACGAGGCGGTGACCCCTCCGGTCGTGGGGTGGGTCATCACGCAGATCGAGAATCCGCCGCCCTCGTGGAAGGTCTGCAACGCGGCGCAGGTCTTGGCCATCTGCATGAGGGAGAGCACGCCCTCGTGCATGCGCGCCCCGCCGGAGCTCGTGAACAGGACGAGGGGCCGCCGCAGGCTCCCGGCGAGCTCGCACGACATCGCCACCTTCTCCCCCACGACCTCGCCCATGGATCCGCCCATGAAGCTGAAGTCGAGCACTCCGATGACGATCGGCCGCCCCAGGATGGCGCCGGTGCCGCAGAGCAGAGCCTCGTTCTGGCCGGTCCGCTGCACGGTGCGCTCGAGCTTCTGGCTGTAGGGCTGCGAATCGACGAACGCCAGCCGGTCCATCGCCACGAGATCCGCGAAGCGTTCCGCGAAGCTCCCCTCGTCGAGGGTCATCCGCAGGCGGTCCCTTCCCGGCACGGTGAAGTGGAACCCGCACTCGGGGCACACCCGGTCGCGCTCCTCGAGGTCCTTGCGGAAGATGACCTCGCCGCAGGACTCGCACTTGAGCCAGAGGCCCCCGGGCATGTCCTTCTTCTTGGCGAACCGCAGCCGGGCCAACCGACCTTCCCGCCGCGGCTCCTCGGCCTTGGCTTCGGCGGCCGGCGGGGGCTCGTCGTTCCCGCCCTTCTTCTTCTTGCCCTCGTCCGCCACGGTGTCCGCCACCGCCGTCACCCGGGGGACCCCTCGCGCGCGGCGACCCCGCGCGCCCGCTCGGCCGCCGCCCGGAAGCGGTCGATCGCCGTCGCCATGTCGGGGGCTCCGAACAGGGCCGAGCCCGCCACCAGCACGTCCGCCCCCGCCGCCGCGCAGCGCGCGACCGTCTCGGCGCTCAGGCCGCCGTCCATCTCCACGAGACCCGTCCAGCCCGCCGCGCGCAGCTCCCGCACGCGGGGGAGGACCTGGGGATGGAACTCCTGGCCCCCGAACCCGGGGTAGACGCTCATCACCAGGACGAGATCCACCTCGTCCAGGTAGGGGCGGATCCGCTCCAGGGCCCCGTCGGGCTTCAGGGCGATCCCCACCTGGGGCACGCCCGCGGCGCGAAAGGCGGCGATCGTGGCCCGCACCTCGCTCGCCGTCCGGCAGGCCTCCACGTGGAAGGTGAGCACGTGGGCCCCCGCCGCGGCGTAGTCGCTCGCCCAGCGGCCCGGCTCCTCGATCATCAGGTGCACGTCGAGGGGGAGGCGGGCGATCGCGTGGATCCGGCGCACGACGGGCGGCCCGATCGTGAGGTTGGGCACGAAGTGGCCGTCCATGACGTCCACGTGGTGCCAATCCCCGCCGCTCCGCTCCACGCGCGCGACCTCGTCGGCGATCCGGGCGAAGTCGCAGGAGAGGAGGGACGGAGCGATCCGCAGGGGGTTCATCGGGCGTGGGATTCCGGGGGCGGGGTCCGCCGGCGCCGGATTGTAGCCCCGCCGGCCGCGGTTCCCAGCCCGGGGCGGCTTCTCCGCCCCGGGGCCCGCTCCTGGCAGGTTCAACGCCGGGCAAGGGCGGCGATCCCGGGGAGGAGCCGTCCCTCGAGCAGCTCGAGCGAGGCGCCGCCGCCCGTCGAGATGTGGTCGATCCGATCCCCGAGCCCCAGGGTTTCCACGGCGGCCACCGAATCGCCGCCGCCCACGACCGTGTAGCCGGCGCATTCGCCGACCGCCCGCCCGACGGCCGCGGTGCCGGCGCGGAAGGCCTCCCACTCGAAGACGCCCATCGGGCCGTTCCACACCACGGTGCGCGCCGTCCGGATCTCCGCCGCATAGGCCGCCCGCGTGCGGGGGCCGATGTCGAGCGCCTGGAAGCCGGGAGGAATCTCCTCCACGACCCGCGCCGGCGCATCGGCGGCGAACGCCTCGGCCACGACGTGGTCCGCGGGCAGCCCGAGGTGCGTGCCGCGCGCCGCGGCCCGCGCGACGGCCGTGCGCACGGACTCGATCTGGTCCGCCTGCACGATGGAGCGGCCGACTTCCTTCCCCGCGGCGGCGAGGAAGGTGTAGGCCATCCCGCCCCCGATCAGGATGGAATCGACGCGCTCGATCAGGTTGGCGACCGCGGGCAGCTTGTCGGAGACCTTCGCGCCGCCCAGGATGGCGACGAGGGGCCGGGCCGGATCCTCGAGGACCCGGCGGAAGGCGGCGACCTCCGCCTCGAGCAGCAGTCCCGCCGCCGCCGGGAGGAGGCGGGCGACGCCGCAGACCGAGGCGTGGTCGCGGTGCGACGTGCCGAACGCATCGTTCACGAAGACGTCCCCCAGCCGCGCGAACGCCGCCGCCAGCGCCGGGTCGCCCTTCGTCTCGCCGGCGTGGAAGCGGACGTTCTCGAGGAGCACGACCGTGCCGGGCCGCATCGCGGCCACCGTGCGCTCGACGGCGGCGCCGACGCTCTCGTCGAGCTTCCGCACCGGGCTCCCGAGCAGCTCCTCGAGGCGGGCGGCGACCGGCGTCAGCCGCATGCCCTCCACCACCTGGCCCTTCGGGCGGCCGAGGTGGCTCATCAGGACCGGCCGCCCGCCCCGCGCGAGGACCGCGCGGATCGTGGGGAGGGCGGCCCGGATGCGGGTGTCGTCGGTGATGCGACCCTCGCCGTCGAGGGGCACGTTGAAATCGACGCGGACGAGGACGCGCCGGCCCGCGACGTCGAGATCCGCCAGCCGGGGAACGTCGAGCGCCATCGCCGTCACCGCGGGCGGGCCGCGCTCCGCCGCGCGCCCTTCGGGGGCCCCGCCTTCTTCATCAGGTCGACGACCCGGTGCGAGTAGGCCCATTCGTTGTCGTACCAGGCGATGACCTTCACCAGGCTGCCGCCGATCATCATCGTGGCGAGCGAGTCGAAGATCGAGCTCGCCGGATTGCCGATGATGTCGGAGGAGACGAGGGGGTCGGCGGAGTACTCCAGGATGCCCTTGAGGGGCCCCTTCTTCGCGGCCGCCTGCATCGCCGCATTCACGGCCCCGACGGTCGCCGGCTTCGCCAGCTCGGCGACGAGGTCGACGCACGAGCCGTCCTTCACCGGCACGCGCATCGCGCAGCCGTCCAGCTTGCCCTGGAGCTGCGGGAGCACCTTGCCCACGGCGCGGGCCGCGCCGGTCGTCGTCGGGATGATGTTCTCCGCCGCCGCCCGCGCCCGCCGCAGGTCCTTGTGCGGGAAGTCCAGGATGCGCTGATCGTTCGTGTAGGCGTGGACCGTGGTCATCAACCCCCGCACGATCCCGAACGAATCGTCGAGGACCTTGGCGACCGGCGCGAGGCAGTTCGTCGTGCAGGAGGCGTTCGAGATGATGCGATCGCTCGGTTTCAGGTCCTTCTCGTTGACGCCCATCACGATCATCGCGTCGATCTCGTCCTTCGGCGGCACCGTGAGCAGGACCTTGCCCGCGCCGGCCTCGATGTGCTTCCAGCAAGCCTCCCGGGTGCGGAAGGCGCCCGTGGATTCCACCACGAAGTCGATCCCGTGCTTGGCGTGCGGCAGGGCCGCCGGGTCCTTCTCGGCGGTGATCTGGATCTTGCGGCCGTCGACGGAGATGTGATCCTTCCCGGCGGTCACCTTGCCCGCAAAGACCCCCTGGACCGAGTCGTACTTGAGCAGGTGAGCCAGGGTCGCCGGATCGGTGAGATCGTTGATCGCCACGACCTCCATGTCCTGGCGCGCGCAGAGGATCCGGAAGACGTTGCGGCCGATGCGGCCGAACCCATTGATGGCGATGCGCATGACCAGCGAAGTGCGGGGTTCGAGGTTGGGGGGCCGCGGCGAAGCCCCCGGAACGGGGCGGAGGGCGAGGTTTCCGCGGAAATCGGGGCAGAGAATAGCGGGGAGCGCCGATGGCTTCAATCGCCCACGCCGGCGACCCACATTCGTACGGCGACCCCGTGATGGACCATCCGCCGCCCGCGCTGCCCATCTCCTCCGACCGCTGGAGCCGGCTCGCCCGCGCCGCGGGGATCGGCGCCGGCGAGCGGCTGGCCGTTGCGCTCTCCGGCGGCGCGGACAGCGTGCTCGTGCTCCATCTCGTCGCCGCCGCGCGGCCGCGGCCGCCCCTGCTCGCCATCCATGCCGACCACGGGCTGCGCGGCCCGGCCTCCCGCGGCGATGCGCTCTTCTGCCGCGATCTCTGCGCCGCCCTCGCCGTACCCTTTCGCGAGCTGCGCCTGGATCTCGACCCCGCCCGCCCGTCGCTCGAGGCGCGGGCCCGCGCCGCCCGCTACGCCGCGCTCGCCGCGGAGTGCCGGCGCACCGGCCACCTCACCCTCGTCACCGGCCACCATGCGGACGACGCGCTGGAGACCCTGCTCCTCCGCTGGATCCGGGGCAGCGATCCCGCCGGCCTCGCCGGCCCGCGCGCCGTGACGATGCTCGCCCCGCCGCCTGGCGCGCCGGCCCCGGCGGTCCGCGTAGTGCGCCCGCTCCTGGCGTGGCGGCGGGAGGAGGTGCGCCGCTTCCTCCTCGACCGCGGGCTCTCCTGGCGCGAGGACGCCTCGAACGACGACCTCTCCTTCGCCCGCAACCGCGTGCGCCACCGCCTCCTCCCCCTCCTCTCCCGGCTCGGCGGAGCGGAGGAGATCGCGAACCTCCGCGCCTTCGGCCGGGCCGTGGAGGATCTCGAGGCGCGCTTCGCGGCGGCGACCGCCCCCCTGGCCTGGCTCTCTCCCCCCTACGCCCTCCTCGATCCGCGGTGGCCGGCGAGCCGGGGGGGCGTCCTCCCCCGCGCGGCCCTG
>JBFMCU010000161.1:0-80155 GCA_040754415.1 Planctomycetota bacterium
GAGCCCCCGCCGTCCGGGCCGGGCGGGGCGAAGCCGCCCTCCGCCCCCGGCGGCCTCCGGTCCATCCCCCTGGAACCCGCCGATCCCCGCCCGGAAGCGGCGCACCTCGCCGAGGAGCGCCGCCGGTAGGACGCGCGCCGGAGCGAGGAAGAGCGCCGCGGCGAGGACGAGCGCCGCGGGCCCTACGACCGGCGGCAGGTCGCGGACCGCCGCGGCGCGAGCGGGAAGTCCTCCGAGCCGCCGGCCCGCCAGGGCGCGGCCGCCGACTCCAGCACCGTCCCGCCGGTTCCGCCGGGCGCCCCGCACGAGCTCCCGACCGAGCTGCCCCCCGAGATCCTCGCCGCCGACGAGCCGCCGGCATCCCCCGCGCCCCGCGCGGACCCCGGGCCGGCGCCGGTCCTCGTCCAGACCTCGATCTCGCCTCGCCACAAGCTGGAAGCGTGGATCGCGGAGATGGTCCGCCTGAGCGCGAGCGACCTGATCCTGCGGGCCGGCGGCAAGCCCTCCTGCCGGATCGACGGCCGGATCCACTTCCTCCCCGGGCGCGTGCCGAACCCCGGGGCGCTGCTCGAGGTCCTGGACGGCGTGGTGGGGAAGGAGCGCATGGAGCAGTGGCGCGCGAACGGCTCCGTCGACACCGCCTTGGCGCTCGACGGCCTCGGCCGCTTCCGCCTGAACGCCTACAAGCAGATGGGCGAGCCCGCCCTCGTCCTGCGCCACGTCTCCGGCGAGGCGCCCATCCTGACGAGCCTCAACCTGCCGGTGACCCAGCTCGAGCGGCTCGCCATGCGCCGCCGGGGGCTGGTGCTCGTGACGGGGATCGCGGGCTCCGGGAAGTCGACGACGCTCGCCGGGCTCATCCAGTACATGAACACCCACGCCGAGCGGCACATCATCACGCTCGAGGACCCCGTCGAGATCCTCTTCCGCGAGGAGCGGTGCGTGATCAGCCAGCGCGAGGTGGGCATCGACTGCCCGGACTTCGCGCACGGCCTGCGCCACGCCCTCCGCCAGAGCCCCGACGTGATCCTGATCGGCGAGATGCGGGATGCCGAGACGGTGGGCGCGGCCCTCGACGCCACCGAGACCGGCCACTTGGTGATGAGCACGCTCCACACGGTGAACGCACCGCAGACCGTGGACCGCATCCTTTCCTTCTTCCCCTCCGAGCGCCACTCCCAGGTGCGCCAGCGCCTGGCCGAGAACCTCGCCGCGGTCATGTCGATGCGCCTCCTCCCGCGCAAGGCCAAGAAGGGCATGGTGCCGGCGGTGGAGCTCCTCCTCTCCACTCCCCGCGTGCGCGAGCTCCTGTACGAGGGCCAGGTGAGCGAGCTCTCCCGGGTCGTCGAGGCCGGGGCAGAGGAGGGGCTGGTCTCCTTCAACCACTCCCTGCGGCATCTCGTGAACCAGGACCTCGTGGAGCTCGACGTGGCGCTCGCCGCCAGCGACCGGCCCGAGGAGCTCCTGCTCGCCCTCCGGGGCTACAGCAAGGGCAAGGGCGGCAGCGGCCAGCCCGCCGGGCGGCTCCGCCTCGCCGGCGGGGAATAGGGCCGCCTCCGGGGCGTCGGGGGAGAGCCGGTCCTCCGCGTTGGCGGCCGGCCCGGGAGCCGTGTAGCATGGACTCGCCTATCCTCATGAACATCCAGCGCATCAAGGCCCTCACCTGGCTCGGGACGCTGGCCGCGGGCGGCACCCTGGGCTGGTCGGTCGCCGATTTCCTGCGCCACAAGCCGGAGCTCGCGGCCGGGGTCAGCCGGGAGGAGCGCCTGGCCGTCCTGAACGACATCGAGGTGCCGCCGCCGCCCAAGAACGAGCTCGTGGACTACACGCTCGTGACCCGGTCCTTCCACGCGATGAACTGGACGGGCAAGGAGGAGGTGAAGCCCGTCGAGACGACCGCGGTGGGCGAGGACGCTCCGGTCCTGGCGACCCCCGTCGCCTCCCTGCTCGTCGTCCTCGTGGTCCAGGTGGACACGACCGACCCGGCCGGGAGCCTCGCGTTCGTCAAGTTCCTCGACCCGAAGCTCGTCGCGGCCGTCACGAACCCCCGGGACCACATCCTGCGGATCGGCACCCGCCTCGCGCCCCCCCACGCCTACGCCGCCGTCACCGCGATCAGCGTGGACGGGGTGGAGTTCGGCTTCGACGACGCGGAGCGCCCGAAGGAGGTCGTGGCGCCCGTCGCCTTCCCCTCCCACGGGCCGGGGATCGTGAAGGCGGGCCCGGACGGGGTCCTTCTGCCCGGGGAGGAGCCCTCGATTCCCCGGGCCTCGACCGCGATCGAGTTCCGGCCTCGGGCCTCCCAGGAGGTCGCCCGGAACGAGTGGCAGCTCGGCTGGGAGTCCGTGGAGAACATGAACGAGGAGTACTCGAAGATCCTCTCCCAGGAGCTGCGCCACCGCGTCCACCGCGACCCGAGGACGGGGCAGGTGGACGGGATCGAGATCACGAAGATCAAGCCCGACTCCCTGCCCGCCCAGCACGGCCTCTCCGAAGGGGAGGTCTTGAAGAGCATCAACGGGCACCGGGTTACGAGCGTGGAGGACGCCGTCACCTTCGTGAAGAACGAGGCCGACCACACCACGACCTGGGTGGCGGTCTTCGACCGCCGGGGGCGCGAGATCACGCGGGTGTACCACTCGCCGCCGCCGAAGTAGCGCGTCCCGGCGGGGCGGGCGCCGGACCATGAGCGAGCTCGTCCTGACCATCGACCTCGGCAATTCGGCCGGCAAGCTCCGTCTGTGGCGGGTCCCTGGGCCGGGCGGCGCGGCGCCGGAGTGCGTGCGGAGGGGGGAGATCCAGGGGAACGCCGAGCTCCCGGAGCGCCTCGCGGCGTGGATCGCGGCGGAGGGCGGCGCCGCGCCGGGGCGGGCGGTCCTCGCGAGCGTCGCCGCCCCGGCGCTGGAGAGGAGGGTGGCGCGGGCGATCGCCGGGTGCGTCGGCGCGCTCGTGATCGGCCCGCCCGCCGGCCTCGCCAACCGCTGCCGCTCGCCGGAGTCGACCGGCGCCGATCGCCTCTATGCGGCCCGGGGGGCGCTGGCGGTGGTGGGGCGCTCCGCGATCGTCGTCGATGCGGGGACCGCGCTCACCGTGGATGCGGTCCGGGCGCTCCCTGCCAGGGCGGCCGAGGGGGCCGGGGAGCTCCTCGGCGGGGCGATCGCCCCGGGTCCGGCCCTGTGCGCCCGGGCCCTGGCGGAGGGCACCGCCCGCCTGCCCCGGGTCGAGCCCCGGCCCGGGGTCCCCGCCCTCGGCCGGGAGACGGCGGAGGCGATCCGGGCCGGGCTCGGGATCGGATTCCGGGGGGCGGCACGGGAGCTCGCCCGGGAGGTCGCCCGGGAGGCGGGGCTCGAGGGGGCGCCGGTCGTCCTGACCGGCGGCGCCTCCTCTTTCCTCCTCGAACCCGGTCCCTTCGTCCCCGGGGAGCTCGTCCGGGAGCCGGACCTCGTCCACCGGGGGCTCCTCGCCGCCCTTCTCGCCGGGCGCGGAGCGGCGCAGTGAGCCTCGTGCTCGAGGAGCTGACCGCTCCCGGCCGGGGAGGCGTCTCCGTCCTGCGCCTCGCGGGCCCCGGGGCCGGCGCGCGCCTCGCCCGCCTCGGCGTCCACCGCCTTCCCGCCCCCGGGGAGCTCGCCTTCGTGCGCCTGCGCGAGGGGGAAGAGCTCCTCGACGAGGCCCTCCTGTGCGCGAGGGGGCCCGACGAGATCGAGCTCCATCTCCACGGCGCGCCGACGGTGGTGCGCCGGATCGCCCTCGCCCTCGGCCTCTCCCTCGCCGCCGCCCATCGCTCGCGCGCCCCGGCGGCGTTGGAGGAGGAGGCCGCGCGCCTGCTCGCCGACGCACCGTGCGAGGCGGCGGCCCGCGTTCTGCTCGACCAGGCCGAAGGCGCGCTCCGCCGGGCCCTCGCGGCCCTCGACCCCGCCGGCGAGACCTTCGCGGCGGAGCTCGCGGCGCTCGTCGCGCGCGGCGAGCGCGCGCGGCTGCTCCTGCAACCGGCGGTCGTCGTGCTCGCCGGTCCGGTGAACGCCGGCAAGTCCACGCTCTTCAACCTGCTCGTCGGCCGGGAGCGCGTGCTCGTCGCCCCCGCTCCCGGCACGACGCGCGATGCGGTGCGCGAGCGCGTCCTGCTCGGCGCCTACGCCGCCGACCTGGTCGACACGGCGGGCGCGCGGGAGCTCGCGGAGAGCGGGCGCGGCGCGGACCTCGAGCGCGCCGGCCAGGACCTTTCCCGCCGCGCGCAGGAAGGAGCCGACCTCGTCCTGTGGTGCGAGCGCGCCCCCGCTCGGGGCCTCCCCCCCGCTCGGGGCCTCCCCCCCGCCCGGCTCCTCCCCCCGGCCTCCGCGCCGCCGCCCCGGGTCCTCGTGCCGACGGCGGCCGATCTCCTCCCCCCCGCGGCGCGGGCCGCGGCGTCCGGCGCGATCTCCGCCCTCGCCGATCCGCCGGGGGCCCGCCGGACGGTGGAAGGCCTCTTCCACGCCGCGCTCGACCTCCCGGCCGCCCCGTGGACCCCGGGGCTCGCCGTCCCCTTCTCCCCGGCCCTCGTCCGCGCCCTCGCCGCGCTGGGGCGCGCGGAGGGCGAAGAACGGCGTCAGGACGGCCTGCAGGCCCTCCTCTGCGTTGATTCCCGCGCCAGCTTCCCGTAAGCTCCGCCCGCCGTGCCGCCTCGGTCCGTGCGCTCCCGCGCCCCCGGGACGTCCGACCTTCCGAACCCACCCCCCGCGCGGAGCGGGGCCCCATGACGCGGATCCGACACCTCGTCTCGGTCGACGACCTTTCGAACGCGGAGATCCAGGAGCTCTTCACGCACGCCCAGGGTTTCGCGGACCGCCTCTATTCCTCCGCCGAGTGCTGCCGGGGCCGGATCTCGGCGAGCCTCTTCTACGAGCCCTCCACCCGGACCCGCCTCTCCTTCGAGGCGGCGATGCAGCGGCTGGGGGGGAGCGTGCTCACCGCGGCGGACATGAAGACGTCGAGCGCCGCCAAGGGGGAGTCCCTCGCCGATACGGTGCGGGTCGTCAGCGGCTACGCCGACGCGATCGTGCTGCGCCACCCCTCGGAGGGCGCGGCGCGCCTCGCCTCCGAGTACGCCACCGTCCCGGTGATCAACGCCGGCGACGGCAGCCACGAGCACCCGACCCAGACCCTCTGCGACCTCTACACGCTCTGGCGGGAGCGGGGGAGGATCGAGGGGCTCGACGTGGTGCTCGCCGGCGACCTGCGCTACAGCCGGACGATCCACTCGTTCACCTTCGCCCTGGCGCGACTGGGGGCGAACATCGTCTGCGTGCCCCACCGCGGGCTCGAAATGCCGGAATACGTGCTCCGGCGGCTGCGCGAAGAGTACGCCACTGAGCCGGTGCGGGCCGATGCCACGGACCTCGGCGAGCTCGCCGCCGAGAGCGACGTCGTCTATCTCACGCCCCAGAAGCCCCACCAGCTCTCCCTGTTCATGGAGGGCCGCGGCGTCCCGGTGGGGCAGGTCGACGCCCTCTACATGACGCGGCCCCAGACGGAGCGCTTCCCCGATCCCGACGACCTGAAGCGCTACATGCGGCTCGACCCGCGCTCGATGTCCGCGACCTCGCTCCGCGACACGGTGGTGATGCACCCCCTTCCGCGCCGGGACGAGATCTCGATCGAGCTCGACGACGATCCCCGCAGCATCTACTTCAAGCAGGCCTCCCGGGGGGTTCCGATCCGCATGGCGATCCTCGGGATGCTCCTCGGGCGGATCGAGCTCGCCTCCCGGCCCCCCGAGGTCCCGAGCCTCCTCTACCGCGTGCCGGCGGGCGAGAACCCCTGCCCGAACAGGAACTGCATCACCCACACCGAGCTCCGCCACCCGGTGAAGGCCTTCACGCTGGCCTCCCGGGATCCCCTGCGGGCCTGCTGCGCCTACTGCGACCAGGAGATCCCGATCCGCCTCGTGGGCTGCTCGACCACCCGCCACTACCACCCGCGCGACGCGGCCCCCGTGCGCAAGATCCGCCCCGACCACCTGATCTTCTTCCGGGACGAGGCGGAGGCCCAGGCCCTGGGCTTCACGGCCCCCCAGGGGGAAGGTCCCTTCGGCCGGCCGAAGGAACCTTCCCCCTAGAGGCCGAAGAGGGCGCCCCCGGGCGCCGCTCTTCGGCCGGCCCCGCCTGTGCGATTCCGCGCTATCCGGCCGCGGGGCCGGTGCTCTCCCGGCGCGCCGCGGACCGGCTCCGCTGGGGGCGACCGGGGAGGATTCCCCGCCCGGGCCGGTTGCCGCCTGGCATGGGGTTTGTATACCCGCCGCCGGGGTTGGACTGCGTCCCCCCGCCCGCGGGAGCGCGGGACCGCTGGTCCGCTTGACCCCCCCCTCCAGCCATGAAAGAATCCCCTTCCGCCGCGTTCCGCTCGGCCGTCGAGCGCCTCGACGGGGATCGGACGCGCGGGGCCGGCCCGGACGGGCACCGGCGCGTTCTCCTCCCGCTCTTCGGGCGGCGGGGCGGGGGTTCCGCCGCCGTCCGCCCCCCGGTCCCGGCCGAATCCCCCGCCTCGGCCGCATCCCCCCGCCCAGGTCGATCGCCCCGGCCGAATCCCATGCACGCTCCGCACCGCATCCCTCGTTCTCTCCCGGTGACGGCGAGCGCCCCTCCGGGGGCTCCCGGGCCCGCGGTCCTTCTCCTTGCGGCGCTCGCCGGTGCCTGCAGCTCGGGGGGGGGCGGCGGCGGCGAGGACGACGGCTACTCCCCCGGGGACGAGGTGGCGAACCCGGACGGCAGCGGGACCTTCTTCCTCGATCCCCACGAAGGGGGCAGCGCGTCCCGGCTCACCCTCGAGGAGATGTTCTGGGGGCGCCTGGTCGATATCCACGACGTCGACGAGGAAGGCGAGGTGGACGTCACGCCGGCCTTCCGGGACTTCGTGATCAACGAGAACATCCAGTCGGACGGGACGAACTACGAGCTCTCGACGAACCCGATCACCCAGAAGACGCGCCTCATCATCCAGCGCACCAAGGGGGCGCCCGACTCCGGCGGCGGCACCTTCGACGACCTCCTGCGCCGCGCGGTCCTGAACCTGCCCCCGATCGTCCCCAAGAACGACGACGGCTCGAGCTCGCCCCCCTTCTCGTTCCTGACGCGCAACCCGGTGCTCGTCGTCCGCTTCAACGACCTGCTCGACGACAGCCTCGAGGCGGAGATCGACCTGCCGGAGACCGTCAAGGTCCTCACCGACTATCCGCCGATCGTCCCGTTCACGGCGCGGCTCTTCTTCGACCCGAACCACGGGGGCATCGACGACGGCGCCTTCCACTCGACGCGGCTCCTGATCGACATGACGGTTTCCGAGGCCGAGGCGGCCTCGATGTCCGTGTTGGCGCCGATCAACTCGCTCGGCCTCCCGCCGAGCATCTCGACGCTCACCGACCCCAACGTCTCGGTGCGGTTCCCCACCGCCCTCGACTACGGCTCGGGGCAGTTCGAGCTCTTCGAGGGGCTCCACGGCGCGACCGTCGCCTACGACGGGAACGGGCCCCGGGACAGCTCCTCGCCCACGCGGGACATCGTCCGCGCCATGCGCTCGGGCAACCGCAGCGACCTGAACAACGGCTTCCTCCTGGACCTGAACTCCCCGGAGGTGCTCGGGGGGTGGCCGATCGACGTGAACAGCATCACGCCCCTCGATCCCTCCGAGGGCGGGGTCCCCGGCTTCGACTTCATCCTCCTCGAGGCGGCCTTCGAGACGGTGTGCCTGCGGCGCCCCGACGTCGGGGACATCTTCGCCGTGAACAGCCGCTTCATGGAGGTCACCCGCCCGGCCGCGGAGCCCCAGCAAGGCGTGGTGCGCGACGTCTACGTCCACGTCCTCTCCGACGACCCGGTGACGAACCCGAACGCCCTGCTCGGCGGGGGGCTGTACCTCTCCACCTACGATCCCGCCGTGCCGGTGGACGAGGGGTGCTGGATCACCTTCGCCCCCCAGCCCGGGATCTACCCCGCCTCCAACGTCTCCCCGTCGTCCCAGATCCTCGTGCGGTTCAGCGAGCCGATGGATCCCCAGTCGATCCTGCCCTTCGACACGCTGATCATGGTGCGGGGCGACGTGAACACGGAGCCGACGGCGACGGCGATCGTGGTGGGGGACGTGCAGGCCTCGAGCGACCTGAAGGAGTACACCTACACGCCGGCCCTGCCCTTCGCCCACACCGGCCAGCAGGACGTCTACAACCTCGACATCGTGGGGACGGCGGACGGGATCACCGACCTCGCCGGCAACCCCCTCGCCCGCGACGTGCCCAAGGCCGCCTTCGACATCGACGAGAACGCTCCCCTGGAGGCGAACGGCGGGGTCGTGATGCGCTTCAGCGGCGTCGACGAGGTCGAGCCCCGGGGGCCGGAGGAGGACCCGATCTACGACGTGCGGGGGCAGATCTTCTTCGGCCTCGACGAGGGGATCCTGCGGCCGCGGTCGGTGCAGTACATCTCGGCCCCGGCCGACCGCACGAATCCCGTCCCGTCGATCATGATCCCCTTCCCGCCCGGCGTGCAGACGCCCCTCTCCGCCCTGGGGAGCAAGCTGCAGACCGTGTGGCGCTACTGCGACCTCGGCTGGAACGTCCTCGACGAGACGAAGTACAACATGGACGTCCTCGGCCTCTCCTGGTCGCCGATCGGGGGCCAGGTGATCGCGGACTACTTCGAGCTCTTCGAGATCCGCCTCAGCCACTCCGTCCGCCTGCCGGACGAGTACCTCGACCCGAACCTCCTGCCGATGTATCCCTCCTCGGGGGTCCTCGACGCCCCGGCCCTGTACACGGAGAACGTCCTCTCGGACCCGCTCGACCCCCAGGTGGTGATGCACAACCGGGCCCTGGGCTACGTGGTGAACCCGGTCGACAAGTTCGTCTCCACCTCCGGCACGTTCCTGATGCCCTTCCCGCTGAACCGGGCCGGGGACCCGAACGTCGCCCTCTACATCTGGCGGAACACCGCGGTGCGGGCCCAGGGGGGACCGCTCGGGGCGGGAATCCCCCTCGCCGTCGAGGTGAACGCTCCGCTCTACCTCTACGGCAACACCATACCCCCGGTCGCTCCCGGATTCGTGGCGCCGGTGAACCAGGTGCCGAGCTTCGGCCTGCCCCTCCTGATGGAGTACCGCTGCTTCCCCTCGGACTCCGGGCTCGGGCTGAACGCCGTCGACATCTCGCTCGCCATCAACTCCTCGGCCCGGCCCAACTTCCGGGCCTTCTCGACCGGGGGGACCGACCAGCAGGGGAACATCATCCGGAAGAACCCGGACCTCGAGCTCACCCCCTCGGGCGGCTACAACCCGGGCTCGAACCCCCCCGGGGCGCCCACCGCGCTCACCGCCGACAACTCCTTCTACATTGGCCAGCTCGACATGGTGGTCCGCATCAGCCGGGCCCACACGATCTGGATCGATACCCTGCTCCCCGCTCCCGACTACATGACCCCGATCGTCGAGCCGCGGAGCGCGGACCAGCCGGCGGGCACGAACGTGGTCGTGGAGTTCCGGGGCGCCACGGGGATCTTCGGCCAGTCCGAGGACCAGCCCTTCGACGCCGAGGACCTCGATCCCTACGGCGAGCCCCTCGATCGCCAGTACGGCGGGACGATCGTGTTCCTGAACGACGATCCCACCTGGAAGTCCGACGTGGACGAGATCGACGGCAGCCGGTTCCTCCAGATGCGCTTCAGCTTCTTCAGCAACATCGACAGCGGGCTGGGCCCGGTGCTCTCCGCGGTCGGCGTCGCCTTCGCGAACCAGTAGCAGCTCCTCCCCCTCCTCCAGCCCTGGAAACGACAGCGATGGTCGCCATGAATCGACCGATGGCCTCCCTCCTTCCGGTCTCCCTCGTCCTGGGATCCGCGCTCCTCGCCGCCTGCTCCGGCGGCGGCGTCTCGGGAGGCTCCTCCGAGCAGGGCGGGTTCCAGCTCGTCCGGATCAACGTGCTCGAGGGGTCGATCTGGGAGATCAACCGCCAGATGGAGTTCGCCTTCAACGAGCGGGTGAACTTCGCGACGGTCAACCTGAACACGATCAACATCCAGACCGCGAGCGGGATGCCGGCGACCGGCGAGTTCTTCCCGCTGCCCGTCGACGCCGACGGCGATGGCGTCCTCGAGTCGGTGGACGATCGCGTGGTGGTCTTCCAGCCGACCTGCCCGACCCTCGCCGATCTCTCGGACGCCGGCTTGCAGCCGGGCGCGATCCCCTACGTGATCACGGCGGCCGGGCTCTCGAGCGGGGCGGTGAACACGGTCCGCTCCCTCGCCGGCGCCCAACTCCAGGACTCCCAGAGCCGCAACTTCACGACGCCGGCCTCGACCGACGCGGGGGGGGCGTTCATCGACCTCGTCAGCGGCCCGCCGGTCCCGGTGGTGCGGGCGATCGGCTCGACCGAGGAGCAGGCGTCCCACATCGAGTACGGCACCGCGGGCGACACGGTGTACTTCGAGTTCGACGACGTGACCCAGGGCTACAGCCTCTCCGAGCCGGGGTTCGAGGTGCCGCTGAACCTCTTCAGCGATCCGGAGACCAGCGTGGCGGTGAACCTCTACTTCAACCAGCCGGTCAGCCCGGACGAGGAGAACATCAGCCAGGATCTCCTGCGGATCGAGTTCCTCGACTCGAGCCTCCAGTGGCAGCCGATCGACACGCGGGTCGAGCTCGTCGCGAACTGCACGGCGACCGGGGCGCTGGTGCGCCTGGAGCCCGTCGGCCTCCTGCCCGCGGCGTCGAGCTTCCGCACCGTCGTGCGGCCCGGGTTCCAGGACCTCGTCGGGCAGACGAACCTCCTCACGATCGAGAACTTCGCCGTGGCCCCGACGACCACCGTGGCCTTCGGCAGTCTCGACCCGGCCGACGACCAGAGCGACGAGCTCCTCGAGCCGTTCCAGGTGGGCGGCGCCGGCCTCGACTCCTTCGAGGACGCCGAGGCCCTCTTCGAGTCCCCGAAGGCGGAGTGGGGCGGCGGGGTCCTCGCCATGGCCTTCGACTTCAACGGCCACGGCGGGCCCGGCGGGGACTTCGACTGGGTGATCCGGGACGGCGACATCTTCTTCTTCGACACGACCGCGACCACGATCGTCGGCGGCCCGGGCGGCATCCCCACCACGAGCCAGAACACGGTGGGCGGGTTCGTGGACGTGCGCAACCTGATCATCGAGGAGGGGGGCCTCCTGCGCATCCAGGGCCCGAACGTCTTCACCCTCACCGCGACCGAGACGATCCAGATCCGCGGCACCCTGGACGCGAGCGGCTTCAACGCCAAGAACGTGGCCACCCTGGACACCGGGCACCAGCCGGAGATCGGGGGGGCGGGGGCCGCCGGCGGCGGCAAGGGCGGCACGGCGAGCTGGATCACGAACAACTCGACCCCCTACGGCGGCCGCGGCTGGGGAGCTTTCGACCTCACGAACGGCGGCGGCGAGGGAGGCGAGAGCGCCTACACCCCTTCTACGAACAAGCACTTCCGCCGGCCCGGCGGCGGGGGCGGCGGGGCCTTCGCCGCGGAGCAGCTCCACTACCCCCTGGGCACGGTCGGCAGCGGCACGCTGCTCTACGCCCACGAGGGGAACCGTGGCTACAACAAGACGGGGGGAGACACCAGCGGGAAGGGGGCCGTTTCCAACGTGCATCCGGCGCGGGGCGGTTTCCCTGGCCCCGGCCCCTTCCTCGACGGGGACGACACGAACAACTTCTGGGGCGTCTACCCCGACGACTCCGGGCCGACCACGGAGATCATCGCCGGCGAGCTCACCGATCTGCACGCCGGGGCGGGCGGCGGGGCCGGCGGGGATGCGATCTTCCACAGCGCACCCCAGAACCCTGACTGGACGATCTTCAGCGACGAGAAAGGCGGCGGGGGCGGCGGCGGGGGCGGCGGCGTGAACCTGCGGGCCCTCGGGCCGATCGTCTTCGGGAACGCGGGCGCCCTCCTGTGCGCCGGCGGGCTCGGGGCGACCGGGGAGAACGTGCTCTACTTCGACCACATCGGTGGCTCGGGCGGCAGCGGCTCGGGCGGGCACGTCGTGCTCCAGACCGCCTCCTACATCGACTTCACCGACGGCAACCCCGGGGCGACGGTGCGCACCTGGATCAGCGCGGCCGGCGGTCCCGAGGTGATCGGCAACACGAACTACCTCGGGGACGACCCCGAGGCGAGCCACGGCGGGGAGGGCGGCCCCGGCGTGATCCAGCTCCACGTGCCCGACCCGCTCGCGCCCGTGGGCACGGTGATCGACGAGAACCACGACATCTTCGTGCCCACCGCGGCGGCGCTGCAGACCTACCCCCTCCACATGGTGGCGATGCCGGGCCCTCTCCCGATGGTGCCGCGCTTCGGCGCACGGTCCGTGGCCCGCTCGCGGTGGATCTCCGTGGGCGCCGCGGCCCAGGACCCCGGCGGGGGGCTCGACCTCGTGCGGTTCCTCTTCCGCGGCACGGATGCGGCGGGCGACGGCCGGGTGCTCGCGAGCGGCGGCGCCGTGGACGAGCTCCCGCCGCTCCTCGCCGAGCCGATCACCGGCTCCGCCACGGTGGCGGTCCTCCCCGACGGCGTGACGCTCTCGATCGCCGGGGTGTCCCTCTCGCCCCTGATCGACGATCCGGGCGAGATCTCGAACGACCTCTACCTGCGGACCCCGGCGCTCCTCAAGAACTTCGTCCTGCGGCTCCAGGTCGTGGGGGATCCCGCCTCGGCGGAGGACTTCGACATCACGGCGGCGGCCTACGACGACGCGAGCGTCGTGTTGACGCTCCTCGCCGACGACCGCTTCGGGAGCCTGCAAAGCTACCTCGACGACGCGGCGGGCGACGTCGAGTACGCGCTCATCCCCCGGTTCTTCCGGGTGTCGACCGGCGGCACGATGGACGCCCTGCCGGACGAGGCGAAGGTGAAGATCCTCTTCGACGCCACCTCCGCCGACCAGTTCGGCAATCCCGACGAGGCGAACCTCCTCGTCGAGGAGACCCCCGACATCGCCGACTTCAACGATCTCGTCCCCGGCGAGCTCCAGTTCTTCCGCTTCCACGTGGTCTTCGAGCTCGACGAGGTGACCCTGGACACCGAGCCGGTCGCCCTCGACTTCGTGCGGATCCCCTTCCGGTTCTGATCCCGAACCGCGGCGAATCCGCCGCCCCCGGCGCAGATCCCGCGCCGCCGGCGGCGGATTCTGTTTTGGCGCGGCGAGGGTCTCTACCATCTCCTCCGTGGGACGACCGCCCTGGCTCCTCCCGGCGCTGGCGGTTCGGGGTTGCTTGGTTGCGCCGGGCCAAGTCGGGCCGATGTTCTCCGCCGGACACGGCGGAGCTTCACGGCGTACATCCGCGGATGCTGGCCCAACATTGGATGGTGTCGAAGTTCGCAGACCCCGATCGCGGGGCCCGTCGATCTGCCCGGGGCCAGATGCATCGTGAGGCCGGGTGGGGATCTACCTCCGCCGTCGCGCGAGAATGAAAGCCTCAGGACTGGCGGCGACTGCGATCATTTCCGCGCACTGCTATGCATTCCTTGAAGAAAAGCACATTCCTGCTAGACATCGACTTATCGCCAAGTCGGGCAGCAAATGCGATTCAGCGAGCATGTAACAATGGTGCTCTTGGAGGAGACGCCCTTGACAACGTCCCTTGCCGCACCTAGCGTCGGGACGTTCGGGCCATGAGGACAACTAGCCCTCTGGGTGCCGAGCAAACTCGCGATTGCCTTTGCGCTCGCAAGGACGGCTACACAAGCTGCGGGATCCTCCCCAAGGAGTGCCCATATGAGACACCTGTACGTCCAACTTCTTCTCGCTGTCACCGCGGTGCTGGGGTTCCTGGCGTCGACGACTCCGGCTCAAGGTGTGAGCTTCCAGAGCGTCTGGGAGCAGAAGATCAGCGACACCGCTGGGGGCTTCGCCGGTGGGCTTCCCGATGGAGCTGCGTTCGGAACTGGGATCACATCTCTCGGTGACCTGAACGGGGATGGCTTCGAAGATGTGGCCGTAGGTTCCCCGATGATGGGCACGGGGGGTGTCGTGTGGATCCTCTTCCAAGACTACCGAGGGCAGGTCCAGTCGTCCGTCCAGATTGGAAGCGCACAGCTTGGCAACACCGTGAATCTCGGTGACTGGTTCGGCTGGTCCGTGGCCAATATCGGCGACCTCGATGCCGATGGAGTCACCGACTTGGCAATCGGGGCACCGCAGGCGTCGGGGGAGGTTGGGGCTTTCTGGGTCGTGTTCTTGAATGCGAACGCGACGGTAAAGGCGTTCTTCAGACACTCGACCACACAATTCGGCTTTCAGCAGTTGGGCTCCTCCTTGTGCCCCATGGGTGACTTCGACGGGGATGGGAACCTCGATCTGGCGGTGGGGGCGAAGAACTATGCGTCTACGTCGGGGACTGTTTGGATCTACTTCCTGTTGCCGAACGGGAATAAGCACTACTGGAACCGGATCCAGAATGTGGGAGGCATCAACGGTCCGGATCAGTTCGGATACTCGGTGGCCCACTTGGATGACCTGAATGGTAATGGCTACGTTGAAATCGCTGTGGGGGCCCCGTTTGCCGACATCGTGCCGGCCAATGATGATAACCGTGGAAAGGTGCACATCCTTGAACTGGAGCTTGGTTTCTTCTACCCAGGCGCTCCGTATGCATCTACACGGTCGCAAATCATCATCGGGGACGGTCTCAATGGGTTCCCGTCGGGCGTACTGGACGACGATGACCTGTTCGGGACGGCCGTCTCGGCCATGGGTGATGCCCGAGCCGATGACGGGATACGGCACGTGGCCGTGGGCGCAGCCTTGGACGACGATGGTGGAGTTGGCAGGGGAGCGGTATGGTTGCTGCACGTTGATCCCTACACCTATCCCTACAGGGTCTGGGACGTGCAGAAGATCAGCTCGACGTCGGGTGGATTGCAGGGTCCTCTGGATGACAGCGACGTGTTCGGCTGTTCTCTCGCGCTGATGAGCCGTTCCGACGCGGTTACGGATCTCGTCGTTGGAGCACACTACGACGACGACGGAGGCCCAAACCGCGGAGCCGTGTACGAGCTCAAGGTGTTCGGTTATACTGGTTCGGCGAGATTCCGGAATAACGCCTTGGGCTCCCCCAATCCGGTCGGCTACACGACCGAGATCCCGCACTTGGGCTTGGATTGGTGGGCCAAAGTTACCAACGTGGGTACCAATACGTACGCGCAAGTGGTGGGATACTCTGCGCCGCTCTCGCTCTTCCTCGCTGGGTACGGGGAGTATCTCCTTATCGATACCGCCTCGCCCTATCTCTTTGCCACGGCCGTTGGGTCTGGCCAAACCATCAGTTTCTATACGTATGTTCCCTATGAGGTCGCATTCGTTGGACTCTCATGCTACACGCAGGCAGTTGCATGGGGGGGGACGACCGGGGTCACACTGCACAACGCATACGACGTGATCTTCGGGTACTAAGTGCCGCGGAGACGGTCGATCTCGGAAGCCTCATGGGCGACACGGCCGGCAACGAGGTGTGATCCAGGACGCGAGGGCGAGGGCCGGAGCATTGTCCGCGTGGCATGTGGAGGCACCGTACCGGTGGCCTGCCCCCGGGAGGAACCGGTACGGATGGTGCTCGGAGCTTCGTGGGATAGCATGGGACGCATGTGGCGACCCGCGCTGTCCCCCTGGCTCCTCCCGGCGTTCGCGGCCCTCGGAGCCTGCGGGCCCGGGCGCGGGGAGCTGGCGCCGCTGGAGCTCGCCGGATTCCGCCAGGACGGCCGCCAGGACGTCTGCCTGAACGAGAGCCTGGTCTTCCACTTCTCCCGCCGGCTGGACCGGGCCTCGATCACCGCGGAGAGCGTGCGGATCCGCGATCCCGACCACCGTCCGGCGGGGGGCCGCTTCGCCGTCCATGGGAACGGCACGACGCTCGAGTTCGTGCCCGACCTGCCCCGCGCGCGCGACCTCTCCGACGGCGGCCTGCGCCCGGGCACCGCCTACGAGGTGACGATCCTCGGGTTCCCGGCCCCCGACGGCGTGCGGGCCCGGGACGGCGCGCCGCTCGCGGCCACCTTCCGCTCCACGTTCCGCACCGCGGCGGCGGGCGGCCCGGCCCAGATCTTCCTCAACCCCTTCACGGCGATCCCCACCTTCCTGCGGCCGGAGTCGACGCGGATCGGTCCCTTCGGGCCGATCGTGCTCTTGTGCGGAGAGGCCCTCGATCCCTCCACGGTGGACGACACCCAGTTCCAGTTCACCCGCGCGCATCCGCACGAGGAGATCCCGCTCGAGGCGACGCTCGTCGCCAACGAGCCCGGCGGCGCGCGCCTGGAGCTCGCGCCCGTGGCCCGGGACCACTCGGAGCGGCGGCGACCGCGGCTCGCGAGCGACGAGTACCACCTCTTCGTGCGCGACGGCCGCACCGCGCCCGCGACCCTCGGCGGCCGGATCGTGCCGACGAGCTGGTCCCTCTCGGCGATGATCACCGTGCGCCCGGAGGTGAGCTTCCGGGAGGACTTCTCCGACCCCTCGCGGCGCTCGCCCCAGGCGGTGGAGGGGGCGGACGGCACCGCCGGGTGGGCCGCGAACGCCGAGGCCCCGGGGGGGCGCGTCGCGCTCCGCTTCCCCGCCGCCGCGGGGGACGGGCGAGCCGGGGACGTGATCCTCGCCCCGGCGGTCTTGGCTCCGGAGGGGGACGCCCTCGATCTCGCAGCCGTGGATCTCGTCGTTCCCGCCGGGGAGGTGGCCGATCTCGGGCGGATCCGGGGGCTCGTCCTCCTGCGCGCCCAGGGCACCCTCGAGATCGACGGGACCCTGCGCCGGGAGGGGGCGTCGGCCGCTCCCCCGATCGCCGCCGACCTCGCCGCGTACGAGCGCGAGCGCGAGCTCCCTCTCCTGCGCGCCCGCCTCGCCGCCCTCTCCTCCCCGCCCGCGGGCCCGGAGGCGCGCGCCGAGCGGGAGCGCGTGCGGCGGGAGATCGAGACCCGCTCCGCCCTCAGCGCCTGGCTGGAGCATGCGGCGGCGACCGGGGCGCCCTGGACCGTGCTCGTGGCCGGCGGGGATCTCCGGGTCCGCGGGCGGATCGAGGTGGACGGCCCCCTCGTGCTCGTCGCCGGGGGCCGGATCCGGGTGACGGAGCGCACCGGGCGCGTGGAGGCGGCAGAGGTCTGGAGGACGGCGGACGGGGGAGGGAAGATCCAGGCCCGCGGGGGCGGCGAGCACGCCGACCTCGACCGCCGCCTCCACCTCGATCCGCCTCCGGCCAACGTGCTCGCGCGCCCGATCCGCCACGCCGTCCTCTCCCAGGCGTTCCATCCCCCCCACGGCGTGTCGCGGTGGCTGACGGCGAGCACGGTGGGCGTCGCGGGGGGCGGCTCCTTCGCGGTCCGCTTCCTCGGCGAACGGGAAGGGGGCCGGGAGGTCCTGGGTCCGGTCGCCGACCTCGACTTCGCCGAAGAACCGGTCGCGGCGGTCCGGCTCCTCGTCGAGCTCGAGATGCCGGCCGGCCGCGGCGAGCCCTGGGATCCGCCGCGCGTGGAGGAAGTGCGGATCTCCTGGAAGGAGCCCGCCGGGGGGGGACAATAGCCGCGCGGCCGTCCCATGGACCTCTCCCGGGAGCTCTTCGTCGTCTGGTGGAGCGCCGTGGGCCTCGTGGTGGGCTCTTTCCTGAACGTCGCGATCCACCGGCTGCCCCGGGCGGGAGAGAGCATCGCTCACCCGCGCCGGTCGCGGTGCCCGCGCTGCCGCCATGCGCTCACCTGGCGGGAGAACATCCCCGTTTTCTCCTTCGTCCTCCTGCGGGGGCGCTGCCGGTGGTGCGGCGGGAAGATCTCCTGGCGCTACCCGCTCGTCGAGGTGCTGACCGCCGTCCTCTGGGGCTACACGGCGTTCCGGGCGGTGGCGGGGGCCGGGGTGGGGGTGGAGGCAGGGATAGGGGCGGAACACTGGGGGCTCGTGCTCGTCCAGAACGCCGTCCTCGCCGGGCTCGTCGTGGCGACCTTCGTCGACTTCGCCTGCTTCGAGATCCCCGACGAGGTTTCGATCGGGGGGATCGTGCTGGCCCCCATCGCCTCCCTCGCCGTCCCCGCCCTCCACGGCTCGACCTGGATCGCCGGCGAGCTCTCCGCCGGGGAGGGGGTGGATCGCCTGGGGGCCCTGCTCGGCTCGCTCGCCGGGCTTGCCGTGGGGGGCGGCGCCCTGCTGGCGGTCGGCGGGCTCGGGAAACGGGTCTACGGCCGGGACGCCATGGGGCTCGGGGACGTGAAGCTCCTGGCGGCGGGGGGAGGCTTCGTGGGGCCGGGCGGGGCGCTCGTGGCCCTGCTCCTCGCCTCCTTCGTGGCCTCGGCGGTGGGAGTTATCCACATCCTGCGCTTCTACGCCCTCTCCCGGGCCCGCGCGCACCGCCGGGGAAGCCGGAAGAGCCGGGGCCGCTCGCTCCGGGTGGCGCGGGCGGCGGGGCGCTACATCCCGTTCGGGCCCTACCTCGGGATCGGGATTGGAATCGTGCTCCTCGCTTGGAATGATGTAGCGCGGTTCCTGACCGACGATGTTTTCTAGCCCGGATCACCCTCCGGCCCGCCACCCCAACGAGGATCGCGCACCCATGAACTCGTTCCCGAATCGCTTCCGTGCCCTGGCCGGCCTCCTGGCGCTCGTGCCGCTCGCCGCGGGTTGTGCCTCCCAAAAGGCTCTCAAGGACTACCAGGACGAGGTGAGAGCCCTGCGGGAAGAGAAGACCCAGCTCAAGAAGGAGAACCGCGCCCTCCAGCTCCAGGTCGAGAACTACGAGGTGAGACTCGCAGAGGCGGCCGCCACCAAACCCGCGGAAGGCGCCTATCCCGAGCTCGACGAGCAGGGGATCGGATACGGGACGCGCGGCGGCAACTTCATGATCTCGGTGCCCGCCGAGATCACCTTCGCCTCCGGCAAGGCGGATCTCACCGCCAAGGGCAAGACCGCCCTGCAGACGGTGGCCCAGGTCCTCAAGGCGGACCACGCGAACGGGATCTACTGGATCGAGGGACACACCGACAGCGATCCGATCAAGAAGTCGAAGTGGAACTCGAACCGGGAGCTCTCCATGTTCCGCGCCCTCGCCGTCCTGCACTTCCTCGTGGAGGATGCCGGCGTGCCGGACGAGCAATGCGTCGTGGCCGGCCACGGCGAGTACATGCCGGTCGCGCCGAACGACGCCACCGACGGCAAGGCGAAGAACCGCCGCGTCGAGATCGTCGTGCACACCACCGGGAGCTGAACGCTTCCGGCGATCCACGATCCGGCGGCCGCGGCGCGCCGGATCTCTGCGGCGGGGCCCGGCCGGGCGGGCCGCGGGGGCGTTGCGGGCCGGCGGCGGCCCCGGGGGAGGGGATTTCCCTCTCCCGGCCCCTGCCGCGGGGGTGGGGAAGGCAGTAGGATGCCCGCCTTTTCGCCCGCGATCCCCCCTTCGCCCCTGCCCAGGATCCCCCGATGAGCCCCGAACTCGCCACCCTGCGCAACCTCTGTTTCGTCGGTCACCCCGGCTCCGGGAAGACCACCTTGGTCGACGCTCTGGCCTATGCGCTCGGGGCCTCGGATCGCAAGGGATCCGTGGGCGACCGGACCTCGATCTGCGATACGGAGCCGGAGGAGCAGGAGCGCCAGAGCACGCTGCAGCTCGCCGCGGTCCACGCCGAGAAGGACGGGATCCGGTGGAACCTGATCGACACGCCCGGCTACCCGGAGTTCGTGGCCGACTCGACCTCGGCCATGCTCGCCACCGAGATGACGGTGGGGGTGGTGAGCTGCGCGAGCGGCGCGACCTACAACCTGCGCCAGAAGATGGAAGCGGCGCGGTCGCTGGGACGAGCGCGGGCCATCGTGGTGACCCACGTCGACGGCGACAACGCCGATTTCGACGCGCTAGTGGAGGGATTGCGGGCGCGGATCGGCGCGGCCTGCGTGCCGGTGCTCGTCCCCGACCAGAGCGGTCCCGGTTTCGCCGCGGTGGGGCCGCCGCCGGACGACTCGCCGATGGAATGGAAGAAGCTCCTCCACGACCGGGTGATGGACGCGTGCGCCGACGAGGACGTCGTGATGGAGTATCTGGAGACCGAAGAGCTCTCCGCGGAGGTGCTCCAGAAGCACGGCCCGGCCGCCATCGCCGCTGGCGCGCTGATCCCCGTGCTCGTCTGCAACCCCGAGACGGGGATCGGCATCGACGAGGTCCTGCGCTATCTCGCGGCCTACGCCCCGAGCCCGGCGCTGCGACCCTCGTTCGCCGCCGGCGGAAAGGCGATCCCCGCCGATCCCGCCGGGGCGCTCCTCGGCCTCGTGTTCAACGTGAAGAGCGACCCCCACGTGGGCAAGATCTGCCTCGCGCGGATCGTGCAGGGGACGATCTCCGCCTCCGACGCGATCGGCGCCGGCAAGGGGGAGAAGCTCGGCGGGCTGTTCCACCCCCTCGGCGGGAAGCACCGCGTCACCGCGAGCGCGGTGTCCGCGGGCGACATCGCCGCCTTCTCCAAGGTCGAGGACATCGGCTGGGGCAAGACCTTCTCGCTGGCCGGCAAGGACCACCCGACGATCGACGTCCCCGTCCTCCCGAACCCGATGGTGGCCCTGGCCGTCGCCCCCAAGAGCCGCAGCGACGAGCAGAAGATCGGTCAGGCCCTCGGGAAGCTCGCCGCCGAGGATCCGAGCTTCCGGGTGGAGCACGTGGCGCTCACCCACCAGCTCGTCGTCCACGGGATGAGCGACTTGCACTTGCAGATCATGGAGCAGCGGCTGAAACGCCGCTACGGCGTGGAGATCGAGTCCGCCCTGCCCCGGATCGCCTATCGCGAGACGATCACCCGGCCCGCGGACGGGCACCACCGGCACAAGAAGCAGACCGGCGGCCGCGGCCAGTTCGGGGAGTGCTACATCCGCATCCGCCCCGCCGCGGAGGGCGCGGGGGTCGTCTTCCTGGACAAGGTGGTCGGCGGGTCCATCCCGCGCAACCTGATCCCGGCGGTCGAGAAGGGCATCCGCGAGGTGGCCGCGCAGGGCATCCTCACCCACAGCCAGGTGGTGGACGTCGAGATCGAGCTGTACGACGGCAAGTTCCACGCCGTCGACTCGGACGAGGCGAGCTTCAAGAAGGCGGGGGCCAATGCCTTCCGGGGGGCCTTCGAGAAGGCGGGCCCCGTGCTCCTCGAGCCGGTGATGGCTCTCGAGATCCACGTGCCCGCGAAGGACTCCGGGGCGATCTTCTCCGACATCACGAGCCAACGCCGGGGCACGGTGGTCGATCAATCCTCCGAGGCGGACGGAGCGATCACCGTGATCAAGGTCCACGCTCCGCTCGCCACCGTGCAGACCTACCACCGGGACCTGAAGTCCCAGACCGCGGGCGAGGGGTCCTACAGCATGGCCTTCCACACCTACGCCCGCGTCCCGGCCGCCGAGCAGCAGAAGATCCTCGCCACCCAGGGCAAGCGCGTGGAAGAGGAGTGATCCCCCGTCGCGGGGATCCGCACCCGGCGAGGCGCCGGTCGGGGAGCCGCCGGCGGGCGGACGGAAGGAACTTCCCGCCCCGCGCGCGGCGATGGGAATCCGCGGGGCGGATCCCTTGAGTTCCGCCGCGCGGGGGGTCGATCAGGGGTCCCGGAACCGAGTCCCGGGCTGCGGCCCAGAGACCCCCAACCCCTTCGTCCGCCCCGATGATCACCATGGAAGACCTCCTTGCGCTCCTCGTGCGCAAGGGGGGATCGGACCTCCACGTCTCGACGAACTCGCCGCCCCGTCTGCGCATCGATGGGATCCTCGTGCCGGTGGAGACGGATTCCCTGACGGCCGAGGACACTCGCCGGCTGGCGACCAGCGTCCTGACCTCGGATCAGATCGCGAAGCTCGACAAGGAGCTGGAGATCGACTGCTCGTTCGAGCTCGAGGGACAGGGGCGCTTCCGGGCCAACGTGTTCTACCAGCGCGGCGCCGTGGCCGCGGTCCTGCGCCTCGTCCCCCACGAGATCTCCTCCTTCGATCAGCTCGGCATGCCGCGAAAGGTGTGCGAGAGGCTGTGCGGATTGCGGGCCGGGCTCGTCCTCGTCACGGGTGCGACCGGCTCGGGCAAGTCGACCTCCCTGGCGTCGATGATCGACTACATCAACCGCACCCGCCAAGGGCACATCGTCACCATCGAGGATCCGATCGAGTTCGCGCACCAGAGCCAAGGCTGCATGGTGACGCAGCGGGAGATCGGATCCGACTCCCACGACTTCAAGCATGCCCTGCGGTCGGTCCTGCGCCAGGACCCCGACTTCATCCTCGTCGGCGAGCTCCGCGACCTGGAGACCATCGAATCCGCGCTCACCCTCTCCGAGACCGGACATCTGACCTTCGCCACTCTGCACACGTCCGACGCGGTGCAGACCGTCAACCGCATCATCGACGTGTTCCCGGCCCACCAGCAGCAGCAGGTGCGCACGCAGCTCTCCTTCACCCTCGAGGCCGTCTTCTGCCAGCAGCTCCTGCCCTCCGCCATGGGGCGCGGCCGCGTGCTGGCGGCCGAGGTCATGCTGGCGAACTCGGCCATCCGGGCCCTGATCCGCGAGGGCAAGGGGCACCAGATCTACTCGCAGATCCAGACGGGCGCGCGCATGGGGATGAAGACCCTCTCCGCGTGGCTCGCCGATCTCGTGCGCTGCGGCCGCGTGCGGCTCGAGGACGCCGAGAAGACGATCACCGACCCGAGCGAGTTCCGAACCCTCCTCAAAGCGGCCTGATGGTCCGAGTCTCCGGCAAGATCCGCCACCTGCTCATCGACGCGGGGCTCGTCTCCGCCGAGGACTGGGCGAGTGCGCGGGAGACCGGGCAGCCCGTCGTGGACGTGCTGCTCGAGCGCCGCTTGGTCGAGGAGCGGCGGCTGTACGAGCTCCTGGCCGAGACCTCGGGCCTCCCGCCCGTGGACCTCTCCCGCGTGCGGCCCGATCCCGCGGCGCACGAAGCGCTGCCGCCGGAGATCTGCGTCGAGCACTGCGTCTTCCCCATCGCCAAGAACGGGGACAACCTGACGGTGGCGGTGTCGGATCCGTTCGATGTCCTGCTGTTCGACGACCTGAAGATCCTGTCCCGGTGCCGCGTCCGGCCCGTGCTCAGCCACCCCTCGGCCATCAAGGCGGCGCTAAACGCCGTCCACGACGGGAACCGCCAGGACGTCGAGGACCTCCTCACCGAGGTCGAAGGGCAGGAGATCGTCGTCGAGCGCCAGGACGAGCTCGAGGACATCGACGTCACGATCGCCAGCGGCGCCGAGGACGTGCCCGCGGTCAAGCTCGTCAACCTGATCCTCTTCAAGGCCCTGCGCGAGAAGGCGAGCGACATCCACATCGAGCCGCTGGACCACGCGATCCGGGTGCGGTACCGCGTCGACGGCCACCTCTTCGAGGTGATGTCCCCCCCCAAGCACATCCTGCCCTCCCTGATGACGAGGCTGAAGATCCTCGCCAACCTGGACATCGCGGTGCGGATGGAGCCGCAGGACGGCAAGTTCCAGATCAAGTACGAGGGCCGCACGATCGACTTCCGCCTCTCCACCCTGCCCGTCGTGGGGGGGGAGAAGGCCGTGATGCGGATCCTCGACCAATCCGGGATCGTCCTGCGGCTCGACGCGCTCGGCTTCGAGCCCAAGTGCCTCGAGGACTTCCGCGCCGGGGCCGAGGCGGCCTACGGGATGCTGCTCATCACCGGGCCGACGGGATCGGGCAAGTCGACGACCCTCTACGCCGCCGTGCGCGAGGTCTCCTCGCCGGAGATCAACGTCGTGACGGTCGAGGATCCGGTCGAGTACCGGATGGATGGGATCAACCAGGTGCCCGTGAACCCGAAGCGGGGCCTCACGTTCGCGACCGCCCTTCGCTCCATCCTGCGCCAGGACCCCGACGTGGTGCTCGTGGGCGAGATCCGGGACAAGGAAACGGCGGAGATCGCCGTGAAGGCGGCCCTCACTGGGCACCTCGTGCTCTCCACCCTGCACACGAACGACGCGGTGGGGGCGGTCACGCGGCTCGTCGACATGGGGGTCGATCCCTTCATGGTGGCGAGTTCGGTGATCGTGGTCGCCGCCCAGCGTCTGGTGCGGAGGCTTTGCCCGCATTGCAAGAAGCAGATCGAAGTTCCGGAGCGGGAGCTGCGGGCGGTGGGATTCACCGACAAGGAGATCGCCGGCCTCCAGATCTTCGGTCCCGAAGCCCAGGGGTGTCCGCGCTGCAAGGGCGGCTACCGGGGCCGGTTGGCGATTCTCGAGACCTTGCGCCTGACCGCGAAGGTCAAGCGCATGGTCGTCGAAGGACGATCCGTGCAAGAGATCAAGGCCGAAGGGCTTCAGAACGGGATGCTGACCCTGCGTCGCGTCGGATTGATGAACGTGATGCGCGGGAATACCTCCCTGGAGGAGGTCCTTCGGGTGACGATGGCCGACTAGGCCGGAGGATGCAGCAGTGGCAAGTTTCTCGTATGCAGCCAAGGACCCCGCCGGCAAGACCATCGAGGGCACGATCCAGGCTGCCAGCCGCGGCGAGGCCGTGAGCCAGCTCCGCAACCAGGACCTGATCGTGCTCCGGGTGCAGGAGGCGAAGGGCGGCGGGAAGAAGGCGGAGCGCGGCTCGACCGCGGCCCGCCATCGCTTCGGAGGGGCGCTGTTCAAGGCCAAGCCCCGCGCCAAGCACAGCGAGCTCGTCATCTTCACCCGCCAGCTCTCCACGATGATCAGCGCGGGCATCTCGCTCCTCGAGTCCCTCGAGGTGCTCACCGAACAGGCGGAGTCGCCCGGGATGCGGGCCACCTGCGAGCGCCTCACCGCCGAGCTGCGCGGAGGCTCCGATCTCTCCGACGCGATGAACACGTGCCCGAAGGCGTTTTCGCGGCTCTACACGAGCATGGTGACGGCGGGGGAGGCCTCCGGCCAGATGGACATCATCCTCGAGCGCTTGGCCGACTACGTGGAGGCGAGCGCGGAGCTGAAACGGGAGATCCGGTCGGCGATGACGTATCCCGTCATCTCGATGATCCTCGTCGTCAGCATCACGATGTTCCTGATGATCGGGGTGGTCCCCGGCTTCAAGCAGGTCTTCGACGGCCTGGGAGCCGAGCTGCCGGGGCTCACCCTGACCGTGCTGGCCATCTCCGACTGGCTGCGGGACAAGTGGTACATCATGGTCGCGGTCGTGGTCGGGGCGGGCTTCCTGTTCACCGCTCTGAAGCGGACCGAGCGTGGCGCGCTCCTGCTCGACCACTTCATGCTGCGCGTCCCGGTGTTCGGCCAGCTTGCCCGCAAGGTGGCGCTGGCCCGTTTCTCCCGGACCTTCGCCACGCTGGTTCGCTCCGGCGTGCCGATCATGGGGACGCTCGACATCGTGGCCGACACGTCCGGCAACCGGGTGGTCGCCAACGCCGTCTATGCCTCCCGTGAGAGCGTGCGCAACGGGAACATGCTGTCCGAGCCCCTCGGGCGGACGCGGGTCTTCCCGCCCATGGTGGTGCGGATGATCGCGATCGGGGAGAAATCAGGCGCCCTCGAGTCGCTCCTGGAAAAGATTGCCGAGTTCTACGACGCGCAGGTCAAGGCCGCCATCAAAGCCCTGACCAGCCTGATCGAGCCGATCCTGATCTGCGTCATGGGGGGCTTGGTCGGCGTCGTGATCCTCGCCGTCTTCCTCCCGATCCTGAACATCATCGGCGAGCTGAGCTGAGCCGAGCGGGGCCGCGGGGTCTCCCCGCCCCATCCGGGGGACCGCGGCCGAATCCAGGGCCGATTCTCACAAGTTCGATACGTACCCCGGCCGATAGGGGTCCCGCTTCGGCCCCCGTCGGGCGGTATCTCGACGAGGTGCACGAGGTCGAGCAGCCGGGGTCGCGACCCTCCCCACGAGGGCAACGGCCGGCGGCCGTTCGGGGGAGCGGCGCCTCCGTCGCTCGGTCTCGCAAGAACGGTGGATGGCTCTGCGGTGCCGCGGAGCACGACACCAGGACGGCAATGCGGCACCGTGGAAACGAAGAACACGAACACGAGATGAAACACTACAGGAAGAACTCAGGTTTCACCCTGATCGAGCTCATGATCGTGGTGGCGATCATCGCGATCATCGCGTCCATCGCGATTCCCAAGCTGATGAGTGCGCGGATCTCGGCCAACGAAAACGCCGCCATCGCGACCCTGCGGTCGATCGCGTCGGCCCAGGCGCAGATCGAGTCGGCGTGCGCGATCGACACGGACGCTGACGGCGGCGGCGAGTTCGGCTACTTCGGCGAACTGGCCAGCACGGCTTTCCTCCGGATCTACGACGCGGCCACCGACGCCCCGGCCATCGGGCTCGAGGAGATCGATCCGCCGATCCTGCCCACTCCCTTCGGGGGCATCGAAGTCGATGCGAACGGCGACGGCGTGGTCGAGCGCACGGGCTACTACTTCAAGATGTGGCTGCCGGCGGCCGTCGCCGGCGGGGCGATCGCGGGCGTGCCCGAGGACGGAACGGCCGGCGTGGGCGGTGCCGACGCGGCCAACATCCCGGACTCGGACAACTGCGAGATCCTCTGGTGCTGCTACGCCTGGCCGGTGGACGCCGGCGTGACCGGCAGCCGGACCTTCTTCATCAACCAGGAAGGGGACCTGCTGCAGTTCCTCAATGCCGACGAGACCTACGAGGACATCATCAACGCCGCTAACATCCCGGCGTTCGATGCCGCCTACAGCGACGGCACCGGGGGCCTGGACATGGGCGCCCGCCTCGGCATCACCGCCATGATCTCCGCCGATGGCGAGGCCGCCAACGACGGCAACACCTGGACGGTGGTCGGCAACTGATCCGGATCGATTCCCGATCCGCCTTGTCCGTACGCGGACGGAGGGGCGCTGCCGCTTGCCGGCGGCGCCCCTCGCCTTTTCTTCCGGCTGCCCTTCACAAGATCTGAACATGCCCCGCCCGATAGAGGAACGTTGCGCTCGCCCGCCGGCATACGAGTCATGGACAACGAACGGAAGAACTCTGGTTTCACCCTGATCGAGCTCATGATCGTCGTGGCGATCATCGCCGTCGTCGCGTCGATCGCGATCCCCAAGCTGATGAGCACGCGGATCGCGGCCAACGAGAACGCCGCCCTCGCCACTCTGCGCTCGCTCGCCACCGCGCAGGCCCAGATCGTCTCGGCCTGCGCGATCGACGCCGATGCCGATGGCGGGGGCGAGTTCGCCTACATCGGGGAGCTCGTCGGCGTCGCGAGCCTCCGGATCTACGACGTCGCCACGGGCGCCCCGGGCATCGGCGTCGAGCGCCTGGCCCCGCCGATCCTCCCCACCCCCTTCGGCGACATCGTCGTCGATGCGAACGGGCACGGGGTGGTCGAGCGCGCCGGCTACTACTTCAAGATGTGGCTGCCGGCGGCGGCGGCCGGGGGGGCGATCGCGGGAGTCCCCGAGGACGGAACGGCCGGGGTCGGCGGCGCCGACGCTGCGAACCTTCCGGACTCGAGCAACGGCGAGATCCTCTGGTGCTGCTACGCCTGGCCGGTGGATGCCGGCGTGACCGGCAGCCGGGCCTTCTTCATCAATCAAGAAGGCGATCTCCTGCAGTTCCTGAACGCCGACGAGACGTACGACGACATCGTGAACGCCGCCAACATCCCGGCCTTCGACGCCGCCTACAGCGACGGCACCGGGGGCCTGGACATGGGCGCCCGCCTCGGCATCACCGCCCAGATCACCGCCGATGGCGAGGCCGCCAACGACGGCAACACCTGGACGGTGGTCGGCAACTGAGGATGGGAGGCCGTGCCTCCCATCCCAGTTGCCGTGGCTTGGATTGCCGGGGAGGCCGTGCCTCCCCTCTCAGTTGCCCACTTCCGGCAGCGCGAAGAGCCGGGTCGCGTTCGCGCTCGTGAACCGGGCGAGCGCCACGGGATCCTCGCCGCGCACCTCGGCGATCCGCGCCAGGATCTCGGCGGCATAGGCCGGCTCGTTGCGCCGGCCCCGGTGGGCCTGGGGCGCGAGGAAGGGGCTGTCCGTCTCCACGAGGAGCCGGTCGGCGGGGACGGCCCGGGCCGCCTCTCGATTCTCCTCGTTGCCGGGGTACGTGACGGCGCCGGCGAAGGAGATCAGGAAGCCTGCCTCCAGGTACGGGGCGAGCTCTGCGGGGCCGAAGGCGTAGCAGTGCATGACCCCGCGGATTCCCGCGAACTCGGTCACGATCCGCGCGGTGTCCGCGTGGGCGTCGCGGCAATGGACGATGATCGGCTTGTCGAGGCGCCGGGCGAGATCGAGCTGCCAGCAGAAGCACTCGAGCTGCGCGCGGCGGGGCGAGTACTCCTTGGCGTAGTCGAGCCCGCTCTCTCCGACGGCGACGCATTCCGGCTGCCGGCACAGCGCCTCGATCTCCGCGCGGGCGCCGGCGTCGGCCCCGGCGGCGTCGTGGGGGTGGATGCCGGCCGCCGGAAAGACCGCCGGCGCGGCGGCCCCCAGCGCCAGAGCCGCGCGGGACGAGGCCACGTCGGTGCCGGGCACGATCACCCGCTCGACCCCTGCCGCCCGGGCCCGGGCCAGGACCGCCCCGAGATCCTCGCCGTAGCTCCTCCAGGTGAGGTGGGCGTGGCTGTCGGTGATCATTGGCAGAAGCGAGAGAGCATGTCCTGGAGGAAGACCTGGAAGCTCTCGTCGGCCTCGTTCTCGAGCACCCGGCGGACGAGGGGACAGAACTCCTCCGGCGAGAGCGTCTCCTGCAGCGACTGGGCGGCGATCCGCCGCAGGTAGTGGTTGCCCGAAGACTCGACGAGCACCGCCTCCAGGGCCTGGCGGCCCACCGGAGCCGCCCGCTCGCCGAGCGCCCGCAGGGCGATCGTGCGCGTGGCGTTGTCCCTGGCGAGGTCCGTGGCGATCAGGGCGAGGAGCTCGACGGGATCCGCTCCCGTCGTCCGGGCGGCGGCGAGCCACGCTTCGAGGATCTGGTCGAGCGGTGGATACGTGGTGCGGGGCCGCTCCTCGTGCAGGATGGCGCCGAGGACATCCACCGCGACCGCCGGCGAGGTCTCGCCCAGGATCCGAACGGCCGCGGCCCGCAGGTCGAGCGGAGCCCCGAAGGTGGTGACGAGCTCCACGAGGAGCGGCCGCGACTCCGCCGGGAGGCCATGGGCGGCCACGTCGAGGAGGCCGATCCGCGCCTCGCTTTCCGCGTCGGGACGATCGAGGTACACGCGCAGGGCCTCCCGTCCCACCGCCGGCCCGGCCGCGCGCAATCGCTCGAGGCACGCCCGGCGCCGGGGGAACCAGGCGCTCTTCTCCGCCGGACTGGCGTTCGCCGGGAGGGGGGTCACCGCCGCGATCAGGTCGCGGATCTCGCGCTGGATCTCCGGCGATCCGGGGGCGAGATCGCCCGGGGCAAGGGAGGATCTCCCTTCCGCCGCCGCCGCCTCCTCCTCCTTCCCCCCCCCGCATCCCGTTCCCGGCGCGAGGACGGCGAGAAGAAGGAGGCAGCGGAGCGCCCGTCTTCCGGGACGGCCGGGGAGGATCGGCGGCAGGGAGTCTAGCATGGCGGCGCGGGCGGGGCGGAGGTCCGAGGGGCGGAGCGGGAGGGCCCACGATAGCCCCCGGGCCGCCGCCGTCCAGGCGTCCGGCCGCGCGGGCCGGCCCGCCGTGCACTCCCGCACCGCCGGAGAGTGCGCGGACGAACCGGGACGACCGGCCCCCGGCCCCAACCCCGCTCCCCGCGGGGCGTTACGGCGGCACGTGGGTTGGATAGGGAGGGGCGTCGGGGGGGGGAAAGTGCTGGCACACCCTCCGCCGTGACAACTATAGTGCCAGGCCGGGAATCGCGGTTTTCGGCGCGTTCCCGACCCCCCGCCGCGCGAGGGCGAGATCGCGCCGCCGGGCCTCCTCCCCCCCGATTCCGCCCCACCCCGAAGGTGGCCCCCCTCCCACCCCGAACGCTGGTCCCATGAAGAAGCGAGCCCTCTTCACCCTGGCCCTGGGTCTCGGTCTCCCGCTCGGTCTCACGAGCTGCCCCTCCGGCGGCGGCTCGAACGGCAGCTCCATGGCGATCACGTCCTGCACCCTCGGCTGCTCGGTGGGGAGCGGCGACCAGGTGAGCTGCGGGGTGACGGACGTCTACGTGAACCAGGAGATCCGCATCGCCTTCACCGACCCCGTGCGCCTGAGCACGGTGACGAACAGCACCTTCCAGGTGGTGGAGGTGGCGACCGGCAAGACCCCCCCCTCGAGCTTCTCGCTCGATCCGGCGAACAGCCGGGTCCTGATCTACCGGCCCCAGCTCACGTTCGACTCCTCCGGCAACCCCATCTTCGGGCTGACCGACGGGGCCACCTACACGTTCAAGATCCCCGGCCAGATCCTCGATCCCGCCGGTCCGTTCATCAAGAACTCGCAGGGGGCGCCCGTCCAGAACCGGCTCCTCTGCACGCTGGTGGCCTCGCGGGGGATCTTCGACGCCAACCCGGGGCCGCCCAACGTCGCCGTCACCGTCGACCGCGTCACCGGCTACGACGCGGAGGGGAACCCGTCCACCTTCGAGCTGGACGTCGATGCCGACGGGGCGACCGACGTGTGGCGCGACACGCTGATCACCATGGTGTTCGACGACGTGATGAACCCGGGCACGCTCGCCAACCCGGTCACCGGCACGTCGACGACGATCGAGGTCAAGATCGACCCCGATGGGGATCTCCTCACCGAGTCCGATCGGCTGTCGATCGCCGGCACCTTCTCCATCTCGATCGACCAGGATGCCCTGATCACGACCGTGATCTTCACCCCCGACGGGGGGCTGCCCTCGGCGGGCAGCGGGGCCGTCAAGCGCAAGGTCATCCTGGTGCTCCCCGAGGCCATCAAGGACCTCGGAGGCAACTCCCTGGAGAACGCGGGCGAGTGGGTGTTCACGCCCGAGGCCATCGACTTCGATCCCCTCGACATCGTCGAGGACTTCGAGAACGAGGCGAACGAGGACGAGACCCGCACCGGCAGCGTCTGGAGCTCGGGGGGGACCCTGCTCCCCGGCTCGGAGGGCGGAACGCCCTCCGGCGTGCTCGGCGGCGGCTCGGGCCAGCTCGGCGACCTGGTCGTCCCCAGCGGCGCGACGGTCGTCCTGAACACCGACAGCGAGGACTTCCTGGACATCGTCGTGGGGGCCGAGGATCCGTCCATCTTCGATCCGGCCCTGATCATCGATTCCCCGGGCGGAATCACCGTGACCGGGGGGATCTTCGAATTCTCCCGCGTGCGCGTGGATGCCGGGGGCACCCTGCGCTTCGAGGGAAGCCGCCCCGCTCGTCTGTTCGCCCGCGGGGAAGTGGTCGTCCAGGGGGTGATCGACGTCTCGGCGGCGAACGCAGCCGCCCAGCACGGCGAGACGTTTCTCGGCGGCGCCGGCGGCGCCCCCCGCCCCCCGGGGGCGGCCTCGGCGGCGAGGGAGGCATGCGCCCCGACGGCGAGGCCTTCGCCGGCATCGGGGGGGTCGACGGGGTGGACAACCCCTACGACCCGGGCCTCTACGAGGACGTCGACGGCAATCCCGGCATTGGCATACCGTGGCCGAACTCGATCACGCCGACGGACAACGTGGCCGAGGGCGAGGCCGGCGTCGCGTGGCCGCACGACGACGACCTCGGCCTCTACTTCCCGACCGATCCGCTCGACCTCGCCGGGATGCAGTTCGAGCGCACCCAGCAGTGCCGGAACCGCGCCGCCGGCGGGGCGGGCGGCGGGGGCGCGCACTCCCTCGACGGCCTCGACGGGGTGAGCGAGCTCTCCGGCACCTTCGGCGAGGACCACACCGATCCGCCGCCCGACTCGCCCGGCGGGGACCGCGACGAACTCTTCGCCGGGGTCGATCCCGACCTCGTGATGAGCCTGGATCCGGAAGGCGGCTTCCTGCGCGGGGGAGCCGGGGGCGGCGGGGCCGGCGGCCACCTGCAGCTCACCTCCTCGAACGGCACCTACCTCATCGACTGCTTCGTCGAGCCCGGGGGGGGCACCCTCTCGATCTTCGACTACTACTCCCACAGCGGCGGCGGGGGCGGCGGGGGCGGCGGCGGCCTGCAAGCGCAGGCCGGCCGGCGCATCGTCGTGAACGGGGTCCTGGACGCCAGCGGGGGAGCGGGGGCCAGCAACGACTCCGACCTGGACTCCTTCGCCTCGCCGGGCGGCGGCGGCGGCGGCGGCGGCCTGCTCCTGCAGTCGCGATTGATCCAGGTGCAGACCGTCCCCGGTCGCATCGACGTCCGGGGCGGCGACGGCGGGCTCGGCGAGGACTCCTCGACCGGGGGGCTGGGCAGCCCGGGGATCCTGCGCATGGAGACCTTCCTCCCGCTGCCGGACTTCGATGCCGAGGCGACGAAGCTCCTCCCGACCCCCGCGACGCTCTTGGACAACTGGGGGGCCACCCCTGCCGACATCTTCACCCTCGCGCAGTGGAATCCGCTGGCCGTCGGTCCCAATGCCCTGAGCGGGGCGCAGGCGTGCTGGATCCATCCGCCGGGGAGCTTCTTCCAGCTCGACTTCGCCGCCGATGACGGCGACACCCTGGGCTGGGACATGGATGTCGTGATCGAGGGCTTCGGCGTGCAATCCTGGCGCGGGGCGAACGACATCTACGCCGAGTCCCTGGAGACGCATTTCGGCAACGATCTTGGCGCGGCGCCCCTCGTGGTGCGGTTCCAGGGCGGCCGGGTCCAGGGCGCCCTCGACAACCCCTGCAACACGAACCTCTACGGCCTGGACAGCCCGGTCTTCCCGAACTCGGTGACGAGCTGGGTCAAGCACCCGGTGGAGATGAACGACGATCTCGTCAACCCCTGGACCGTCCAGGCGAACATGGTCCGCTTCGTGGTCATCTGGGACGCCTCCCAGCCCGGGTACGACCAGATTCTCGGTATCGAGGGGATCACCCTGCGCGTGCAGCCCGATTGAACGGGATGGAAGAACGCCGTTCTTCCATCCCCTGCGGTCGGTGCCGGCGGAGCCGGGCATGCGGCTCTTGACCGCCCGCTACCTCCTCCCCACTCCGGACCGGTGGATCGAGGGGGGTGGGCTCCTGGTGCGGCGGGGGCGGATCGCGCGCCTCCTCGCCGGGCCGCGCGCCGTCGCTCGGGCGGCCGCGGTCCACGGCCTCCCGCCCGAGGATCAGGGCGACGTCGTGCTCGCCGCGGGGCTCGTCAACGCCCACGCCCACCTGGAGCTCGGCCTGCTCCGGGACCAGCTCCCCGCCGATCGCGGCTTCGCGGCCTGGGTGGCGGCTCTGATCGAGGCGCGCGAGAGAGCGGGCGCCGCCGCCGCGGCCCGGGGTCTCGTGGAGGGGGTCCGCCGGCTCCTCGCCACGGGCACGACCGCGGCCGGCGACATCGACGCGAGCGACGCCCACGACCGGGCCGACGCCGGTCCCCTGCGCGTGCGCCGCTACCGCGAGGTCCTCGACGCCCGGGATCCCCTCCGCCGCGCCGCCGTCCTCTTCCGCGTGCGCCGGCGGCTCCCCCCGACGCGCTCCCGGTGGGAAGGGATCTCTCCCCATGCCCCCTTCACGGCGAGCGACGAGCTTCTCCGCCGGGCGGGCGAGATCGCCCGGCGAAGGCGAATCCCCCTCCAGGTGCACTGGGCGGAGAGCGAGGAGGAGACCCTCTGGCTCGCGACGGGGGGCGGGCCCTTCGCTCCCTTCCTGCCGCCCTCGCCGCGGCGGACGGGGCTCGACCTCCTCTTCGCCGCCGGGCTCCTCGGGCCCGCGACGGCCCTCGTCCACGGCAACCACCCCGCCCGCGGGGAGATGGAGAAGATCGCGGCGAGAGGCACCGTGCTCATTCACTGCCCCGGCACCCACGCCTTCTTCGGCCGGGAGCCCTTTCCCTGGCGGCGCTGGCGGCGCGCCGGGGTGATGGTCGCCCTCGGGAGCGACTCCCTGGCGAGCAACGCCGACCTCGACCTGCGCCGGGAGATGGCCCTCGCCCGCGCGGGGGCGAGCAGCCTCGATCCCGCCGAGGTCTGGGCGATGGGGACCTCCCGGGCGGCGCGGGCGCTGGGCCTCGCCGATCGCCTGGGGGAGCTCCTCCCGGGCCGGGAAGCCGACGTGGCGGCGATCGCCGGGCTCGCGGCCGCCGGCCGGCGCCCGGCGCTGGACGCGTTGACGAGCGGGGCCGGGCGCGTGAGCGGCCTCTGGATCGGGGGCCAGCCCGTCGCCCTGCCTGCCGGCGGATCCGGAGGTCCGCTGGCCCGCCCGGCGCCCGGCCGCGGGGCGAGATCCCCGCGTGGATATGGCAGGATGCGCGGATGACCCGCCCGCTCTCCCCCGTCACCGAGGCCCAGCGCCGGGCGCTCGACATCTTTCGGAACGGCCGCCGCTTCGTCCTCGTCGGGCACGTGCGGCCCGACGGGGACTGCATCGGCTCCCAGGTGGCCCTGGCCCGCGTCCTCGCCGCCCTCGGCAAGGACGTCGTGGTCGTGAATCCCGACGCCCCCCCGCCGGTCTACGCCTTCCTCTACGAGGATGCCCCTTTCGCGCGGCGCCAGGGAATCACCCTTCCCCCCCACGACGTGTGCGTGCTCCTGGACATCAACGAGATCGCCCGCTGCGGGGATCTGGACGGGCCGATCCGGGAGGCGCCCGCGGCGAAGGTGGTCGTCGACCACCACCCCTTCCTTGGCGAGCCCTGGTGGGATGCGGCGTTCACCGATCGCGGCGCGGCGGCGACCGGGCTGCTCGTCCACCGCATCTCCCGCCACCTGGGCGTGAGACTGGATCTCCCGACCGCGGAGGCCATCTTCACCGCGCTGGTCACGGACACCGGGTGGTTCCGCTACAGCAACACGGACGCGGAGGCGATGGCGCTCGCCAGCGAGCTCGTCGAGAGCGGCGTCGTCCCGAACGACCTCTACATGCGCATCTACCAGCAGCAGTCGCCGGAGCATCCGCGGGCCGTCGCGAGCGTCGTGCAGCGGCTGGAGTACTTCTGCGGGAATCGCCTGGTGGTGGTCGATCAGCCGCTGCTCCCGCCCGGGGAGCATGTCCTGGAGGACAACGACCCGGTTCTCGACCTCCTGCGCTCCGTGGGCGACGTGGAGGCGGTCCTCTACGTGCGCGAGATGGAGGGAGGGCGCTGCAAGCTCTCCGCCCGGAGCAAAGCGACGTTCGACGTGGGCGTCCTGGCCCGCCGCTTCGGGGGCGGGGGGCACGCCAAGGCCGCCGGAGCCACGATCGAGGGACCGCTCGCCGAGGTGAAGGCGCGCCTGACGCGGGCCGCGACGGAGCTCCTGATCGAGCGCCGGCCGGCCCGCCGCGCCGGCTCCGCGTGATGAAGCTCGCGATCATCTCCGATCTGCATTCCAACCGCGAAGCCCTGGAGGCGGTGTTCGCCGACATCCACGCCCGGGGCGTCCAGGACCTGGTCTGCCTCGGGGACGTGGTCGGGTACGGGCCGGATCCCGAGTTCTGCGTGGACCTCGTCCGGGGCCATGCGCGCTGGAGCCTGATGGGGAACCACGACGAGGCGTTGTTCCGGGACGCATCCGACTTCAATCCGCACGCCCGGGGGGCGATCGAGTACACCCGCCGGCGCATGCAGCCGCACTGGTGGAGCTCCAGCGAGAAGAAGGCGCGCTGGAAATGGTTGCGGTCCCTGCCCCTGCGCAAGATCGAAGGGCGGTTCCTATTCGTGCACGCCTCGCCGCGCGATCCGATCCGCGAGTACGTCCTGTCGACGGACGGCATCCTGAACCCCGAGAAGCTGCGCTCGATCTTCACCTGCTTCGACAGCGTGGCGCTCGCCGGCCACACCCACCAGCCGGGCATCCACGACGAGGACTTCCGCTTCCAGGGGCTCGCCGGCGCCGCGGAGCTGACCGTCCCGCTGCCCGCGAACCGGAAGTTCTTCATCAACGTGGGCTCGACCGGCCAGCCGCGGGACGGCGACTACCGCGCCTGCTACGCCGTGCTGGAGGAGGATCGGGTCACGTGGCACCGGGTCGTCTACGACTTCCGGACCACGATGGACAAGATCACGGCGACCGGCGCCCTCTCCGAGATCCTCGCCCGGCGGCTGGCCGTCGGGAAGTAGCGCGGGGGCCGCGGGGCCCCGGTGGGGGGCGAGACTCCCCGCCCCGGATCGCATGGCCCGCCGCCCTACTTCCCCGCGATCCGGCCGAGGAGCTGGCGGGCGACGTGGCGGAAAATCTCGGGGTTCTTGCGGAGCCGCCGCGTGCTGTAGGCGCGCCACTCGGGGCCGTACGGGACGTACACGCGGACCCGATGGCCAGCTTCGCGCCATTCGTCCCAGAGCCGAGGTTGGATGCCCATGAGGACCTCGAACTCGTAGCGGTCCGCCGGGACCGCGAGCTCGCGCACGAGGGCGATCAGCCGCGCGGCGAGGGGGCCGTCGTGGGTGCCGAACGCGACGTGCGCGCCGCGTTGGAAGAGCCGGCGGCTCGCCGCGACGAAGGCGTCGGAGATCGCGGCGCGATCGACGTGGGCCACGGCGGCGGGCTCGAGGTAGATCCCCTTCACCATGCGCACGCTGACGAAGCCGGGAGCGAGGGTGTCGACGTCGGCGGGGGTGCGGAACAAGCGCGACTGCAGGACGACGCCGACGTTGTCGTGATCGCGGCGCAGCCGCGCGAAGATGCGCAGGGTGGCATCGGTGGTCGTCCGGTCCTCCATCTCGACGCGCACGATCTGCCCCAGCGGCGCCGTGTGGCGAGCCACGCGGTCGAAGCAGCCGTGGGCGAGGTCCTCCGCGATCCGCAATCCGACGTGCGTGGGCTTGATCGAAACGTAGGCGTCGAGGCCGCGCGCGTGGAGGAGGGTGGCGGATCGGCAGTACTCGCCGGCGACGCGCCAGGCACCCGCCTCGGTGTCGATCTCCTCCCCGAGGAGGTCCAGCACCCCGCCGAAGCCCCGCGCCCGGTTCCGCTCGATCGCGGCGAGAGCCTCCTCCAGGGTCTCGCCGGCGATGTAGCAGTCCGCCACAGCCCGCATGAGCGGGCCGGGGATGAGCGGCAGGCTGGAGACGGCGAGGCGGTCCAGGAAACCCATGGGGGCGGCAGAGTAGCGGGGGTCCCGGGGAGCGGCAATGGCGCCGCGGAACGCTCGCCGCCGGCGTTTGCCCCCCGCCCGGGCCGCGCGGTAGGCTGCCGGCGCATGACGGCGAGCGATCGTGCCCGGCCGCTCGTGGCCCTCGTCACCCATCCGGTCGAGGGGGCCGGCGAGCTCGCCCAGCGCCTCGTGGCGCAGGGGGTAGCGGCCTGCGTCAATCTCGTCCTGGTGCAGAGCGTGTACCGCTGGGAGGGGGAGGTGCGGGACGATCCGGAGACGCTCCTCGTGGTGAAGACCACCGCCGGCCGCCGCGAGGAGCTCGCGGCGATCCTGGCGCGCGAGCATCCCTACGCCGTGCCGGAGCTCGTCGTCCTCGAGCCCCAGTGGGTCGAGGCGAAGTACCTTGCCTGGCTCTGCGGCGAGACGGGAGAAGGACGGTGACGGAGCCTCTCGGCGGGCCGGCGCTCCCCGCCGGGATCGAGCGGGAAGAGGCGCCCCGCGGGCTCCGCCGGGTCGGGCTCGTCCTCGGTCCCCTGCTCTTCCTCCTCTGCCTCTACCTGCCCGGCGAGGCGCTCGACGCGGTCCAGCGGCGGGTGGCGGCGGTGACCGCCCTCACCGCCGTCTGGTGGATCTTCGCCGTCCTTCCCGTCGGGGCCACCTCGCTCCTCCCCGCCGTCCTTTTCCCGCTCCTCGGGGTGCTCGGGGCCCAGAAGGTGGCTCCGCTGTACATGCAGGACCTCGTGTTCCTCTTCCTGGGGGCGTTCATCGTGGCGCTGGGGCTCGAGCGCTGGAACGTGCACAAGCGCTTCGCGCTCTGGACGATCGCCCGGATCGGCACGCAGCCGCGGCGCCTCGTGCTCGGCTTCATGGTCGCCTCGGCCTTCGTGTCCCTGTGGATCAACAACACCTCCACGGTGCTCTTGATGATGCCGATCGGAGTGGCCGTGATCCGGAGCGTGGGGGGCGAAACGCGCCGCGGCTACGACCCCTTTGCCGTCAGCCTCTTGCTCGGCATGGCGTACTCCGCCTCGGTGGGGGGAGTGGGTACGCCGGTGGGCACGACCCCGAACCAGGTGCTCCTCGGCATACTCGGGACGATGTACCCCGACGCGCCGCCCATCACCTTCGGGGGATGGATGGCGGCGTGGCTCCCCCTCGTCGTCCTCTACATCCCCGTGGGCTGGATCCTCCTGACGCGCGTCGCGATCCGCGTGCCGGCGGGGAGCGCGCGGAGCATCGACACGATCGCCCGCGAGCGCGCCGCCCTGGGGCCGATGGGGCGGGGCGAGAAGCGCATGACCGCGGTGTTCCTGACCACCGCCCTCCTGTGGATCACCCGCGGCGGCCTGGACCTGGGCGTCGTGCGCATCCCGGGCTGGGCGGGCCTGGTCACGCCGGCGGGATCGGCCGCGCCCGCGGAGCTCGTCACCGACGCCACCGTGGCCACGGCGATGGCGGTCCTCTGCTTCCTCGTGCCGGTGGACCGCCGGCGCGGGATCCGGCTCATGGACTGGCGGACGGCGGCGAAGATGCCCTGGGAGGTCCTCCTCCTGATCGGCGGCGGCTTCGCCATCGCCGGGGCCTTCCAGTCGAGCGGCCTCGACCATCGGGTCGGAACGATGCTCGCGCCGCTGATCGAGGGGCGGTCGGAGTGGATCGTGGTCGCGGCGGTGGTGGCGCTCACGGCCGCCCTCACCGAGGTCACTTCGAACACGGCGACGACGATGGTGCTCCTGCCGGTCCTGGGCCAGATGGCGGCCGAGGCGGGATTCCACCCCCTCCTCCTGATGGCGCCGGCCACCATCGCCGCCTCGGCGGCGTTCATGCTCCCCGTCTCGACCCCCCCGAACGCGGTCGTCTTCTCCACGCGCCTCGTCTCCGTCGCCCGCATGGCCCGGGTCGGGTTCTGGTTCGAGATCACCGTGGGGACGCTGATCGTGCTCGTGTTCCAGCTCTGGGGGCGCTGGGTGGGGGGGATCGGCACGGAGCCGCCCCCCTGGGCCGGCGGCGGTTGAGGCGTTCTCAAGGGGCGGGGGCGAGCGCCCGATAGGAGGGGCCGGAGCCCTCCCATGTCCGAGGATCGACCCGTCGCACCCCGCCTGCTCCTCGCCGCCCTCCTCGCGGGGACCACCGTCCTGCCGGCGCAGGACCGCACCTCGCCCCTGGAGAGCGGCGACGTGCGGGAGCTCGTCCTCGGCTCGCCCGCGGGCACGCGCGTCGAGCACTTCCGGCTCGACCTCGAGGGCGACCCGGCGGACGGGGCGCCGATGGGAGTCCTGCGCTGGGTCTCCGGGACGTGGGTCGAGGACGGCGTCCCCCGCGGGCTGCGCCTCGAGACCCAGACGATCTTCTTCGCCGCCGGAGCGCGCGTGATCCACACCGAGGTCCTCTCCCGGGACGAGAGGAAGCTCGTGTACCGCGAGGTCCGTCCCGGGGGCGGGCGCACCCTGGTCCTGGAATGGCCCGCCGGCGGCGAGCCGCGCGTCCTGGAGACGAGCGGCGGCCGGGTGCAGCGGCACCTGGTCGAGACGGCGCGGGGGATGTTCCTGCCCCTCGCCCTGGTCGAGGAAGCGCGGCGCGGAGCGGTCCTGGCGGGGCCGCTCTCCGTCTTCAGCCCCCTCGCCGCCGCGGCGGAGCCCCTGGTGGTCGACTGCCGGGACGTCGCCGGGGCCGATCCCGGCCGGCGCGAGCTCACCCTCTCCCGCGCGGGGGGCGTCTTCGCGGGCTCCTTCACCTTCGCCGGCGACTCCCTCGCCCGGTTCCAGTGGCAGAAGGGCGGGGTCCAGGCGCGGCCGATCTCCGCCGCGGACCACGAGCTCTGGCGGCGCCGCCCGCCGGTCGATCACGGGACCGGGGAGTGAGCTTTCGGGCCCCGCGGGGCCTCCGACGCGGGCCTTACATCTCTTTTGACGGAGGAGGCGGGACCCCGCGGCTAGACTCTTGTTTCCTCTATCGATCCGTCTCCATGCTCCGTCGAAGCGCCTGTCTTCCGCTCGCGCTGGGGGTTGTTGTTGCCGGTCTCTCCTGCCGTTCGACGGGGGAGCACCGCGCCGACGCCGACCGCGAGGTGTACGAGATCCTCGTCCAGCGCCGCGCCGCTCTGGGGGCCGGGGATCCGTTCACGATCGACCCGCCGGAGCGGAGCCTCCGCCAGCGCATCCTGGCGGGGGAGCTCGCGGCGGACGGACTCCCCCCCCTCGACCTCGCGGACTGTCTCGAGATCGCGGCGGAGAACAGCCGCGAGTACCAGGACCGCCGGGAGACGCTCTACCTCGCCGCCCTCGACCTCACGCTCGAGCGCTGGGACTTCTCCGTCCAGAAATCCGGCTCCTTCGGGGCCTTTCTCTCCGGCGACGGGAACGAGGCGCGGGACACGGGGGTGCTCTCCACCCTGGGCATCTCGAAGCTCCTCGGGACCGGGGCGCGGATCCTGGGGGATGCGAGCATCGATCTCGCCCGCGACGTCAGCAGGGGGGACGGCTGGGAGGCGGTCAGCAATCTCTCCCTGAGCATCACCCAGCCCCTCCTGCGCGGCTTCGGGGAGAGGATCGTCCGCGAGCCGCTCACCCAGAGCGAGCGCGACGTCGTGTACGCGGCCCGCGCGTACGAGCGCTTCCGCCGCACCTTCACCTACGACGTGGCGTCCCGCTACTACCGCCTCCGCGAGTCCTACAACCGCCTCGACAACGAGCGCGCGAACAACGAGCGCACCGTGGTGCTGCGGCGGCGCAACGAGGAGTTCGCCCGGGCGGGTCGGATCAGCGACATCGAGGTGGACCAGGCGCGGCAGAACGAGCTCAGCGCCCAGACCCGCGTCGTGGAGGCCGAGCGCTCCCTCGAGGCCGATCTGGACGACTTCAAGTTCTTCCTGGGCCTGCCGATCGAGATCCCCCTCCGCCTCGATCTCGCGGACACGACCCCCCTGCTCGCGGAGGAGGTGCTCGAGCTCGAGATCGCCGAGGACGAGGCGGTCGCCGTGGCCCTCGCCGGGCGGCTCGACCATCTCACCGTCCTCGACCGCGTCGCGGATGCCGAGCGGCGGCTCGCGATCGCCGCCGACGGCCTGCGAGCCGGCCTCGGGCTCTCGCTGTCGGCGGGGGCCGCGAGCGACGCGAACGACCTCGGCACGTACCGGCGCTCGAACATGGACTGGCAGGTCGGCCTCGACCTAGACCTGCCCTGGAACCAGCTCCCCGAGCGCAACGCCTACCGTTCCGCCCTCATCACCCTCGACGCGACGAGGCGGGCGGCCGATGAATCGGGAGACGGCATCCGCCAGAACCTGCGGGACGCGCGGCGCACGATCGAGGCCGCCCGGACGAGCCTCGAGATCGAGACGGGCGCGGTCGCCCTGGCCGAGCGGCGCGTCGAGAGCGCCCAGCTCAACCTGGAGGCGGGGCGCGCCAACACGCGGGACGTCACCGACGCCCACGAGGACCTCGTGCAGGCCGAGAACCAGCTCATTCGCGCCCGGACGGACTACACCCTGGCCGGCCTCGCCCTCTTCCGGGACATGGAGCTCATCCGCGTCGAGGGCGGCGGGATCGAGGTGGATCTGGAGCCCCTCCAGCGGGTCCGGAACGGAGAACGACCATGAATGGAATCCGCAAGAAGCGCCGGGGCTGGGGTTTCCTCGTCTTCGTCGCCATCGCCCTGGCTGCCGCCGGCTGGTACGCCTACTCGGGCGCGGGGATCGGCGGCGATGCCGCCGAGGCCCTGAAGGGAGCCCCGGTGGAGCGCGGATCGCTGCGCATCAACGTCGTCGAGCGCGGCAACTTGAAGGCGGCGAAGAGCGTCAAGCTCATCAACGAGATCGAGGGGCGCACGACGATCCTCTGGCTGATCGAGGAGGGAGTGGCGGTCCAACCCGGCGACGTCTTGTGCCAGCTCGACACGAGCTCGCTTGAGGACCGTCTCGTGCAGCAGGAGATCTCGGTGCAGAACGTCGAGGCCGCCAAGATCAAGGCCGAGCAGAGCTACGAGATCCAGAAGAGCGAGAACCAGAGCGCGATCGACCGCGCGATCCGCGAGTTCGAGTTCGCGAAGCAGGACCTCCAGAAGTACCTCGAAGGGGACTGGCCCCAGCAGAAGGAGACCGCCAACGAGGAGATCACCCTGGCCGAGGAGGAACGGACGCGCGCCGAACAGGACTACGCCTGGTCCCAGAAGCTCGCGGAGAAGGGTTTCCTCGAGAAGCTCCAGCTCGAATCGGACCGCCTCGCCCTTAAACGGGCCGAGATCCGCCTCACCCAGAGCAAGCGCGACCTGGTGATCCTGGAACAGTACACGCACCCCCGCCGGCTCGCGGAGCTCGACGCCGACGTCGTGGAGAAGGAGCGCGAGCTCGAGCGCACGAAGCTGGAGGCCACCGCGAAGATCGTCGACTTCGAGGCCAACCTGCGGGCCACCCAGGCGAGGTACGACCTCGAGGCCTCCGAGCTGCAGGACATCAAGGACGAGATCGAGAAATCCGTCCTCACGGCCCCGGTCGCCGGCATGGTCGTCTATGCGCGCGAGGACCGCGGCCGGTTCGGCCAGGGCGAGCCGATCCAGGCGGGCACCGAGGTCCGCGAGCGCCAGGAGATCATCACGATCCCGGCATCCGAGGGCATGATCGTCGAGGCGAGCCTGCACGAGTCCGTCCTCGACAAGGTCGAGGTGGGCATGCCGTGCGCGATCACCGTGGATGCCATCCCCGACCGGACCTTCCCGGGCCAGATCACGTTCAAGGCCGTCCTCCCCGACCAGAACTCCTGGTGGGCGAACCCCGACCTGCGCGTGTACCGGGTCGAGGTCCGCGTCCTCGAGCTCGACGAGAAGATGCGGCCCGGCATGTCGTGCAGTCTCGACATCCTGGTCGAGGAGATCGCGGACACGCTCCATATGCCCCTGCAGTGCGTGTTCCTCGACGGTGGCGATCCGGTGTGCTTCATCGTGGACGGCAAGATCGAGAAGCGCCCGCTCCGGGTCGGTCCGAACAACGGCAAGTGGGTGCAGGTGCTCTCCGGCGTGGAGGAAGGCGAGCTCGTGAGCCTGAGCCGCCCCCCCGGCATGAGCCTCCTGCCCGCGCCGGAGCGCGAGACGGAGATGCCCGAGGACTTCCCGCTCCCGCCGGGGATGGAGGGCGGTCTCCCGGGCGTGGGGAATGGCGCCGCGCCGAATGGAACCGGCGCGAACGGCGGCGAGGGCGGTCTCGAGGGCGGCGCCCGGGGCCGCGGGCGGGAAGGAACCGGTCCCGGTGCCGAGGGCGGGGGATCCCCCGGCGAGGCCTCCTCCGGCGAAGGCGGCGGCGCAGGCGCGAAGCGGGAGGGCGGGTGAACGCACCGCTCGGAGCGGCGGGCCCCGGGGACGCGGTGGCGGATCTCGCCGCCGTGTCTAGGCTCTACCACATGGGGACCGACGAGGTCCGCGCGCTCGACGGGCTGGACTTTTGCGTGCGGCGGGGCGAGTACTGGTCGGTGATGGGGCCCTCCGGCAGCGGCAAGTCCACGCTGCTCAACGTCATGGGCTGCCTGGATCGCCCGACGTCCGGCACCTACCGGCTGGTGGGCTACGACGTGAACGACCTCGACGACGACGAGCTCTCCGGGCTGCGCTCGATCAAGCTGGGCTTCATCTTCCAGTCCTACAACCTGATCCCGCAGCTCAACGTCCTGGAGAACATCATGGTGCCGCTCTTCTACCAGGACTCCCCTCCCGCCGCCGGGGAGGAGACCGCGCGGCGCCTCGCGGCGCGCATGGGGCTTGCGGATCGCCTCGGCCACAAGCCGACCGAGCTCTCGGGCGGGCAGCAGCAGCGCGTCGCCATCGCCCGGGCCCTGGTCAACGACCCCGAGCTGATCCTCGCCGACGAGGCGACGGGCAACCTCGACAGCCGCACCGCCGAGGAGATCCTCGCCCTCTTCGACGAGCTCTCGCGCGAGGGCAAGACGATCGTGTTCGTGACGCACGAGAGCCTGGTGTCTGATCGGGCGAGCCACGTGCTCCGCATGCGCGACGGGAGGGCCGAGGAGGTCGTCGTCCAGCGCGAGGTGAACGGGGTCCGGCCGTGATCACCCACCCGCTCGTCCGCGCCGTCCGCACCGGGGTGAGCAGCCTCCTCCTGCACAAGCTGCGCAGCCTGCTCACCACCCTCGGCGTCCTGTTCGGCACGAGCAGCGTCATCGCCATGCTGGCCATCGGCGAAGGCGCGAGCTACGAGGCCCAGGAGCAGATCAAGCTCCTCGGCAGCCAGAACGTCATCCTGAGCAGCGTGAAGCCGCCGGAGGACCCGAATCAGGGCAGCCAGCAGATCCGGGTCATGTCCTACGGGCTCACGGACGAGGACTTCGCCCGCGTGACCGAGACCTTTCCCGCCGTGGTCCGCACCGTGCCCGTGCGGGAGATCCAGAACGAGGTCCGCTACCGCGACCGCGCCCTGAACGCCCGCGTCCTCGCCACGACCCCCGAATACCAGGACGTCACCGGGCGGCTCGTCTGGGAGGGACGCTTCCTCACCGAGCAGGACCAGCTCTCGCTGAACAACGTCTGCGTGCTCGGCACCGAGGTCGCGCGCTACTTCTTCCCCCTCAAGCCCGCCGTCGGCAAGAAGATCAAGGTGGGCGGTGACTATTTCACCGTCGTGGGCACCCTCGCCCCCCGCATGCCGACCGCCGACAATCCGGCCCCCGCCGACGCCGACGTCACCGGCGAGGTCTTCCTCCCCTTCGAGACGGCCAAGAAGTGGTACGGGGTCCTGCAGGTGCGGCAGCGGGCCGGCAGCCGGGACATGACGGAGGTCGAGCTCCACGAGATGATCATCGAGGTGGACCGGGCCGAGAACGTCGAGCTGGTCGCCGACGGCGCGCGCCAGATGCTCTCGCAGTTCCACACCTCGCGCGACTACGAGGTTCTCGTGCCCCTCGAGCTCCTGGCGCGCGCCGAGGCCACCAAGCGCATCTTCAACATCGTCCTGGGGTCGATCGCCGGTATCTCGCTGCTCGTGGGCGGCATCGGCATCATGAACGTGATGCTCGCCACCGTCACCGAGCGTACGCGCGAGATCGGCATCCGCCGCGCCCTGGGCGCGAAGCGCCGCCACATCATCACCCAGTTCCTCGTGGAGACCGTGGTGCTCTCGGTGGGCGGCGGGCTCCTCGGCGTGGCCCTGGGGCTCCTGATCCCGCTCCTCGTGGAGCGGTTCGCCGAAATGCGCACCATCGTGACGCCGACCGCCCCGATGCTCGCCTTCGGCATCTCGGCCGGGGTGGGGGTGATCTTCGGGCTCTATCCGGCGTGGCGGGCGGCGGGGATGGACCCCGTCGAGGCCCTGCGGCACGAGTAGCGCTCGCGCGCTCAGATCGAAGCGCGTAGGGCCAGCGCCTCGGCGAAGTGGCGGTCGTCCGGCCGCTCCTCCGCCTCGAGGTCGGCCAGCGTCCGCGCCACCCGCCGCAGGCTCTGGAGGGCGCGCCCTGAGAGGCCGCGCTGGGCCGCGGCGCGCTCGAGGAGGCGGCGGGCGGAGGGGCCGAGGGGTGCCCACCGGTCGAGGTCCGCGGCCTCGAGCATCGCGTTCGGGACGCGTCCCTGGCGCGCCGCGCGGTGCGCGGAGGCCCGGGCGACCGCGGCGGGGAGGGCGGCGGCCGCCGGGAGGAGCCCCGGGAGCGCGCCGGGGGCGGCGGGGGCGAGCGCGGCGACCGGGGGGGCCGGGAGCTCCACGCGCAGCTCGATGCGGTCGAGGAGTGGGCCGGAGATCCGCTGGTGGTAGCGGCGGATCTCCGCCGGCGAGCAGCGGCAGGGGACGGCGGGGTGGCCGTGGTAGCCGCAGGGGCAGGGGTTCATGGCGGCGACGAGGAGGAAGGCGGCGGGGAGCTCGATCCAGTGGCGGGAGCGGGAGAGCAGGACCGAGCCCGACTCGAGGGGCTGGCGCAGGGCCTCTAGGGCCTCGCGCTTGAGCTCGGGGAGCTCGTCCAGGAAGAGGACGCCGCGGTGGGCCAGGGTGATCTCGCCGGGGGCGGGGGGGTTGCCCCCGCCGACGAGCCCGGCGTAGCTCGTCGTGTGGTGGGGGGCGCGGAAGGGGCGCTCCGCCGCGAGGCCCCGCGGCCAGCGTCCTGCCGCCGAGAGCACGCGGGTGATCTCGAGGCGCTCCTCCAGGCTCGGGGGGGGCAGGAGGTGGACGAGGGCCCGGGCGAGGAGGCTCTTGCCGGCGCCGGGCGGGCCGACGAGGAGGAGCCCGTGCCCCCCCGCCGCCGCGACCACCGCCGCCCGCTTGCCCGCCTCTTGCCCGCGGATCCCCGCCAGGGCCGCCGCGGCCCGCCGGAGGCCCTCCTCCCGCGCCGCGGCGCCGTCCCCCTCCGCTCCGCTCGTCGGCGGGGCGGCCGCGAGCCCCTCGCCGGTCGCCGCCCACCGCACGACCTGGGCAAGGTCGCGGGCCGCGAGCGCGTTCACCCCGGGGAGGCAGGCCGCCTCGCTCGCCGTGGCCGGGGCGGCGACGATCGCGGCGAGCCCCGTCCGCCGGGCGAGCTCCGCCGCCGCGAGCCCCCCCGGCACGGCGTAGAGCCGCCCGTCGATCCCGAGCTCCCCGAGGAAGAGCGCGCCGGCCCCCGCGTCGGGAGTGAGGTGCCCCGCGGCCGCCGCCGCCCCCAGGGCGAGGGGGAGGTCGAGGGACTCTCCCGTCTTGCGCCGTCCCGCCGGCGTGAGGTTCAGGGTGAGACGGCCCGGCGGCAGACGCAGCCGATTCGCCTCCAGGGCCGAGAGGAGCCGCCCCCGGCTCTCCCGGATCACCGGGTCGGGGAGCCCGGAGAGCACCACCTCCGTTCGTTGCCGATCCGCCCGCTCGAAGCGCGCCTCCACGGTCACCAGGTCCGCCTCGGTGCCCGCGAGCGAGATCCCGTGCACGCGTGCCGTGCGCATCCCTCTCCGATCCGTACGGGATCCCGGCGGTTGCGGGGTTTTCGGGGCGATGTGGGCGCATCCGCCGGCGGCACGTTTTCGTCGCCTGGCTCGCTCCCCGATCGGTTGGCAAGGCTCGAACGGAGGCGGGCCTCGAGCCCCTGCGTTCTCCTCCCCTCAGAAATGAATGGGTTAGTCATTGATTTCTGCGTGGAGGCGACTCAGAATGCTCCAGGGTCCGAAGCAATGAGCAACCCACGGAGACCATACGGCAAGGACGACGTTGCCATCTCCGCCCTCCTCGTCGCCGTCCTTGGCCTGCTGTGGGGCGTTTACGTCCAGACTCCCGGCTGCCGCGCGGATCTCCCCCCGGAACCCCTTGGGATGATCCTCTTTGAGTCCACGGTGGGCTTGCCGGACCCGGGCGTGGTCGTGTTGACTCCCGATGGCCGCGATCTCCGCCCCACCGAGCGCGCGCTCCTCTCCCTCCCGATTGCCCGAGCCCGACAGTGGTTCGAGGTTCTCGACCTCGGCACTCGGCGGCGTCTGACCTCCTTCCGGTTCGAGCCCGGAGCCGACGTGCTCCAGCACGTGATCGTTCCAAGATGACCGAACGCACGCCCCCCTCCTCGAAGCGGATCCTCGAGGCCCTGCGCCGGTGGGCGAAGGATCAGAATGTCTCGCAAAGCGAGCTTGCCCGTCGGACCGGCATCCCCCAGCCCTCGATCTCGCGATACTTGGCGGGGGAGTCCATCCAGTTGCGTTCGGCGGCTCGGGCAGCGCTGCTCCGCGTCGTTCCGACCATGTACCTGAAGACGACGAGCCACTCCCCGGACGGGCAGCGCGGCCTCGCCACCCCCTCCGTCTTCGTCTCCTCGACCTACCTCGACAACGTCGAGCGCCGCCGCCATGTGCTCGATGCCATTACCCGCGCCGGGTTCCGGGCCATCGGTATGGAGCATTTCACGGCGGACGAGCGCGAGACGCGCCTCGTCTGCCTGGAAAAGGTGCGCGAGGCCGATCTCTACCTCGGCATCCTCGCCTGGCGCTACGGATGGATCCCGCCGGGGACGGACAAGTCGATCACCGAGCTCGAATACGACGTCGCGGAGGGCCTCGATCGCTTGGTCTTCACGATCGACTCGAGCTCGCCGATGATCCCCGACCAAGAGATGGATCCGGGGGTCGAGCGCTGGTCGAAGCAGGAGAGGCTCGAGCGCTTCAAGCGCCGGGCGGCGAGTGAGCAGATGTCCACCCCGTTCACCGACGAGGACCTCTCCGTGAAGGTCCTCCAGGCTCTGCAGGAGTGGAAGGAGCGGAACCGCCCCTCGGCTGCCACCCCACCCGGAACGCTCGCTTCGCCGGAGTCGCCGGACTTCGATCCATCGATCGCCACCTACCTGGATGCCGTGGCATCGCTCCACGACAGCATCCACCTCGCCGGCTTCGAAACACGGCTGCGGGTGCCGATCCGGTTGGAGGACCTGTACGTGCCCCTGCACGCGATGGTGGACACCCGCGCCCTGGGAAAGGGGGGATTCGGGAACGCGGCGGAAGCCGAGAAAGGGATCGAGGAAGGGAGGGTCGAGAGCCTCGAGATCCCGCTGACCGAGGCCTTCTCGCACTCCGCGGCCCGTGGCGATCGGCGGGGCGTGGTCATCCTCGGGGATCCCGGTTCGGGGAAGACGACTCTCCTGAAGCGCCTTCTTCTGTGGGTCGTCCGCCGGGGTTCCGAGTCCCTCGGTCTGCCCGCGGACATGGTGCCGGTCCTCCTGCCCCTGCGCGACCTCGAGAGCGTGAGCGAGGGGCTCGACGACCTCGTCGATCGCACCCTGGCGAGCCCGCATCTGCGGATGGAGCCGGGGTTCGGCGGGCGCCTGCTCGACCGGGGGAACCTGCTCTTCCTTCTGGACGGTCTCGACGAGGTGGCCGACGCCGCGGCGCGCGCGAAGGTCTCGCGCTGGATCGAGGACGCCGTCCGAATCCGGCGGGACTGCCGCTTCGCGGTGACCTGCCGGTACGCGGGCTACGCGGCGAAGGACGTTCGCCTCTCGCCGGACCTCCTGGAGCTGCACCTGCGCCCGCTGCGTACCGAGCAAGCCGAACAGTTCGTGCACAACTGGTTCCGGATCGTGGAGACGGGCTCGCGGGAGAACCGCGAACAGGCCGAGTCGATCGCAACGGAGAAGGCGAACGAGCTCGTAGAACGCCTGCACGAGCCGGACTTCCGGGCGCGCCGGGTGTTCGAGCTGACGCGCAATCCCCTGCTCCTGACGGCGATCTGCCTCGTCCAGCGGGACCGGGGCCGCCTCCCGCGGCGGCGGGCGGAGCTCTACGATGAGTGCATCAACGTTCTCTTGGAGCGCTGGCGCGAGGCGAAGAAGCTGGACGTTCGGATCGGGGCGGCGAGCGCACGGCAGATCCTGCAGCCGCTTGCCTACTGGATGCACCGCGAGGAGGGCCGGACCCGGGCGAGGGGCCAGGATCTCGCGCCGGTGGTGGACGGGGCCCTGGCGACGGTGGCGGAGGGGGAGAAGGTCGGGCCGGCCGACCGCTTCCTGGCGACGATCCGCGACGAGAGCGGGCTCCTGACGGGCTGGAGCGGCGAGAGCTACGGCTTTCTGCACCTGGGCTTCCAGGAGTACCTGGCGGCGCAGGAGATCCGCGGTCGTGCCTATGGGAATCCCAAGCCCCTCGAAGACTTGGCGGATCACTTCGGGGAGAGCTGGTGGCGCGAGGTGACGCTCCTCCTCCTGGCGCTCGAGGGGTCGGCCCTGTTCGAAGGGCTGATGCGCGAAGTGGTGAAGCGGCCCGCCTTCGCGGCGCACCCAGATCTCGTGGCCGAGTGTCTGGACGATACGTTGCAGTTTTCCGCGGCTCCTTTTGTGGACCTCCTGCGACTCGCGCCGGGAATAGACAAGAAGCTCTGGGCGAGACAGCTCGTGGCCCTGCGGGTGCTGGAGGAGAAGGCGCCGAAGAGCCTCGTCGAGTTGAAGGACGCGCTGTTCGGTCATCCTTCGAAGGAGATCGCCGAGCGTGCCCGCAAGATCGAGCGCATCATCCATCTCCAAGCAGCGACCCTCGGGACCGCCGTCGTCCTGAGCGGTAAGCTGACCGTCCGCCGGCCCGCCGACCGCGGCGGCTACGAGCTGGTGAAGATCCCGGCCGGGAAGTTCCTGATGGGATCGCCGGAGTCGGACGAGCAGGGCTTCGACGACGAACGTCCCCAACACGAGGTCGTGGTGCCGGAGTTCTACTTGGGCGCGTATCCGGTGACGAACGAGGAGTACGGTCGGTTCCTGGAGGCGAACCCCAAGGTGAAGGAGCCGGAGTACTGGGGGGACCGGCGGTACAACCAGCCGAGGCAGCCGGCGGTGGGTGTGTCCTGGGACGAAGCGAGGCTCTACTGCGAGTGGGCGGGTCTGGTGCTGCCGAGCGAGGCGCAGTGGGAGTACGCGTGCCGGGCGGGCACGCCAACGCAGTACTGGTCGGGGGATACAGAGAAGGAGCTGGCACGCGTGGGGTGGTACGAGAAGAACTCCGGCGGGCGGCTGCACGCGGTGGGCGAGAAGCCGGCGAACGACTTCGGGCTCTACGACACGCACGGAAACGTGTGGGAGTGGTGCCAGGACGAGTGGTCGACGAACTACAAGAAGCCGCAGCGGGTTCACCCCGCCGCCTACGAGTCCAAGGGCGACGGCGGCCGCGTGGTTCGCGGCGGCTCGTTCCACGTCGTGGCCCGCTTCGCGCGGTCCGCGTTCCGCTTCGGCTGGCTCCCGAGGTTCCGCTTCGCGTACCTCGGCTTCCGCCCCGCCAGGGTCATCACGGAGTGACTCTCGCCACTTCCCCGCTTTCCTCTGAGCGGGATTCCCGGGGACCGAAGCGCAGCCGGTCCCCTCTGGGGTGGGCGAGGAGCGGAGCGATCTCGCCCCGGGCCGGCCCGGGCTGGCCGGGGGCCGGCCGAGAGCCGGCGAGGCGCCCGAGGGGGCCGGGCGCAGCCGGCCCCGAGGGCGCCGAGCCCGGCTCCCGCGCACGCCAGCAAAGGGAGCGGCCGGGAGCTTCGGCGTTCGCCTACCACCCCCGGCCGCTCGGGTCGGTTCGGCCGCGGAGAGCGGCACGGGAGACGGGTCTGGGCATCACGGGCACGGCGCCGGCGTCCCCACGGCGAATCCCGGGGTGACGGCGGCGAGCAGGCGGTGCGACGCCTTGGCGGGGCGGAAGCCGAGGTTCGCGTTGCGGTTCCTCGGGTGCCAGTTGTTGCGGTACGCGGACCGCGCGTTGCGGGCCTCGTTGTGGAACGAGCCGCCGCGAACCATGCGGTTGCCGTCGCTGGGGACCCGCCCCCCTACGGGGAACCCGGCGGCCCGCGAACGCGAGCCCTCCCGAGCCCCTCGAACCACCGGCGGCGCAGGGACAGGGTGTTCCCGTGCCGCAGGTGCTCGCAGACGGACCGGAGCGCGGCGGCGAGCTGGTCCTCGCCGATCTCGCCCCGCCGGTATTCCCCGAGACGATGCCGCACCCGGCTCCGCGTGCGCCGCAGGTTGGCCGGCCGCAGGCGCGTCGTCCCGCGGAGGATGCGCCAGCCCAGGAACGGCAGCCCCTCCGTCGCCGGCGCGAGGATCGTCGCCCGCTCCTTGAGCCGCAGGCGAAGGCGCTCATTGAGGAAGCGACCGACATCGTCCAGAGCGGCGGCGAGGCGGGCCTTCTCGGCGGCGAAGAGCACAAAGTCGTCCATGTAGCGAACGTAGCCCCGCACGCCGAGCGTCTCCTGGACGTGGTGGTCGAGCCGGTCGAGCACGAGGTTCGCGAACCACTGGCTCGTCAGGTTGCCGATGGGGAGACCCACCCCCTCCCGCCCGCCGGCCCGGACGATCCGTTCGCACAACCCCAGCACGCGCCGGTCCTTCAGGATCCGGGCCATCGTCTCCAGGACGACCTCGTGATCGAGCGACTCGAAGCAGCGCGCCACGTCGAGCTTCAAGAACCAGCGGTGGCGGCGCACGAGCCGGCGCGCGTGGGCGAGGGCGGCATGGGTCCCCTTGCCGCGGCGGCAGGCGAAGCTCTCCCTCACCATCCGGCGGTCGAGGATCGGCTCGAGCACGTCCATCAGGGCGTGGTGCACGACGCGATCGCGGAACGGCGCGGCGGTGATCGTGCGCCGCTTGGGGTCGTGGATCTCGAACTGAAAAGAGCAGCCCGGGCGCCACGTGCCGCCCGCGAGCTCCCGTTGCAGGGCCAGAACGTTCGGCTCGAGGTCGGCCAGGAAGCGGGCGACCCCCGCCACGTGGCGCTTGCCGCGGGCGGCGCGGCGGGCGGCGCAGAGGAAGTTCTCGAAGGAGACGATCCGCGGCCAGAGCCTCCCCGTCCGTCTCACCGGGCTTCCTCCGGCGCCTTCTCGTCGGCCAGGCGCTCGCGCCACCCATGGACCATGCGGCCGGCCTCGTCCACGCCACGCATGGCCGTCTCGAAGCCCCGGCGCGGCATGACCCCGGCGCCCACCGCCAATCGGAAGAGCAGGCGCATCCGTTCGAGCCGGAGGTTCACGTCCCGCAGCGTGTTCCGCCGCCGCCCTCGCTCGTAGCGGGCGACCACCAGGAGCTCCGTGATGTCCAGGGCGTGATCCTGCACGCGGCGACAGAGGGTGAAGCGGGCCGATCGGGGCCAGCGAGCGGTGTGAGCGAGGAGCCAGCCGGTGAACTCCTCCCAGCGGGCGAGGACGAGGAGCTCGGATCCCGCGCGGCGGGCCGAGGGGCGGTGGGAGAGGTGAGGGGTCACGACGACGGCCCGCCTCCCGCGAGGAGGCGGAGGACCTCCTCCCCGTAGCGCTTCACCTTGCCCGGGCCGATTCCGGGCACGGCACCGAGGGCATTCGCACTCTCGGGCCGGCGCCGGACGATCTCGACGAGGTGGCGGTTCGTGAGGACCAGGAAGGGCGGGACGCCCTCCTCGCGCGCCTTCGCCGTGCGCCATTCGCGGAGCGAGTTGAAGAGGAGACGCTTGGCTTCGTCCAGACCCCTCGCGGGGTCCGGGCGATCGCGCGCGCCGCCGTTCGGGGGAAGGTCGAGGCTCGCCGTCCGCGCCGCTTCCCGAGCCGGCGCACTGTCCTCCATGGCGAGGGCGGGATCCTGCCAGATCAGGATGCCGAGGAGGTGGGGGACGTCGTGGACGGTGAAGAAGTGCTCGCGGAAGTCGAGGATCTCCTTGTCGCGGGTGTACTGCTGGAGCGAGGACTCGTCGAACGCGCCCAGGGTCGGGGAGTAGCGAAGGGTGAAGAGCTTGATCCGCATCCCCGGCCCAGGTACCCGCCGCCCCTCCCCATCACCTCCGCTTTTCCCGAGAAGATCGCGGCTTCCCCCGCCGGAGTCCACCGTCCGCTCCGGCGTCCTCCGGAGCCGGCTCCGCCTCGGCTCCTCCGTCCGCCTCCGCTCGATCGGGAAGCGGCAGGTGGCGAAGGGGTGAGAGTCACTCCGTGATGACCCTGGCGGGGCGGAAGCCGAGGGACGCGAAGCGGATCCCCGGGCGCCAGTAGACGCGGTACGCGGACCGCGCGCGGCGGGCCACGCCGCGGAACGAGCCGCCGCGAACCATGCGGCCGCCGACGCCCTTGCCCTCCTCCGCCTCGTAGGGCGCGGGATGGACGCGACGTGACTCCTCGTAGCTGTCGGACCACTCGTCGTGGCACCACTCCCAGACGTTTCCGTGCATGTCGTAGAGCCTGAAGGCGTTCGCCGGCTTCTCGCCCACCACGTGCAACCGATCTCCGGAGTTCCCCCCGTACCACCCCACCCGCGCCAAGTCTTTCTCCTTGTCCCCCGACCAGTACCGCGTCTTCGTTCCCGCCCGGCACGCGTACTCCCACTCCGCTTCGGTTGGGAGCCGAGCTCCCAGCCAGCGGCAGAACATCACCGCCTCGTACCAGGTCACGTCCACCACCGGCAGCCGGTCCCCATCGGGCTCGGAGGACGATTCGTGCTCCGGATCGAAGGCCCGGTACTGGCCGTTCGTCACCGGCACGGCCCACATCTCGAAGGGCGTCTGGATCTCGACCTCGTGCTGGGGGAATTCGTCCTGGTAGGCCATCCTGTCCTTCTTGGTCGATCCCATCCGGAAGCGACCGAGCGGAATGGCCACCCACGGGTTCACGTCGCCGTCACACGTCCGCAGGGTCGGGGGCAGAGCGGCCATGGGCGAGGGAAGCCCGTCGAAGAGCTCGCGGGCCAGGCCGCGGGCCAAGTGGGCGTGGGAGGGATGGTCCTCGGCGGCGCGCGCGAACGCCTGATCGATGAAGTAGAGGTCGGCGCCGTTCCGAGTGCTGCGGCGCAGCGTGTCGAGGAGCCGCAGCCCCCGCTCGGGATCGCCGATGAGCTCCAGCACGCGCCCGTAGACCTCCCATCGCTCCTCTTCCCGGGATTCTCGAATCCGCCCCTGGAAGCGCAGGACTCCCAGAATGGTCTCCGGCGCGACCCGCTGGGCCGTGGCGAGGGCGCGGAGGCCGAGGGGAGCATTCACCTTCACCAGGGATTCCACGAGCCGATCCGGCTCCGCGAGCATTCCGGTCGCCAGGGCGAAGGGCTCCGCCCAGAGGTCGAGGTGATTCTGGACTTGGGCGGCGAACTCGACGAGCTTCTCCTCCCCTCGGAGGGCCAACCGCTCCGCCGTCAGCGCCTCCTGGAAGCTGCGGTGCCAGAAGCGCCAGGGGCCCTCGCGACCGTCGTAGGGTCCGAGGATCCCGGTGTGGTTGGCGACCGTCTCCAGGATGCGGAAGACGCTCCCCGCCCATAGGGGCTCCGCCTGCAGGCACTCCAGGCTCGCGCGCTCGTCGGATCCGAGCGTTCGCATGGCCCGCAAGTGCTTCTCCAGGAGAGACGGAACCGCTTCCGTTTGGCCGGCCTGGGTCATGCCGTGGGCGATGCAGCCCAGGGCCACCCGGACGTCCGCCTCGCAAGGGATCGCCTCGGGCTCCGGGCGCTGCTTGCCCTCTAGCAGCAATCGCAGCACCTGGGCGTAGAGCTCGCTCCGCAGCGAGGAGGGGGCCTCCCCGCGGCCGAGCAGGAGCGCCATCAGGGTGAGCAGGAGGGGGTTCCCGGCGAAGCGCGACAGGCTCGGATCGCGGGCGAATTGATCCAGCCATTCCGCAGGGCCTCGGCCGAGGGGAGTGGCGTCGCGGCCCTGCAGGCACTTACCGAGGAGCTCGATCCGAGCCGCGCGGTCGAGCCCGAGGACGTCGGCGTCTTGGAACTCCCCTCCCAGCGAGTCGTACCCGATCCGCCGAGTGCTGACGACCAGCGGCGCCGCCCCCAGGTCCTGATCCAGCACCGTGAGCAAGGACCGCGCCGCTCCTCCCTTGTCGCGCGGGGCCTCGTCCAAACCGTCGAGCAGGACGAGGAGGCGGCCGGCCTCGCGCAGCCCCTCCAGGGCGTCGATCAGGTCGGTTTCGTGCCCCTGGACCTGCAGGAGCGCCTGGATGCGCTTCCACGGATCGCCGCGACCCCCGGCGGCCTCGAGGAGATGGCGCACCCGCACGTAGACCGGCACCCATTCGGGGCTCGACTCGCCCGCCAGCTCCCAGGCGAGATGCCGCATCAGGGTCGTCTTGCCGCAGCCCGGATCCCCGCGGATGACCCACCGCCGCCGCGTACGGTCCACCGCCCCCGGATCGATCCGCAGGATCTCGCGGAGACTCCACCCATCGGAGTCCGGCTTGCTCGTAGCCGTCCCCGGCTTGGCGAGCAATTCGTGCCGCTTGGCACCCAGGCGCAGCTCGACATAGAGCGTCCCCAGGTCGGCGTTCGTGAGTCGATCCTGGAAGAAGGGGACGAGGCGGTCGTGGTCCACGCGAACCTGGTGGAGGTAGAGGGGGAGCGGATCGCGCCGGCGAGGGAGAGCGGCGGCGGTCCGGCGGGGTGCCCCTCTCGGGGGACACAGCCTCTTCAGGAAGTCCGGCAGAGCCGTGTAGTCCTGGCCATAGGGGAGGACTTGGATCCGCTCGCCGGCCTCGTGCTCGGCTTGCGCCACGGTGGTTTCGACCTCCCGCACGAGCCGGTAGTGACGGAACTTCGAGCCGCTGAAGTTCCTCGCGATCCACTGGCGCAAGGCGCGGAAGTTCGGATCGCGCAGTCCGGCGCCGAAGCCGATCAGCAGGAGGGAGTTCAGCGCCGCCGCCGCGTGCAGGAGGGCCTGCGTCGGTTCGTGGGCGAGGATCTCGTCATAGGAACGGATCCCGAGCACCACGGATTGCGGCTGGGAGTAATGACCGTGCAAGTGCCCGATGGCCGCGAGTCGCCGCTGAAGGATCTCCTGGAGTCGCGCCGGTTCCCTCCACGTCACCGCCGTGCGGCGGTCCGAGTTCTCGAGAAGGTCGTCGTAGTTCGTCGTCAGAATGGGGACCGCCAGGGCAAGCAAGGCGTCGGTCCAGGAGCGGTCTTCGTGATGCAGGTTCCGGAACTCGTCGTCGAGCCACCGGGCGTACTCTCCGCCCCCCGGTCCTCCGAGCTTGAGCGTGACCTGTTCGGCGACACCAAGGAGCTCATCGAGATCACCGTCCTTTAGCGCCATCCCCTGGCGTTTCGCCCAGCCCGAAGGGAGCTTCCGCCCCGAGTCGAGATCGACGCACCGCCGAACGCCGCTCTCCAGCAGCTCCACCCACCCGGGGGCCTGGGGAGTGGCGGCGCGAGCCACCCCGGCGCCGGCGATCACCACGACTCTTCCTGCCGCGATCCGGGCTTTCAGGTCCTTCCGCAGGAGCTCGCTCATACGCCTCTCACCGGCCAATCGCACTCCGGGATGGAACGCTCGCCCGCGACCGCGGATGGCGAGCGATCCGCAAGCGCCGCAGGATACCGGCATGCTGCGCGGCGCGGAAGGAGCGCGGCGGCACCGGCTCGCCGCCGGAGTGGTACATCGCAGGTGCCCCATGGACTCCCCGGCCGCTCGTCGCGCGATTCGGGTGTACCGCTCCTCCGTGACCGCCGGCAGGAGGCCCCCGTCCCACAGGAACGGGCAACGCTTGCCGCGCCGGTCGCCTCTTCCCATTCTGGCGGGGCCCGCGATGGACACGCCGAAGCTGTCCTCCTCCTCCCTCGCCGCCGCCCTCTCTGCGGCGGCCCTCGCGGCGTGCGCGGGGGCGCGGCCGGCGGCGCCGGCGCCCTCGTACCGCGACCTCCACGGCGTGGGCGACGAGATCGTCGCCGCGGGGGAGCGCGTGGCGATCGGGGCGCCGGTCATGCTGTGGTTCGAGCGGCCGGGCTACAGCGCCTACGCGGCCGAGCCGCGCTTCGGCGGCGAAGGGCCGATCGGGCTGCGCTACCGCCCGGGCCGCGATCGGTCCGACTCCGACCGGCGGACGCCGGCGGAACGGCCGGTCCTCGACCGCGCGCGCCTTGCCGCCCTCGTCGACCTCCTCGTGCTCCACTACGACGCCTGCGGGACGAGCCGGGAGTGCTTCCGGGTCCTCCAGGACGAGCGGCAGCTCTCCGCCCACTTCCTGCTCGACGTGGACGGCACCCTCTACCAGACCCTCGACCTCGCCGAGGAGGCCTGGCACGCGCGGCAGGCGAATCCCCGCTCGATCGGGGTGGAGATCGCCCACGTCGGCTGCTTCCCGCCCGGGGCGCCCTCGCCCCTCGACGAGTGGTACGTCGCGGAGCCGGATGGGATCGCGCTCTCCATCCCGGCGCGCCTCGGCGACGGGGGAGTGCGCACGACGGGCTTCGCCGGCCGGCCGGCGCGGCCGGAGCGCGTGGCGGGGGAGGTGAACGGCGAGATCCACGAGCAGCACGACTTCACGCCCGAGCAGTACGAGTCGCTCGTGGCGCTCGCGGCTGCCCTGATCGAGCTCTGCCCGCGGATCGCGCCCGACGCCCCGCGCGACGCTCGCGGCGCGGTGCGCACGGACGCCCTCTCCGAAGCCGAGCTCGCCGCCTTCTCCGGCATCCTCGGCCACCACCACGTGTCGCCCGACAAGCGCGATCCCGGCCCGGCCTTCGACTGGGAGCGCTTCCTGGCCGCCGTGCGGGCGCGGGTCGGCTCCGCCGGCCGCTGACCGGGCTACTCGCGCGCGTTCGCCCCGCCGGGGGGCGCCAGGACCGCGCGCAGCCGGCCTCCCGCCGCCGCGAGGAGGCGCGCGGCCTCCGCCGCCTCCACACCGCGGGCGTGCATCACGGCGGCGGTCTTGACGCGGCCGCCGGCGCGATCGAGGAGGGCGGCCGCGGCCGCGGGATCGAGCCCGGTGAGCTGGGCGAGGATGGCGCCGCCGCGGGCGCGCAGCTTGGCGCTGGAGCGGGTGTCCACGTCCACCATGAGGTTCCCGTGCACCCGGCCCAGGCGGACCATGGCGAGCGTGCTGATCGCGTTCAAGACCATCTTCGTGGCGGTGCCGGCCTTGAGGCGGGTGCTGCCCGCCACCACCTCCGGCCCGGTGACGACGCGGATCGAGAGGTCGGCATCGTCGGGCGCCGTCTCGCGGGGGACGCAGGCGAGGAAGACGGTCGCCGCGCCGCGCTCCCTCGCGCGCGCGAGGGCCGCGTGCACGAACGGCGTCGTTCCCCCGGCGGAGATGCCGAAGACCACGTCGCGCGGGCCGGCCGCGCCCGCGTCGACGGCGGCGGCGCCGGCCGCGCGCGAGTCCTCCGCCCCCTCGACCGCGCCGAGAAGCGCCGCCGGGCCGCCCGCCAGGATCCCCTGCACGAGGGAGGGATCCGTCCCGAAGGTCGGCGGGCACTCGACGGCGTCGAGGACGCCGAGCCGCCCGCTCGTGCCCGCGCCGACGTAGAGGAGCCGCCCGCCGGAGCCAAGCCGCGCGGCCACCAGCTCGATCGCCCGCACGATCTCCTCCTTCGCCGCCGCCACCGCTGAGGCGACCCGCGCGTCCTCCGCCGCCAGCACGGCGAAGGCGTCCGCGGTCGAGAGCAGGTCGAGGTCCGCCGCGGCGGCGTTCGGCCGCTCGGTGGGGAGGTGGTCGCGCCCTCCGCTCACGGCTCGTCCCCCCGCCGGGGCCGCGGCCGGCGCGCGAGATCCCACAGCGGGCGGGGGAGCGACATCCCGCCGTCGAGCACGAGGCACTCGCCGGTCATCCAGTCCGAGGCCGGCGAGAGGATGTGCAGGCACTGGGCCGCCACCTCCTCCGTCGTGCCGAAGCGGCCGAGGGGCACGGCCTGGCGCACCGCCTCCGCCGTCGCCTCGTCCGGCCACAGGTTCGAGCGCGCGCCCGCCGAGTGGAAGGGGCCGGGGGCGATCGCGTTCACCCGGACGCCGTGGGGAGCCCACTCGGCGGCGAGCGTCCTCGTGAGGGCGAGCACGCCGGCCTTGGCGCTCGCGGAGTGGGCGACGCCGGGCATCCCGGTCCAGGCGTAGGTGGCGACGACGTTCAGGATGCTGCCGCCGCCGGCCTCGATCATCGCCCGGCCGAACTCGCGCGAGCAGTAGAAGGTGCCGTCGAGCACGATGCCGAGCACCGCCCGCCAGGCGTTGGCGGAGAGGCGCGCCGTGGGGCAGACGAAGTTCCCCGCCGCGTTGTTGACCAGGATGTCGGCGCGGCCGGAGCGGGCCAGCACCTCGCGCGCCGCCCGCTCCACGGCGCCAGCGTCACGCACGTCGGCGGCGACGGCCGTCGCCGTCCAGCCGCGCTCCCGCCCCTCGGCGAGGAAGGCGGCGTGGTGGGCGGGATCGCGGGAGAGGATCGTGACCGCCGCGCCCCGCGCGGCGAGGCCGCGGGAGATCGCCAGGCCGAGCCCCGTACCCCCCCCCGTCACGACCGCGTGGCGGCCGGCGAAGGTCGCGGGGAGGGCATCGCTCTCGTCCACTACGGAAGATTGACAGAAAGCCCGCGCCGGGTCGACGGCCGGGGCCGCGCGGGAACTTCCGGATCTGCGGAACATCCGCGCCCGGCCGCCAGTCTGGCGGGGTGGATGGCCGAGGAAGAGAACCGCTCCCCGGCCGCCCCCCCGCCCCCCCCCCGGCCTCTCGTCCGGGTGGCCTTCGCTGTCTCCCCCCATCCCCCGACCGCCATGAAGAACTCCCTCCTCCTCTCTCTCGCCCCTCTCGCGCTCGCCGCGGCCTCCGCCTCCGCCCAGGGGGTCGAGCCCGGAACGATCACCACTGCCACCGATCCCGCCGCCGCGGAGGTCGTGGGCCATTCGCCCTACGTCGAGGGACAACTCCTCGTGCGCTTCGCCGTCCCGACGCCGATGGAGGCGGCAATCGAGGCCCTCGCCGGCGAGCGCTATTTCGTGGATCGCCCGCTCATCCGCGCCATGGACCTCTACCTCGTCCGGATCCTGGACGGAACGCCGGTCCGGGACGCCATCGAGGAGCTCCGGGCGAACGGGCGCGTGCGCTATGCTTCCCCCGACCACCTGGTGTCGCCGCGGAACGTGCCCAACGACCCGTCGTTCTCGCAGCAGTGGAACATGAACAACACCGGGCAGACCGGCGGCACCCCGGATGCGGACATCGACGCCGTCGAGGCCTGGGACATCGGGACCGGCACCGGCGCCTTCGTGGTCGCGATCGTGGACGGCGGCATGCAGATCAATCACCCCGACCTCACCGCCAACATCTGGGCGAATGCGATCGAGGTCGGCGGTTCGCCGGGCGTCGACGACGACGGGAACGGCTACATCGACGACAAGAACGGCTGGGATGCCTACAGCAACGACGGCACGATCCCCATCGACGACCACGGCACGCACGTGGCGGGGATCGCCGGGGCCCGGGGCAACAACGGGGCCGGAGTCGCCGGCGTCAACTGGGACGTGGACCTCATGGCCGTCGCGGGAGCGAGCGGCGTGACCTCGACCGTTATGCTCGCCTACGGCTACGCCGACGACCTGAAGGTGCAGTGGCTCACCTCGGGCGGCACCGAGGGGGCCAACGTCGTGTCGACGAACTCGAGCTTCGGCGTCGACTACGCCAACTGCGCGGCCCCCCCCTACACGCAGTGGAACGACGCCTACGACACGATGGGCTCCCACGGGATCCTCTCGGCGGCGGCGACGATGAACATCGACGCCAACGTGGACGTCACCGGGGACGTGCCGACCGGCTGCTCGAGCGACTACCTCGTCACGGTCACCAACACCGACCACAACGACCAGAAAGGCTACGCGGGGTACGGGGCCACGACGATCGACCTCGGCGCCCCCGGCACGAGCATCCGCAGCACGGTCAGCGGCAGCGGCTATGCCTCGTACACCGGCACGTCGATGGCGAGCCCCCACGTGGCGGGCACGGTAGCCTTCCTGCACAGCGTCGCGAGCGCGAGCTTCGGCGCCCTCCGGGCCGCCGATCCCGCCGGGGCGGCCCTGGAGCTCAAGTCGGTCCTGCTCGCCACGGTGGACGTCATCGCGTCCCTGAACGGCAAGACCGTCAGCGACGGGCGGCTCAACCTGAACAACGCGGCGATCGCCATGCGCGACTGGGGCGGAACGGTCGATCCCCGCGCGGACTTCGCCGGCAGCCCGACCGCCGGGGACGAGGATCTCCTCGTCGCCTTCACCGACCTCTCGACGGGCACCGGGCTCTACTCCTGGAGCTGGACGTTCGGCGACGGCGGGACCTCGGCGGCCCAGAACCCGAGCTACACCTACGTCGATCCCGGGACCTACACCGTCTCCCTGACGGTCACCGGGACGAACGGCTCGGACACGAAGACGCGGAACGGCTACATCGTCGTGAACAACGTCGCCGAGGCCGCCGCCACTCCCTACAACGGATCGGGCATCAACCCGAACGTCCTGACGAGCGTGAGCCTGCCGATCCTCGGCACGAGCTGGCTCGCCGACATCGACGGCGGCTCGGTAGGGGCGAGCGGGCTGACCTTCCTCGTGGGCTACAGCGCCCCGACGAGCGGGCTCATCTTCGGCCCCGGCGAGCTTCTGATCGACGTGTCGACGCCGTGGCAGTTCACGAGCATCTCGGGCGGCGGATCGGGGATCAGCCACCACTCGGTGCCGATCCCGAGCGACCCCGTCTTTGCCGGAGTGCACACCTACGCCCAGGGCTTCCTGAACAACGTGGGTGGCGCCGGCAAGCTCACGAACGCGTACGACCTGGAGCTCGGGTATTGACTGCGCCCAGAACTCCGCTGCGTGACGCGGTTCCCGCGGCACTCAGCGGAGGAACCGCCGGCACTCGAGGGCGAGGCGGGCGAGGGAACGGCCCTCCGCGGCGAGGATCGCCGCGTCGTCGGCGATGAGGCGCCAGTGCTCGTCGTAGACGTCGATGCCCGCGCCGCCGTAGCCGGCGAGCGGCACGTGGAGGATGGCGCGGGGTCCGATCAGCGCGAGGTCGTCCCAGCCGGCGGCGACCCGTCGCCGCTCCGGACCGGGCGAGAAGAGGTTCCCGCCGAGCGTCCATTCCGCTCGGACGGCGGGATCGGCCCCCAGGAGCTCGAGGAGCGTGGCGGGAAGATCGAGATGGCTCGTCGGGCCGGTCACCTCGCCCGGCGCGATGCCCGGCCCGGAGAGCAGGAGCGGGACCTGGAGCTGGGCGCGGGTGAAGTTGCTCGTGTGGCCGAGGAAGCCGTGCTCGAGGAACTCCTCGCCATGGTCGCCGGTGACGAGCACGACCGTGTCGTCGAGCACTCCGCGCGCCCGGAGGATCTCGAGGATCGCTCCCGTCGTAGCGTCGGCGTAGCGTACGGCGTTGCGGTAGCGGTTGTAGACGGGGAGCACGTCGCCCGGGGCCTCGGCCCGGGCGATGGCGTGATAGGTCAGGTCGTCGGCGGAGGGCCGGAACACCTCGAACTCGGCCGGGAAGTCGTAGCTCTGGTGCGGGGCGTCGAGGAGCAGCATCGCGAAGAACGGTCCCGCTGCCGCGCCCCGTCCGTCGAGCCACGCCGCCAGCCGGAGCGGGATCCCGTCGTCTCTTCCGCCCTCGCGCACCGGCGGGATCCGGTCCTCCACGCATTCCTCGACCCGGACCCACGCCGTGGAACGGAATTCCGGGTAGCTCATCGAGGCGCTCGTCAGGATCCGCAGCGAGTATCCCAGCGCGAGGAGCGTGTCCACGAGGACCGGCGAGCGCTGCTCGCCGTAGACCGGTCCCCAGTAGGATCCGTGGAGCCCGTAGAGCAGCCCGAAGATGCCGAACCGCGTGCCGTTGCCGCTGCTCAGGTGATCGCGGAAGACCACGCTCCGCGCCGCGAGCTCGACGAGCTGCGGCGTGGTCTCCGGCGCGACCAGGTCGGCGCGCAGCGAGTCGATCACGATCAGGACGATGTTGGGGCGGGGACCGGCGGGATCGACGGCGGGGAAGGCCCGCGGGTAGGCGAGCAGGATCCCCTCGGTCGCGACGTCGACGCGTGGGCGCTCCTCGAGCGCCACGCCGAAGTACTTCCGCGCGAATCGCTTCACCGTGATGCGGGGCACGACGGGGTAGAGCCGGACGAGCCCCATCACCTGGCGGTCGCGCACGAGGTCGGCCCAGGCGGTGCCGGCCGTCGTCAGGACGAGCAGCGGGCCGAGCAGGAGCACCCAGACGGCGCGGGGCCGCAGGAGGAAGGGGGGCCGCCGCCCCGCCGCCCGCCGGCCTTCGGCCGCCCGCGCCAAGCGGCGGAAGAGCAGGAGCTCGAGGGCGAAGACGGCCGCCGCGCCGGCGAGGACGATCCCATAGTCCCGCGCCGACACGTGGACCGCCTCGTCCGCGCCGGGCGTGGTGAGCACGTTCCACACCATGCCGTTGAAGTGGTAGCGGAAGATCCCGTAGAGCAGCGTGTCGACGTAGAGCAGGACGAGCGTGGCGGTCCACAGGACGGCCGCCACCCCGGCCCGCACCCGCGCCCCGCGAACCGCCGCCGCCGCGATCCCGGTCGCGATCCCCGCCGGCAGGCTCACCAGCGCCGCGCAGGTCACGAGCCCGCCGTAGAGGAAGAGCGCCATCACGAGCGACCGCGGGGCCGGGGCGTGGGCGAGGTAGAGGCTCGCCACCCCCGCCGCCAGGACGACGTTCGCGAGCCAGAGCTGTCCGCTCGCGAGGACGCGCGTCCGCCAGGCGGGGATCGGGGCCATCGCCGGCCAGCGTACGGCGTCAGACACTTTTTTGCACCCGCAGGGCGCCGCGCCCCGCGGGTGCAAAAAAGTGTCTGACGCCGTGATGCACTACCCGCCCGGGGATCCCTCCTCGCTCTCCGCCAGGGAGAGCGCCATCATGGCGGTCGAGTACACGCGGCCGCCGGCCCAGCCCCAGGGGCCGACCGGGTCCCACGAACCCCGCGCGGAACCCTCCGCTCGCTGCGCGCCCAGGACCGCGCGCCGGAGGGCCTCGTTCCATGCCGCCGCGGATCGCTGGTCGATCCCGGTCATCGCCCGCGTGCCGTGGAACCAGGTAGTACGTGTCGCAGTCGAACCCGGCGGGATCCCACTCGGGGAGCTTCCGCCCCCCGGGCCACGACGGCCCGGTGCTCGTCCGATCCGCCCGCCGGCCCCGCGCTCTGGGGGGCCAGGAGGGCGAGGCCGGTGACGCCTACGTCGCCCTTGTCCACGCCCGCGCCGCTGCAGCGATCCCCGTCGGGGTCGTGCCTCATGAACCCGTCGGCGTCCCACCGCCCGTCCTCGTCCTGGTGGGCGGCGAGCCAGGCCAGGGCGCGGTCGAGGGCCTCCCGGGATCCGGGCGCCGGCACCGGGGCCGCGGGCGGCGGGGGGGGGAGGAGGAGGGGCCGGTCGCGGACCCGCGCACACGGCCAGGCCGAGGAAGGCGAGGGCCAGGGATTGGGGGGGCCTCGAAACCGCGGAACCCGCGTCTTGCCGGTGGTCATGGCTTCTCTCTCCATGGGACGGAGGAGCTGCGCTCCGCGAACCCGGGCGTGCCAGCCGAGCGCCGCTCCCGGACGCCGTTCTCGCCCCCGCACCGGGGGCGGATGGAGACTCTGCCCGCCAGCGCAGTATCTGACGCCGCAAGGTTGGAGGCGGGCCCGCATCACCCCTGCGCGGGCCCGCCTCCCGTCCCGGGGAGGTCGTGTCTGGCCGCCGCGCCCTCCGGCGCGGCGCTAGTGGTCCGATTCACCCATACGAGGCATTCTGCCGGCCCGGCTGCGCCCGGCCGCTGCGTTGTGCCTCCTCCGAGGGTTGTGTTCCTAACCCGCGTTGTCGGCGCGCCTTGCGGCGAACGCAGGCGGCCTCGGCAGAATGCCTCGTATGGGTGAATCGGACCACTAGAGACATCGGCGGGGAAGGGGCAGGACCGGAGTCACCCCCCTTCCTCTACCTCGTCCGGGTCGCGCGGCGCCGAGGAAGGTCCGATCGGAGCGGGCTCCGCTCGCCACTCGGCGCCATGCTCGGTCCACCACCGCTCCCAGGCGGCGGTCGTGTCGCCGGGATCCGCCCCGGTCAGGGCCGCGAGGCTGCGGCGCACCCCGGCGATCTCGGTCTGGAAGCGCATCGTCCCGGCGCTGATCACCGCCGCGTCCAGGGCGACCCCCTCGAGCCCGATGTTGATCACCGGGTCGGCGACCGCCGCCCCGGCCGCCACCTCGACGTCGAAGTCCTGCACGTAGGCGAACTGCCGCCCCACGAAGATGTTCGAGTGGGGGGCGCGGGCGCTTCCGGCCTGGAGGGCCAGGAGATGGCGGACCAGGGGCTCCACCGCCGCGCGGTAGCCCATGGCGCCGAGGGCCTGGACGGCGTTCTCCCGCACCAGGGCGCGCTTCGAGCCCAGGGCGCGGATCGCCGGCACCGCGACCGCCGGGTCGCCCACGTCGCGCAGGGCGAGGCTCGCCTCCCGGCGCACCTCGCGGGAGGAGTCGAGGATCGCGCGGCCGAGGAGGGCCTGCACCTCGGCGCCCGGGAGGAGGCGGCGCAGGGCATGGGCCGCGAACTCCCGGTCGCGGGGGCTCGCGGAGAGGAGCCGTTCCCGCAGGGCCTCCGGGAGGCCGAAAACCTCGCGCGCGGCGTCGATCCGCAGGACGGCGATCTCCCGGGCGGCGGGAGGGAGCTTGGCGGCGGCGGCGAGGAAGAGGTCGCGCTCGGCGGCACTCGCGCCGGGCGCGAGCGGCGGGAGGGACAGGGGCACGTTCCGGCGCCGGAGGACCTCCCGGGCGAGGGGGTGGTCGGGGGCGGCGGCCAGCACGCGGTCCAGGGCCCGCAGAGCCTCGGCGTGGAGGCCCTCGGCGAAGCACCAGTCAGACCAGGCGACCCGCCGGCCGAGGTCCTCTTCTCCCTCCCCGGAGAGCTCCCGCTCCAGGCGCCGAGCCTGGGCCAGGACTTCCTTCTCGCGGGCGGCGCGCGTGACGAGGGAGGAGGGGAGGAGGCGCCATTCCCGGCCCTCCCGGACCTCCCATCCGCCCTCCACCGCTCGGGCCCGGGCCCGCAGCACCCGGCCATCCGCCAGGTGCAGGATGGAGGCCTCCCCGGGTCCGCCGGCGGGGCGAAGGGAGGCCGGTACGCCGGCGGTGGGGACCTCGTCCTGGGCCGCCGGGGCGGGGAGGAGAAGGAGCCCGCCGGCGAGGAGGGGAAGGAGAGCGCGAAGGAGGAGGGCGGGCGGAGGGGAGCAGCGCATGGCGGTCGATCCGGGGGACGAGGAGGAGTAGGAGGAGCGGCGGGGGCGGTTGCCGGTTTCTCGGGGCTGGCGCTCGCCGGCCGGCTCCGGACCGGAAGGGAGGAGAATCGCCGGGGGAGCGGAGGGTCGTGGGGAGGGTTCCGCGGCTCCGGAGAGCCCGGGGTTCCCTCCGCTCCACCCGGAGCCGGACTCGGGCAAGAACAGTGCCAAGGGGCCGTCGCGCCCGGTCCACCGCCAGGGAATGTCCCGGCGGTCGAGCTCCGGCCCGATCTCCGGCGGGGCGCCGGAGCTGATCCAGACCTCTTGGGGCCGGACGCGCGCGAGGAGGGCGGAGAGCTCCGGGGTGTCGGAGCCGTGGTGGGGGGCGAGGAGGAGGCGCACCGGCGAGGGCAGGAGCTCGCCCGCCAGGGCTTCGGCCAGGCCCTCCCCCTCCGCGTCGCCGGCCAGGACCACGAGGTCCTTCCCGAGGCGCAGGACGAGGCTCCGGGAGCCCTCGTTGCCGGCATCGGCCCGGCCGCGCACGACCTCGATCGAGAGGCTGCCCCCGGCTCCGCCCCCCAGACGCAGGCGCCCGGGGGCGGGGTCGGCCCGCAGAAGGGAGTGCGAAAACCGCTCGCCGAGACGTGCGGGGCGGGCACCGATCCAGCCCCCGGGGGGAATGCGCTCGACGAGCCACCCCAGGGCGGAGGTGTGGTCGAGCTGGTCGTGGGAGACCACGACCAGGGGCCGGGAGGCTTCCCAGCGCCGCAAGAGCGGCAAAAGGGCCTCATCGGCGACCCGGCGGCGGTCCCGAGAGCCGGCGTCGAAGACGAGGGCGGAGAGCCCGGGGGCGCGGGCGACGGCGCAGAGGCCGTGTCCCACGTCGAGGACATGGAGCTCCAGGCCCGCGGGGGCGGCGCTCCAGGGGAGGAGGAGGAGGGCCCAGAGGGCGGCGGTGGCCCGGCGCAGGCACCCCGCGAGCCGCGGGGGGGCGGTGCCCGCCAGGACGGCGAAGGCCGCCAGGGTCGCGAGCCAGAGGAGCGGGGCCGGCCGGGGCGGAAGGGGAGAGGGCGTGTCCGGAAGGCGGTCGGCGGCCTCCAAGAGCGCCTGGAGCAGAGCGCCGAAGGGCTCGAGCCAGTGCGGATCCACGAGGTCGGGCGCCAGGGCGAGGGCCCAGCCCCCGAGGAGCAGGGGGATGAGGGGCAGGACCGCCAGCGGGGTGGCGAGGACCCCGGCCGGGGCGACCTCGGCGAAGGTGGACCAGATCGCCGGCAGGGTCGCCAGGACCGCGGCGAGCGAGGCGGCGAGCGCCCCCCGGCCGGCTCGACTCAGCCGGGTCCCGGCGATCCGGAGGACGAGGCGCACGGGGTGGGGGGAGGCGAGATCGACCGCCTCCCGGGGTGGCGGGGCGAGAAGGCGCAGGAAGGGAGCGGTGCCGGCGATCAGCCCCAGGGTGGCGAGGTAGGAGAGGCGCACGGCGATGGAGCGGACGGCCTCCGGGTCCGCCAGGCACTCCAGGGCCAGGGCGGCGCACCACAGGGACAGGGGATCGGGCCGCCGGGGGGGGAGGTGGGGGGAGGGCCGCCGGGCCAGGGGGGCGAGGAGCCCCAGGGAGACCGCCAGTGTGGCCCGGACCACCGGAGCCGCCGCTCCGGCGAGCCCCGCGTAGGCGACGAGGAAGGGGCAGGGCAGGAGGATCGCGAGGATCCGGGCGGCGCGCGGTCGCTGGCGGCCGACCCCTCGCCCGAGGACGAGCGCCGCCGGCAGAAGGACGAGGGCCGCCACCAGGACGACGTTCAGGCCGCTCACGGCGAGCAGGTGGCGGGTGCCGGTGCGGGTGAAGAGGTCCCGCAGGGCGGGGTGGGTGTCCTCCTGGGCGCCGAGGACGAGGGCGGAGAGCAACCCGCGGCGCGGGCCTTCGATCTCCCGGTGCGCTAGGCGGCGGCGAAGGAGGTCGCGCAGGCGCCCGAGCGCGCCGCCCCCGGGGGACCGCGGGGGCGGGGCGATGCGCAGCCACTCGTCGGGGAGGAGCTCGGCGGTGGCCGCGAACCGACCTGGCGCGGCGGACGGGCCCGGTACGGGCCCCCGCGGCCAGGGCACGGGGGGCGGGCCGGGGAGGATGGCGATCCACGCCCCCGGCTCCGGCGGGGGGCCGGCGCAGGCGAAGAGGATCCCGGCGGCCGGGCTCTCCCCGCCCTCGCCTACCTCGAGCCATCCCCGCTGGCCGCCCTGCCAGGGGCGCCAGCGCCCGCGCAGGGTCTCTTCGCGGGCGAGAGCGACCCTCTCCGGCCCCGGCGCGAGGGGGGGACCGGACGTGGCTGCCCCCCGCAGGAAGGCGAGGACGAGGACGGCGAGGGCCCCCGGGAGCGTCCGGCGGGGACCGCGGCGCACGGGAACCCCCGCTCGGGGCGGGATCCCCCGGTGCCGGAGGAGGACCCGGCGGGCGAATCCGGCGGCAGGGCTCGCCGCCAGGAGGGCGCCGGCCCAGAGCCCCGCCGTCCGGAGCCCGAGGCCGGCGTCCCGGGCCTCCAGCCCGAGCCCCGATCCGAGGGCCAGGGCCGTGGCGAGCCAGGCCAGGGGACGATGGGGACGGGCGGGAGGATCCCTCCCCTCCGCGGGGGCCGAGCGTTCCACGGCGAGAGGGACCCCGGGGGCGGGGCGGCGGTTGCGCCGGGAGCGCGGCGCAGGTAGTACGGTGCCGGAGAGCCCCTCGCCGTGAGCACCCCGCACGCCCTCTTTCCCGGCACCTTCGACCCGCCGACGCTCGGGCACATCGACGTGCTCGGGCGGGCCCGGCGGATCTTCGCGCGGGTGACGGTGCTGCTCGCCGAGCACCCCGGGAAGAACGACGCGCTCCTCTCCCTCGAGGAGCGGGTGCGGCTCCTGGAGCGCTGCACGGCGGAGATGGACGGGGTGGCGGTGCGGCACTGGGGCGGGCTCGTCGTGGACGCCTGCGGCGAGCTCGGGGCGAGCGCGATCGTCCGCGGCCTGCGAAGCGGCGAGGACTTCTCCTACGAGGCCCAGATGGCCGGCACGAACCGGGTGCTCCGCCCCGGCGTGGAGACCGTCTTTCTGCCCACGTCGCCGGCCTTCTCCCACATCTCGAGCACGCTGGTGCGCCAGATCGTCCGAATGGGGGGGGATCCGAGCGCCCTCGTGCCGCCCGCCGTGGCCGCCGCCCTGCGCGCGCGCCCGGCCCGCTGACGCCGGCACCCGCGGCGCGGAGGCCCTCCGGGGCCCCTCTGGTTGCGGCCGGACCGGCCGCGCGGAGAGAATGGGCGGCCCTCCCGCCCGTCGCCGACCGCGCCCGGCGGGTGCCGAGTCCCCCAACCGTCCTCAACCCCCACCCACCCACGGGGGGACTGCGCCGCCTGCTCGCCGGTTGCCCTTGCGCCGCGAGAATCCGCGCCGTCCCCGCCGGCCCGCCCCTCCCTCCGAACCATGGAAGACCGCCAGATCGTCGCCACCGCGGACGCTCCCGCCGCCATCGGTCCGTACAGCCAGGCCGTCGTGCACGGCGGGCTCGTCTACTGCTCGGGTCAGATCGCCATCGATCCCGCCACGGGCGAGATCGTCGCGGGCGGCGTGGAGGCCCAGACCCATCAGGTGCTCGACAACCTCGTCCACGTGCTCGAGGCCGCGGGCACGAGCCTCGCCCGCGCCCTGAAGACGACGGTGTATCTCGTGGACATGAACGAGTACCCCAAGATGAACGCCGTCTACGGGAGCTACTTCGCGGGCGGCGCGCCCCCCGCGCGCGCGACTGTCCAGGTGACGCGCCTGCCGAAGGACGCCCGCGTCGAGATCGACTGCATCGCGGCCGCGGGCGATTGAGCCATGGGGCTCGCCTGCGGGATCGTCGGTCTGCCCAACATCGGCAAGACCTCCATCTTCAACGCCGCCACCGGCGCCGGCGCGGAGAGGGCGTCGTACGCCTTCAGCACGATCGAGCCCAACGTGGCCGAGGTCGATGTCCCCGACGAGCGGCTCGAGGCGATCCATCGCTACGTCGAGACGAACCGCATCGTGCCGGCCAAGGTGCGCATCGTCGACGTCGCGGGCCTCGCGAAGGGGGCCTCGCGCGGCGAGGGCATGGGCAACAGGTTCCTCGGCCACATCAAGGAGACGGACGCCCTCATGCAGGTCGTCCAGTGCTTCGAGCGGGCCGACCTCGGCCGGGAGTCGCCGGTGGATCCCGAGGGGGACATCGAAATCCTGGAGCTCGAGCTCGCCCTCGCCGATCTCGAGACGGTGTCGCGCAACGCGGAGCGCGTCGCGAAGAAGGCCCGGGCGGGGGACAAGGAGGCCCTCTTCCAGCAGGAGCTCTTCGCGCGGGCCCAGGCCCTGCTCGCCGACGGCGTGCAGTTGCGCACCGTGGGGTGGAAGCCAGAGGAGGAGGCGGCTCTGCGCCCGCTCTTCCTCCTCACGATGAAGCCCCAGCTCTACGTCGCGAACGTGGGCGAGGACGACTTCGCGGGCGGCGGTCCCTGGGCGCAGGCGGTGGCGGAGCACGCCGCGCGGGTGGGAGCCGACTGGGCCGCGGTGTGCGGCGACATCGAGTGCGAGCTCGCCGCGATGGACGCGGCCGATCGCGCGCTGTTCCAGGCCGAGCTCGGCATCCGCGAGCTCGCCCTGCCCCGCCTCCTCCAGAAGACCTATCACCTCCTCGGGCTCCAGACCTTCTTCACGGCGGGCGAGATCGAGATCAAGGCCTGGACCGTGCGCCGGGGCGAGGTCGCTCCGGTCGCCGCGGGCAAGATCCACTCCGACTTCGAAAAGGGCTTCGTGCGCGCCGAGGTGTACTCGGTGGACGATCTCGTGCAGTGCGGCTCGGAAGCGGCGATCCGCCAGGCGGGCAAGCTCCGGATCGAAGGTCGCGAGTACGTGATGCGGGAAGGCGACGTCTGCCACTTCCTCGTGAACCGCTGATCGGCGCGCCGCGACCAGGGTGGGCCGAGTCGTTCAGCGGGGATCGGCGGGGGAGAGGAGGCGGAGGAGGGAGCGGAGCATCTCGAAGGTGAGGCCCCAGATCACCTGCCCCTCGTAGCGCCAGCAGGGGAGCACGCGGCCCGGCTCGCCGGTCGGGGGCGTCATCGTGGCGGAGAAGGCGCCGGCGAGCGCCCCCGCGAGGGGGAACCAGAACGCCGCCACCGCCTCGGCGCCCAGCGTGAGGGGGTCGTTCCCGGCGCGCGCGAAGACGAAGGGGACGATCGCCAGGGGGAGGAACTTGCCCCGCGCGCGAGCGGGGACGGGTTCGAGCCGGCCGAGCAGCTGTCCGTCCGCCACGAGGTCGAGGCCGACCTCCTCCCGGGTCTCGCGCACCGCCGTGGCGAAGAGACTCTCGTCGCCTTGCTCCTCGCGTCCGCCGGGGAGCGAGACGTGCCCCGACCAGACATCGCCGGGATGCTCGGTGCGCCGCATCAAGAGCACCTCGGGAGCGCCCGGCGCCGGCCGGAGCACGATCGCCACCGCCGCCCGGCCGGGGAAGGCCGCCGGATCGAGCTCCGCGGCGGGGCGGGCGGCGAGGCGACGGGCCAGGCGGTCGAAGGCGGCGTCCATGGGCGGGGAGGAGGAACGGGGCGGATACGGTAGCAGCTCAGCGGCAACGGCGGCCGGCCTACGACCCACCCACCACCCCCCACTCACCCGGGGGGAAGGACGTCCAGCGGATCCGCCGGTTTCCCGCCGGGCGGGGAATCCGTCCCTGCTCCCGCTGCCCGCCGCCGGCCGGACGCAGTAGAGTCCGGCGCACCAGGAGGGTTCCCATGGCGACCCAATCGCTCCTCGCGGGGGCTGCGCTCGGCGCGCTCGCCCTCGCCTGCCAGGAGGTGCCGCGCCGTCCGCCCGCGCTCGACGGCGCCCTCGACCACCTGCTCTCGCTCCAGGACGGCCGCAGCCGGCGGGCGACCTCGACCCGCGCGCTCCCCGACGGCCGCCCCGATGCCGACAGCAACTACGACAACTTCCGCGTCGCGCCGGGCGCGACCCACGTGCTCGCCGACCTCGCGGGGCCCGGCATCATCCGCCACCTCTGGATCACCTTCCTCGGCCCCGAGCCGCAGCCCTGGGCGCCGGCAGGGGCGGCGAGCCACAAGGACATGATCCTGCGGATCTTCTGGGACGGGCGCGCCGAGCCAGGGGTCGAGGCGCCGGTGGGCGACTTCTTCGCGAGCGGCTTCGGCGAGCGGATGGCGGTGACGAGCATCCCCGTCCTCGTCGAGAAGGGCGCCTCCTACAACTGCTTCTGGCCCATGCCCTTCGCGAAGTCGGCGCGGATCGAGATCGAGAACGACAGCGAGAAGGAGATCGCGCTCCTCTACTACAACATCGACTGGATCGAGAAGGACTCGCTGCCGCCGGACACGCCGTACTTCCACGCCCAGTACAAGCAGGAGTACCCGCTGGCGGCCGGCAGCGGCGACTACGAGATCTTCGCGGGCGAGGGACGTGGCCATTACGTCGGCACGTTCCTCTCGGTGCGCTCCCGCAGCCCGGGCTGGTTCGGCGAGGGCGACGAGAAGATGTGGATCGACGGCGAGGCGGAGCCCTCGATCTGGGGCACGGGCACCGAGGACTACTTCCTGTGCGCGTGGGGCCTGCACCAGGGCTGCTACCCCTACTTCGGCGTGCCCCTCACCGACGGCGGCTTCACGCTCGGCGGCAAGACCTGCTCCTACCGCTGGCACCTCCCCGACCCGATCGCCTTCCGCTCTTCGCTTCGGGTGGCGATCGAGCGCATGGGCTGGATCGCCCGCGACGAGAACCCGCGGAACGAGGACTCGAGCTGGAACGAGCGCCAGGACGACTACGCGAGCGTCGCCACCTGGTACCAGATCGGCGAGCCGAAGCGCTTCGCGCGCGTCCCCACCCCCGCCGCCGCGCGCCGCCTGCCGCCGATCGACGTCGTCGTCCGCGGCGCCGACCTCGTCGCCACGGGCCGCCGCGGCGCCGGCGAGGCGATGGTGCAGAGCGGCGAGCTCTGGACGGACGGCGCGCAGATGCTCTACCGCCCGCCCGCGCCGGACGGCGCGTGGGTAGAAATCCCCTTCGAGGTGGACCGGAAGCGCCCGCTGCGCCTCGTCCTCGCGCTCACGACCTCCTACGACTTCGGCATCTACGACGCCCTCCTCGACGGCGTGCCGGTCGCGACCGGCGTCGACCTCTACACGCCGGAGACCGCCGTCCGCGAGTTCCCGCTCCTCGATCTCTGGCCCGCCGCCGGCCCCCACGTCCTGCGCCTGGAGTGCACGGGCCAGAACCCGCTCTCCAAGGGCGCCTGGCTCGGCCTCGACTCCCTGCGCCTCCGCGAGCGCCGCCCCCGCGTCGAGGAATACGGCTGGGACCGCGACAAGGACTGGCGGACGGAGCGGATCCTGTACTGATCGGGAGCGGGCGCCCGACCCGGCGGGCGAGGGCGCCGGCCCGGGGCCGCTGGCCTCTCCCCATCCCTCTTGAGTAATATTACTCAGTATGGTGAGTAAACCGGAGTTCATCCGCCCCCTCGGCGCCGAGCTGGCCAGCCGCCTGGCGGAGCCCCGGCGGTTCCTCCAAGTGGTGGCCGGGGCGCGGCAGGTGGGGAAGACGACCCTTGTGACGCAGGTCGTTGCGCGGTGCGGGCTCCCCCATCGCTTCGCCAGCGCCGACGAGGCCACCCTGCGGGGGCCAGAGTGGATCGAGGCGCAGTGGAACGTCGCTCGCCGCCTCGTCGAGGAAGCCGGTGCGCCGGGCGCGCTCCTGGTGCTGGACGAGGTGCAGAAGGTCCCGGGGTGGTCGGAGGCGGTCAAGCGCCAATGGGACGCCGATTCACGCGCGCGCCGGCCGCTCCGAGTGGTCCTGCTCGGATCCGCGCCGCTCCTGGTGCAGCACAGGCTCACCGAGAGCCTCGCCGGCCGCTTCGAGATGCTGCGCCTGCCGCACTGGAGCTTCGCCGAGATGCGCGAGGCGTTCGGCTGGACGCTCGAGCAGTTCCTCTACTTCGGAGCCTATCCGGGCGCAGCGCCGCTCGCGGGTCAGCCGGACCGCTGGTCGCGCTACGTTCGCGACTCCCTCATCGAGACGACGATCTCGCGCGATGTGCTGCTTCTCACTCGGGTCGACAAGCCCGCGCTCCTGCGCCGGCTGTTCGAGCTGGGCTGCCGGTACTCCGGACAGGTCCTCTCCTATACGAAGATGCTCGGCCAGCTCCAGGAGGCGGGCAACACCACGACGCTCGCGCATTACCTGGATCTGCTCGCCGGGGCAGGGATGTTGGTGGGTCTCCCGAAGTACGCCGGTGGCGCGGCGCGCCAGCGCGGGTCGAGCCCCAAGCTCCAGGTGCTCAACACGGCGCTCCTGACCGCGCAGTCGGGCCTCGCGCCGGCCGCAGCGCGCGCGGACGGCGGATTCTGGGGGAGGCTCGTGGAGTCGGCGGTGGGGGCGCATCTCGGCAATGTCGCCGTCACCGGCGCCAGCGAGCTCTTCTACTGGCGGGATCGCAACCGTGAGGTTGATTTCGTGGTGCGCGCCGGCCGTACGCTCACGGCGATCGAGGTCAAGAGCGGCCGTTCCCGCGACACTCAACCCGGCCTGGCCGCCTTCGCCCGCGCCTTCCCGCCGGCCCGGGTGCTCCTCGTGGGGGGCGACGGCATTCCGGTTGAGGAGTTCCTCTTGAGGCCGGCGGAGCACTGGGTGCGGGGGTGACGGCGGGCGGCCCGGCACGCGCGACCGGGGGCCGGAGTCAGAGGCGCAGCGCGACGCTCACCTCGCCGGGTCCCGCGGGAACCTCGACGCGAAGCGGAGGGGAGAGCTCCCGGAATTCCGCCCCGAACTGCGCGCGCGCCTCGAGGAAGAGATCGTACGCGCCGGCCTCGACGGCGGGGAAGCGGACGGTCCACGTCCCCGGGGCGCGGCCGTCGAGGGGCTGGCGGAGCTCGAGCTCCTCCGGCCCCGCGCGGCGGAGGCGGACGGCAAGGGGCCGCCCGGACTCCTCGTGAGGGACCTTGCCGGTGACGGTCACGACGACGGCGGCGCACACCGGCACGACGAAACGCGCCTCGCGGACGGCCGTGTCGTGGCGCCGCGCGTAGCGGCGGCCGGCACGGGTGAGGCCGAGGTCGACCTCGCCGGGGGGTAGGAGCTCGATCTCGTGCACGCCGGGAGCGATCGCGCGCACGGGGAAGTAGATGGGTGCCACGGAGAAGCCGGGAATCTCCACCGTCAGAGAGGCACCCTCCACGGGCGATCCCGACTCGTCCACCGCCGTGACGCGCACCCGGCGCGGCAGCGGGAGGTCGAGGATGGCGTCGGTGCCCTCGGGAGGAAGCACGTAGTGCGCGTCAAGGAGCGGAGCACGGTCCGGGGCCAGGGCCGACAGGACCACGGTGGGGGGAAAGAAACCGTCGACCGAGAACGTGCCGTCGGCGGCGGCGCCGCGGTGGACCAGATGCTCGCGGTCCCTGCCGACGGCGAGCCGGGACGAAACCGGAGGAATCCTGCACGGTGAGGGTGAAGGGCAGTCCAGCGCGCAGGTCGGAGAGGACGAGGCGTCCCGTCGCGTCCGGCTGTACGCGGAACCAGCCGCCCTGCTCGTCCCCGTTGCTGGCGACGACCGGGCTCCCGCGATTCACGACGTTTCGACTCCCGGGGGACCATCCGCTCGCCCGGGCGCCGGGGAAGAGGGGTTTGGCGCTGGCGATCTCGATCCACGTGGAAGCCGGGAGCGAGCCCTCCGCGGCGGTCACCGCAATCGCGAGGGAGTTCGCGGGGGGCGAGGCGCACTACGATCGGATCGGGAGGATGGGCGCCGATCGGGACCCCCGCCGCGCGGTAGCCGGTGGCCTCCACGCGGACCGCGGCGACATCGGCATCGACGTCGAGCGTGGTGCTCCCTGCCCCATCCGTGGGGAAGCTCTCCTTGCGGTAGCTGACGATCCACACCCCGTCCGTGTCGGGGGCCGGGGGCGGCAGATCGAGGGACACCTCCCCCGCCCCCGCCGGAGCGGAGAGGAGAAGCCGGCGGCGGTGATCGCGTTGCGAGGGATCCTGCGGCAGCTCGAAGCGACCCTCGCCGTCGGCCTTCCACGACTGCGTGTTGCCCCCGAGGGATCCACCCGTGGGAACGACGTCGAGCTGCACGCGGGCGAGAGGGACCGGTGAGCCGTCCGCGGCCCGCACGACCCTTCCGCGCAGGAGGATCGCTCGCACGAAGTGGAGCACGAGACCGGCGGTGGGCCGCTCCACGGCATGGGAACCGAGGCGCAGCCCGGGGATGAGTGCGCTCCTCACCTTCCCCTCGGCCTCCGCGAGGAGCCACGGCGGCCCGAAGACCTCCCCCCACGCCCAGGTCGCGGGCAGCCCGGCGAAGAGGAACGCCCCGCCGGGCGCCGCCACCGCGTGCCGCACCCCCGCACCCCCCCCGGCTCGGTTTCCAGGGCGGTCCACACGCTCTTGGGTAGGAAGTCGGGCGCGTACCACTTGGGAAGGAACTGGAGAGGCGTCTCCTCGCCCGGCTCGGCGCCGTCCACTACGATCCACCCCGCGACCGCCGCGCCCGGGGCGAGCGCGATCTTCTCCCGCGCCGCGCGGGCCGCGATCGCCTGGCGCCGGAGCGGGGCCTCGGGATGGAAGACGGCCACCTCGCACCCTGCCTCGGGCGCGCGGAGCGCGACGCGCCCCCCGGCGTCCGCCGCGCCCGCCGAGAGCACTTCCCCGGCGTCGAAGAGGGCGACCCGGGCCCCCGCGGCGGGTCCGCCGCCGGCGAGGCGGATCTCGAGGACGAGGTTCGCGGCCCCGTCCTCCGTCATCTCGCGGCGCGCCGGCGTCGCCGGCGCGAGCGCTTCCGTCACGACCTCCTCGCCGCCGGGCGCCGGCACCTCCGCCTCGCCGCCGGCCGGATCGGCGGGCGGGCGCGCGACCGCGGGTCCGAACGTCTCGACTTCCGGCTCCCGCGGTCCGGCGACGAGCCACACGAGGAGCCCGGCGGCCGCCAGGAGCAGGGCGGCGAGCGAGAGCGAGCGGTGCATGGGTCCGATCCCTCCGGAACCCGGGATTCTATCGGGTGCTGAGGCTGGCGAGGTGACTTCCGGCCCACGGGCGGCCTACACTCCTGCCGAGCCCTCGCCGCGCCGGCGGAGGGCCTGCCCCGTCCCCATCCCCCGAGCGCCGATCATGAAGACCCATCTCCTGCGCGGCCTCTTCGCCCTCCTCCTCTTCCTCCAGATCACCGCCTGCGGGACCCTGATGTTCGAGGAACGGCGGGGCCAGAGCGGGGGCAAGATCGACCCGAACGTGGTGATCCTCGACGGCCTCGGGCTCCTCTTCTTCATCGTCCCGGGCCTGGTCGCCTACATCGTCGACTTCACGACCGGCGCGATCTACCTCCCGCCCGGCGAGGAACGCGGCGAGGGGCCGTTCTTCGATTGACCGAGGATCGCGATCAGAAGCGGACCGTCGCCGCGACGTCCACGGCGGCCGCGGGGACGAGGAGGGGCGCCGGGGCCGTGCGGCTCGCCGCGGGTTCGGCGCCCGCGGCTGGAAGGCGCACGCCGATCGTGTACTCGCCGGGGAAGACGGCCGAGAAGCGCACGACGTAGGGCGGATCGAGGCGCGGGTTCAGGACGGCGCGGACCGCGACGCCCTCCGCCGCGACGGGGATGAGCTCGACCTCCTCGCCGGGCGGCTCCCCGTCCACGGTGAGGATCCCCGCCACCTGCGCGCCGCTCTCCAGGCGCACGCTCGCCCGCGGGGCGAGCGCCGCGGCGGGCCATGGGGGGAAGAAGCCCGTGGGCCGCATTCTACCGGGGAACGAGGGGAGCGGGGGCCGCGATACGGAGTCGAGACGAGATCCCTCCGCGGGGGCCGCTCCCCGCGTCGGATGGGTTTTGTCCAGGCTCCGTATCGCGGGTAAGGTGCGCCCCGGAGGCGACCCATGGGGTGGACGAAGCTCATCGCGGGCCTGTTCGGCGGGGGAGGCGAGCGCGGGTGCGCCGCGGCGGAGGCGGCCCAGGCCGGCGCGGAATCGGCGGTCGAGTCGCTCGCCGCTCTCGCCGCGGAGCTGGGCGAGGCGCCGGCGGCCCTGGCCGCGGGGAAGCGGTCGCTCGCGGACGCGGCGGCGCGCGCGGCGGCCGGCGAGCTCGATCCCGCCGCCCTCGCCGCCGCGTGCGACGAGACCGCGCGCGCCGCCCGCGCCGCGCGCACCGCGCTCTTGCTCGCCCGTCCCGAGCGCCTCGCCCGCGAGTACGTCGCCGATCTGGCGCGGGAGATCGAGGAGCTCGAGTCGCCCTCCGCCCGCACCTTCGCCCTCGTGCAGCAGGCCGGCTTCCTCGCCGTCTTGGGCGACGGCGAGGAGAGCCGGCAGGCGCTCGAGCGCGGCCTCGCCGGCGCCGGAAACGGGGAGCACGTGCTCACGGCGCTGGGCTCGCTCGCCGCCCTGCGCCCCCTCGGCGCTCGGCTGCCGGAGGGCTGGCTCGCGACCGCCGCCGGACGCCTCTCCACGCGCGTCGCCGAGTGGGACGATCCCTCCGAGGAGGTCGCGGCCCAGGTGGAGATCGCGCGCGCGCGTGCCGTGCTGGGCGACGTCGCCGGCGCGCTCGCCGGGGCGCGGGAGATCGAGGATCCCTGGTACGCGGAACAGGCCCTCGCCGCGGTGGCCGAGGCGCGGGCGGCGGCGGGGGACGGCGCGGGCGCCGAAGCGCTCCGCGCGGAGCTGGAGGATCCGGGCCGGCGGGACGCCGTGGCGAAGGCGCTCGTGGCGGCGGCGGCGCGCGCGAAGGACTTCGCGGCGGCGCTCGCGCGCGTGCCGGCGATCGAGGATCCCGAGGCGCGCGACGCCGCCCGCCGCGAGATCGCCGAGGAGCGCGCGCGCGCCGGGGAGACGGCGGCGGCGCTGGCGCTCCTCGCCGAGATCGAGACCCCCGCCTGGCGCGCCGACGCGCGGCGAGGCATCGCCGAAGCCCGCGCCCTCGCCGGGGACGCCTCCGGCGCGCTCGCCGTGGCCCGGGAGCTCGAGGAGCCCCTCCCCCGGGGCGCCGTCCTCGTGGAGATCGCCCAGGCCCTCGCCGAGCGCGGCGAGTTCTCCGCCGCCCGCGCGGTGACGGCGGAGATCGCGACCCCGCCGGCGCGGATCGCCGCCCTCGCCTCCCTCGCCCGCGAGCTGGCGCGGCACGGCCGGGGGGAGGAGGCCGCCGCGGCCCTGGAGGAAGCCCTCGCCGCCGTCCCGGCCGCCGGGAGCCAGGTTCCCCACGACACGCTGCGCGGAGCGATCGTCGAGGTTCGCGCCCATGCCGGCGAGATCGAGACGGCCCTGGGGGCCGCCGAGGGGATCGCCCACCCGAACCTCCGCGCCCTCGTCTACCACCGCCTGGGAGCGGACCTCGTCCGCACCGCGGCCGCGGCGCCGCTCGCCGAGTTCGCGGCCCTCTGCACCGAGCCCCTCGGGCGAGCCTGGTTCCGCTGCGGGGCGGCGGCGGCGCTGCTGGCGGCGAAGTGAATCCTCCGTAAGGGGACTGCTCGCCTTTGCGCGGGGACGGATGGAGGCTCAGTGTAGTGGACCCGAAGTTCCTTGGCATATCCCGGGCCCTCGCTCGTGCTGGCGGCGTTGCGCCTCCTCCGAGTATTCCTCCGCCAATGCGCGTCGTCGGCGCGCCTGGCCAGCCCGGCTGCGGGCCTCGGGATATGCCAAGGAACTTCGGGTCCACTACACTAGCCTGGGTTTCCACGGCGCGGAGTTTGCCTAAGGTCCGGGCTCCTCGGGCGGGCGGCTTGCGTGGCGGCTACGCCATCAGTCGAAGCGTGCGTTGATTCCACCAGGGGACCTTGACCGGGGCGTTGAGCATGCCGGAGGCGCGGATGATCGGC
>JBFMCU010000162.1:0-37589 GCA_040754415.1 Planctomycetota bacterium
CCCTGGCCCGCTCCTCTGCGCCAGCCGTAGAGCGTCGACTCGCCGACCCCCTGCGCCGCGCAGAACTCCGCCACCCCCATGCCCGACGCCTCGAAGGCCGCCAACAGCTCCCCCCGCTCCGCCGCCGCGTACCGGCGCCGGCCCCGGCGGTCCCGCCCCCCAGATCGCGCGGCTCCGCCGCGCTCGCTCCGCCCTCCCGGGAGGCGTCCCATGTCTGCGGGAGATTGAGGGGAGGTATCGGGGGGCTCCGCCCCCCGGACCCCCCGGCTGCCCCCCGCCTCAGCCTCGCTCAGACCAACCTGGTCCTGGATCCCATCGTCCCCTTCCATCGAGAGGCTCCCTCCGGCTCCTGCCGGAGCTGGGAGGCCGCACCCAATCCCCTGCTAGGACATTGCGAACCGGAAGGAGTTTTGTTGAGCGGGACAGGACGCGGACGACCTCGAGGATGCCGGGCCGGTGGGGTTCGGGCGCATGGCGATCGCCAGGCGTGTCCTCGCTCGCCGCCGGGCGGGCGAACCGCCCTACGGCGCGAGCGGCCGCACCCGGACGCGGAGGACCCGGCGGTCGCTGGCCGCGGCGACGGTGAACTCGGCGCCGGCCGTCTGGAAGGACTCGCCCTCCTTGGGGAAGCGGCCGAGCTCGGAGAGGACGAAGCCGGCGAGGGTCTCGAAGTCCTCCTCCTCGGGCAGGTCGAGCCCGATCTCGGCGTTCACGTCCGAGACGTGGGTCGCCCCCTGGACCTCGAAGCTGCCGTCGGGGAACTTGACCACCGGCGCGGGAGCCGCCGCCTCGTGCTCGCCGGGGATCTCGCCCACGAGCTCGGCGAGGATGTCGGCCATGGTGACGACCCCGGCCGTGCCTCCGTACTCGTCGATCACGACCGCCATCTTCTGGCGGGTGCGGCGGAACTCGGCCAGGAGCTCGGAGACGAGCTTCGTCTCGGGGACGAACGTCACCGGCCGCACGAGGTCGCTCATCGTGGCCCCCTGCACCCGGCCGGTGGCGACGAGCTGGAGGACGTCGCGGGCGTAGGCGATGCCGATGATCGTGTCGAGGTTCTCTTCGTACACGGGGATCCGGGTGTGCCCGGACTCCGCGATCCGGCGGATGAACTCCTCCACCGGGTCCTCCACCTCGAGGGCCAGGAGCTCCGTGCGCGGCGTCATGATCTCGGCCACGTCGACGTCGTAGAACTCCACGACGTTCTCGATGATCTCCCGCTCCGCCTCCCGCAGCCCCTCCGGGCGCTCGGAGTCCTCGACCACGGTGCGGAAGTCCTCGACGATCTGGCGCGCGGAGGGGGGGCGCGCGGGGATCCGGAAGAGCCGCATGGTCGCGCGGTGGGTCCCCTCCAGGCCGTAGATGATCGCGGCGAGCGGCCGCTGGAGCACGGCGAAGGCCGGCAGGACGGTCCGCAGCAGGGCGTCCGAGCGCTCGCCCCGCAGCGCGGCGGGAAGGACCTCGCCGGCGAAGACGAGGAGGGGGACGGTGACCGCCAGGGCGACCGCCACGGCGATCGCGTCCAGCGGTTCCCCGCCGCTGCCGGCGAAGACGAGGACGAGGAAGACGATCTGGCAGGTGATCTCCAGGATGCTCGCGCTCGTCGCCAGCGGCTCGGCCCGCGCGAGGAGCGGGGTGAGCCGCCGCCGGTCCTCCTCGGAGCGGGCGCGGTCGAGGACCCGCGCGGACACCGAGTGCATCAGGGCCGAGCGCAGGAGGGCGAAGAAGGCGGTGAGCGCCAGGGCCGCGGCGGCCAGGCAGAGGGCGAGCGCCGGGTCGAGCTCCACCCGGGGTCGTGGGACGAAGGCCGTCCCGAGGACCGCCGCCGATGGGATGTTCACGCGAGGCATTGCGAGGGAACGCGGCGCCGGGGCGCATCCAGGGATCCCGGGCCGCGCCCCCATCGTAACCGCGGGGGAACCCTCCCCGGTGCGCTTCCGCTCGCCCTGCGGGGGCCGGAGGCGCGCGGAGCGCTGCGGGACGGCCCCGGCCCGACCCGCCGCCGGCGACCGCAACTCCTTTCCCGGCAAGCGATTCGGACCTCCTTTCGCCCGCCGCCGGCGCGGTGGAACGGTCCGTGTAACGGAAGGGACATGGCCCTCCCCTCCGGCGCTCGGCGGGCGGCGCGCCGGCCGGCCCGCCGTCCTGGGCTCTCCGCGGACGCGCTCGCCCCCTGGCCGGGGGTGGTCGCCGAGCTCGGGCGGCGGGGGGTCCGCCTGGAGCTCGCCGCCGGCGCGGGGCGGGAGGAGCGGGAGAACCACCTCTCGACCCTCCTGATGGTCCTCTTCCGGGACACCGGGGCGCCGGAGACCTTCGAGGCCCTGTACGCGGTGAGCGAGGCCGGGGTCCGCCGGTGGATCCGCGGGCTCCTCGGGCCGGGGCTCGCGCACCTGGACGCGGGGGAGGTCCTCCAGGACACCTTCGTGAACGTCTACCGCTACGCCAGCGGCTTCCGGGCCGAGCAGGAGGACAGCTTCCGGGTCTGGGTGCGCACGATCGCCGGCAACATCGTCCGCCGCTCGAGCGGCCGGCGGGCGCGGTTCTCCTTCCAGGAGCTTCCGGAGGGGCTGCAGGAGCCGGAGGACCGCTCGGAGGGACCCGAGCTCGCCCTGGTGCGGGACGAGCAGGCGAAGAGCCTGCGCCAGGCCTGGGTCCTCTTCCTCTGCCTCTACGCGTGCGCTTGGGCCCAGCTCTCCCCGCGCGACCAGAAGACGCTCCACCTCGTCGAGGTGGAGAACCGCTCGTACCGCGAGGCGGGCCAGATCCTCGGAGTGGGCCGGTCGAACATGAAGATGATCGTCTTCCGCTCGCGGAAGCGGATTGCGCGCTTCCTGCGCGCCGCGCTCTCTGCCGGCCGGGCGCGGACGCCGGCGGCGGGGGCGGCCTGACCGCCGGGCCGCCGCCGGGGATCCTCCTCCGCCCGGGCCGCGGATAGACTTCCCCGATGGCCGCGGCGCGGGAAGCGATCGATCTCCTCGTCGGGGGAGCCGCCGAGGTGGTGACCGGACGGGGCAGCGCCGCGCGCGGCGGGCGGGAGCTCGGCGCGCTCGAGGTCCACGCGCGGGGGGCCGTGGCGATCCGCGGCGAGCGCATCGTGGCGGTGGGGACCGAGGCGGAGCTCGCGGCGCGCTACGCCGCCGATCGCCACCTCGACGCCCAGGGGGGGGTCGTGGCCCCCGGTTTCGTCGACGCCCACACCCACCCGGTCTTCGCGGCGACGCGCGAGGGGGAGTTCGAGCTGCGCAGCCGGGGGGCGAGCTACGTCGAGATCGCGGCGGCGGGGGGCGGCATCGCCTCCAGCGTGCGGGGGGTCCGGGCGGCCGGGAAGGAGGAGCTCCTCGCGCTCCTGATCCCGCGCCTCGACCGGTTCCTGGAGCTCGGGACGACGACGATCGAGGCGAAGACCGGATACGGGCTGACGGTCGCCGACGAGCTGAAGTGCCTCGAGGTGATCGCCGAGGCGAACCGGGTGCACGCGGTCGACCTCGTTCCCACCTTCCTCGGCGGCCACGACGTGCCGCCCGAGCACCGCGGCGATCCGGAGCGCTACGTGGACCTCGTGGTCGAGGAGATGCTGCCCCGAGTGGCCGAGAGCGGCCTCGCCCGCTTCTTCGACGTCTTCACCGAGCGCTGCGCCTTCGGGATCGCGGATTCGCGGCGCATGCTCGCCCGGGCGCACGAGCTCGGATTCGCGCTGCGCATGCACGTCGACCAGTTCTCCCCGCTGGGCGGCGCGGAGCTCGCGGCGGAGCTCGGGGCGGCGACCGCCGACCACCTGGAGCACGTCAGCGAGCGGGGGATCGCGGCGCTCGCCGCGACGGGGGTGATGCCCGTGCTCTGCCCCCTCGTCCCCCTCTACCTCCGCCTTGCCCAGGAGGCCCCGGCCCGCCGCCTGATCGAGGCCGGTCTCGCCCCCGCCATCTCGACCGACTTCAATCCCGGGAGCTCCTACGTGCAGAGCATGCCCGAGATCCTCTCCTGGGCCGCCCTGCGCTACTCGATGACGACCGCGGAGTGCCTGATCGCCGCCACCCTGAACCCGGCCTCTTCGCTCGGCCTGGGCGCGGACCGGGGTACGCTGGAGCCGGAGAAGCGCGCCGACCTCGTCGTGCTCGACGTCCCGAACCACCTCCACCTCTGCTACGAGATCGGCCGCAACCCGGTGCGCGCCGTGGTGAAGTCCGGGCGGGTGGTCGTGCTCGCCGGGTGAGGCGGGAGGAGCCGTGCTCCTCCGTTCTCGGCCGGCGCCCTTTCCCCCGGGTAGGATGACGCGCATGTGGAGGCGCGCGAGGAGGATCGGCGGGGCGGCCGCGGTGCTCGCGGTGTTCCTCGCGGTCGGGGCCGGCCTCGCATCCGCGCGGACGGGGCAGGACGAGTTCGTTCGCTGCACGAAGTGCGGCGATCGCGGGGCCCGGCCGTGCGGCGAGCATCGCGGGCTCGAGCTCGCGGTGGAGAACGACGTCCTCTATTGCAGCGCGATCGCCGGCTGCGCCGCCTGCGGGGGCGCGGGGTGGATCGATTGCCCCCAGTGCGCGAACCGCGCCGTGGAGGAGCGGCTCGCCGCGAAGCTCGCCGGGCTCTCCGCGCGGCGCGCGGCCCTGGCCGTCCTGGACGCGGAGATGGGCTGGCCGCTGCGCGTCCTGGAGTCGGCGCACTTCGTCGTCGTGTGCGAGCTCGGGGTCCAGAAGATCGACAAGCGCAAGGTCGCCCCCCACGAGGTGGCCCACCTGTACGCCGCGCGGCTGGAGCGGCTGTTCGCCGACTACTGCCGGATCCTGGGGGTCGCGGAGTCGGAGTTCGCGCAAAAGCCGCGGATCATGCTGTGGGCAAACGTCCAGGACCACGAGCGGGCAGCCCTGCGCTTCTGCCACGAGGCCGCCGGGGCCGGGGTCAAGCTGCTCGGCGTCGATCCCACCTACAGCGTGGCGGGGACGAGAGCGCTCTTCGCCGACGACGAGCTCCTGCACCGCAACGTGGTCCACAACACGACGCACCTCCTCCTTTCCCACCAGCGCCCGATCCTGTGGATCGGGAACCAGAAGGGGGGCTGGGCCGACGAGGGGCTCGCCCACTGGTTCGAGGACCTCACCTGGGGCCGGTGCGACAACTTCTGCTTCGAGGAGGTGAACACGATCTACGGATTCAAGGGCGGCCAGTGGCGCGTGCCGGTGCGCCGGATAGTGGTGGCGGGGGAGGTGCCCTCCCTGCCCGAGCTCTTCGAGCAGAACACGACGATGCTCTCCCCGGAGCAGCATGCCGTCTCCTTCTCCCTCGTCGACTACCTCGCCGGCCGGGACGCGACGAGGCTGAACCGGCTCCTCGTGCACCTGCGGGAGAAGATGTCGACCCGCGACGCCCTCCGGGCCGACTTCGACCTCTCGGTGCTCGAGCTCGAGGAGGAGTGGCGGGCGTGGGTCCTCGCGACCTATCCGGCGCGGTGAACGCGGGCCGGCGGGATCCGGCGCGGGACGCGAAGGTCCTTCGCCGAGGGCGAGGGCTGAGAGGCCCAGCAGAAATCGATGAACCAGCCTCTCCGATGCCTCTTGGCGCATCGCCTGACGGCTCTGCCGCCCGTTCGCGAGCGATCCTCGCTCGCTCACTGCGGCGGGCCGCCCTCGCGGCGGCCGCGCTCTTCGCCCCCGCGGCGGGCGCCCAGAACGCCTGGCCCGCCACCCCGGACCAGGCCCACCACGTCGCCATCGTCCGGGCCGAGCGCACGGCATCCCTGCTGGCGGAGTGGCGGGAGGCGGACGCCCGCCGCCGCGCCGCCGCGGCGGAGCTCCTCGCCGCCGAACGGAGCCCGGGTGCGCCCGAGGGACGCCTCCCCTCCCTCTCCACGCTCGCCCTGGCGACACGCGTGCTCCGGGGGGCGGATCCTGCGGAGGCGCGGGCCGACGGCCTCCAGCGCTTCGCCGACTCCCTCGACCTCCAGGTTGTCCCGGGCGCCTTCCGGACGGCGGCCGCCGGAGCCGCCGCGGAGGAGGACGGAGAGCCGCTGACGGTGCGCTTCTACCGCCTCCACGACGGGCCGTTCCGGGCGGACGTCGTGCTGGGGCTCCTCTGGATTGGTCCGGACGGAAGCGAGGCGCGCGCCCGCACGGAGCCGATCGCCGCGCGCCACTTCGATCCCCCCGGCAACCGGATGTACCTGCGCGCGCCGCGCGCGGCGGAGGAGGGATGGTGGCGTCTCGTGCCGGAGGTGGCGGCAGAAGGGCGGCGGGTGCGCGGCCTCGGGGTCCTCGTGGCGGCGCGGGCGCCCGCGACCCTCGAGGGGTGGAAGGACCTGGCCGCGGCGGGAGATCGCGGGCGGGCGGACCTCCTGGAGCGGGGGATGCGGGCCGCCCTTCTCCTCGCGGCGGGCCATCCCCTGGCCCGGCCGTTCCCCTCCCTCGCCGCCGGCCATCCGCCCTTCGCTCTCCCGTCCGCCGCGGGGGATCCCGCGCGGGGCGGGGATCCGGAGAACGAGCTCCGGATCCGGACGGGGTGGGGCGAGCCGGCCGGCCCCGGGCCGGTCGCGGCGGGCCGGCCGGTCCGGCGGATCTTCCTCCTGCCGGTCCCCGCGGAGGAATGCGCGGAGGCGGTCTTCCTGGGGCCGGTGGGGGAGGCGTGGCAGGATCTCGCCCGGGAGCAGGGCGCCCCGGTGTGCGCCGTGGAGGTGGGGGCGAAGGGAGGCGAGGCCTTCGCCCGCCTGGTCGCGGGATGGCGGGCGAGCCTCCCCTCCGGCGATCGGGGCGAGGTGATCGTCGTGGCGCGGGGCGCTGCCGTCACCGCCCTACCGTTCCTGCTCGCCGGGCGAGAGGTGGCGATCGATGGGTTCGTGCTCGCCCCGGAGCGCTCCGGCCGGCCCCAGGCCCTTCCCCCCGGCCCCACGCTCGTCGTGAGCGGGGCGGCCCTCGCCGGAGATCCGGCGGCCGGACTCGCGGTCGTCCAGGACGGCGATCCGCTCGTCGTCCGCGACCTCGCCCTGCCGGGGCGGATCGCCGCCTGGCTGGCCGAGCGGGAACGCGAGTAGAGCGGGCTGCGGGGGAGAAGAGGAAGGCCCCGCGGCGGCACGCCACGGGGCCTTCGGGGGAAGGAGCGGTCGAACCCCCTGCGGTCGTGCTCCTTCCGGATCGGAAGCCTCTCAGCCGCGGGGGCCGTAGCGGGGGCCGATTCCCTCGCTCCAGATGCCCGGTCTCCAGACCTGCACCCGGCGCGTCTCGAAGTGCCCCGGGTGGTGGATCTCGCTCCAGTGGCCGGCGCGCACGAGCAGGCGGAAGCGGCACCCGAGGAAGACGCGCCACTCGTAGACCGGCTCGACCCAGATCACCTCCGTCCAGCCGGGCACCCACACCTCCTCCCCAACCCACTCGTAGTGGCCGGGGATCCACACGCGTCGCGGCGCAGGATGGACCCGGATCCCGCCGCCCCCGCCGCGGCCGTGCCGGTCGCGGTAGGCGCCGATCGGGACCGTGGTGGGGACGGGCTCCCCGGCCGGCCCGGCGGCGATCCGGGCGGGGGCCGCGCCTCCCGGGTCCCGCTGCGCGGCCGCGGGCGCGCCGAGGACGAGAAGGGCCGTCAGGAGGCTCGTGACGATCGGGATCGTGGTTCTCATGGTTCGCTCCTCGTTCCGGGCCTCGCGCTCGAGGCGGGCGATCACCGGGGATCGGTCCCGGGATCGCGGACGGAGGCAGAGGGGCGAACGGCGTGCCGGTGCGCCGCGAATCCTGGCCGGGGCGCCGGGGGCGCGCTTTCGTGCCCTTCCGGCGGGAGGGTGGGGGCGCCGGCGGACCGCGCTCCGACGGTACCTGTCCGCCCGGGGGGTCACTCCCGAGGACACCGCTCCAAGGGTCCACGCCCCGCCCGGACCGGCTCCCACCCCCCGCCCGGGGGGGCGGGCCCTCCCCAGACCGCCGGAGTCCCGCAGCGGTTTCCCGGATTCCGCGCCAACTCCGGCGCGGGGACTGGGCGAGCCCCCCGGCCATCGGGGGGCCCCCCTCACTGGGAGGCCCAGGTCTCGGCCGTGCGGTCCACGGCGGGGACGCCGTCGTCGCCGGTGCCGACGATCACCAGGCGCTCGCCGCCATCGGTGGGGACCGCGCGCGCCACCTCGCGGGGGAGGAGCATCTCGCCGGCAGCCGTCCAGGCGGAGAGCGAGAGCGGAGCCGCCTCGATCGTCTGCTCGGGCGTACCGGTGCCGTTGAAGGGATCGATCGTTCCGAGGCCCCCGGCGACGACGAGCTCGCTCGCCGTGCGGACGAGATTCGGGTAGGCGCGCGGGTCGTTCAGGGCCGGACCGCCGCTCCACGCGTTCCCGGCGGGGTCGTAGCGCTGGGAGCTCGCGAGCGTCCAGAAGTTCACCGCCACGAAGTCGCCGTCGGCGCCCCCGACCACGAGCGCCCGGCCGTCGTCCAGGGTGAGCTGGCCGTGGTACGTGCGCTTCACTCCCATGGCCGCGGTCGCCACCCAGCCGCCCGTCCCGGGGTCGTATCGCCAGGCCTGGTCGGTGAAGGCCGGGATCGGGATCCCGATGACGACGTTCACCTTCACGCCCCCGCTGACGAGCACCTGGCCATTGCCGAGCAGCGAAGCGGCGTGGCCGACGATTCCGTCCTCGCTGATCGGCAGGTCCGGGGCGGGGCTCCAGGCGTTCGCGGCCGGATCGTACACCTCCGCCGACTTCACCGACTGGGCGAGGGATCCCAGGAGGTCGCCGAGGTCGAAGAGCTCGGATCCGCCCACGACCAGGACCCGCCCGTTGGCGAGCAGGGTGGCGGTGTGCTGGGTCCGCGCCTGCGCCATCGAGGCGATCGGGGTCACCGCTCCCGTGGCGGGATCGAAGATGTCCCCCGTGTTCCGCACCGTCTCCGTCACGTCGTACCCGCCGAGCAGGAGCACGCGCCCGTCGGCGAGGAGCGTGGCGGTGTGCGTGCTGCGGGCGTGGGAGAGCCGGGCCGGGAGCAGCGCGAAGCCCTGGGTGTTCGGATCGTAGATCTCCAGGGTGTCGAGGGCCGTCAGGTTTCCGCTCTCGTCGGGCTCGTCGCCCCCCGCGACCAGGACCGTCTCGTCCGAGAGCGCCGTCGCGCTGTGTCCCTGCCGCGCGGTGACGACCGGCGCGACCGTGTAGACCGTGGTGCCCGGCATGGCGAGGGCCGCGGCCACGCGATTGCTCACCGCCTCGATGGGCGGCGTCGGCGGGCCGATCGTGACGTACTGGGCGTAGACGACGACGCCCTGGAACGCGGGCTCGGCCGGGAGAGGGAAGAGAACCGCCGCCTGCCCCGTCCCGGGATCGAGCACGCCGACCTGGAGGAGGTCGAGGAGATCGAGGCCGATGTCGAGGACGTGCCCGCCCGGCAGGGTGGTCGGTCCGGTGGTGGTCGAGGGCAGAAGGGCGAAGATGCGGCCCGCCTCGCCTTCGAGGTGGTAGGTGATGCTGCCGCCCAGGATGGCGCCGCCGGAGTGGGACAGATGCTCCTCGGCGACGGCGGGCGCGGCCCCGGCGAGGAGGACGCCGAGGAGGGCGGCGAAGCGGGCGGCGCGGCGGCCGGATCCGGGGGGCGAAGAGGGAGGATGCGGGCGGGCGGGGTGCAGCATGGGCGTCTCCAAGAGGGGGTCGGGCGGCGCGGCCGGGGGCGATCGCCCCCCGGGGCAGGCCGGGGTGCCCCGAGCATACGGGGGCGCGCCGAATTCCGGGAGCGCCGCCCCGGCCGTGGGAGCCGGCGCGCGGGCGCGCTAACCTCCTCCCGTCCATGCCGCGCCGGCCCGCCCCCGCGCTCCCCCTCCTCCCTCCCCTCGTCCTCTTCCTCGGGGCGTGCGCGGCTCCCCCCCTCGCCGGCGAGCCGTGGGAGCGGGCGAGCGCCGGGACCCTCGGGATCGGGGTGCGCCCCGCCCTGTTCACGATCTACGGCATCGAAGGCGAGTTCGTCACCCAGAACTTCGACCCGCCGCCCCCGGAGATCGTCTCCACCGACGATGGCGACATCCGGGGGCGCTTCGGGCTGGCCGTGGAGGGGCAGTGCTTCCTCACCGATCGGCTGGTGGCGTCCGCCGGCGTCGATTTCCGCGCCTACGACATCGAGAACCTGACGCCGAGCCCCGAGCTCACGGTCGAGGTCGAGCGGATCGAGTCGCGGCAGTACTACGGGTCCCTCCGCTACCTCTTCCCGCCCCTGGCGGCCGGCGGGCGGCTGCGGCCCTTCGCTCAGGTGTCGCTCGCCTGGCTTCCGGAGGTGGACGTCGGATTCGTCGTCGATCTCTCGGAGTACGGCTCGTCCAACCTCGACATCGAGACCGCGGGCGAGGGGGCCTGGGTCGGCGGCCTGGCGGCGGGCCTCGTCTACCAGTGGCGCGATCGCTGGCTCCTCGAGGCGGGGCTCGCCTACGAGCGCGCCCTCCGCCCCCTGGAGGCGGACCTGGGCTTCGACATCGGACCGCAGCACGTCCCCATGGACGCCGAGTTCGCCCCCGCGGGCTGGGTGGGCTCCGCCGGGCTCTCCCTCTTCTTCTGACCGGCCGTTCAAGTTCTCGGCCCCCCCGGCCGAAGAGGTTTCCCGCTCGCTCCCTTCCTCCGCCTCCCCCTGGAAGAGCGTCATGGCCCCCGGTGATCCCCGCCCCCACGCGCCGGAATCGCGCCGCGCCGAACGCGTCCCCCTCGAGGCCCCCGTGCGCATGCGCTTCGACGTCGGGGCGATCGACGGCCTCTCCGACAACATCTCGCAGATCGGGCTCATGTTCTTCACCTCCGATCCCCTGCCGGTCACGGTGGAGATCGACGAGGGAGGGCGGAAACTCGTGCGCCACGGCCGGCTGATGCGCGTCCAGCGCCTGAACGAGGCGAGCACGGGGCTGGCGATCGAGTTCGACGACCTCGAGTAGCGCCGGTGGGTGCCGGGGCGGCCGCCGCCCGGTAGACTGGCCCGCGCGGGAGGACGATCGATGAGCGAGGGCCCGGAGACAGCGGGCAGGGGAGCCGGAGTGCGGGTGCGGCCGGCCTACCCGCGCGACCTCACCACCTTGGTCGAGTTCAATCGCGCGATGGCCCACGAGACCGAGGACCGGGCCCTGGATCCCGCGGTCGTCACGGCGGGCGTGCAGTCCGTGCTCGACGATCCGGGCCGCGGCTCGTACTTCGTGGCCGAGCGCGACGGGCGGGTCGTCGGCGGCCTTCTCCTCACCTTCGAGTGGAGCGACTGGAGGAACGGGGTGTTCTGGTGGATCCAGAGCGTCTACGTGCGGCCCGGGGACCGGGGCGGGGGAGTCTTCCGCGCCCTCTACGACCACGTGCGGACGAAGGCCCGGGTCACGCCCGGCGCCTGCGGGCTGCGCTTGTACGTGGAGCGCGGGAACGCGCACGCGCGCCGGGTCTATGCGGCGGTGGGGATGGTGGAGAGCGCCTACCGCCTGTACGAGGTGGACTTCGTCCTTGGCTCGGCCGGCGGCCTTGGCTGATCCGGGACGCGACTCTCCATCGCGCGGAAGGGTCCGCGCGCGCGGCGCCGGAATGGGTTTTCCTGGCCTTCGCGACGCCGGCTGGCGATTGAGGTGGACCTCCCCGCACGCTAGAGTGGCTGCCCCCGAATATCCACCACGACGGGAGGAGATGACCACCCCTCATCAGGCAGAAGAGGCCAAGATGTCCAAGAAAGGAAGCGTTGCCACGGCGGCCACGGCGGATCTCGTCTACGACGGCAAGACGTACACGTATCCGATCGTGGAAGGGACGGAAGGCGAGAAGGCGATCGACATCGCCACCCTTCGCAAGGATACCGGGCTGATCACTCTCGACACCGGGTACGGGAATACCGGGTCCTGCAAGAGTGCCATCACCTTCATCGACGGCGAGGAAGGCATCCTCCAGTACCGGGGGTACCCGATCGCCGATCTGGCGCAGAAGAGCACCTTCCTCGAGGTGGCGTGGCTGCTCCTCTACGGGGAGCTCCCCAACAAGGCGACGCTCGAGAAGTTCGTGAACGACGTGAAGCACCACACGATGCTGCACGAGGACTACCGCCGCTTCTTCGACTTCATGCCCAAGAGCGCCCACCCGATGCCGGTGGCCGCCGCGGCCTGCGCGGCGATGTCGGCGTTCTACCAGGAAGCGAAGACGGACGAGCAGCAGCACGCCAACATCGTGCGGCTCATCGCCAAGCTCCCCACGATCGCGGCGTTCGCCTACAAGCACTCGATCGGCCAGCCGAAGATCCTGCCCCGCAACGACCTCGAGTACAGCGCGAACTTCCTGCACATGATGTTCGCCACTCCCTGCGAGAAGTACGAGGTCGATCCCATCATCGCGAAGGCGATCGACATGCTGCTGATCCTGCACGCGGACCACGAGCAGAACTGCTCCTCCTCGACCGTCCGCCTCGTCGGCAGCTCCCTCGCCGGACTGTTCGCGACGATCGCCGCCGGCATCAGCGCCCTGTGGGGTCCGCTCCACGGCGGGGCCAACCAGGCGGTCGTCGAGATGCTCGAGAAGATCGCCAACGAGGGCGTCTCGGTCCAGAACTTCGTCGCCCGGGCCAAGGAAGGCAAGGGCGATGCCCGCCTGATGGGCTTCGGCCACCGCGTCTACAAGAACTACGACCCGCGGGCCGCGATCCTCAAGAAGACCTGCGGCGAGGTCATCTCGCGCACGGGCGGCTCGAGCAAGCTCCTCGACATCGCGATGGAGCTCGAGCAGATCGCCCTGTCGGACGAGTACTTCATCAAGCGCAAGCTCTATCCGAACGTCGACTTCTACTCGGGCGTGATCTACAAGGCGATCGGCATCCCGGTGGCCATGTACACCGTGCTCTTCGCCATGGGCCGCCTCCCGGGCTGGATCGCGCAGTGGATGGAGATGCGCAAGGACCCGCAGTTCCGGATCGGCCGCCCGCGGCAGATCTACACCGGGGCCACCAAGCGGTCCTACGTCCCGATCAGCAAGCGCTGATCTCCGGCCCGACGCCGGTTCCCATGGGGAGCCCGCGGTGGGGCGTGGCGCGGCCGCGCTCGACTGCGGGCTCCCCGCGTCCCATCCCCGCCCTCCTCCCGACCCGTTCCTCCGCTGTCCTCCCATGAGCGCCATCGACACCCTGTACGCCCTCTGGGGCGAGATCGCCGACCTCGGCGCGGCCCTCGGGCTCCTCGAGTGGGATCAGGAGACCACGATGCCTCCCAAGGGCCTCGAGGGGCGGGGGAAGGTGAACGCGACCCTCGCCGGGATTCGCCACTCCCGGATCACGTCGCCGGCGCTGGCGGCGGCGATCGAGGCGGCGGCGGGGGAGGCGGCGCCGGGGAGCGACGAGGAGGCCCAGGTGCGCGAGGCGCGGAGAGTCGTGCAGCGCGTCTCGCGCATCCCGGAGGAGCTGGCCCGCGCCCGCGCGGAGGCCGAGGTCCGCGGGCATGCGGCATGGAAGGCGGCGCGCGAGCGCTCCGACTTCTCGCTCTTCCACGATGCCCTCGTCCAGCTCCTCGGGATCGCCCGCGAGGAGGGTCGGCTCATGGCCGGGGAGGGCGGTCGGCCCTACGACGCCCTCCTCGATCGCTTCGAGCCGGGCACCACCGAGGCCGATCTCGTGCCGCTCTTCGCGCACCTGCGCGAGGGGCTCGTGCCGATCGTGCGGGCGGTGGCCGAGTCGGGGACCGAGGTGGACGAGTCGCCCCTGCGCGGGGAGTTCCGCCGCGAGAAGCAGCTCGCCTTCGCCCAGCACGTCGCGACGCGGATGGGCTTCGACTTCGAGGCCGGGCGGATCGACGCCGCCCCCCACCCCTTCTGCAGCGGGGCCGGGACCGGCGACGTGCGGCTCACCTGGCGCTGGCACGAGGACGACGTGCGCTCCGCCCTGTTCGGCATCATGCACGAGGCGGGCCACGGCCTCTACGAGCAGGGCCTTCCCCGCCGCTGGGAGCGGACGCCCCTCGGCGAGGCGGCCTCCTACGGCATGCACGAGTCCCAGTCGCGCTTGTGGGAGAACGCCGTGGGCCGGAGCCGCGCCTTCTGGGAGTGGGCCCTGCCTCTCTACCAGACGACCTTCCCCGCCAAGCGGCGCGTGACCCTCGACGAGATCTGGCCGGCGCTGCACACGACGAAGCCGAGCCTGATCCGCGTCGAGGCCGACGAGGGCACCTACGATCTGCACATCGCGATCCGCTTCGAGCTCGAGCGGGCGCTATTCGCCGGCGATCTCGACGTGGCGGACCTGCCCGCGGCGTGGTCCGACGCCTACGCCGAGGTCCTCGGGATCCGCCCCCGGAACACCGCCGAAGGCGTTCTCCAGGACATCCACTGGTCGATGGGGGCCTTCGGCTACTTCCCGAGCTACACGATCGGGAACTTCATCCAGGCCCAGCTCTGGGAGGCGGCGCACCGCGACCTCGCCGGCCTCGACGGCCTGCTCGCCCGGGGCGAGTTCGCCCCGCTGCTCGAGTGGCTGCGCGAGAACGTGCACCGCCACGGCCGGCGCTACTCGGCGGCCGAGCTCGTGGAGCGCGTCACCGGCCGCCCGCTGGCGCCCGACGCCCACCTCGCCGCGCGGGCGGCGGCGGCGCGGGAGGTGTATGGCGTGACGGTTTGAAGCGCGCTCGCCCTATCCGGGCATCGAGTCCATCCTCCTCGCCCCCCGCCGATCAGAGAGCGAGCGAGAATCGCTCGCGAACGGGCGGCAGCGCCGTCAGGCGATGCGCCAGAAGACATCTGAGAAGCTGTAACCTGGATTCCTGCTCAGCCTCTCAGTCGAGGAGCCCCAGGAACCAGCCGGGGACGACGCCCATGGCGAGCACGAAACCAGAGCAGAGGAACGTCGCGACGCCGGCGGTGAGGGGGCGCATCGTGCGCGGGACGGGTTGGTCCGCCGGCGCGGGTTGCATGTACATGACGACGATCACCCGCAGGTAGTAGGCGAGCGCCACCACCGAGAGGAGCACGCCGAGAACGGCGATCGCGATCATGTCCGCCTCGACGACGAGGACGGAGAAGACGAACCACTTGCCGAGGAAGCCGCCCGTGGTGGGGATTCCGCCCAGCGACAACATGAAGAGCGAGAGGGCGGCGGCGGCGCCGGGGCGCGAGCGGGCCAGGCCGCGGAGGCTCTCCAGCTCCAGGTAGCGCCGGCCGTCGGACTCGAGCAGGCTGAGCACGCCGAAGGCGCCGGTGGCCGAGAAGAGATACGCCCCCATGTAGTAGAGGGCGGCCAGCGTCGCGCTCTCGACCGTCGCTCCGGCCCGGGCCCCGGCGACCACCAGGAGCACCGTGCCCGCGTGGGCGATCCCCGAGTAGGCGAGCATCCGCTTCAGGTTCGGCTGCACGAGGGCGCCGAGGTTGCCGACGGCCATGGTGGCGATGGCGATCCATGCCACGCTCGGTGCCGCGCCGGGCGGCAGGAGCGGCGCCAACCTCACCAGCATGCCGAAGGCGGCGGCCTTCGTGCCGGTCGCCATGAGGGCGGTGACCGGCGTGGGGCTCCCCTCGTAGACGTCGGGGACCCACAGGTGGAAGGGGAACACCGACACCTTGAAGAAGAGGCTCGCGGCGAGGAAGGAGATGCCGGCGAGCGAGAGGGGCGTGTAGAAGCCCTCCTGCCGGGCGAAGGCGAGGAGCCCCCCGTCTCCTTCCAGCGCCACCGTGCCCGTCGCCCCATAGAGCAGGGCCGCGCCGTAGAGGAAGAGCGCGCTCGAGAAGGAGCCGAGCACGAAGTACTTGACGCCTGCCTCCACCGAATCGGCGCGTGCCCGCCGGAAGGCGGCGAGCGCATAGAGAGGAATGGAAAGGAGCTCGAGGCCGATGAAGAAGACGATGAGGTCGCCGGCTCCCACCATGAGCATCATGCCCGCCGGGGCGGTGAGCAGCAGGGCGTCGTGCTCGGGCTTGAACGGGCGGTTCTGCGTGTAGTAGCCGATCGAGTACACCCAGGCGAGGAGCGTGCCGGCGAGGAAGATGCACCCCCAGAGGGCCGTCGTCGCGTCCACGCGCAGCGTTCCGCCGAGGAAGAGCGTTCGCGCGGCCTCTGTCCGCTCCGCCGCGCCGGCGAGGATCGCGAGCTCCCCCGCGAAGGCGACCGCGAGGGCGGCGAAGAACACGAGCGGGCGCAGGGGCTTGAGCGCGGTGACGATGTCGCACACCAGGAAGAGCAGAACGCCCACCCCGAGCGCCAGGAACGGCGCGGTGGCGAGGCCGACGCCGGCCTCCGAGAGGGGGGCGAAGACGCGCGAGAGATCCGTCAGGGCCATCATCGCGCCACCTCCGCGGCCGGCAGGGCTTCCTCGATCGCGCGCCGGCTCGTTTCTCGCGCGCCCCGCACGTCCTCGATCCGCTCCTGGAGCGCCTCGAGGGTCGCGTCGGCCTTGCCGAGGAAGGCGTCGGGCTGCACCCCGATCCACACGACGAAGAGGAAGAGCGGCAGCATCAGGCCGACCTCCCGCGCGCCGAGGTCCGCCATCCGGCGGTTCTCCTCGTGGATGATCGGCCCGTAGAGCACCCGCCGCGTGGCCATCAGCAGGTACACCGCGCCGAGGACCACCCCCGTGACCCCGACGCAGGTCCACAGCGGCGAGGCGGAGAAGGAGCCGAGGAGGATCAGGTACTCGCCGACGAATCCGTTGAGCCCCGGCAGCCCCACGCTCGAGAGCACGGTGAGCGTGAAGAAGAAGGCGAAGATCGGCATCGTGGCCGCCAGGCCGCCGAAGTGATCGATCATTCGCGAGTGCCGCCGCTCGTAGATCATCCCGACCAGGAGGAAGAGGAGGCCGGTGGAGAGCCCGTGGTTCACCATCTGGAGCACGCCGCCGCGCAGCCCGGCCTGGGTCAGGGCGAACATCCCGAGCACGACGAAGCCGAGGTGGCTCACCGAGGAGCAGGCGACGAGCCGCTTCAGGTCGTTCTGGGCCATGGAGAGGAACGCGCCGTAGACGATCCCCAGCGCCCCGAGGGCCATGAACAGCGGCGCCCAATCGATCGCCGTCGCCGGGAACATCTGGATCCCGAAGCGCAGGAGGCCGTAGGTGCCCATCTTGAGCAGGATCCCGGCCAGGATCACCGAGCCGGACGTCGGGGCCTCGGTGTGGGCGTCGGCGAGCCAGGTGTGGAAGGGCACTACCGGGACCTTGATGGCGAAGGCGAGGGCGAAGGCGAGGAAGATCCACGCCGGCTCGCTCGCCCCGTGCGCCGCGACGAGGGCCGGGACGTCGGTCGTGCCCGCCCGGGCGATCAAGGCGATCACCGCGACGAGCATCACGAGGCTGCCGGCCAGCGTGTACAGGAAGAACTTGACGGTGGCGTACAGCCGGTTCGTGCCGCCCCAGATCCCCACCATGAAGTAGAGCGGCACGAGGCTCACTTCCCAGAAGAAGTAGAAGAGCACCAGGTCGAGGGCGAGGAACACGCCCAGCATCCCGGTCTCCATCACGAGGAGCCAGACCAGAAACTCCTTCGTGCGCTCCTTGATGTGCCCGTAGGAGGAGAGCACGACGAGCGGCATGAGGATCGCGGTCAGGCCCACCATCAGGAGCGAGAGGCCGTCGGCGCCGAGCTTGTAGCGCACCGCCACCGCCTCGCCGCCGGGGTACGGCAGCGTGAACCACGGCGCGTCCACGACTTGCTGGGCGGTGGCGATCCCTCCGTCGAAGACGAGCCAGAGCCCCACGCCGAGGCCGGCCACGACCGTCGTGACCGCCAGGGTCCACAGCCGCTGGGCGGCGACGTTCGCGGCGGGGAGGAACAGGAGCACGACCGCCCCGAGGAGGGGCAGGAGGGTGAGCGGGGTGAGGAGGCTCATGGGCGCGGCCTAGCTCCAGATCCAGACGAGGGCGAGGAGGGCGGCCCCCGTGCCCATCCACAGGGCGTAGCTCTTGACGCTGCCGTCCACGAGCCTCCGCCCCTTGCCGCCGGCGATCCGGGCGAGGGCCGCGGCGCCGTTCACCGCGCCGTCGATCACCACCTGATCGACGAGGGTGGCCACGAAGAAGGCGAAGAGCTTCACCGGCTGGACGATCTTCTCGTAGTAGGCGGCATCCACGTGCCAGGCGCCGGCGAGGAAGGAGGCGAGCGCCGGCCGCTTCTCCCGGAGGGCCTCGTCGGGGGCCGGGCCGCGGCGGTAGGCGCGGAAGCCGCGGTGGGCGAAGACGAGGGCGATCCCCGCGCCGAGGCCGAGCAGCGCCCACTCGATCGCGACCTCCGCCGCGCCGTGGGCGCCGGTCTCGTGACCGGCGCTCTGGGCGAGGAACGCCGCGCTCGCCGCCGTCACCGGCTCCATCCATCGCTCGAGAAGGTGCGGCACGTGGAGCACGGCGGGCAGCCCGAGGATCCCGCCGAAAGTCGCCAGCACGGCGAGGATCAGGAGCGGCCCGGTCATCGTCGCCGGAGACTCGTGGGGGTGCACGTGGTGGGGGTCGAAGCGCTCCTCGCCCCCGAACGTCAGGGCGACCATGCGCCACGTGTAGAAGGCGGTCATGGCCGCGGCGGCGATGCCCGCGCTCCACAGCGCGAAGTAGACGAAGCTCTGCCCGCCGTGCGCGAAGGACCGGTAGAGGATCTCGTCCTTCGAGAAGAACCCGCTCAAGAGGGGAAGGCCGGAGAGGGCGGCCGCCCCGGCGACGAAAGTGATGCCGGTCTTCGGCATGTGCCGGCGCAGGCCGCCCATCCGCCGCATGTCCTGCTCGTCGTGCATGCCGTGGATGACGCTCCCCGCCCCGAGGAACAAGAGCCCCTTGAAGAAGGCGTGGGTCGTGAGGTGGAAGATGGCGGCCGCCCAGGCTCCCGACGCCAGGCCGAGGAACATGTAGCCGAGCTGGCTGACGGTGGAGTAGGCGAGGACTTTCTTGATGTCGTTCTGCTGGACCGCCGTCGAGGCCCCGATGAGGGCGGTCAGGGCGCCGACGCCGCCCACGATTACCAGCACGTCGGGGCTGACGGCGTAGACCGGATTGAGCCGCGCAAGCAGGTACACGCCGGCGGTGACCATCGTCGCGGCGTGGATCAAGGCCGACACGGGCGTGGGGCCGGCCATGGCGTCGGGGAGCCACGTGAAGAGCGGGAACTGGGCCGACTTGCCGCAGGCGCCGCCGAAGAGGAGCAGCGCGGCGATCGCGAGCTCGGCGGAGTGCCCCCCGTTCACCTCCACCGCCCGCCCGCAGATCGTGGAGAGATCGAGGCTCCCGAAGAGGCGGACGAGGAGGAAGCTGCCGACGAGGAAGCAGGCATCGCCGATGCGGTTCATCACGAACGCCTTCTGCCCCGCCTCGGCCGGCCACCCCTTCTGGTACCAGAAGCCGATCAGGAGGTAGGAGCACAGCCCCACGCCCTCCCAGCCCACGAAGAGCCCGAGGAGGCTCGAGCTGAGCACGAGCATGAGCATCGCGAACACGAAGAGGTTCAGGAAGGCGAAGAACTTCGCGAACCCCGGATCCCCCTTCATGTAGCCCAGCGAGTAGACGTGGATCAGGAAGCTCACGCCAGTGACGACGAGGATCATCACGCTCGAGAGGCGATCGACGACCATCGCCACGTCGAACGCGAGAGTCCCGGCATCGATCCAGCGCCACGCGCTGCTCTCCAGTGCGTGGACAATGCCGGTGAGCTGGAAGAAGGCCACGATCGACACGACGAACGCGGCCCCCACGGCTCCAGAGCCCACGAGACCGGCGAGGCGGGCCGGCCCGCTGGTCCCCGGGTTCGCGGTTCCGGTCCGCAGCGCGACGAAATGGAGGACGCCGCAGGCCACGCTGCCCAGCAGCGGGAAGAGCGGCAGGAGCCAAAGGTAGTCGTGCATCGGCTAGCCCTTGAGATCGCTCGCCGCGTCGAGGGCGACCGTCTTCTTGATCCGATAGAGGGCGATGACCAGGGCGAGGCCCACCGCCGCCTCGCAGGCGGCGACGAGGATCACGAACAGGGCGAAGATCGGGCCGTCGAGATCGAGACGGCCCGTCGCGTGGGACCACTGGCGGCTGGCGGCCAGGAACGTCAAGTTGGCCGCGTTCAGCATCAGCTCGATCGACGCCAGCACGATGATCACGTTGCGGCGGACGAGGAAGCCGAGGATGCCCAGGGCGAACAAGAGGGCGGCGAGGACGAAGAGGTGCGCGGTGGGGACGGTCATTGTTCGACTCCCTTCTCCCACGGCCAGCCGATCCGTTCCCGCGGCGCCATCCGCTCCGGGCGCTGGCGCTTGGCGAGCGCGACGACGGCGATCATCGTCGCGAGCAGCAGCAGGGAGGCCGCCTCGAAGGGCAGCATGTAACGGCTGAAGAGCACCTCGGCGATCTCGCGCACGCCGTCGTAGCCGCCTCGATCGACCGCGGTGGGGCGCCACGGGGCCGCCGGGCGGGGTACGACCAGGGCGCCGATCAGGGCGAGCACCCCCGCGATGCCGCCGGCGAGGGCGAGGCGGCGCCCGCCGAGCGCGATCCCCCCGTGCCGCTTCAACTCGGCGGGATCGCCCAGGTTGAGCAGCATGATCACGAAGAGGAAGAGCACCATGATGGCGCCCGCGTAGACGAGGAGCTGGGTCGCCGCCAGGAACTGGAATCCGGCGAGCAGGTAGATCCCGGCGAGGCAGAAGAACGCGCCGAGAAGGCTGAGCACGCTGTGGAGCGGCATCCGGGCGGCGACGACGCCCACTCCGAAGGCGAGGGTCCCCGCCGCTAGGAGGTAGAAGAGGATTTCCGCCACCGGTCGTTGACCTTGTTGAAGTAGTCGATGCGGTCCTGGAGGGCGCTCGTGGGCCGCTTCAGCTTGTCGATGCCGTAGATCAGGGACTCGCGCGTGAAGTCCGCGAGCTCGAGCTCGTCGCTCATGAAGATGGCGTCCTTCGGGCACGCCTCCTCGCAGAAGCCGCAGAGGATGCAGCGCAGGAAGTCGATCTCGAAGCGCTGCGGCTCGCGCTCGATCTGCCGATCCGTCTCCTGGCCGTCGATGGTGATCGCGTAGGCGGGGCAGGCGATCTCGCAGAGCCCGCACGATACGCAGGCGAGGTGCTCGCCGTCCTCGAGCAGGCGCAGGCGGGGCTGCCCGCGGGTGACGGGGGTCGTCGGGAGCGGCTCCTCCGGGTAGCGGCGCGTGACCTCCCGCCGGAACAGCGTCTGGAGGGTCTGGGCCATCGCGCGGGCGATCCCGGGCAGGAACAGCCGCTCGGCGAGGGTCAGCTCGCGGCGCTTGACGATCACCATGGCTCAGGAACCTCGTACATAGACCCCGAAGGAAGCGAGGGCGCCGGTCGCAAAGAGGTTGGCGAGGGCGAGCGGCAGCATGACCTTCCACCCGAGCGCCATGAGCTGGTCGAAGCGGAACCGGGGCAACGTCCAGCGGACCCAGAGGAAGAGGAACAGGAAGATCGACATCTTGGCGACGAACGCGGCGAGCTGGACGAACCACGGCGCCCCCGTCCAGAAGGGGACCTCGCCGCCGCCGAGGAACAGGGTCGTCGTGAGGGACGCCAGCACCACGAGCGCGCAGTACTCGCCGAGGAAGAACAGGGCGAACTTCATCGCCGAGTACTCGGTGTGGAACCCGCCCACGAGCTCCGGCTCGCACTCCGCGAAGTCGAAGGGGTGACGATTCGCCTCGGCGAAGGTGGCGACCACGAAGAGCAGGAAGGCGAGGGGCTGCGTCCACACGTTCCATTCCCAGATCGGGCCGGCCTGGGCCGCCACCACCTGCCGCAGATCGAGGCTGCCGCTCACCACGACCACGGCGAGGATGCTCAAGAGGAGAGCGAGCTCGTAGCTCACCATCTGGGCCGAGGCGCGCAGGCCCCCGAGGAGCGAGTATTTCGAGTTCGAGCTCCAGCCGCCGAGGATCACGCCGTAGATCGAGAGCCCCCCGATCGCCACGACCACGATGGCGGAGACGGAAACGTCGATCACCGAGAGCGTCGTCCGGTGGCCGAACATCGTGAGCGTACCCGCGAAGGGGATCACCGCGACGGTGAGCATCGAGGGCACGGCCGCCAGCGCCGGGGCCAGGCGGAACAGGACGCGGTTCGCGCCCTCCGGCCGGAGCTCCTCCTTGAAGAAGGCCTTGATACCGTCGGCGACCGGCTGGAGGATCCCCCAGGGGCCGACGCGGTTCGGCCCGACGCGCCACTGCATCCACGCCGCCACCTTGCGCTCCGCCAGCGTCATCCCGGCGGCGAAGGTCAAGAGGCCGGCATAGATCAGGCCGGCCTTGAGGATCCAGACGACCTCGATCGGGAGGCTCATCGCGCCAGCACCTCCGCGGGCCGCCGCACGGCCTGCAGCAGATCCTCGAGCGTGCGGGTGAGCGGCGGGGTGCCCGCCGGGGCGGGCCGGGCCGCGCCGATCGTCCGCCGGATGCCGTCGGCGTTGATCCACGTTCCGGTGCGCTCGGCGGCGTTCGGGACGCCCAGCGCGAGCACGGTGGCCGGCACGTCCAGCACCGTCGTGTCGAGGGTCGCGAGCCGCAAGGCCGCCGGCAGCGCGGCCAGCCCCTCGCGGCCGAGGAGCTCGGCGCACCGTTCGCCCACCAGCACCGCCGCCTCCGCCGCCGCGAGCCGGGGGAGCCACTCGGCGGCCGGGCGCCCGGCGAGGCCGAGCTCGGTCAGGCCGCGGCGGTTGGGGCAGGGATCGCCGGTGTGGAGGAGGTCGTCCTTCAGCGGGCACGGGGGCGGGGACACGAAGCCGGTCTCCGCGCCCAGCGCCGCGGCGAGCGCGGCGAGGAGCCGTCCCTCCTCGACGGTGAGCCACGGCGAGCCGACCAGGATCGCCGGCGAATGGACCCGCAGCGTGTCGGCGAGCCGCTCCACCCCCGCGGCGGCGGACGCCGGCTCGAAGCCGCGCGCGCCGCGGATCCTCACCCCGGCGATGCGCCCCGGCGCGTCGAAGCGATCGAAGGAGAAGCGGCCGTGGTCGCACATCCACCAGCGGTTCACCTGCTCGTCGTAGCGAGGGCGGAGGCGGCGCACGGCCCCGCCGCGGAGGACCTCGACGGTGATCGCGCAGCCCCGGCTGCACTCGCCGCAGGTCGAGGCGGTCTTCGCGAGGTTCCACACCCGGGCCTGGAAGCGAAACTTCTTCAGCGTGAGCGCCCCGACGGGGCAGACGTCGGCCAGGTTGCCCTGGTAGTTGCCCTCGAGGGGGCGGTCCTGCCAGGTCGCGATGGTCGAGCGCGCGGCGAGACCGGCCACGGTGAGCTGGGGCTTGCCGGTCACGTCGGTGAAGAAGCGCACGCAGCGGCTGCACAGGATGCAGCGCTCGCGATCGTAGAGGATCACCTCGCCGAAGCTCTGGCGCTTGGCGCCCGGGCGGCGCGGCTCGACCGTCCGGCCCTTCGACTGCCCCTCGGCGAAGGCGAAGTCCTGGAGGTCGCACTCGCCGGCCTTGTCGCAGATCGGGCAGTCGAGCGGGTGGTCCTTGAGCAGGAACTCGAGGCACGCCCGCCGCACGGCGTGGGCGGCGGCGGATTCGGTCTCGACGATCATGCCCTCGGTCACGCTCGTGCGGCACGCGGCCACGACCCGGGGCGGGAGCGCGCCCTGCTTCACCTCCACCTGGCAGATGCGGCAGGAACCCACCGGCGTGAGGCCCGGGTGGTAGCAGTAGACCGGAACGTCGGCGCCGTGGGCGTGGCAGGCGGCGACGAGGGGCTTCGCGGGGTCGGCCTCGACCTCCTTGCCGTTCAGGATGATCTTGGTCATGCGTGCACCTCCGCCGGCTGGAGGCGGGCGCCCGCCTCCCGCGCGTGCGGGCAGCCGCCCCGGCGCACGTGCTCCTCGAGGTCGGCGCGGAAGTGGCGGACTATGGACCGGGCGGGGATCGCCGCCGCGTCGGAGAGGGCGCAGATCGTCTTGGCCGGCGCCATCCCCGCCGCGAGGTCGGCGATGAGGTCGATGTCCTCCATCCGCCCCGCGCCGTGCTCGATCCGGCGGAAGATCTGGTGCAGCCAGAGGGTCCCCTCGCGGCACTGCGTGCACTGCCCGCAGGTCTCGTGGTCGTAGAAGCGGGCGATGACCTCCATCGCGTCCACGGGGCAGGCCGTGTCGTCGAACACGATCATCGACGCCGTGCCGAGCATGGAGCCGGCCGCGGCGAGCGAGTCGTGGTCCATGCGGACGTCGATCGTGCTCGGCGGCAGGAGCCCGGTCGAGGAGCCGCCGGGGATCCAGAACCCGAGCCGCCGTCCCTTCCAGACGCCGCCCGCGCAGTCCTCGAGGATCGTGCGGGCCGGCGTGCCGAGCGGGAGCTCGTAGACGCCCGGCCGCTCGACGTGCCCGGAGACGCCGACCAGGATGTTGCCCGTGCTCTTCTCGGTGCCCATCGAGCGGAACCACGCCGGCCCGCGGGCGACGATGAAGGGCACGTTGAAGATCGTCTCGACGTTGTTCACGGTCGTGGGATTGCCCCAGAGGCCGGCGCCGGCGGGGAAGGGAGGCTTCGGGCGCGGATGGCCCCGCTTGCCCTCCAGGCTCTCCATCAGCCCGGTCTCCTCGCCGCAGATGTAGGCGCCGGCGCCCTTGTGCAGCCAGACCTCGCAGGCGAAGCCGGTGCCGAGCACGCGCGGGCCGACCAGCCCCGCCCGCCGCGCCTCGTCGATCGCCGCCTGCACGGCGTCGTATTGCCGGCGGTACTCGCCGCGCACGTAGATGTAGGCGGTCGGGGCCTGGATCGCGTAGCAGGCGAGCAGGATCCCCTCGAGGAGCCCGTGCGGGTCCCGCTCCATCAGGACGCGGTCCTTGCAGGTCCCCGGCTCCGACTCGTCGGCGTTCACGGCGAGGTAGTGGGGGCGGGGATCCTTGGCGGGATCGGGCATGAAGCTCCACTTGAGCCCGCAGGGGAAACCGGCGCCGCCGCGGCCGCGCAGGCCGGACTCCTTCACGAGGGCGATCACCTCCGCCGGGCTCGTGCCGCGCCGCAGGACCTTCTCGAGGGCGGAATAGCCCCCCGCGCGGCGGTAGGCGGCGAGCGTGTGCGAATCCGGGGCGGCGATCCGGTCCAGGAGATACGTCGCGTGCTCTCTCGTGCGGGCCCGCGCGTGGCGAGCCCCGGCCGCGGTCGAGGGCGGGGTGCCGCCGGCGAGGATGCCGGCGAGGTCCGCCGCCGCGACTCCCTCGTGGTACGCGCCGTCGAGGTCGATCATCGGGGCGTTCGTGCACGCCCCCTGGCACTCGACGCGCTTCACCGTCCACTGGCCGTCCGGCGAGGTCTCCCCCGGCCGGGCGCCGGTGACCTCGCCGGCCCGGCGCAGGATCTCCTCGGCGCCGCGGATGTGGCAGGCGATGTTGTGGCACACGTTGACGACGTGCTTGCCGACCGGCCGGAGGTGGAACATCGGGTAGAAGGAGGCGACCCCGAACACCTCGACCGGCTCGAGGCCGAAGAGCGCCGCGCACGCCTCCAGCACCGCGGGGCTGAGCCAGCCGCCGAGCTCCTCCTGGCAGCGGTGGAGGGCCGGGATCAGCGCGGCCCGGCGGTGCGGGTAGTGCGTGACGATCTCCTCGATCTCCGCGACCAGCCGCGGCGGGAGCACCGCGGGCGCCGCGGCGTCCGGGCTCGCCGGCGGGGACTGCGCTTCGTCGCCGCTCATCGATCGACCTCACCCATCACGAAGTCCAGGCTGCCGATGATGGCCACCGTGTCGGAGAGCAGCCGCCCCTCGCCGAGCACCGGGATCACCTGCACGTTGTAGAGCCCCGGGGCCCGGATGTGGCACCGGACGGGATCGCGCGTGCCGTCGGAGACGACGAAGAACCCGAGCTCCCCCTTGGAGGACTCGATGCCCTGGTAGGCCTCGCCGGCCGGCAGCCGCAGATCGGTGACGATCTTGAACTGGTGGATCAGCTCCTCCATCGAGGTGCGGACGGCCGCCTTGGGCGGCAGGATGTAGCGGCGGTCCTCGGCGAGCACCTCGCCGCCGCGGGTCTCCTTCAGTCGCCGCAGAGCCTGCTCGGCGATCCGCACCGACTGGCGCATCTCCTCCACGCGTACGAGGTAGCGGTCGTAGCAGTCGCCGGCGGTGCCCACGGGGACGTCGAACTCGTAGCCCTCGTACCCCGAGTACGGCTCTGCCTTGCGCAGGTCGTGGGCGACGCCCGAGCCGCGCAGGTTCGGGCCGGTGAGGGCCCAGGCGAGCGCCTGCTCCGCGCTGATCCGGCCCACGTCGCGGTTGCGGTCGTACCAGATCCGGTTGCCGGTGAGGCACTTCTCCTGGACGTCGAGCTCGGCGGGGAAGCCGGCGAGGAAGGCCCGCGTCAGCTCCTCGACCTCCTCGCTGACGTCGGAGAACACGCCGCCGATGCGGACATAGGTGTTGTTCATCCGGTGGCCGGACCAGAGATCGAGGATGTCGTAGATCTTCTCCCGCTCCTTGAACGTGTTGAAGAAGATTGTCACCGCGCCGAGGTCGATCCCCGTGCAACCGAGATAGATCAAGTGCGCGGCGATACGGCTGAGCTCCATGAGGAGGACCCGGACGATCTGCCCGCGCTCGGGAACCTCGATCCCGGCGAGCTTCTCGAGGGCGAGGGCGTAGCCGATGTTGTTCATCAGCGGCTGCACGTAGTCGAGGCGGTCGGTGTGGGGGAAGAACCTCGCCCATCCGAGCCCCTCGCAGAGCTTCTCCTTGCCCCGGTGCAGGTAGCCCACGACCGGCTCGATCCGGCGCATCGTCTCGCCGTCGAGGTCGATCTTCAGCCGCAAGACGCCGTGGGTGGCGGGGTGCTGGGGCCCCATGTTGATGCGCAGGCCCTCGCCGTGCACCGGATCGTCCGCCAGCTCGGGCCCGACCGAGTACTCGAAGGTCCGCGTGCTCATTCCTCCGGCCTCCAGGTCCGGCGCCGGGCCTCGTCCCACTCGCGGTAGTGGCGGTCCGGCTCGATCCCCTGCTGCGGGAACTCCTTGCGCAGGGGGTGGTAGCGGTAGTCCTCGGGCATCATCAGCCGTTTCAGGCCCGGATGCCCGGTGAAGACGATCCCCAGGAGGTCGAAGCACTCCCGTTCCATGAAGGCGGCGCCGGGCCAGACCTCGACGCAGGAAGGCACCGCCGGATCCTCCTCCGCCACGCGCGTCTGGACGCGCACCCGGTCGCGGTGCGCGACGGAGTAGAGCTGGTGGACGACCTCGAAGCGCGGAACGGCCGGCCGGCGGTCGACGGCGGTCACGAAGGTCACCGCCTCGAACCCCGCCGCGTCCCGCAGCCGGCGCAGCGCGGCCGCCAGCACGTCCCGCGCCACCTCCACGGCCGCCATCCCGTCGCGCGCCTCGATCTCCCGGTGCGCGAGGCCGGCGAGCGCGGCGCGCACGCGCTCCCGGGTGCTGCTGGCGACCGCGGCCCCGCCGGCGGTGGCCGTCATCGGTTCTCCTCCCGCGCCGCGGCGCGCATGGCGCGCGGATCGTGGGGATGGCGATCCAGCACGCTGTGCCGGATCGCGGTGTTGGGCTGGTAGAGGAGATCGCCCGTGCCGCGCTCGTCCACGGTGTCCGGGCCGGCGAGGAGCCGCTGCATCGGCCGCTCGCGCTCGATCCGCTTCTGCAGCTTGAGGATCGCGTCGATCACCGCGTCGGGACGGGGCGGGCATCCGGGGACGTAGATGTCGACCGGCAGGATCGAGTCGACGCCCTGGACGACGGAGTAGGAGTCGTACATGCCCCCGCTCGAGGCGCAGACGCCCATGGCGAGCACCCACTTGGGCTCGGGCATCTGGTCGTAGATCGTCCGCACGGCCTGGGCCATCTTCCAGGTCACCGTCCCGGCCACGACCAGGAGGTCGCACTGGCGCGGGGTGAAGCGCGCCGCCTCGGCGCCGAAGCGGGCGAGGTCGAAGCGCGGGCCGAGCATGGCCATGAGCTCGATGCCGCAGCACGAGAGACCGAGCGGCATCGGCCACAGGCTGTTCTTGCGGCCCCAGTTCACGATCCAGTCCAGCCGAGTGGCGAGGAAGCCGCCCGCGGCGCTCGTGTCGGCTGGTTTCAGCGATCCCATGTCAGTCCTCCTTTCCGCCAAACGTAGGCCAGGCCGACGGCGAGCACCGCAACGAAACCGGCGACTTCGGCGAGGACGATCCCGCCGACGCCGCCGGCGGCGAAATCGTTCGCCGCCACGGCCCAGGGAATCAGGAGGAGCGACTCCACATCGAAGAGGATGAAGAGCACCGCCACGAGGTAGAAGTGGATCGAGAGCCGGATGCGGGACGTCCCCTCGACCGTCATGCCGCATTCGTAGGCTCCCCCCTTGCCGATCGCCCGGCGCCGTCCCCCGAGCAGGGTGCTCGCCGCGATGGCGAACGCGGCGAACGCGATCACGAGCGCGAGGAGGACCAGGAACGGAGCCCAGCGGTCCAGGAGGTCGAGGGAGGTCGAGGCGTCTTGGGTCGGCATCGGGGGCGATTCCGCCGGCGGCGCGGATCCGGGGGCATGGAGGCGGGCCGGAGAGATCGGGGAGTGTAGCGAGCCCCGCCCCCCGCCCCCAAGGGACGGGCGGTCCTCGGCCCCGAAAGGCGCTCGCTCTCCCCTCACGGCCACGTCAGCTTCGCCACGGCCGCCCCGGGCCGCCGCGGATCGGCCGCCGAGCCGGCACCGGGCGGCGCCCCCTCGGCCCGGTCACTCGACCGGCACGAAGTTGCCGCCGGTCCCGGCGGCGAGCGCCTCGAGCGTGCCGTCGCCGCTCGTCCCGATCTGGACGCAGTGGAACACGAGCTCCGTCCCCCCGTTCACCCGCGCCAGCCACGGACCCACCCACTCCGGCCCCTCGGCCGTGGCGCCGTCGCACAGGACGACGAGCGTGTCCGCCTCGATCGCCGCGGGATCGAGCTCGCCGTCCCGGCCGGCGTCCAGGGCCCGGCGGATCCCCGCGCGGAGCTCGGTGCCGCGCTGGGGGCCCTTCCCCTCCAGCCACCGGCGCGCCTGCCCGCGATTCGCGGCGGTGGCCGGAACGAGCGTGCTCCGCCACCGCGCGGCGCGATCGTTGAAGACGACGATGCCGAACCGCGTCTCCTCCCCGGCGATCTCCAGGAACCGCTCGAGCTGGACGATCGCCTCCGCGTACCGCGAGCGCCCGCCGGTCCCCATCGGGCTCGCCATGCTCCCGGAGCGATCGACCACGAAGATCACCCGGTCGGTCGCCGGGTGGAGCCCGAAGAAGGTCGCGGCGGAGTACTCCTCGCCGCCGTCGGTGCCCGGCGCGGGCAGGGCGATCCTCCCGGCGCGGACCGCCTGCCACCAGCGGTGCCAGAGCTCCGGCTCGGGCCCCATGGACCGGCCGGAGATCCGCCGGAGCTCGGCGAGGATCTCGTGCTGGATGCGCCGCGACCCGGCCCCCGTCTCGCCCCGGCGGACCCAGACCGCCAGGCTCTCGATGAGGATCGGCACGGCGCGGGGGGGATCGAGGAACGCCGCGAGCCGCTTCGCGCGGGCCGCGTCCCGCCAGTCCGCGGAGACGTAGAGCCGGCCGACCGCACCGCGCAGGAGGTCGAGCGCATGGGGCTCGAGGGTCGTGCGCCCCGCCTCCAGGTGCGCGAGGGCGGCCGGCAGGAGGGTCGAGTCGCGGTCGAGGCGCTCGAGGAAGAAGAGATGGACCGCCGGATCGGGCCAACCGACGAGCGCCCCCCGGGCCGCCTGCCGGACCGGCGGCGCCGGATCCCGGGTCGCCCGCAGGAGGGGCTCGAGGGTCGCGGGCCGGTAGAGCCCCGCCAGGACCTCGGCCGCGAGCGCCCGGCGGGGCGCGGGGTGGCTCCCCGGCGCGTCGAGGACCTCGGCGGCGAGGAAGCGCGCCTCGGTCCCCGCGGCGTCGGCTTCGAGGCGCCGGACGAGCTCGGCGCGGGCGATCGCGCGCAGCGTCTCGTCTTCCACCGTGCCGAGATCGAGGAGGGCGAGGTCGATCTCCGGGCCTCGCTCCGGGTGCTCCGTCCCGATCCGCCGCACCTCCGCCAGGAGGGCCGAGAGCCGCCCCTCGGCCTCCCCGGCCGGCGGCCGCGCGGCGCGGGCGACCTGGTCCGTCCAGGCGCGCAGCTCGGCGACGGCGTCCCCCCCCGCGGCCGCTCCGAGCGCGGCCGCGGCGGCGAGGGCGAGGGCGCCGGCCGCCCGGAGCGGGCGGCCGAAGAGAACGCCACGTCCCGTCCGGCGGCGCGCCAGGGGGGCGGGGAGGCGATCGGCGGGCGAGGGCGGCACGGCTCGCCTTCGCTATCCCCGGCGCTCGCCCCGGTGACAGGACGCCCCGCTCACCCCCCTTCCTCGCTCGCCTCCCCGCTCTCGAGCATGCGCCAGCGGATCTCGAAGGAGGCCTCCGGTGCGGCGGGCACGAGGATCTCGCGGGGTTCAAGCTCGATCCCCTCCGGCACCCCCTCGAAGCGGTAGCGGCCCGGCTCCACGGCCCGCAGCTCGGCGGTCCCGCCCCGGCCGGGGTAGATCGCGCGCCCGCGCATGGCGGCGGCGTTCAGGAACAGGTTCTTCGCGCGGTCGCCCTCTCCGGGCTTCTCGCCCTCCCCGGCGAGGGCGAGCTGGCCGTGCTGCAGGGGGCGCGGCATCCCCGCGTTCGCCTCCCCCGCGGCCGGGAGGAAGCGCAGGAGGACCTTCGTGCCCCGCGGCAGGACGACCTCCTCCACGGGGGGGGGATCGCTCCGGTCGACGCGGCGGCCCGGGAGCGCCACGCTCGCCCAGCCCTCGCCGATCGCGTCCACGAGGAGATCCACCGTGCCGAGGGGCAGCTCCGCCACGAAGATCCCCCCCGGGCCGGGAGCGGCCCCCCTCCCCCCCGTCTGCAGGGACTCGTACCCCTCCGGGGAGGGGGAGCTGGTGCGCCAATGCACCTGGTAGCTCGCGAGCGGATCCCGGGTCGCCTCATCCAGGACCCGCAGGCCCAGGCGGCCGAGCTCCGGCAGGACGATCTCCAGGCCGGTCGTTCCCGCGGCCACGTCGGGGACGGAGGCCTGGCGCGAGCCCTTCTGGGCCCACACGTAGAACAGGCGGCCGGCCAGGGGGGGGAGCTCGAGCGCGAAGGAGCCATCCTCCGCCGAGGTGTCGCTGCCGCCGGAATAGCCGCCGACATCGTCCTCGCCCGCGGCGTAGACCTCGACCCCCGCGATCGGCTCGCCCACCGCCTCCCGCACGGTGCCGGAGATCACGGAGCGGGTGGTGAAGCGCTCGACGTCGTGGTCGACCACCGCGTTCGCCTCGATCCAGAGCTGGTCCTCCTCTTCCCGTTGGTTCGAGTACCACGCACCCTCCTCCTCGAAGACGGAGAGGCGCAGCTTGCCGGGGGGGATCCCGTTCAGGCGGTAGGCGCCGCGGTCGTTGGACTGGCCGTCCCCCCGATCCTGCTCGCTCCGCCAGGAGAGGCCCCTGGCCGCCGGTGCGCCGTTGACGCGGACGGTGCCCTGCACGATCGCCCCGCGCTCGAGCTCGAGGTCCGCCACGACCTCCTCGCCGGGCGCCGGGACCGCCACGTCCTCGCGCTGGCCCGTCCGGTAGGAGGGGTGACTCGCGCGCAGGGTGACCGGCCCGGGGCGGCGGACGAGACCCTCGAGGCGAAAATCCCCGCTCGCATCCGTCCGCGTCATGCTCGCGCCATCCGCGAGCGACATCTCCGGCGGAAGGCCGGGGAGGGTCGGGGCGGACGGCGCGCCCGGGCCGGCCGGGCCCGGGCCGAACAGGGGCCGGCCCCGCGGGGAAGTCAAGGAGACCCTTGCCCCCTCGATCCCCCCGCCCCCCGGCAAGCTCACCCGCCCGCGCACGACCCCGCCCCGGGAGAGGGGCACCCGCACGAGCGGCGGGAGCGCGTCCCCGAGGAGCGCCACCGTGGCCTGGGTGCGGCACCACCCCGGCGCCGCGGCCGAGAAGGAGAGACCGCGGCCGCCGCGCCAGGACCGGGGCAGGAGGGCGACCTCGATCCGCCCCCCGGCGTCGGTCGCGCGGGGGCCGAGACCATCGACCTCGATCTCCATCCCGGCGAGGAGGGTGCCGGTCGCGAGGTCGCAAAACTCCAGGAACAGGGTGGGCTGCGCGCGGAGCCGCAGGTCGTATCCCTCCGTCCGCCCTGGCGCGATCTGCACCTCCACCGCCTCGTCCTTGTGGAGCGGGCGCCGCGCGGTGATTCGCTGCTGGCCCTCGGTCCGGACCGGCTCGAGGGCGTACCGGCCCTGCTCGTCGCTCACCACCCTTCGGGCGAGGAGGACCTCTCCCTCCTCGACCGCGGCCGCCTCCACGCGGAGCTCGACCCCGGCGAGCGGCGCCGAGGTGGCGGCGTCGAGGACGCGGCCGGCGATCCTCGTCGCCGGTTTGAGCTCGATCGTGCCGTCGCGGCCGCAGATCCTCGATTCCCAGGCGGGGAGGAACCCCTCGGCCGTGACGAGCAGCCGCTGGCGGCGGAATTCCTCCCGCCCCGTGAAGCGGAACCGCCCGTCCTCGTCCGTCGTGCGCAGCTCGAGCAGGTTCCAGGTGGTCGCGGCCCCGGGGCGCTCCTGGAGGAGGTGGACGGCGGCGCCCGGGATCCCATTCTTCGCCTTGTCCGCGACCCGCCCGTAGAGGGCGTCGGCCGCGAACTCCCCGGTGTCCGGCGGTTCGCGGCCGTCCGGGACCTCGACGCGGGCGACCGCGCGCGGGGCGGCCTCCGCCTCCCCGGCCCCGGGATTCGCCGGCCCCCCGGCGTCCCCGCCCATCGGGGGTGCGTCCGCCGCGGGGGGGCGCGCGGGCGCGGCGGCCTCCACGGTGGCCGGGCCGAGCTCCGCGGGCGCCAGCACGAGGAGAAGGAAGAGGACGGCGCCGGCGAGGGCGGCGATCGTGAGCGCGAGGAGGGAATCGCGGGCGCGCATGGGAGGGGATGCGAAACTGAGGGGAAGCCGGGAACGATCTTCCCATGTCCGTACCTGGGCCGCGAGGGCGAGGGGACAAGGAGTGGGCCGGCGGCGCGGGCGGGCGGCCGGCACCCTCTCCTTCCTCGCCCCCTGGCCCTCGACTATCGTGGGACGCCCTCGCTCGTCCCCTCCCCCCCTTCCCTCGCCCGCGATGCAGATCCCCCGCCCCTCCGTCCTGTTCGCCCCGCTTTCCGTCCTCCTCGTCCTCGCCGCCGGCTGCACGGGCGGCGGGGGGAGCGGCGAGGGCTTCACGGTCCGCTCGACCCTCTACGCGGTCGATCCCGCCGCGCCGCTCGTCGTGGCCGGCAACTGGATCGTCTATCGCGCCGCGGAGGCCCTCGTGGGGGCCGGGACGGACCTGAACGGCGACCTCGACGCCGCCGACGAGGTGGCGGTCGCCGTGCGGATCTCCAGCCACGAGGAGCACCTGCTCGCGGTCGCGATCGCCGGCGCCGCCATCGTAGCCGAGGAGATCTACCTCGTCGTCGACGAGGCCGCGGACGGGAGGGACTGGGACCTGGACGGCGGGGCGGACGACCTCGCGCTCCTCCACTGGTCCCTGAGCGACGATGCCTTGGCCTTCGTGGATGAGCTCGATCCCGCTTCCGGCGCGGTCGCCGTGCTGCGGGCTGCGGGGGTGCTCTTCTACGCCGCGGCGGCGCCGACCGGCGGCGGCGACACGACGAGCCTCTTCTACCTCGATCCCGGCGACCCGCTGGTGCCGGTCGCGGTGGAGAACGAGGTCGGGGGCGGCGAGCTCCGCCCGCGGCTCCTCGGCGAGGACGACGGGCTCGTCTTCCTCGCCCTCGACGAGACCGTGGAGGGCGTCGACCGGAACGGGGACGCGGACGCCGCCGACGAGCACGTGCTCGCCCTGCTCGACGCCACAGAGCCCGCGGACCGGATTAAGTCGACCGGCCTCGCCGTTGCCGGCGCGGATGCGCCGCTCGCCGCCTACCCGACGGACTCGCACGACTGGCTCGTCGCCTTCCTCGTGAACGAGGCGGACCAGGGGGGAGCGAGCCTGAACCCGCCCACGCTGGACGGCCAGGCGATCGTCCCCGACTCCTGTCTCGGGAGCGAGGACCTCGACGCGAGCGACGACGTGCTCCACTTCCTTGACTACGCCGGCTTCCTCGCCGGCACGGCCTCCCCGGAGAACACGGCGCTGGCCGGCCGCGAGCGCGTCTTCGCCGTGGACGGCTTCGTCGCCACGTTGAGCTGGGAGCTCGACGCCTTCTGCGACCTGAACGAGGACGGCGACGCGAGCGACGCCGTCCTGCGCTGGGTCGCCGCCGAGGTGCCGGTGATCCCGCCGCGGCTCTCGACCCAGCTCCTCGCCGTCGAGACGGAGCTCCCCGGCGGCGCGATGGGGGCCGCGAGCCTCCGCGGCCGCTTCGTCGCCGTGATCAGCGAGGCGCAGGACGGCCGGGACCACGACGGGCGCGCGCCGAACCACGACCTGGTGGCGTGGGTCGATCCGGCCGACGTCGCGCAGGACCCCTGGACCTTCGATCACGGGGACGAGGCCGTCGGGACCGGGGTGACCGGCGAGCCCTACGCCGGCGCCTCGTGGCTCGCCGCCGAGGAGGAGAGCACCCGGCTCGCGATCACCTACCAGGAGTCGATGCCCCCGGTCGACCTGAACAACTTCACGCTCACCTGCGACGTCGACGACAAGGACTCCGACACGACGGACGAGTTCCCGATCTGGCTCGACTTCGAGGGCGACGTGCTCGACTTCGACGGCGTCCCGGTCGCGGTGGTCGAGGACAACGCGGGGATGGTCCTCGCCCGCGGCTGGGCCTTCTTCCGGGTCACCGAGGCCGGGGACGCGACCGACTACAACGCCGACGGCGACCAGCTCGACGTGATCCTCGTGCGCCACCCGCTCGCCTCGAGCTGCGCGGGGCGCGCGATGGCGACCGCCCATCCGGCCGAGGGGCCGGTGGTCGTGACCGACGGCCTCCAGGGCGGCGCCTTCCTCGCCTCGGAGCTCCAGGCGGGGGCGGACTTCAACGGGGACGGGGACACGAACGACAGCGTCGTCCGGTACTTCGACTTCTAGGCGGTCACGCGGCCCCGGTCTCCGGCTTCTCGCCTTCCCTTCCCTTCCGTTCTCTCGAATTCCTCCACCCGCCGCCGGAACTCCTCGCTCATCGGCGCGCTCCGCCCCGTCGCCCCGTCCCACGCGACGAGCACCGCCTCCGCCTCGCACCACACCTCCCCGCCCTCGCCGGCGAGGATGCGATACGCCTGGGTGAACGACTTCCGGCCGAGATGCGTCGTCCCCATCTCCACGACCGCCTCGCAGCCGCCCCGGCCGGGGGCGAGGAAGCGGATGTTCGTCTGCAGGAGCAGGAACGGAAACCGGTTCTCCGCCACGAGCCCGAGGTTCGAGAAGTAGGCGTAGCGGGCCTCCTCCAGCAGCGTCGAGTGCACCGCGTTGTTGAGGACGGCGTGGTTGTCCTCGTCCGACCAGCGGGTCCGGAGGCGGACGCGGAAGCGGAGGTCGCGCGAAGGAGGGACGGAGGGGGGCTGCACGGCGGAGGCTCACGGGGCCGGGGCTTCGTCCCGGCGCGGGGAGAGGGGCGTGAGCTTCCCCGCCAGCGCCGTCCAGAGCAAGCCCAGGCAGAGGACGGCGATCGACATCGTCCACAGGGCGGCGTTCAGGCTGCCCGTGGCGTCGAAGAGAGTCCCGGCGAGTCCGCCGCCGAGGGTGAAGGCGAAGGTCATCCCCAGGAACTCGAGGGCGAAGACGCGGCCGCGGAACGCGTCGTCGACGTGCTTCTGCCAGATCACCGTCGAGGCGACCCACAACGTGCTGCCGCCGGCGTGGGCGAAGACGACGCACAGGACGGCGACCGAGAGCGAGGGGGCGAGGGCGAAGAGGGCGTAGCCGGCGGCGCCGATCAGGAACCCGGCCGTGATCTGGCGGCGCAGGGCGGGATCGCTGCTCCCGTGCAGGAGCCGGGCGAGGAGGGGACCGATCGCCGTCCCGAGCCCCCGCGCGCTGTAGAAGAGGCCCACCGCGAACCCCAGGGCGCCCGCGGTGGCCGCTCCGCCGCCCCCGGCCTCGAAGCGCTCGCTCGCCGCGATCGGGAGAAGCACGAGGAACCCGCCCGCGCCGCCCCAGAAGGTCTTGGCGAGGATCGCCGGCACCTGGCCGCACGCGCGCACGTGGGCGTAGCCCCGGCGCAGGTCGGCGAGGAAGACGACGTCGCGCAGCCGGAACGGCTCGGGGTGGCGGGGCACCGGCGGGAGGCGTAGGCCCGCGAGCAGGAGCGCGCTCGCGACGTAGGTGAGCGCGTCGAGGACGAAGACCGCTCCCGTCCCCGCCCGCTGCACCAGGAGGCCGCCGCCGAGCGCGCCGATCGAGAGCATCGCGCTCCAGGTGGCGGCGGAGAGGGCATAGGCGGCGTGCAGCTCGTCGCGGGCGACCGTGCTCGGCAGGGCGGCCGATTGGGCGGCCGAGAAGAAGATCGAGATCCCCATCTGGGAGATCACCAGGAGGTAGAGGAGCCAGAGCTCGTCCGGCTCGTCTACCGCGAGGAGGCCGAGCACGAGGCCGGCCCGGACGAGGTCGGAGCTCACCATGAGCGCGCGGCGCGGCAGGCGATCGGCCACCGGCCCGGCGAGCGGCCCGAGCACCGTCGTCGGGAGGAGGCGAGTCGCGAGCTCGATCGCGAAGAGCGTGCCCATCCCGCGGGCCGCGGCGCCGCCCCCGAGCGTCCCGATGACCGCCAGGACCGCCATGCGGCTGAACCAGTCGCCGAGCTGGCTGACGACCTGGGCGATCCACAGGCGGCGGAAGTCGGGATTCCGGCGGACGACCTCGAGCATGGTGGCGAGCGCCCGGGATCCCCGGGGCGATCTACCAGTGTGGCGCCGCGCCTCCCGCGGGCACGATCGGCGGTGTCTCCATGCCCTCCAGGAAGAGGGCGGCGGCCTCCTCCGACTCGCGCCGGCGCCCGGTCGCGCCCGTGAAGCGGCGCAGGATCCGCCGCCGCTTCCGCCACGCGCGGCCCTGGGCCTTCTTCCCGTTCGTGTCGATGTGGGCGAGCTTCTCCAGGCCTTCCGGCTGCATGGCGAGGTGCATGCGCGCCACCGCCGCCCGCCGGAAGATCTCGAGGAAATCCTCCGCGAGGGGGACGTTCGAGCGCCCGTGCAGCCGATCGACGCCGCGGCGCCACTGGTCGCGCTCGCTGATCAGGAGCACGTGGTTGAAGAGCAGCTTGTTGGCCCGCATCGAGAGGAACTTCCTGGGGACGGCGCGATTCACCAGCTCGTCGAGGGTGTCCAGCCGGCGATCGCCCTTGAGGGCGCTGATCAGCTCCCAGCGGCTCTCGGAGACGAAGCGATCGGCGCGCATCTCCCAGTAGAGGTGCCCGAGCCCCTTGGAGTGGGCGTAGCGCGTCAGGTGGTAGGGGACGAAGTGGTTGTGGGCGATCGTGTCCGCGGCGAGGTGGCAGAGGTAGCCGTGGACGAAGGCCTCCTCCGCGGGCGTGGAGACCGCCTCGCGCATCGCGGGGATGATCGTCCAGCGGTGGCAGTGGTTGTAGTGCCCGCCGTAGCCCTTGAAGTTGATGATGTCCGCCGCGATGTTGCCGTAGAGGAAGGCGGCGCGCTCCTCGCGCAGGAGCCGGGAGAGGGCGGGCGGGAGACGGCGGCGCCGCCCGCGGTAGAAGCGCAGGGCGAACTCGAGATGGCTGCCCGGCCCCCAGGGAAGGACGGCGGCGGCGAGCCCGGCGATGGCGAGGAGGAGGAGGGGGGGGAGGGACATGGCGACGGGGGACGCCGGCCAGGATACGGTGCCGGAGCAATCCTTCCACGATT
>JBFMCU010000163.1:0-17522 GCA_040754415.1 Planctomycetota bacterium
CGCCCCGCCGGCGAGCGCGGCGGCGAGCGCGGCGAGGAGGAGCCAGGCCGGGAAGAGGACCGCGGCGGCGAGCAGGAACGTGGTGGCGGCGGTGTCCGGCGAAGGGGCGTGGCGGCGGCCGATCCACCCCACGGCGCGGTAGGGGAGGTACCAGAAGGCAGCGCCCGCGGCCGCGGCCGGGAGCCAGAGGACGAGCTGGCGCAGGTTGACGAGGAAGAAGCGGAGGACGTTCGGGACCGTGTAGCGGACATCGAGGTCGGCGACGGTGACGCCGAGATGCGCGAGCCGGTCGCCGAAGGCGGCGATGCGGAGCGCGAGCTCCTCGACGCGGCCCGGATCCCGCGCCCGCAGGGCGCGCACGCCGTCCGCGAAGCGCTTCAACCGCACGACCCGCTCCTCCTCCCCCTCCCGCCAGATCCGCTCGGCGAGCTCGAGGAGGGGGAGATCCTCCCAGCGGTCGAGTTGGAGGGTCACCTCGCCGATCCCCTGCGCGATGCGGGCCGTGAGGTCGCGAACGGCGGCGCGCTCTTCCGCGCGGAAGCTCGCGGCGAGGTCGCGGACCTCGATGGGGGCGCCGACCCACGTCGCGACGCGGCTCCGGAACCGCCGCCGGGAGCGATAGACGAGCCCCACGGGCAGGATGCGCACGCCGACCGCGAAGCCGCCCGCGGCCTCCGCCCCGAGCGCCATGCGCGCGGCCCCCGTCTTCAAGGCCCGGAGCGAGGGATCGGAGTGGCTCACACCCTCCGGGAAGAGGCACACGAGATCGCCGGCGCGCAGGGCGGCGATCGCCGCGGCGAAGGTCGCCTCGTTTCGCGCCGGGTCGTCCCCGTCCTGGGGCCGGTAGACGGGCAGCACGGCGAGCCCCCGCAGGACCCGGCCCAAGATCGGCAGGTCGAAGAGGGGCGCCTTGCCGAGGAATCGCACGCGCCGGCGCGTGGTGCACGCCAGGACCACGGGATCGACGAGGCCGTTCGGGTGGTTGGCGACGAGGAGCACCGGCCCGGCCGCCGGCACCGCGCCCCCCAGGTGCCCGAGGCGGTAGTGGAGACGAACGACGCGCCGCGCGATCCCGAGGAGGAGGCGCTGCATGGGGAGAGCCTACCCCCGCCGCGGGAAGCGACGAAGCGGGAGCCCGGCCCCACCCGGAGGGCGGGACCGGGCTCCGATCGCCCGGGAACGAGCACCGCCGATCCCGGAGCGGCGCGCCGCGGCCCGGCGCGCGCCCCGGTGGCCAGCGCTACTTCAACCGCTCCCAGAACTCGGCCGGCATGTCGTGGGCGATCTTCAGGGCGCCGTTCGCGCCGCCGTAGACCGGCTCTTCGATGCGCAGGACCCTGCCGCTGCCGAGGCGCCGGTGCATCTCGTGCTCGATCGCCGAGTCGAGGCCCTTGATCTGGCTCCCGCCGCCGGCGAGCAGGACGCGGTCCTTCAGCCGGTGCTGGAACTCGGGGTCGAAGCTCGCGACGAGCTGGTTCAGGCCGTCGACGATGGGCCCGACGATGCCGCGGCACGCTTCGCGGAGATACGGCGTCACGTCGAACTCCGTCGGCTTGCCGCCGACGGGGAGGTGGACGAGAGCGGGTTCGCACTCGTCGGCCACGGAGGCGTGCCGTTCCTTGATCGCCTTCACCATCTGGATGGTGAACTGCGCCTCCGGATGGGCGTCGGAGAGGAGTTCCGCGAAGCGGTTGTCGATCCAGTCGCCGGCGAACGTGTTGGTGATCTGGTCGCTGTCCTCGGGCATCGTGCCGTGCATCCGGCAGAGGTCGGTCGTGCCGGCCCCGATGTCGATGACGAGGACGTCATCGAGCATGTCGAGCCCGTAGGCCACGGAGAAGGGCTCCGAGCACAGCATGACGGAGTCCACGGCCACCCGGGCCGCCTCGATGATGGCGTCCTTGTTCTTGATCGAGGCCTGGGCCGGCGCGCCGATCACGGCGTAGATCAGCTCGTCCTTCCGAGGCTTGGACCGCCGGATGATCTCGGCGATCAGGTCCTTGGCCGCCCGCAGGTGCGCCTCGCTCTCCGCGCTCCCGCCGTCGGTCTTGATGACCCCGTGCTGGAGGGGGCGATAGAAGTGCAGGGACAGGCGGTGCTGGACGGCCTCGTCGCCGAAGAGCACTTCCTTCTGCAGGAGCTTCTTGCTGACGACGTCCTTCGGATACCCGACGTAGGAGGCCACCGTCTCGCGAACGCCGTTGCTTGCCGTGACGGAGGTGCGCGACGTTCCGAGGTCGATGCCCAGGTACAGGACGCCCTCCGTCTTGTGGGGGGCGCTGCCGGCCGTGGACACCTCGCCCTCGACATGGCCGTGCTCGTCGGAGGTGGTCTTCTGGGTTTGCTTGCTCATTTTCGGGGTGCTCTCCAGTGGTGTGAAAACCTCTTCCCGTTTGGGCGGCATCCGCCGCGGTCGTTTCTCATTTCTCTCCCCCCCTCTCCGCGGCCGCCTTCCCTTGCAGGGCCAGGTTGGCCGCGAAGATGCACTCCAACATCGCGCGCTTCGCCTCCGCCCATGCGTCGCCGGCGTCGAGCCCCTGCACGGTGCGGTAGAGCGACGAGATGCCCAGATCGATGGACTTCGCCGCCGCGATGCGCTTGAGCTCCTCCTCGGTGACGCCCAGGCTCTCGGTCAGCTTGTGGACCCGGCGCTCGAGTCGCTCGATCTGGCCCTGGCTCTGGAGGAGCTGGGTGACCGTGCTCGAGTCGCGCCAGCGCTGCACCTCGGCCTTGACGAGCGCGATGACCTCCTTCTTGAGCCGCAGGACTCCCTCGCTCTGCTCGGGCTCGCGCTCGAAGAGGTCGACCACGCCGGCGATCAGGTCCCGGGCCCAGCTCTCCTGGAGCCCGCTTTCCTCGCCGAAGAGCTCCTCCTGGTGGCGCTGGATGTCGGCGATCTGGTGCTCGAGCTCGTCGCGCAGACGGTCGATCTCCGTCTCCACGTCGCGGGCCTGGACGACGCGGTTCCCCCCGCCGGCGGCCGCGAGGCCCATCCCGGTCTCCGCCTCCTCGACGAGCGTCTCGAAGGACATCGGGCCGGGGTGGAGGTTGTGGGAGATCCCGACGCACAGGGTCACCGGCGGGGCGTCCGGGGCCGGGAGGGGGACGTTCGCCGCCCGCCGGAGCATCTCGGCGCCGAGCTCGGCGATCATCTCCGGCGTCATGTGCGGGAAGACCGCGAGCTGGTAGCGGTTCGTCCAGACCCCGAGCCCCCGCACGTCGCTCGCGAAGGTGGCTTCCTTCAGTTGCTGGAAGACGGCCGGCATGATCGCGCGGCGATGACCAGCGAGCTCCCCCTCGTAGCCGTCGAGCCCCGCCACCATGCAACTGATCGGGTAGTGGTGCCGCAGGGCCTGGTCGATCTCCAGGCGCATCAGATGAATCATCTGGGCCGTGGAGAGCCGTTGCCGGGGCGGTGCGGCGGCAGCGCGGGATCGTTCCGTCATGGGGATGGTCCGGCCCCCGACACCGCCCCCTCCGCTCCCGGCGCGGGAACGGGGGACGGCCCGGGGGCCTTCGCTCGGTTGCGACGTGGCGGCGCAGTGCGCGGACCCCTCGCGGGGAGGGCCGGGTGCGGGCCGGGCCACTCGGTCGGCAGGGGAGAGCGGCGGTCTTTAGCCGGCTTCGACTTGTCGCGCGGATCCGCCGCTCTGGACTGGCCAATCCCCCGGGAAGGCCGGTACAACAAGCCGTTCCCACGAACGGAGGCCCGGCACACCGGAGGAGATCCATGGTTCTCGTCGAAGCACTGACCCTGGGCGCCCTCGCCGCGGGGGGGGCGGTGGCCGGGTGGGTGGCCCGGGGCTGGCGGCACCTCACCGAGCGGCGGACCCTGGCCGAGCTCTACATGCGCAAGGTCCGCCTCGCCGAGCAGGACCAGGAGAAGGCGATCCGCGCCCTCAACCAGAACCTGGTCGAGATGCGCTCCTTCGACCAGCGCCTGGAGGCCGTCCGGGCCGAGGCCGCCGCCCACGAGACGGCGGCCCGCGACGCCGCGAACGCCCTGGCGGCCGCCCGCCAGGATCTCTCCCTGCGCACCTCCGAGCTCGCGGCGGCCCGCGAGGAGGCCCGCGCCCGCGGGCAGGACCTCTCCAGCCTCCGCCGGACGGGGGAGGAGGCCCTGGGCCGCTACCGCGCCCAGGAGGAGGAGATCGCCCTTCTGCGCGGCGCCCACGGGGAGCTCGGGGCGGAGCGCGACGAGCTCGCGCGGCGGCGAGAAGAGCTCGCCGCCCTGCTCGCCGCGCGCGAGGCCGAGCTCGCCCCGGCCCGGCGCCGCGCGGACACGCTCGCCGCCGAGCGGGACGCCGCCCGCGCCGAGCGCGACGAGACCCGGACCGAGGTCGAGGACCTCACCCGCCGCCTGCTCGCCGCCGCCGAGGCCGAACGCCAGCTCGCGGCGCGGGATGCGGCGCTGGCGGCCCGGGACGAGCGGGTCGCCGAGCTGCGCGCGGAGGTGGAGCGCCTCGCACCCTATCCGGAGCGGCTGCGGGCTGCCGAGGAAGCGGCGGCGCGGATCGCCCGCGAGGCGGGGGAACGGGAGGCGGACCGGGAGGCGAGGGCGGAAGAGCGGATCGCCGCGGCCGCGGCCAGCGGGCGCGAGCTCGTCCTCGCCCTGGAAGGCCGGCTCGCCGACCGCGAGGAGCGCCTCGCCGAGCTCGAGGCGAAGGCGGCGGAGCTCGCGCCGCTGCCGGAAGCCCTGGCGGCGACCCGGGCCGCCCTCGAGGAGGTCCGGCGGACGCTCGCCGCGCGCGACGAAGAGGTCGCGGGGCTCGCTCCCTACCCGGAGCGCTGCCGCGAGGTCGAAGAACGGCTCGCGGCGCGCGAGGCGGCGTGGCGCGAGGAGGAGCGCGAGCGCGCGGCGGCCGCGGAGGAGCGGCTGCGCCGGGCGCAGGCCGAGGCCCAGGCGGAGATCTCCCGCCTGGAGCGCGAGGTCGCCCAGCGCGACGGAACGCTCGCCGAGCTCTCCCGCCGCCGCGAGGAGGAGACGGCGGCGGCGGCGGTCGGGCGCGATCGCTACGAGCGGGAGCTCGCGGCGGCGCGGGCCCGCCTGAGCGAGCTCGACCTTCTGCCCGGCGAGCTCGACCTCGCCCGCAAGCGGGAGGGGATGCTCGAGCAGGAGATCGCGGCGGCGCGGGCCCGGACCGCCGCCGTGGAGGCGGACCTCGCGGCCTCGCGGGGACGCGTCGACGAGCTCGAGCCCCTGCTGGTCGAGCTCGACGAGGCCCGGGAGCGGATCGCCGGGCTAGAGGGGACGATCGACGGGGAGCGGACGCGGGCCGGCGCGGCGGAGGCCGCCGCCGCCGCCCTCCGCGAGACGGACGCCGCCCAGCGAGCGGCGATCCAGGCCGGCGAGGCGCAGCTCGCGAAGCTCACCGCCCGCCACGAGGCGGCGGGCCGCGAGATCGAGCGGCTGCACGCGCGGGTGACGGAGCTCGCGGAGGCCGTCAAGGAGCGCAACCAGGCGGTCCGCGACGCGGCGAAGGAGATCCGGGAGCGCGACCGGCGGATCGCCGGACAAGAGAAGAAGCTGGAGCGCGCCGCCCAGACGCTGGAGAAGGCCCGCGGGGCGGGGAGCCCGGCGCCGGGGGTCGTGAAGCCCGCTCCCCGCCGGGCGCCCGCGGCGCGGACCGACGACCTGAAGGCACTGCCCGGCGTGGGGCCGGCGGTCGAGAAGCGCTTGCGCGCGGCGGGGATCCGCGGCTTCGCCGACGTGGCGGCCCTCGACGCCGCCGGCATCGAAACCCTCGCCGAGCGGGCGGGGATCTCGGCCCAGTTGATCCGCCGCGAGCGCTGGGTCAGCGCCGCCCGCCGCCTGCAGCGCGCCCGCGAGTAGCGCGGGGGCCTCTCACTTCCCGCCCGCGTAGCCGAGGCCCTGGAGGGCCTCGAGCGCGGCGGGATCGAAGTCCGGCACGAAGGTGTCCCAGGCGGCCGCCTTCCGGGCCGCTTGCCCCCGGCGGCGGCGCTCCTCGAGCAGCGGGAGGAGACGGTCGACGACGTCGGGCCGCGCCGCGGCGAGATCGTGCTCTTCGTTCGGATCCTCGGGGAGGTAGTAGAGCTCGGTGTACGGGCCCTCGATCCTCTTGCGCAGCTCGGCGACCTTCGGCGCATAGTCGCTCGCCTGGCGCCGTTCCTTCCACCAGGCGTGCGTGAGCGGCGCGTCCACGAGCTCGGGGAAGTTCGCCTCCAGCCACTCGCGCGGCACGCGGTGGTGGGAGAGCAGCGTGGGCTCCCCCGATTCCCGGCCGGGCCAGGTGCGGACGAGCTTCCAGCCGTCGAGCTCGACCATGTACCCCTCGTGGTGGCCGCCCTCGCTGAAGGTTGGCCGGGGAGCGGCCTCTTCGCCGCGGATCAGCGGAAGGAGGGAGCGGCCGTGGAGGTGCTCCCGGGGCGCGGGAACGCCAGCGAGCTCGACGAGGGTGGGGTAGAGATCGACGAGTTCCACGGAGGGGGTCACGCGCCGGCCGCCGTGCTCGCCCCGCGGCATCTTGATCAGGAGCGGCACGTGGACGATGTCCTCCCAGAGCCGCCCGTGGCCGTAGAAGTCGTGGGCGAAGGACTCGCCGTGGTCGCCGGTGATCACGACGAGCGCGTCCTCGTAGAGTCCCCGGGCCGCGAGCATGGCGAGGATCACTCCGATGTAGTGATCGACCTTGAGTAGCGACTCGTCGTAGCGGGCCTCGATATCGTCCACAGACTGCTCGCGCGGGATGGCCGGGGCCGCCGGGGACGGCGGGCCGGTCAAGGTGCTCGCCATCCAATCGGGGATCGCGCCGGCGGTCTGGTAGTCGCCCCCTGCCCGGGCCGTGCGCGGCGCAGCGGGGCGATCGCCCTGGAAGCGACCCTTGAAGGGGAACTCGGGCCAGTAGGGCCCATGGGCGTCCAGGGAGTGCACGAAGAGGAAGAACGGGGCCGCCGGATCGATGCCGTCGAGCCAGGGGCCGAGACGGGCGGCGATGAAGGCGATGCCGTAGGTCGGCTCCTGGAAGGGCAGGGAGGCGGCGTCGATGTCGTAGAGATCGAAGCCCTGGGCGACCTGGAACTTCTCGCTCAGCCAGAGGGTGTCGACGAAGCCGGCCGTGCGGTACCCGCGGGCCCGCAGCATCTCGGCCAGTGTCCAGCGGTTGTCCGCGACCTGCCAGTAGTCGATGTCGTTGAGGGCGAGCCCCTCCGCCGACTGCACGTCGGTGGCATGGGCGCGCGGGTAGAGGCCGGTGAGCACGGAGAGGTAGCTCGGGAGCGTCCAGGGGGCGTTGGCGACGCAGTGGTCGAAGACCACCGCCTCCGCGCGCAGGCGCTCGAGATTCGGCGTGGTCTCCCGGCGGTAGCCGTGCATCGCGAGATGCCGGGCGGCGAACGTGTCGATGCTGATGAAGACGATCGGGGGCCGCGGGCGGCCGCCGTCCTCCTCGACCGCCAGGGCATCGAGGGCGAGCTCGTCCCCCGCGGGCGACGACCAGACCATCTCGAGCTGGAGCACGCCCGGGACGCGGGCGGGGGTGGGGAAGGTCGCGGCGAGGACCCCCTCGCGCGGGGCGAGATCCAGGGCGGGGAATCCCTCCTCGCTGACGTTTCCCGTCGCCGGGTCCATCGCGCCGAGCTGCACGTGGAGCGTGCCCGGACCGCTCGCGCGCCCGTGCACGCGCACGCGGGCGCCGGGGGCCGTCTCGACGAAGTAGCGGACGCCGGTGGCGGCCGGGAGGCGGAGGACGCGCGCGGCGGCCGCGGGGAGCGTCACCGCGAGGGGGGGGCCGTACTCGACGCGGCTGACGCAGACCGTGTGCCACTTCGCGACCGGCGTGCCGTCGGGGCGCGCGCCGGCCGGGACCGTGCTCGCCTCGATCTCGAGCAGGTTCTCGCCGGCGTGCCAGGCGGGGGCGGGAGTCGGGAGCGAGATCCGCGCCGGCGAGGTCCCGAGGACGATCTCCCCGCCCAGGGCGAGGCCGTTCAGGCGGATCTGGACGGTCGCCGGCGCGCCGCCGGGGGGATCGGAGCACCAGGCCTCGATCTCGATCGTGCGGGCGGCCGGGCCGACGGCGGGCAGATCGAGCACGGCGATCGGCTGGTTCGCCGGCACGTAGAGCCCGACTGCGGGATCCGGGTGCGCGAGGGCGTCCTTGGTCCAGCCCGAGAGGCCGTAGGGGCCCCATTCGCGCTCCCCGTCGGGCCGCAGGAGCCCCGGCTCCTCGATCACCGCGTCGGGCCGGCGGGCGAGGAGGTTGAGCACGACCGGCGGGACCGCCGGCGCCTCCGCCCCGCCGCAGCCGGCGGCGAGGAGGAGGCCGGCGAGGAGCGCCGGGCGCGCGGGGCGAGAGCGGTTCATGGGGCGGCGGGACGGGGCGCGACCGATTCTATCGGCTCGGGCGGGCGAGACCTCCAGCGCCGCCCCCGATTGCGCGGCGGCGCGATCACAGGTCGCGGGTCGCGAGCTTGCGATTGAGCTGGAGGACGAGCACGTCGGGATCGACGACGACTCGCTCCGGCGCAAAGCCGCACCGGAGCGCGAAGGGCAGGCGCTCGCCCGGCCCGGGGGCGAGGGTCGTCCGGACCTCGGCGTAGGGCGCCTCGTCCGGCGGCGCTTCGGCCCCGGGGAACCGTTCGCCCCGGGTGGCGGCCACCTCCACCGGCATCCGTCCGGTCCCGGCGTTCTCCAGGACCCCCGTCACCGTCCAGGTTCCGTCCGCGCCGGCGGCGCTCTCGACGTCGGCGAGCCGGTACTCGGGTACGACCACCGTGAAGAACCACTGCTGCACGAAGTCGTCGTAGGCGGCCGGGTCGGGGGCGTGCTCCCGCATCTCGGCGAGGAAGTCCTGCAGCACGGGGTGATCGCGGGCCGTGGCGTAGCGGGCGATGAAGGCGCGCATCCCCTCCAGGCACGGCTCGCGCCCCATGCGCTGCAGGAGCATCCAGTACACCCACCCCGCCTTGTCGTAGGTGACCACCGTGTCGCCCGGCCGCGAGCCGTCGATCCACACGAGGGGCCGCTCGGAATCCGCCACGCGTCCCCGGGCGTAGGAGTCCTCGATCTGGCGGCAGAAGGCGAGGCGGGCCCGCTCGCCCTTCCGCTCCGCGAAGAGGAGGATCGAGGCGAAGTTGGCGGTGCCCTCCGAGAGCAGGTTTCCGCCCGGGCCGCGCCCCGGCGCCAGGAGGTTCCCCCACCACTGGTGGGCCGCCTCGTGGGCGGTGACGAAGAAGGCGGCGTTCGACTCCTCGTCGCTCTCGGTGAGGAAGCCGATCGACTCCGAGAACGGGATGTTCGTCGCGAAGCCCTGGGCGTAGCCGGCGAGGCCGGGGAACTCGGAGATCTTGAGCTCCTGCCACGGGAAGGGATGGAACCACTCCGAGTACCACCGGCGGGCTCCCTCGAGGGCGGCGACCATCTCGTCGACGTTGTAGGTGTGCGAGGGGAAGTGGTGTACCGCGACCCCCTCGCCCCGGCGCACGTCCCAGCGGCCGGCGACGACGTTGAAGAACTGGACCGGGTGATCGGTCGCCCAGACGACCGTACGCCGGCCGCCGGCGACCTCCTCGCGCTCGAGGACGCCCACTCCGTTGATCGTGTACTCGGCGGGCGCGGTGACCTCGAGGCGGACCGGGAAGGGCGACCAGCCGTTGACGAAGGACGGCGTGTCTCCCGCGTAGAAGTCCGGCGGGTAGCTCTTGCTCTCGTGCGCGTTCTCCTCGTCGATTCCGATCTCCTCGGAGAAGCCGATCGTCGGGACGAAGGTCGGCGAGAACGAGGTCAACACCACCCCCGCCGGCAGGATGAACTCCATCGCCCCCCCGCCGTTCCGGGAGATGCCGTCGTTCACGATCCCGTGGTGGGAGAAGCCGATCGTCACGGTCCCGCCGGGCAGCAGGGGCTCCGGCGGCGTGAAGACGTGCAGGAAGGTGCGGTCCTCCGGCGCGTACGGCGCGCCGTCCATGGTCCAGGCGAGCTCCTCCCAGTGGGGGCCGGAGGTGAGGCAGAAGCGCGCGAGGGGGTCCGCCGTGCGGTTGGCGAGGGCGAACTCGCCTTTCGTGCGAAACCAGCGGCGGGCGGGATCGAGCTCGAGCGCGACGTCGGCGCGCGCGATGTCCGGGCCGGGGGCGTCGAGCCACGTCGCCACGTTCTTCCTCCAGTAGTCCTTCTGCTCCTTGCGCGCCAGGTCTCCTTCCCAGCCGGCGTCGATCCGATGGTCGAGCCAGAGGTTCAGGGCGAGGGGGGGGACGAGGACCGGGCTGAGGAGGAGGGCCGCCCGCGCGAGGGAGCGGGGGCGCAGGGCGAGGAGGACACGCTGGGGATCGTGCTCGCGCCGCGGGAAGAGGCGCACGGCCGCGACGACGAAGAAGAGGGCGGCGGCGAGCACCATCGCCCGATTCAGGACCAGGGCCTCCCGGTCGAGGGGGAACACGCCGGCGTCGCTCCAGCCGATCGTGCTCCACACGGGCCAGTTCCAGCGCCACGTCAGGTCTCCGACGGCGAGCTGGTAGCCGGTGTAGATCAGGGCGGCCAGGCACAGGCCATAGGTGGTCCAGGCGCTCCGCGTCAGCGTGTAGAGGAAGGCGACGAAGGAGCACCACAAGACGAGCGTCGGGAGGAGGAGGCAGCCCCAGACGACGAGGAACGGAGTGGCCGCGAACGGGACCTTCCCCTGATAGGCGATGATCGCCCAGCAGGCGAGGAACGTGATCGCCGCCGCCACGAGCCCGAGGATGGCGTTGGCGGCGACCTTCCCGAGGTAGATCGCCGCGCTGCCGAGCGGCGTGGCGTGGTAGATCGGCGCGAGCTGGGTCGCGCGCTCCCGCCGCAGCGACTCGATCGTGTAGAACATCAGGAGCAGGGCGAGCAGCACCGTCAGCCCGGGGAGCGTGCTCATCGCGAGCAGCCCCGGCGTGGAGAGGATCTTCGTGTCGAGGGGACCGGTGGACAGGAAGCCCTCGTTGACGACGTCGGCGACGATGAGGGGGAGGAAGAGGTAGAGCCCCGGCTGGCTCTTCAGCTCGGCGAGCTCCACGCGGAGGACGTACCAGGCTCCGCGCAGGAAGCCGACCGCCCGCGCGCGCATGTCGAGGCCGGCGAACGACGGCGGCGCGACGGAGCCGGCGGCCGGGGCGGGGCGGGCCGCGCCGAGCTCGGCGCGGGTCAGGGCCGGCCCGGGCCGGCCGCGGCGGCGGGCGGCGAAATGGCGGTGGCTGCCCGCGACCGCCAGGAGGCCCGCGGCGGCGAAGGCGAGGCGGTTCAGGACGATCAGGGGATCGAGCCCGACCGGGGCCGTGTTGAAGAAGTCGACCCCCCGGTCCACCTCGAGCCACGTCCGGTTCAGCCACCGGAAGCCGGTGGGATCCAGCGCCATGAGCAGGCGATCGACGCCGGGATCGAGGGAGGAGTCCCCGAACGTCCAGAAGAAGTAGATGGTGCTCATGAAGAGCGCCACCGGCAGGGCGAAGACGACGATCGGCCGCCGCGTCGCCTCCCCGACGGCGAAGGTCACCCCGGCGACGAACAGGATCGTCGGCACCGCGAAGAGGAGCGCCGGCCGCAGGTAGTTCGCGAGCGCGAACGGTCCGACGTTCTCCCAGTCGGTCGCGTCCGCGCGCTGGTGGTTGAAGAGCATCGCCGCTCCGAGGTGGACGGCGAGCACGAGCAGCGCCGCGCTCAGCGGCGCGAGGAACTTCGCCCACACGTACTCGCCGGGCCGCAGGGCGGTCGAATGGAGCAGCTCGGCGACGCGCAGCTCGTCGGCGCGGATGAGCGGCATGCCGGCGGCCACCGCCAGGAAGAACGTGTAGAGGACCGGGACGAGGATCCCGAGGATCATGGAGAGATTGAACTCCGAGCTCACCCACGCCTTCGTTCCCCCGATGTCCGCGTCGCCACTCTGCACCTTCACCGCCCCCTGGGACATGCCGAAGGCGACGAGCACCACGACCACGATCCAGATCCAGAAGATCGGCCGGCGCAGGTAGTGGCGCAGGTCCAGCCCGTAGACCTCGCCGAAGCGGCCGAAGCTCATCGCCGCTCCTCTCCGGGGGCCGCCTTCGGTGCGCCGTCGGCGCGCATCAGGTCGAGATAGGCGTCCTCCAGGGTCTCGGCCGCCGGCGTGAAACCCGGGGGAGGCGGGCCGTCGCCGCACAGGATCCGCATGCGCGTCCGTCCCTCGAAGAGGAGGGCCTGGGTGACGACGTGCTCGCGGCGCACGCGCTCCTCCTCGCCGTTGGCCGGCCGCCCCTCGAAGATCCGGCCCCGGACGCCGACGAGAGCCGCGCTGGGGGTCGTGACCGCGAGGAGCCGGCCCTCGCGGATCACGGCGAATCGCGGACACAGCATGGCCACGTCCTCGACGATGTGGGTCGAGAGGAGGACGATCCGGTTCTGGGCGAGCTCGGCGAGCAGGTGGTAGAAGCGCAGCCGCTCCTCGGGATCGAGCCCGGCGGTCGGCTCGTCGACGATGAGGATGCGCGGGTCGCCGGCCAGGGCCTGGGCGACGCCCAGCCGCTGGCGCATGCCGCCCGAGTACTCCTTCACCTTCCGGCCGGCGGCCCACTCGAGGTTCACCCGCGCGAAGAGCTCCTCCGCGAGCCGGCGGAGCCCCTGCGGCGCGCGGACCCCCTTCAGCCGCAGGAGATGGGCGAGCATGGCCCGCCCGGTGAGGTGGGGGTAGAAGCCGAACTCCTGCGGGAGGTAGCCCAGGCGCGCGCGCACGTACTCGGGCTCGGCGACCACGTCCTTGCCGTCCAGGGTGACGCTGCCGGAGGTCGGCTGGAGGAGGCCGGCGACGATGCGCATCAGGGTGGACTTCCCGGCGCCGTTGGGGCCGAGCAGGCCGAAGAGCCCGTTCGCGACCTCGAGGTCGATCCCCTGCAGGGCGGCGACGGGACCGGGATAGACCTTGATGAGATCGCGGATCGTGAGCATGGGTTCGGAGGGGGTGGGGGGCGGCGCGACCGATACGGGCGCCCCCGGCGACCATTCCCGGGCGGTGGTGGGCGACTCGCGTGGCGCCTCTAGCTGGCCCGGGGCGACGCCGCGGGCGTCGCCCACGCCAGCTAGTGGTCCGATTCACCCATACGAGGCATTCTGCCGAGTCCGCCGGCGTTCGCCGCAAGGCGCGCCGACAACGCGGGTTAGGAACACAACCCTCGGAGGAGGCGCAACGCAGCGGCGGGCGCAGCCGGGCCGGCAGAATGCCTCGTATGGGTGAATCGGACCACTAGAGGCGCCAGACGAGCCGCCAGGCGAGCTGGGGCACGACGCCGCCCGCGTCGCCCGATCCCTCGGGGAGGACGCCGAGCAAGGTGAGCTCCGGCCCGGTCGAGAGGTGCTCGTTCAGCCGATGGAGGCGCCCGATCCCGAGATAGCCGCCGCCGTAGTCGAGGGGGGCGTCGAGGACGACCGGGTCCCCCTGGGCGCGCAGCCACACAACGCCGGCGCGCCCCACCCAGGACGCGTCGCCGCGGGGGTCGGTGACGATCGCCAGGCCCGCCTGCACCTGGTCCCAGCCCTCGTCCACGCGCTCGCCCTGCGGCGAGACGGCGGGGTCGAGCGATTCGTGGGCCACGCTCGCCTCGACCAAGACGTCGAAGCGCGGTCTCTCCAGGGCGAGCTGGGCGGCGCGGATCTCTCCGCCGAGGCGCGGTCCCCAGACGGCCGCTGCCCCGAGGTGGAGGTCCCGGCCGCCGAGGGGCGACGCGCAGGCGCCCGCGAGAAGGGCGAGGGCGAGGGCGAGGAGGGCCGGCGGGCGGCGGGGCATGATTCAGCGCTCTCCGGCCGCCTCCGCGCCGCCCTCGGCGGAGAGGAAGCGATTCACGGCGGCGAAGAACGCCGCCGGGGCCTCGAGCCAGGGGAAGCGGCCCGCCTCCTCCAGGAGCAGGAGCTCCGCGTGGGGTAGGGCGGCGACGAGTTCTTCCGCCCCCGCGGCGGGCAGGCTGTCGGAGCGCCCGTGGACGACGAGCACCTCGGCCTCGAGCCCGGCGAGCTCCGGGCGCCAGTCCCAATCGCCGAGCTGGGCCAGGATCCGCTGGCCGCGCTCTGACACCGCGTAGGGATCGTCGTTGGGCGGGGGATAGGGATCCGCGGCCATGACGGCGAGGAGGGCGGGGTCCGCGCCGCTCGCGCGGAGCTGGGCCGCGAGGTGGAGGCGGCGGAACGCCGGCGCGCGCCGCGCCGCCGGTCCCTGGGCCGCGAGATGGTCGAGGCGGGCGACCTCCTCGTCGCTGGTGCGCTGCGCCGCGGCGCGCCGGAAGGCGTCCCAGTGCGGATCGCGCCGGGGGGGGAGGGGCGCGACGAGCACGAGCCGCTCGACGCGGCCGGGGTGGGAGATCGCGTAGCGCAGGGCGACCGCCGCTTCGTAGGACCACGCGAGGATCGAGAGCCGCGGCGCGGCGAGGTCGGCGGCGATCGTCGCGAGATCCGCGACGTCGCGGGCGAGGGACGGGACGACGCTCGCCGGGTGGGCCGAAGAGCGGCCGCGGCCGGGAAGATCGGCGAAGGCGATCCGCGCGCCGGGCTCGAGGGCCGCGAAGTCGGCCTCCAGCCACGCCGCGCCGAGCACGAGGAGCAGGCCTTCGCCCGCGCCGGCGACGTGGACGTACGGCGGGCCAAGACCGGCGGGCGGAGTCCCGCTCCCCCCGCCCGCGGGGGGCGGAGCGGCGCAGGCGGCGAGGAGGGCGGCGGCGAGGAGAAGGGCGGCGAGGCGCACGGGGAGAGGATACGGCGGCGGGCCGGGCCGCGGAAACGGCATCCCTCCCGCTCCTCACGCGGGAACGAACAGCACCTGAAGGCGCAGGAAATCGACGTCCTTCACCCGGACGCGGATCGGATACCCCTCGGTGAAGGAGAGCGTCCGCTTCCCGGCCCGCACGGTCAGGGTGGGGCCCTCCACCTTCGGCCGATCGCCGAGCAGGCGCGCGGGCAGGAAGCCGTCCACGTGGAGCGCGCCGAGAAAGAGCTCCAGCCCGGCCGGCGAGACGCGAGCGACGGTCGCCTCGAAAGTCTCGCCGACGTGGGGCGCCATGAACTGGCAGACCTTCAGGTCGCCGACGGCGATCTCCGCCATCTCCGCGACTTCGGCCTGGAGCGAGCAGTGGGCGGCGACGTCGTTCAGCCCGGCCACGAGCTCCGCCGCCCGGAGCTCCTGCTCCGCCGCCGCGCCGCGGCTCTCGATCGCCCCGAGCCACCGGTGCACCATCAGGTCGGGATAGCGGCGGATCGGGGAGGTGAAGTGCAGATAGGCCTCCCGCGCGAGCCCGAAGTGCCGCGCCGGATCCTCGTGGTCGTGGACCTCGTAGAAGGCGCGCTCGACGAGCCCCATGATGCGGGCGATCAGGGCCTCGGCGTTCTTGCGGTTGCGGGCGGCGCGGATGAGGCGCCCGATGTCGCGGCCGGTGAGCCGCTCCTTGGCCGGCACGCGGATGCCGTGCTTCTCGAGCATCTCCCGCACGGCGGCGATCTCCTCTTCCGACTTCTCGGGGTGCACGCGGTAAATCGCCGGCAGCCCCCGGCCGCGGAAGAGATCGCCGACCGCCTGGTTCGCGGCGAGCGCGGTCTCCTCGATCAGGGTCTGGGAGAAGTAGCGCGGGTCGTCGACGATCGCCGCGACCTCGTGGTTCGCGTCGAAGAGGAATTTCCGCTCGCGCGATTGCATGCGCAGCGAGCCGCGGGCGTCACGCAGGGCCTGCTGGCGGAGCGTCCAGCGCTGGAAGAGGCGCAGCGGCTCCTCCAGGTGGCGGATCTCGCGCGTCTCGGGCGTGTCCTTCCCGTCGAGAAGGTCCTGGACGACCCGGTAGGTGTGGCGATGGACGCTCCGGATGACGCTCTTGGCGACGCGGGCGCTCGTGCGCTCGCCCCGGGCGTCGAAGGCCATGAGCACCGAGTAGGCGAGCCGGTCGCGGTGGGGGACGAGCGAGCAGAGCCCGTTCGAGAGCTCCTCGGGGAGCATGGGCAGGACCTGGTCGGGCAGGTACACGCTCGTCGCGCGCGCGAGGGCCTCGTCGTCGAGGGCGGTGCCCGGCCGGACGTAGTGGGCGACGTCGGCGATGTGGACGCCGACCTCCGCCGCGCCGTCCGGGAGGGGCCGGATGCCGATCGCGTCGTCGAAGTCCCGCGCGTCCTCGCCGTCGATCGTGAAGATCGTCTCCCCGCGCAGGTCCAGGCGGCCCGCGCCGTCCTCCGGCCGGGGATCGGCAGGCAGAGCCGCCGCCTCGGCGCGCACGTCGGCGGGAAAGACCGTGCGCAGGCGGAAGGCGGCGAGGAGCGCCATCTCCTCGGAATCCTCCGCGCGATAGGCGGGCGGGCCGCTCTCCATGGCCCCGAAGCCGGCCGGCCGCCCGCGGATTCGCTCCCGGGCGGTGGCGCCGAGCGGCGAGTCGAGGGCCGCGAGGGCCTCTTTGAGGGAGCGCTCGTCGACCGTCTCGAGCCTCCACGTGCCCTGGGCCGCCTCGCCGCCCGCCTCCTCGCCGGCGCGAGCGCGCCGCAGCTCCCGGAAGCTCCGGAAGCGCGCGGAGTCCTTCGCGTGGGGAGAGGGGTCGGACATCGGCGCCGAGGACAAGACGGTACTCCATGTCCATCATCGGCGCCTACCTCCGTGACTCCGCAGTTCGAGGTCCTTGGGGCGTCTGAGAGGCTGCGGGCGGCTTGGCGGTCCTTCTCCCTCCGACGGGGTGTGGAACCCGGGGGGCGCGATGCGGGCTACAGAAGCCCGCGCGGTATCCGCGATACCCCGGGGCGGATCCAGCCTACCAAGGGACTGGGGCGGGCTGCTTGCGTCGACGATTGGCCTCCACTTCGGTCACCCAGGTACCCGGACCGGACCGACCACCAAGGACATTGCAAATCCTATCCCCCCCCTGCAACGAGTTGAGAACGCCAGTACGCTTCTTCTCTCTTTTGGCCGTGGCGCGGCGGGGAGTCCCCCGTACTCTCTCGGCGGTGCCTTTCCGATTTCCGCGGCAACGACGTGCAGTGGAGGCTCAGGATGGCCAGGCTCACCGTACCCATCGTCCTCGTGGTTTCCGTGACCTTCTTCGGGCTCGCCCCGGCCCGCGCGGCCCTGGCTGTCTCGAATCCCTGCCCGGATCTCGTCTACCACACCGACCTCGGCTGGCAGGTCAACTGCCCCAACGTTCTCTCGTGTGGGGATCCTCCGAACTCATGGGCATGTGACATCCGTTCGGGTTCGACGGGTGGCGGGAACTTCATCATCTACTGCGGCTGCAACGACAACGACTTCGGTTGTTGTCGGGCCGGTCTGGAGCTGGTGGGCCTCGCGTGGATACCGGCGGCCATCGGCAAGTGCTCCTCCCAGGACCCTAGTTGCCCTCCGGGAAACACCTGTCAGCTGGACGACAGCATTCCCTTCCAGCGGAAGGGCAGGTGTGTCTTGAACCCGATTCCACGGGGCTAGAAGCGCGACGCTCGCCTAGCCTGGATTTCCACGGCCCGGAGTTCGCCTAAGGTCCGGGCTCCTCGGGCGGGCGGCTTGCGTGGCGGCTACGCCATCAGTCGAAGCGTGCGTTGATTCCACCAGGGCACCTTGACCGGGGCG
>JBFMCU010000164.1:0-19975 GCA_040754415.1 Planctomycetota bacterium
CGTTGCTAGAGGGAGCCTCTCCCCGCGTGCAGGCCGCCCGCCCGGGCGCCTGCGGTCTTGGCGTGGGGCGCCGGTGGGTGCCGGCGCCTCGGTTTCCACCGGAGAGGTTTCCCCATGGCCCGAATCTCCCTCCCTGCCCAAGGGCGCAGGAAACGGCGGCGAGCCGCCCCGATCGCGCGGCTCGTTCTCCTCCTCGTCCCCGCCGGCACGGGGTGCGCAACCTACGAGCCCGACCCGATCGACCCCTCGGCGATGCTCGCCGACCTCGCGGCACGCCGCTGGGATCCTCCCGCGGCCCCGGGGGATCCCGCCGCCGCGGATCCGGAACAGCTCGCCTCGTTCGCCGTCGCCCACCACCCCGCCCTCGCCGCGGCGCGCGCGAGGATCGGCGTCGCCCGGTCGCTGCTCGTCGAGGCGGGGCTGCTCGCGGATCCGGCGATCGGCTGGAACGGCATGGACGCGCTCGCCGCGGAGATCGTGGAGGGACGAGCGGCGAGCATCGATTTCCTCACCGGCCTCGGCCTGTCGATCCCGCTGCCGCGGCCCGGCGAGATCGACGCCAGGACGGGCGTCGCCCGGGGCGAGGTCGAGGAGGCGCGCCGCCGGGTCGTGCAGGCGGAGTGGACCCTGGCCCGAGAGGTCCACCTCGCCTGCGAGGACCTGCTCGAGCTCGAAGGGCTGCTCGAGCAGAACCTGGACCTCGTCCAGGTTGCCGAGAGCACCCGCGACTACTTCGCGCGCGCCATGGCCGCCGGCGCGGCGACCGCCATCCAGGCCAACCTCGCGGCCGGCGATCTCCTCGCGATCCGCGCCGAGCGCGTCCGCCTCGAGGCCCGCCGGCGGGACGCCCGCCACCGGCTGAACGCGCTCCTGGGCCTGCCGCCGGAGACCGCGGTCCCGGTCCGCGCCGGCCCGCGGGCGGACGATGGGCCGCCGGAGGCTCCCCCCCCGAACGTCGAGGAGCTCGTGGCGAGCTCCCTCTCCCGCCGGCCGGATCTGGCGGCGCTCTTCGCCTCCTACCAGGCGGCCGAGGAGGCGGTGCGCCTCGAAGTCTCGCGGCAGTTCCCGCTCGCCGCCGTCGGCACGGGAATCACGCTCGAGCCCGGCCTCTTCACGCGCTTCAACCGCCCGGCGATCGCCACGGCCCTCGCCCGGCGCGCGGCGCTCCGCGCGGAGATCGAGGCTCAGGTTCACGAGGCGCGGCGCGAGATCCAGGACGCCTTCGCCGCGCGCGAGGAGGCCCACCGCGAGGTGCGCTTCCTCGCGTCCGAGCTCCTCCCGAACGCCGAGGAGAGCCTGCGCCTCGCCGGCGAGGCCTTCGCGTCCGGGGAGGTCACCGTGCTCGAGATCCTGACCCTGCAACGGAACCTGGTCGACGCGCGCACGCGCACGACCGAAGCCCGCGCCGAGCTCCAGAGGAGGCACTGGCGGCTCCTCGCCGCGAGCGGGACGCTCCTGCCCCCGGGCGATGCCCCGGACTCCCCCACCGACCGCCACGAAACGGCCATCCGATGACCAAACAGAGCCTGCTTTCCGGGAGGAGGGCGCTCGATTCCGCCGCCCTCACCATGCTGCTCCTCGCCTCGCCCGCCTGCGGGGGGAGGAGCGAGTTCAACCCCGCCGCGGATCCCCACTCCGACGCGGGGCAGCCAGCACGGGAGGGCGAGCCCGAGGTCCTGCGGTGGACCGAGGCTCAGATCGAGGCGGCAGGGATCCGGCTCGTGCCGGCCGCCGCCGGCGAGATCCTCCGCCAGCTCGCCCTGCCGGCGGTCGCCGCGGCGAACGCCGACGCGGTGACCCACGTCAACCCGAAGGCGCCGGGGATCGTGCGTTCGATCTACAAGCACCTCGGCGAGGAGGTCGCGGCGGGCGAGCTCCTGTGCGTCATCGATTCCGTGGAGCTCGGGAACGCGGCGGCGGGCTACCTGCGCGCGCGGGCCCTGGCGGCGGCCGCCGAGACGACTCTCGCGCGCGAGAGCGAGCTCTTCCAGGGTCGGCTCGAGGCCGCCGAGCGGGTCCTCCAGGGCGCCGTCGAGATCAATCAGCGAATCCGCGACCGGGAGCGGGAGCTCCACGAGAAGGCGGTCTCCACGATCCGCCCCCTCCTCGAGGCGGAGAAGGCCCTCCAGGGGGCGGAGCTGGAGAGGGACCGGGCGCTCACCGAGCTGCGCGCGGAGCGGGACGCGCGCCTCCTGGCCCTGGAGGTCGAGCGCCGCGAGCGGCGTATCGGGGAAGACGCCGCCCGCAACCAGATGCTCGCCCTCGGCCTCTCGGCCGGCGAGCTCCCGGCGCTCGACGCGGCCTCCCCGCTGCTCGCCGGCACGTACGAGATCCGCGCCCCGCGGAGCGGCATCGTCTCCGGGCGCCACATCTCGACGGGCGAGTTCGTAGACGCCGCGACCACCCTCTACACCCTGGAGGACTTGTCCCGCGTGTGGATCCTGGCCTCGGTCTTCGAGGCCCAGCTCCGGTCCGTGCGCACCGGACAGTGGGGTCAGATCCGCCTGGACGCCTTCCCCGGCGAGGCCTTCGCCGGCGAGGTAACGCTCGTGGGCTACGAGGTCGACGCCGAGAGCCGCGCCGTGGGCGTCCGCCTCGAGCTCGACAATCCCGCCCTCCCGGGCTGGCCCGAGGCATACCCGATCCGGCCCGGCATGTTCGGCCGCGTCGATCTTGTCGTCGAGAGGAGCGAGGCCCGCGTCGCTCTTCCCGAGAGCGCGATCGTCCACGAGGCCGCGGGCGACTTCGTCTTCGTCCGGGTCGCCCCGGGCACTTTCGAGCGCCGGCCGGTGCGCCTCGGCTCGCCGGCCGGGGAGCTCGTCGAGGTGGTGGACGGGCTCCAGCCCGGCGAGGAGATCGCCGTGGCCGGCACCTTCCAGCTCAAGTCCGCTCTTCGCAAGGGCGAACTTGGCGAGGGGCACTCCGACTAGCCATGATCCAGCGCGTCATCGACTTCTCCCTCAACAACCGCTTCCTCGTCGCGGTCCTGTGGCTCCTGGCCGTCGCGCTCGGCGTCCAGTCGATGCGCCGGCTGCCGATCGACGCGGTCCCCGACGTCACGAACGTCCAGGTCCAGGTGCTGACGAACAGCCCCGGCCTCGCGCCCCAGGAGGTGGAATCCCTCGTCACCTTCCCCGTCGAATCGGCGATGAGCGGGCTCCCGCGGGTCGAGGAGATCCGTTCGGTCTCCAAGTTCGGGCTATCGGTGGTGACGGTCGTCTTCGAGGAGGGAACGGATATCTACTGGGCGCGCCAGCAGGTCGGCGAGCGCCTCCTCCAGGCGCGCGAGGCGATCCCCGCCGGCTACGGCGACCCCGAGATGGGTCCGATCTCGACCGGTCTCGGCGAGATCTACCAGTTCGAGATCCGAGGGGACGGCTATTCGCCCATGGAGCTGCGGACGCTCCTCGATTGGGTGGTCAACTACCAGCTCCGCTCGGTCCCTGGCGTGGTCGAGGTGAACGCCTTCGGGGGCGAGCTCCAGACCTACCAGATCACGCTCGACCCGAAGCAGCTCACGGCCCACGGCATCCCGCTGCGCCAGGTGTTCGCCGCCGTCCAGGACAACAACCGCAATGTCGGCGGGGGCTACATCGTTCATGCCGACGAGCAGTACTTGGTCCGCGGCGAGGGAGTGGTCGAGGACCTGGACGACCTCGCGAAGGTCGTCGTGGCCAAGGATGAACAGGGCACGCCGGTGTACCTGGAGAACCTGGGCCGCGTCGAGCTTGCCCCGATGATCCGGCAGGGCGCCGTGACGCGGGACGGCCAGGGGGAGGCGGTCGTCGGGATCGTGATGATGCTGATGGGCGCGAATTCCCGAACCGTCGCCGCCGCGGTTCATGAGCGGATCGGCGAGATCCAGAAGACCCTCCCCCCGGGCGTCACGATCGACACCTTCTACAACCGGACGGAGCTCGTGAACCGCACGATCCGCACCGTCCTCAAGAACTTGGCCGAGGGCGGCCTGCTCGTCGTCCTCGTCCTCTTGCTCCTGCTCGGCGATCTCCGGGGCGGGCTGATTGTGGCCGCCGCGATCCCTCTCTCCATGCTCCTCGCCCTGGCGGCGATGGAGCGCCTGGGGATCTCGGGCAACCTGATGTCGCTCGGCGCCATCGACTTCGGCCTGATCGTCGACGGCTCGGTGGTAATGATCGAGAACGTCGTCCGCTACCTCCATCACCACCGCGAGGAGCGAGAGACGCCGCACCTCGAGAAGGTCCGCCAGGCGTGTTACGAGGTCGCGCGTCCCGTGGTCTTCGCCGTCGGAATCATCCTGATCGTGTATCTCCCGATCCTCGCCCTGCGCGGCATCGAGGGGAAGATGTTCCGTCCCATGGCGCTGACGGTCGTCTTCGCCCTCGCGGGCTCGCTCCTGTGCGCGCTCACCTTGATGCCCGTGCTCGCCACGCTCTTCCTGCGGCGGGTCCGGGAGCGGGAGCCTCTCCTCTTCCGGGCGGCCCGGCGCCTCTACCGGCCGCTCCTCGAGCGGACGCTCGCCCGGCCGGCGCGAACGGCCGGCCTCGCCGCGGCGGTCTTCCTGGGGAGCCTCGCCTCCGTCCCCTTCCTCGGGGCGGAGTTCCTGCCCCGCCTCGACGAGGGGGTGATCGCCATGCAGATCTGGCGCCTGCCGAGCGTTTCCCTGGAGACCTCCAACCAGATCAGCACGGACGTGGAGAAGGTCGCGAAGAGCTTCCCGGAGGTCGAGACGGTCGTCTCCCGGACGGGGCGGGCGGAGATCGCCACCGATCCCATGGGGGTCGAGGTGAGCGACACCTATCTCGTGCTCAAGCCGCGCGAGACCTGGCGCTTCGCATCGCGGGAGGAGCTCATCGCCGCCCTGAACGCGGAGCTGGAGGCGCGCTTCCCGGGTGTCGTGTTCAGCTACTCCCAGCCGATCGAGCTGCGCGTGGCCGAGCTGATCAGCGGGGTCCGTTCCGACGTGGGCATCCAGATCTACGCCGGCAGCGGATCCCTCGACGACATGCGCCGGATCGCCGACGCCGTCGGCGCGGCGGTGCAGAGCGTGCCGGGGATGGAGGAGGTCAAGGCCGAGCAGATCCTCGGCTTGCCGGCCCTGACGGTGGACGTCGACCGCGAGGCGATCGCCCGCCTCGGCCTGAACGCCGAGGACGTCCTGGACGTCGTCGAAACCCTCGGCGGAACGCCCCTTGGGACGGTCCTCGAGGGCCAGCGGCGCTTCGCGATCCAGGCCCGGTTCGATCCGGCCGTCCGCGCCGATCTTCAGGCCCTCCGCACGCTCCCGGTCGCCCTACCGGGGCCGGACACCGGCCCCGTGCCCTGGGTGCCCCTCGAGCAGGCGGCGGCGGTGCGGATCGCGGCCGGCCCCGCCCAGATCAGCCGGGAGCGGATCCAGCGCAAGATCACGGTCGAGGCCAACGTCCGCGGCCGGGACCTCGCCTCCGCCGTGGCCGAGGCGCGCGCCCGCGTCGAGGCCGCGGTCGAGCTCCCCCCGGGCTGGTTCATCGAGTGGGGCGGGCAGTTCGAGAACCTCCAGGCCGCCTCGGCGCGCCTCTCGACGCTCGTGCCCCTGGCCCTGCTCCTGATCTTCGTGCTCCTCGCGACCACCTTCGGCTCCGCCCGGCTCGGGGCGTTGATCTTCCTGAACGTGCCCCTGGCGGCGACGGGAGGCCTCCTGGCGCTCGTCGCCCGCGGCTACCCCTTCTCGATCTCCGCCGGCGTGGGCTTCATCGCCCTCTTCGGAGTCGCCGTCCTGAACGGAGTCGTTCTCGTCTCCCGCGTCGTGCAGGAGATGGGCCGCGGCTTCGCGCCCCGCGAGGCGGCCCGGGAGGCCGCCTTGACACGGCTGCGGCCGGTTCTGATGACAGCGCTGGTCGCATCGCTCGGCTTCCTCCCCATGGCCCTCTCCGCGAGCGCCGGTGCCGAGGTCCAGCGCCCCCTAGCGACGGTGGTCATCGGCGGGCTCGTCACCTCGACCCTCCTCACCCTGCTCGTCCTGCCCGCCCTTGTGCCGGCCTTCACGGGCCGGCGCGGCGAAGCGGGTTGACGGGTCCCGCGGTCCGCTCGCCGGCAGCACCGCGAGCCGGGCGGCGTCGTCGAGGACGGTGATCCGATCGCCGGGAGCGGCGGCGGCGAGCCAGGCGTCGAGGACGGCCTGGGGGTCGGCGGCGGGGTGGAGGTGGATCCGGCGGACGTCCTCCGGCGGGAGAGCCGAGTGGAGGTGCACGGCGGAGAGCCCCTCGAGGTAGCGGGCGAACTTCACCGGCTTGTGGCCGTAGAGCTGATAGTCGGCGCGGGGCATGGCAACGATCTCGGCGAGCGGCCGGGTCAGGGGCGCGTAGAAGTGCTCGCGGGCCCCGGAGGGACCGATCCCGTTCGGGCAGCGGGCGAGGAAGAGCACCTCGCCCCCCGGGAGGACCGCGGCGCGCGAGAGCTCGAGGGCGCGCTGGGCGGTGTAGAGGCTCTCGTCGTAGGGCTGCCCGCCGGCGGAGAGGACGAGGAAGCGCTCCGGCGCGAGCCGCAGGCTGCCCGTGCGATCCACGACCTCGATCCCCCGGCGCGTCACCTCCTCGGTCGGGCCGCCCCCGGCCCAGCGGATGCCGCCTCTGCCCGTCACCAGGGCGAGGGCGAAGTGGGGACGATCTCCGGCGGCGATCCGGAAGGCCTCGAGGAGGTCCTCGGCCAGGGGATTCGCGCGCCGGGCGGGATCGGGGTGCCAGGGGTGGCGGCCGAAGGTCGAGTCCTCCTCCAGGGCGAGCGAGTGGTTCCTTCGGATCGACTCGAGGGAGGCGATGCCCGGCACCAGGTACTTCACGGCGTTCGAGTAGCCGGCGAAGTAGTGGTGCTTCATGTCCGCCACGGTCAGGATTAGGTCGCAGTCCACGGCCCGCGCGTGGACCTCGACCGGGGTCCACCGCCGGGTTGCGCCGAGGCGGCGATGCGGCGAGCGCCGGCAGTCGTTCACCACGAGCTCCGGGCCGGGAAAAGCGGCGAGGATCCCACCGGCGCGGCGGGCGAGGGCGGCGTTCTCGGGGCTCCCGGGGTCGTGGGTGCCCGTGGCGAGAAAGGCCGTGACGCTCGCGGCCGATCCCAGGAGGGGAAGGAGCGGGGGGAGGAGGAGCTCCGGCTCCCACTGGCGGGTCCCATCGGCGAGCAGGAGACCGACCCGCCGGCCGGCCGCCGCCGCCGGGAGGCCGGCCCCGGCGAGCTCCTCGATCGCGGCCGGGAAGGCCCGCGCCTCCGGCGCCCCGGCGCCGGCCGCCGCTCCCGCGCCGAAGCACCCCGCGACCCGTTCGTCCGGCAGGCGGAGCTCGACATGCGCGAGCCCGTACTTGATCGCGACGCGCATGACTCGGAGAAGGGGACGCCGTCCGGCGGGGGCGGAACCGCGCGATTCTCCCCCCCGAAAGGGCACCCAGGAAGGGCCACGAGAAAGGGTTGGTTGGACCGGACGCGCGGCCCGGCCCAACCACCCTTGTTTCGATCCAACCGCCCCTTGCTTCGGTCCAACCGTGGGGGCGGCGGATGGGAACGAGCACCACCCCGGGGGGGCGGAACCGTTCGTCGATGTCGTGGATTCTCGCGGGTCGAGGAGGCGCGGATGGCGCGCGGGTCGACCGATTCGACCCGAAGAAACGCGCTCCCGAGCGTTCGCTCAACCGAACCCCACTGGGTTCAAGTGCAACCGATGGAACAATCGTTCCATCTTGTCAAGGAATTCTCGGCGTTCCGTGGCGGGATCTTGAGCGCACGTCACCGCGGCGGCGAGCCGCATCGCGCTCCGCGATGGCGCGCGGCAGGGCGCTCACGGTGTGCATGCGCTGCAGCGCCTGGCGCACCTCGTCTCCGGTGCGCGTCTCCTCGAGCGCGAGCGGGGCGAGTGCGCGCCGGCACTCATCGAGCGCGCCCGCGGCGGCCTCGAGATCGCCGGCGTCGATCCACGTCTCGGCGAGGAGATCGAAGGCGCGGATCCGATCCAGGGGGCTCCGGGCGCCCTCGGCCACCGACCGCCAGGCGCGGCGCGCCTCCGCGACCCGTCCCCGGTCGCGCCAGACCGTCCCCGCCCACAGCCAGGCGTCGTCCTGGTGCTCCGGATCGGCGTCCGAGTCCGCCGCCACCGCCAGGTACGCCTCCAGCGCGCGCGCGGGCCGTCCCTCGCGCCGATGCACGTGGCCGATCTCCAGGCCCGCCCGGGCGCGGAAGGCCGTCCCGCCCCCGCGCGACGCCGCCCGCTCGAACTCGACGAGCGCCGCGGAGGATCGCTCCGCGGCGCGCAGGAGCTCGCCGGCGCGGAAGGCGGCCTCCGCCCCGAGCTCCTTCGCGGCGGGGTGGAGCTCGTACACGGCGCGGAAGGCGGCGACGGCGAGCCGCGTGCGCCGCTCTCGCTCCTCGCCCTCGCCGGCGGCGATCGCGCCCTTCAGCCCGCGCGCGTAGGCGAGCTGCGCCGCCGCGGATTCCAGGCGGGGAATGCCGCCCGCCAGGGGCGCGGGCTCGCCGCTCTCCTGCATCGCCGCCGGCTCCGCCGGCGCGAGGAGGAGGACCGCGAGCGCCGCCAGGACCGCGACGCCGGGGCTGCTGGGCCGCCGCGGCCTCACGCCACCGCCCCCACCGCGATTCCCCGCCGATTCCTGGCCGCCAGGCGTCGCTCGATCGCTCGCCGCAGCCGGCGGCGCGCCCGGAAGAGGCGGATTTTCACGAGATGAAGGGGAACGCCGCACTCGCCGGCCGCCTCCCGGCAGCTTCCCCGCCCGCCGTAGTAGGAGCCGAGGAGTTGGCGATCGTCCGCGCGCAGCTCGGCGAGCGCGGCCACGAGGTGGGCGACGGCCTCCTCGTGGGGAAGGGTCCAGCGCCCCACTCGCCACGGCGGGAGCTCGTCCCCCGACGGCGGAGCCTCGAGGACCTCCCAGACCGGATCGTCCTCCCGGGAGAGCACGTACCGCTGCTGCCGGCGCAGGGAGTCGGCGAGGACGTTCAGCGCGATGCGCCGGGCCCAGGGTCCGAGCCGCTCCGCCGCCGTCAGGCTCGTCCGGTAGTGCGCCGCCCGCACGAAGGTCTCCTGCACGACGTCGTCGATCACGTTCTGGTCGCGGCAGTAGCGCGACAGGAACCGCCGCAGCCCCCGCTCCAGGTCGACCAGCCCGCTCCAGCCCCGCTCCTCGCCGTTCGTGTGCAAGGTCCCACCCCTTCGGCTCGATGTTGATCGGAGGGGCGGACCGGCGGCCCGCCCCGGCGCATGCCCCGAGGAGACCACGGGAGCGCGGGGGCGTCGCGGGCGCGGGGAGACGTGGAGAGCCGGCGGGTCCCGCGCCGGATGGCGATCCGCCGAAAACGGGCCCGCACGCGCCGGACGAAGCACGGCGCTCGGCGGATTCGCCAGCCGGCGACGGCCTGGCGCGGCCCGCCGGGAGGAATCCACCGCCTCCCATCCGGCGGATTCCCCGGTTCCGGCCCCGGCGGGGAAATCGCGCGGGTGTGCCCCCCCCTGGCGCTGTGGCGCTAGGAGCTCTTCTTCGCTTCCCTCGCGAACACGGAGTCGGGGTAGAGGCGCAGGAGCTCCCGCTTCATCTCGAAGCGACGGGTCCGGTAGGTTTTCTTCTGGTCCTCGTCGGGCGTGCTCCCCTGCAGCAGGTCGAAGCAGCGCATGGCGTAGAAGAGCGCCTTCGGGACGTACCGGCTCTGGCCCTCGTGGTTCACGACGACCCGCAGGTAGTGCAGGAGGGCCTGGCGGAGCTTCGCCGGCTCGTCTCCCTGCCATCCCTCGTAGAAGAGGCAGTCGCCGAGCCCGGTGTAGGCGCCGGCGAGGGTCTCGTCGTCGGCCCCGGGGTTGGCCGCGATCTCCTCGAACACGGTCCGGGCCCGGGACCGCAGTCCGGCCGCCTTCGCCGCGTCGCTCCGCGCCGCCTCGGCCTCGATGAGGTAGGTCTCGCCCTGCACGACCCGGGCGCGGCTCTTGACGGTGGGGTAGTCCTGCCCGGCCTCCCCGATGATGTCCCCGAGCTTCTCCCGCTTGTCCTCTCCCGCCGAAGCCTGGTCGGCCTGGATCTGGGCGAGACGGCACTCGAGATCCCAGCGCTTGGAGAGCGAGCTCGTCTGGATCAGTTGGAAGAAATCGGCCAGGGTGGCGGTCGCCTTCGCGGGCTGGTTCATCTGCAGCTCGGCGCTGGCCTTGGCGAGGTAGGCGCTCGGCAGGTAACGCGACTGCGGGAAGTGCTGGATCAGGAGCGTCGCCCGCTCGATCGCGCCGTCGAGGTTCGCGACCTCCATGCGGAGCTCGACGCACCGCCAGGCGGCGTACGGGGGCGCCCAGGCCTGCCTCTCGGTCGGATTCTGGATCTGCCCATCCACGTACTCGTCGTAGCTCTGGATCGCGCCCGGGAAGTCCCCCTCGGCGAGGGAGGTCTCGGCCTCCTCGATCGGGCGCGGAAACCGCTCGTACTCCACGCGCAGGATCTTCTCCGAGGGAACCGTCTGGGGGTCGTTGCCCTTCTTGTAGGCGACTTCGGCGATCGTCTCGGCGACGATGCGGATGTCGGCCACGACCCGGCCATCGGTCAGGTGGATCTTGTCGCCCCGGGCGGCGGGGGCGCTGGCGAGGAGCGTGCCGAGGAGGAGGAGGGAGAATCGGCCGGGGCGGATCATGACGGGGTGATCTCCGGGAGGGGGTGCACGGCGCTTACCCCGGCGCCGGCCGGGAGTTACGGGGCGGAGAGGATAGGGGCCCCCGCTTCGGCCTGTCAATCGACGCCGCGGGCCAGCATCGCCGTCGCCAGCGCGGCGGCCGCGCTCGGGCCCCGCCAGTCCGCCACGAGGGCGAGCGCGAACTCGAGGGCCGTCCCGGGCCCCTGGCTCGTGACGAGGGAGCCGGCGCGCACCACGCGCGGGGCGTCGACCACGCGGGCCGGGTGGAGCCGGGCCCGGACCGAGGGATGGGAAGTGACCGGCCCGTTCCCCAGGACCCCGGCCGCGGCGAGGACCAGGGGAGCGGCGCAGATCGCCGCCACGCAACGGCCGGAGGCGGCGAGCGCGCGGACCAGGAAGAGGACGCGCTCGTCCGCGAGCAGGTTCGTGGTCCCCGGCATGCCGCCGGGCAGAACGATCGCCCGCAGGGAGGCCGGATCCACGCCGTCGAGGGTGCCGTCGGTGCCCACCGTGATGCCGTGGGCCCCCCGCACCGGACCCGGCGCGAGCCCCACCACGCGGACGGGGAGCTCCGCGCGGCGCAGGACGTCGATGATGGTCACCGCCTCGATCTCCTCGAAGCCCTCCGCCAGGGGCACCAGAATCGTCTCGGGATCCGCCACGGCGCGCCATCCTACAATGGCCCGGCCGTGACCTCCTCCCCCTCGTCAGGCTGCGGCCGTCCCGTGCTCGTCAGCGCCTGTCTCGCGGGCGAGCGATGCCGCTACGACGGCGGGGAGAGCCTCCGCACCGACCTCTTGGAGGCGCTCGCGCGGGCCGGCGAGTGGCCGGTTCTGTTCTGCCCCGAGGTCTTCGGAGAGCTCGGAACGCCGCGCCCGCCGGCGTGGATCGAGCGCCGGAGCGCGGAGGCGGTCGTCGACGGCGAAGACCGCGTGATTACCGCCGCCGGCGGCGACGTCACGACCGCCTTCCTCCGGGGCGCCCGGGGGGCACTCGCCGCGTGCCGCGAGCACCGGATCGAGCGCGCGTACCTGAAGGAGCGCTCTCCCTCCTGCGGGGTGCAGTGGACGCACGTCGGGGGCGCCGTGGTGGAGGGTCCGGGGGTCGCGGCCGCCTTCCTGCGCCGCGCGGGCATCGAGGTCCGGGGAGTGCCGTGATCCCGGTGCGCGCGGGGACGCGTCACGAGTCCTCGTCGCCGCGGATCGCCACCCGCGGCGTCACCCCCATGACGAGATGGGCGAGGACGCCCAGGACGACGATGTTGAAGAGCTGCACGAGGTGGACCCCGATGCCCGCGGACAGGGCCACGTCGTAGTCGACGCCGAGGAACTGGCTGAATCCGCTCACCCACCCGAGCTCCTGGGTGCCGACTCCTGCCACGCCGTTGATCGGCAGGAGGTTGCACATGCCGGCCAGGCTCCCCCCGAACGTCACTTCCGCGAATCCGGCCTGGGGGGGGAGCCCCATCGCCCGCCCCAGGATGGTGAAGAACCCAAATACGCCGAGCCAGATCGGCGCGGAAGCCGCGGCGGCGAGGGAGAGCCGCCCGCTCCGGCCCGAGGAGCGCAGGGAGAGCGCCAGGCTGTTCGTGCGGGTCAGGACCTTCTCGCCCACTCGCCACCGGTACAGCCGGATCAGGCGCAGCAGGCTCTCGATCATCCGCACGAGGAGATCCCCCCGCAGCGAGGCCGCCAGGAAGAGGAGGGCGATGGCCGCGAGCAGAGCGCCGGCGGTTCCGAGCCAGTGCAGGGAGGCGTACCGCCCGGAGCCCCGCAGCCAGCCGCAGGCGAGCGCGAGCGCGAAGCAGAGGGCCGCGCCGTCCAGGAACCGGGCGACGAGGAGGCTGGCGAGCCCGACCGCGGTCGGCACGCGGCATTGCAGGCGAAGGAAGACGACGAGCGACGCCTCCCCCGTCTTGGCGGGGAGCACGTACGACAGCATGTTGTGGGCGGCGGCGATCACCGCCATGCGCCGGTAGGGTGGGCGGTGCGGGCGGGGCACGAGGATCCAGAAGCGCAGGGCGCGCAGGGCATAGACGAGGAGGTGGAGGCCGAGGGCGAGGAAGTAGAGGGCCGGGGGCAGCCGCCGCACCGTGCGTAGGACGTCCGCCGGGCTCACGCCGCCTCCCGCCATGAGCAGAACGAGCAGGAGGCCGGCGATCCCGCCCGTGAGGAGGAGCCGGCGCAGCACCGCGCCCGTCACGGGAACTTCACGTAGGTCCCCCCGCTGTCCGCGGCGAGCCACTCGAGCACGGACAGCGAGCCGCCCACGGCGATGCAGTGGATGACGACCCCGCGATGCTCGTTCCACTCGGCCACCTCGGCGCGGATCGCGGCGGGATCGACGACGCGCCCCGAGGTGGGCTCGCCGTCCGAGAGGACGAAGATCGTGTCGACCTCCGGATCGCGGAAGGCGAGCTCCAAGGACCCGAAGAGGTTGGTGCTCCCGCCCGCGTGGAGCCGCGCGACGAAGGCCTTGGCGTCGGCGAGGGTCTCGGCGTTCCGTTCCCGGATCGAGTCGCTCCACGCGTCCACGCCGTCCGAGAAGACGATCATGTTGAAGAGGCTCTGCGTTTCAAGCGAGTCCAGGCAGCGGGCTAGCTCGCGCCTGGCCACGTCGATCCGGGGCGTCCCGGTCTGTCCCTCGTACTTGCCGCGCGTGCGCTCGTCCATCGAGCCCGAGACGTCGAGGATGAAGATGACGCGGGTGGATTCGATCTTGATCCCGAAGAAGCTCGATGTCGTGACCTGCTTCAGCCGCCGCGTCTCCTCCTCGCGCTCGAGCCGGCGCAGCTTGGCTTCGTCGATGAACTCGAACGCCGCGCCCTCGTCCCGCCACCAGCGCTCCCAGAGGCGGCCCTGGTTCCCGAAGGGCTGGCCCGTCATGCGAAAGAGGATCTGCCCCATCTCCACGGCCAGCCGGCCGTTCTCCTGGGCGATCCGCGCGCAGAGGGCGCCGACCCCTTCCTTCGCCCGCAGGCGGTCGAGGGCCTGGGCCGCCGCGAGGCGCGTGGACCACAGGGGATTCTCGAGCGCGGCGACGAGGACGGGCAGGTGCTCCTTCTTCTTCGTCTTGCCGAGCGCCGCGATCGCCCCATTGCGAACGTCGGGATTCTCGTGGCCGGCGAGCGCGACCAGCCGCGCCTCCCAGGCCGGATCGCCCTCCCGCAGCGCACCGAGCGCGTCGAAGATATCGCCGAGCAGGTCCGCGTCCTTGGTCTTCTCGGCGAGCTTCTCGAGCTCGGGCCCCGCCTCCTTCAGCCGGCGCTCCGCGATGACTTCCATCGCCAGGCGCAGGACCCGCGGGTCCTTCTCCTTCACGAGCTTGAGCAGCGTTTTGTCGATCTTCGGGTCCTGGAGGCGGCGGCCGGCCCGGATGAAGAAGAGCTGCTCGAGCCCCCGGCCCGTCCCGAAGGCCTTGAGCAGCGCCTTGTCGACCGCCGGATCGCCCAGGTCGGCGAGGAGGTCCGCGAGCCCCAGGGCGTAGCCCTCCGCGGTCCCGGGACGCGTCGCCTCGTTGATCAGATCGTCGGCGACCTTCACTCCCCGCCCGCGCAGCACGATCGCGACCGCGAAGAGCCGGTCCGCGGCCGGGAGGTCGGGATCGGAGTAGAGCTTCTCCGCGAGATCGATCGCCTGCGGATCGTTGCGCGAGTCGAGCTCCTGGATCGCCCGGCGGCGGATCGTCTGGTTCTCGTCCTTCGCCGCCGCGAGGATGGCCGCGAGGTCCAGGTCGGAGGCGAGCACGTCGAACGCCAGCTCGCGCAGCACCGGCAGCGGCGGAGGGGCCGCCGCCGCCGCCTCGCCCTCGCCGGCGCCCCCGCGCCGCGGGCGGTCCTTGGCCTTCGTGGCGGGATCGTAGATCCCCATGTACCACGCCCCGTCCTGCGGTCGCGGCCGGCTGGTGTGGTGGGCCATGGCGCGCTCTCGCACCTCGTCGTCGGCCGCGGACTCCACGATCATGGCCAGGAACGCCTTGCCGAAGTTCGGGCAGCCTGCGATCTCGTCCACCGCGATCTCTCGTATCTCGCGCGCGCTGGACTCGGTCGCGGCGTCCATCAACCTCTGCAGCGCGCGCTGCTCCTCGCCCGGAACGCCGTCGTAGAGCGCGATCCCCCGCAGCACGGCGCGGCGCATGTAGACGCTGTTCATCACCTCGTAGACCTCGAGGAGCCCATCGAGCGCCGCGGAGGTCTTGAGGTTGGCGAGCTCGCGCACGAGATCCGGGTCCGCGTCGTCGAGGCGCAGCTTCAGCTCCGCGACGATCTCGGCCACGTCGGCGGCGGCCGGCGGCGCCGGGGCGGGGCCGGCCAAGAGGCTCGAGAGAAGGGCGATGGCGTGGAGGAGGTTCTTCATCGGGCGGCCTCGGATCCGGCGGAGCCGCCGCCGGCCCCCGCTCAACTCCCGGGGGGATCGGACCGATACCTGGGCCTCCCGATCCTAGCCGGAGGTCAGCCGCCATGGAGCCCCCGTCCCCCTCCCCCGCCGTCGGCGCGACGCCGCCCGAGCTCCGCCTCCCCGCCGATCAGGCCCGCGAGCTCCTGCGCAAGCTGCGCGACCTGGACCTGCACGCCCCCCGGCTCGCGGTCTCCGGCGGCCGCCAGGTGCGCATCGCCGGCTGCCTGTCGCTCGACAGTCCGATCGAGGGCTCCGTGCGCTACCTCGTCCAGGTGCAGGACGAGCCGGAGCACGTCCTCGAGATCGGCTGGCGCGACGGGTGTCTCGACGTGGAGGTGCGCCTCCGGGGCGCGGAGACGCCCTGCCGCCGCCTCCGCCTTCCCCTCCAGGCGGACCCCCAGGGCCGGGCGATGCTCGCCCAGGCCCGCGCCCGCGTGCATCCCGCGAGCGCGGCGGCCCGGGAGTTCGAGCACTTCCTGCGGAGGGTGGTGCGCGCCGCCTTCACCCGGCGCCGGCAGGCGGGTTGATCGACCCGCGTCCCCCCCACCGCGCCAGGACCTTCCTCGCCATCCCGGTGAGGCCGAGATCCGCCGCCGCGGCCGGGGCGAGCCAGCGGGCGTCGCCGGCGGGGCCCACGAGGCGGCCGGAGCGCACGACGGCGCGGATGCGGTGGCAGGTGATCGCATGGGAGAGGCGGCCGAGCTCCTCGCCGGCGGTCAGCCCGGGGCGAGCGTGCGCGGCGGGCCACAAGAGCGGCGGCGCGCCGGGAGGCGCCAGCTCGCGGGTGGGAAGCTCCCAGAGGCCCGCCATCCGGCCCGCCGCGGGCCGCCGCACGACGAGCACGGCGTTCCCGCGCCGCACGACGAGGATCTCGAGGAAGACGTCGACCCCGTTCCGGCGCGGCCGGCGCACGGGGAGGACCGCCTCCCGGCCCTCGCGGCGGGCTCGGCACCGCGCGGCCAGCGGACAGTCGGCGCAGCGCGGCTCCCGGGGCAGGCAGACGAGGGCGCCGAGCTCCATCAATCCCTGATTCCAGGCGCCGGGTCGCACGGGGCCGCGGGCCCCGGCGGGCGGCACGAGCGCGGCGGCGAGCGACCACAGCCGCCGCTCCAGCGCGCCGGACGCGAGGGGCTCGTCCAGGGCGAAGAGCCGGCACAGGACGCGCGCCACGTTGCCGTCGACGAGCGGCTCGGAGCGCCCGAAGGCGATGGAGAGGATCGCCCCGGCCGTGTAGCGGCCGACGCCGGGCAGGGCGAGCAGGCGATCCCGGTCCGCCGGCAGGGCGCCGGCGTGCGCGGCGACGAGGATCCGCGCCGCCGCGTGCAGGTTCCGCGCGCGGCGGTAGTAGCCGAGCCCGCTCCACGCCGCCTCCACCTCCGCCGGGGAGGCGCCGGCGAGGGAGGGAACGTCGGGGAACCGCGCGAGAAAGTCCCGATAGGCGTCGAGCACCGCCTCCACGCGCGTCTGCTGGAGCATGGTCTCGCTGATCCACACCGCGTAGGGATCGCAGGTCCGCCGCCACGGCAGATCGCGGCGGTGCTTCGCGTACCAGCGGCACAGGGGCTCCCGGAGCGCCGCCGGGGTTGCCGGCGCCGGCGGCGAGGTCATCGCGCCGGCCCCGCGCCGCGGATCTCGAGGTCGAGGCTCGCGATCGCGGCGGCGCCAGAGAGCTCGATGCGGAGATGGCGGCCCGGGGCGAGCGGGTCCCCGCCCGCCGGATCGCCGGCCCCGACGGCGAAGTAGACGATCTCCCGGCCGGCGGAGAGGGTGCGGGTGGCGAGCGGAAGGCCGTCCTCCGCGGGCGCCGCGTCGGAAACGAAGGCGAGCCCGCACTCGAGGGGGCCGTCGGCGTCGACCGCGAGGCGCAGGATCGCCCCGGCGTCCGCCCGGGCGCCCGTCGGCGCCGGCACGTGGACGGCGAGCCGCTCCCCCCCCGGCGCCGCCACGACGACCGCCCCCGCCGCGGGATCGAAGGACGCCGGCGGAGCCGCGGCGATCGAGCGCGCGCCGGGCGCCGGGAGCACGAACCGGACGTCGCTCGAGGCGCGGAAGCGGCGGCGGCGCTCGAAGTCGATGACGAGCTTCGGCGGATTCGGGGGCAGGTGCGATTGCAGGAGCACCCGCTCGATGACCTGCTGCACGACGATGTCCGGACGCTCGTGGAGGAGGATCTCGGGATCCACGAAGTACTGCCAGTAGTACACCGCCCGGCAAAAACCCGTCGAGAGGTAGCCCAGAACGTTCGTGGCGAAGGAGTCGCGGATCATCACCAGGCGGGGCAGGGCCGGATCGTCGATCTCGCTGCCAAACGGCGCGGTGCGCTCCCCGGCCATGAGGCGATCGATGTTCCCCTCCTTCCAGGGAATGCTCGCCCGGATCATCCCCTCGACGACCGGGCGCATGGGCGGAGGAGAAGCCAAGTCGAGCACGACGATGTCCTCCGCATAGAGATCGGGGAGCCCCACGATGTCGGCGAGGTCCCCGCCGGCGGCCGTGACCACCCGCCGGCGGAAATCCGCCTCGCCGTAGAGGGGGATCGCCGGGAACGTGCGGCGCAGCTCCTGCACGATGCCCCGATAGGCGGCGAAGGCGCCCACCTCGTTCCAGTGCGCGTCGTATTTGCGGTAGACGAGCTCGCGCCGCTTCGCTTCGAGGAGCGCCGGCCGCAGATCGAGGATGGGCACGCGGGAGCGCTCGCCCATGTGGCGCAGGAACTGATCGAGCCGGGTCTCCTTCCCCACCCGGCGGACCGAGTCCGGCAGGTGCTCGGGGTAGATCGAGAGCTTGTTGGGGGCGATGACGAAGAGGAAGAGCGCCCCCCGGTCCTCGCAGTACTCGTGGCACTCCTCGAGGCGGCGCTGCCAGGCCGCCAGGACCTCCGCGGGGAGCGGATCGACGGCCCGGTGCTGGTCGATCGCCCCCTGGAGACCCAGGAAGAGCCAGCCGTCCTTGCCGAGGACCACGTCTTCGCTCGGGGCCATGCGGAGCCCCCGGACGAGGAGGAGGTGGTGGAGGCGGATCAGCGCCGCGCGGAACCCGAAGCGATCGTCGTGGTAGGCCTCGAGGGCGGCGGGGAGGGCCGCGAGGGACGCCCGATCGGCGGGGAATGCCGGCCGCGGCGCCGGCAGGCGCTTCTCCACGAGCGGAATGACCGGGGCGATGCCGAGGAGCGCGTCGGCGAGCGGCAGCCAGATCGCGGCGAGGAACGCCGCGACGAGCATCGCGCCTCCGAACGCGCGCACCCTCCGGATTCCCGGGTCCATCCTCCGCCGCCTAGAACTGGAAGTAGATGAAAGGGTTGTGGGTCCCCGCCGCGAGGAAGCTCGCGGACAGGACGAGGAGGAGGACGAGGCCGGCCGCGCCGAAGAGCGCGGAGGCCCCCTCGACGAGCACCCGGCGCGCCCCGCCGAGGGCGGCGACCCGCCGCTCGTACCAGGCCCAGAGCGGCCGGTGGAGCGGGACGGAGCACAGCGCCGCCACCGGGATGATCAGCCAGAGATCGCGCGTCAGGTGCATGTCGAGCGTGTGCCACGATGCGGACCAGTCGCCGCGCCCGATCATCCGCCGCAGGAAGACGAGCGCCTCCCCGATCGAGTCGGCGCGGAAGATGACCATCCCCACGAGCCACACGAGGAGCGTGTAGACGTGCCGGATCGGTCGCCACGCGCGGGAGAGACCCGCGAGCCAGGGCTGGCGCTCGAGCACGAGGAAGGCTCCCTGGTAGGCGCCCCAGAAGATGAACGTCCAGCTCGCGCCGTGCCACGCTCCGCACAGGAGGAAGACGCTCACGAGATTGAAGTACATCCGCCCGGGGGGACGGCGGTTCCCGCCCATCGGGATGTAGACGTAGTCGCGGAACCACGTCGAGAGCGAGACGTGCCAGCGGTTCCAGAACTCCCGCACCGAGCGCGCGGTGTAGGGGAAGAGGAAGTTCTCGGGGAAGTGGAAGCCGAGGAGGCTGCCCAGGCCGATCGCCATGTCCGAGTAGCCCGAGAAGTCGAAGTAGATCTGGATGACGTAGCCGAGGGCCGCGAGCCACGCGAGGGCCGGCGTCAACTGGCCGGCCGGCAGGGCGTAGATCTCGTCCACGGGCACCGCCACGGCGTTGGCGATCAGCACCTTCTTGGCGAGCCCGAGCACGAAGCGGCGGATCCCATACGCCAGCTTGTCCAGCGTCACCGTGCGCCCGGCGAGCTGTCCCTCGATGTGCTGGTAGCGCACGATCGGCCCGGCGATGAGCTGGGGAAAGAGCGAGATGAAGAGGGCCAGGTCGAGGATACGGCGCTGGACGTTCGCCTCGTGGCGGTAGACATCCACGACGTAGGAAAGGGCCTGGAAGGTGAAGAAGGAGATGCCGATCGGCAGGTGGATCGGCTCCCACGCGAGCGGAGCGAGGTCGAGGGCGGCGAGGGCGCGGTTCAGGTTCCCGACGAAGAAGTTGGCGTACTTGTAGACGAACAGGAGCCCGATGTTCACGGCGACGGCGCCGGCGAGGATCAGCTTCGCCCGCCGCGGCTCGCGATAACGCCCGATCCAGAGGCCGAAGGCGTAGTTCGCGAGGATCGACGCGATCATCACGCCGACGAAGAAAACCTCCCCCCAGGCATAGAAGAGGAGGCTCGCGACGAGCAGGATCCCGTTCACCAGCCGCCGCGGCGCCGCCCAGGAGAGCCCCAGCACGACGGGCAGGAACAGGAAGAGGAAGATCGTCGAGCTGAAGAGCATGGACCGTGGAAGGGAATCGGCAGGGCGCGTGCATCGCGCCGTCGCGGGGCGGATCGTACCCTGGTCGCGCTCTCGCCATGAAGAAGCCCGCCCTCGCCGCTCTCCCCTACGGCCTCGTCTCGGGCCTCCTCCTCTCGGCCCTGCGCGCCCCGGCCGGGCTCGATATCGTCCAGCTCCCCGCCGCCGACGCGACCACCGCCGCCTTCTTCCGGGCGGGGTCGCTCCTCGCCGTC
>JBFMCU010000165.1:0-79905 GCA_040754415.1 Planctomycetota bacterium
AATCTCGACCTCAACTCGCCTGAGCAGCGTGAAGCCGTGAGCACGCCAGCGCCGTAAGCGTGACACCGCCTCGGACGGTCCCATCCACGGTGAGACGCGAGCACCATTCAGCGTGAGACGCGACAACGGGCTTCTCGAACCGGACGTGCATGAAGTACAGCAGCACGAGCCCGGCCTTGACGGTGGCGATCAGGAGCGCGGCGAAGATCGCCAGGTGCTGCAGGTCGGCATACTTGGCGGCGACGGTAAGCGTCGTGCAGGCGACGAGCGCGATCCACACCCACCCGTAGACCGCGTACGGGACCAGGTGATGTTCCTCGCGGTGCGTCTGTTCTTCGTGCATCGCCGGCCTCAACTGATCAGGTAGAAGAGGGGGAAGAGGTAGATCCAGACCAGGTCTACCAGGTGCCAGTAGAGGCCGGTGTTCTCGAGGAAGACGGATCGCTCCGGCGAGACCCGCCCGATGGCCACGAGCCGCATGGCCCACAGGATCACGACCACCCCGACCAGCACGTGCAGGGCGTGGAGGCCGGTCATCGTGAAGTAGAGCCCGAAGAAGACCTGCTCGCCGCGCGTGAGCTCGGCGAGGCGCTCACCGCCGGGGTAGAGCCCGTGGTGGAACTTGCCGTTCCACTCGAAACCCTTGATCACGAGGAAGGCCAGCGCGCAGGCGATCGTGGCCCACAGGAATCGCCGCGCCAGGATCCGTCTCCCGCGCTGCAGGGCGGCGATGGCGAGAGCCATGGTGAGGCTGCTCGTCAGGAGGATCAGGGTGTTGATCGCCCCGATCGGGATGTCCAGGGCCGCGGAGCCCCGCCGGAACTGCCACGTGTAGCCGTAGAGGTAGACGCCGAAGGCGAGGAAGAGCGTTCCGAAGAGGAGAACCTCCGTGAAGAGGAAGAGCCACATCCCGAGCTTCCCGCCGACCGGATCGTACGGCACCGGGTGGCTCGCCGCGGGCGCGCCGTCGTTGGCGGCGAGCTCAGACATGGCTCGCCTCCTCGTAGCGGTACGGGCCGCCCTCCACGATGGGCACCGCGGGGAACTGGTGCGTGGGTGGTGGGGAGGGAACCGCCCACTCGAGCGTGGACCCGCCCCAGGGGCTGGCGGGGGCGATCGCCCCGGTGCGGAGGGCGCGGATCAGGTTGGCGAGCATGAGCAGGACCGCGGGGACCAGGATCCAGGACCCGATGGTGGACAGGCGGTGGTAGGACGCGTACTCCGGCAGGTAGTCGGCACAGCGGCGGGGCATGCCGGCGATGCCGGCCAGGAACAGCGGGAAGTACAAGCAGTTGAATCCGACGAAGAACAGCGCGAAGGAGAGCTTCGCGACCCCCCGGTCGTACATGCGCCCGAACATCTTGGGGAACCAGTAGTGCAGAGCGGCGAAGAACATCACGCCTCCCCCTCCGAACATCGTGTAGTGGAAGTGCGCCACGATGAACGCCGTGTCATGGAGGTGGATGTCGGTCGACAGCGCCCCCTGGAGCAGCCCAGTGAAGCCGCCGATGCAGAACAGGAAGATGAACGCGAGGGTCAGAAGGAAGGGCGCATCGAGCTGGATGGAGCCGCGGTGCATGGTGGCCAGCCAGTTGAACACCTTGACCGCGCTTGGGATCGCGACCAGGAAGGTGAGGAGCGAGAAGATCCACCGCGCCTCGTCCGCCATCCCCGAGGTGAACATGTGGTGCGCCCACACGAGTGAGCCGATGCCGGCGATGGCGAGCGACGACATCGCCACGAACTTGTAGCCGAAAACGGCCTTCCGGCTGAAGACCGAGACGACCTCGGAAGCGACCCCCATCCCCGGCAGGATCATGATGTAGACCGCCGGATGGGAGTAGATCCAGAACATGTGCTGGTAGAGGATCGGGTCGCCGCCCTTGGCGGGATCGAAGATCCCGATGCCCAGGAATCGCTCGGTGAGGATCAAGAGCAGCGTGATCCCCACCACCGGCGTCGCGAGGACCTGGATCCAGGAGGTGGCGTACAGCGCCCAGGCGAACAGCGGCATTTGGAACCACTTCATCGTGGGCGCCTTCAGGCGGTGCACGGTGACGATGAAGTTGATGCCGGTGAGGATCGACGACCAGCCGAGGATGAAGGCGGCGAAGATCGGGAAGTAGACGTTCTGCGCCGCCTCCGTGCTGTAGGGGATGTAGAACGTCCATCCCGTGTCGACGCCCCCCAGGAACACGGTGATCAGGGCCAGGATCCCGCCGGCGACGTAGAAGTACCACGAAGCCAGGTTCAAGCGCGGGAACGCGACGTCGTTGGCCCCGAGCTGGATCGGCAGGATGAAGTTCCCGAACACCGCCGGCACGCTCGGGATGATGAACAGGAAGATCATCGTGATCCCGTGCAGCGTGAGCGTGCGGTTGTAGGCGTCGTGGCTCAGGAACTGTTCGCCCGGGGAGAGGAGCTCGAGCCGGATCATCAACCCCAGGAGCATCGCGAAGACGAAGAAGATCAGGATCGCGATCAGGTACATGACCCCGATCCGCTTGTGATCCGTCGTCGTCAACCACGACTTGAGCCCCTTGGCGGCCCGGATGTAGTCCGGGGCGGACGGCGCGCGGGGATTCTCGACGGTCTTCGACATGGACTCGTCCTCAACTCCGGGCGACGGCCCTCTTCTTGAGGAGGAGGAACCCGAGGAACGCGCCTATCAAGGGCAGGGTGACGGCGAGGACGATGCGATCGACTTGGAGCACGTACGTCTTCCCCTCCGGATCGAAGGCGAAGCAGAGCCGCTGGAGCCGCTGCATGACGGGGCGGGGCCGGCCTTCGGCGGCGTCGATCACGGCCATCTTCACATCCGCGGGCAGGATGCTGAGCCCCGAGAGATAGCGCACGATCCTCCCCTTCGGGGACAGGAAGATCACCGTGCCGGCGTGGGCGAAGTCCTGGTTCTCGCGCCGGAACCGGAACCCGACGGCGTCCGTGAGCCGGGCGATCTGATCCGGCTCGCCGGTGAGGAAGCGCCAGGCGTCGAGAGGGACCTCCCGTTCCATCTCCGCGAGCAACCGGGTCCGGGCGGTGGAGGCGAGGCCGGCGTCGTCGGTGACGTCGAAGCTGATGGTCAGAATCCGGAAGTCGACTCCCGGGACGAGATCCACGGCGTCCACGTTGCGCGCCACCTCGTGCAGGAGGGGGCTGCAGATGCTCGGGCAGCGGAGATAGACGAGGGTCAGGAGGATCGGCCGGTCGATCAGGTCGCGCAGGGCGACCGGCGCTCCGCTCTCGTCGCGGAAGGTCAGGTCGAGGGGGATGGTCTTGCCGAGCTTCTCCTCGATCCCGATCGTCGGGTCGTTGGCGTACTCGGGCGTGGGCTCGTCCTGGGCGCGCAGCGGAGCGGCCAGGACGAGGAGAGGCAGGGCGAGGAGCGCCGAACGGCGCGGGCGCTGCCGACCGGGCGGCCTCCCCATGGCGATCATGGCGGACATGGCGGTCGACTACAGATGGAAGCGAAGGGACTCGGAGAGCAACGGATCGCCTACGGCCATCGGACGATGGCGGGACAGGAAGCGTCCGAGGCAAAGCACGAGGACGCCGGCCAGGAAGAGCGCGGGCCCGAGCTCGCCCAGGGACGGCCGGGGTCCATGACCGTCGAGCTGGGGCATGATGAGCCAGTACAAGTCCACGAGCTGCCCGGCCAACACCACGACCGAGGTGATCGCGAGCCGCCGCGCGTTCCTCTTCGCCTCGCGACTCAGGAGCAGGAAGAACGGCAACCCGAACCGCAGCACGGCGAGCGCCAGCGTCACGCCGATCCAACCGGGACCGAGGCGAACGTGGAACCAGGCCGTCTCCTCGGGGAGGTTGCTATACCAGATCAGCATGAACTGACTGAAGGCGATGTAGGCCCAGAAGCACGTGAACGCGAAAAGGAAGCCGCCCAGGCTGTAGAGGTGATCGTCGGTCACCAACCCCTGGCCGAGCTTCCCGCGCGCGCGCATTCCGACCACGGCGAGCGTGATGGCCGCCAGCGCGGCGAGGGTCGCTCCCGAGAAGACGTAGACGCCGTAGATCGTGCTGAACCAGTGCGGGTCCAGGCTCATCAACCAATCGAAGGAGGCGAAGGTCAGCGAGAGCGCGAAAAGCAGCATGAACGGCGCCGAGAATCGCCGCATCGCGAGGGTCTTCTTCTCCTGGCCGGCGCCAGCGTCCTGCTGGAGGGAGCGCCCGACGAAGAATCGCGCGTAGGCGATCCAGATCAGGAAGAACGCCGCCGCCCGCGCCGCGAAGAAGCCCGGATTCAGGTAGGCCCTCTTGCCCTCGAGCACGTGGTCTCCGGCGACGACGGCCGGATCGGTCCAGGGGAACAGTCCGAAGCGGTCGGGGAGGACGGCGAAGAGAAGCACCGGCACGAAGGCGAGCCCGATCACCGCCATCGGAGCGGCGAGCATCTCGGCGACGCGGCGGATCACGACCGACCACACGGACCGAGTCAAGTGCTGGAGCGCGACGAAGAAGAGGCTTCCCAGGACGATCGACCAGACGAAGGTGAATCCCAGGAGATAGGTGAAGCCGAAGCGGCTCACGCCTCCCTCGGCGGCGAAGCCGATGTCCGTCAGAGCGAGGCCGGCCACGATCAGGGTGCCGGCGACCGCCCGCCAGCGACTCGCCCCGGATGCGATCGAATCGTTCATCGATCGAGATCCTCGGGCTTGGGATTCCGGGCCCTCTGGAGGGCGCGCACGTAATGGATGATCGCCCAGCGCTCGTCGGGAGCGAACTTGTCGCGATACGACGGCATCTTGTTCTGCCCGCGCGTGATGACGTGGTAGAGGCGCCCATCGGGGAAGCCACGGGCGGTCTCGGTGTGCAGGGACGGCGGAGCGGGGAACCGGTCGGGGCCGACGATGGGGCCGTCGCCGTCTCCCTCGAGGCCGTGGCAGGTCCAGCAGTAGTAGCCGAAGAGCTTCCGGCCTCGCTCCAGCAGCTCCATCGTGGGGACGAGGGGATTCGCCAGCTCCTGGCCGGCGCGCGCCACCGTCCCCTCGTCGTCGGCCTCGAAGCGATAGGGCCGGAAGTCCATGGGCATCGTCCCCGCGACCGGCGGGCGCTCGACGACGGCCGGCTGGCCGAGGAGCGCGCCGTACAGGCTCTGCGCTTTTCCCTTGGGCTGAACGGCCATGTCGTTCAGGAACGACAGGAACGGGAGGGCGAGGAGCCCGAGCGGGATGACGAACGCGGCGGCGACGAACGCGATGAGAACCGCCTTGAACAGCCGCGGCGGGAAGCTCGGATTCAGGTTCCGCAGGCGGGATTCGAAACGGGCGGAGATCATAGGAACGACTCGCCCTCCTCCTCCGCCTCCACCAGCGGGCGGATGTTGCGGCACCCCGCCTCGCGCAGGACGGTCGAGGCCCTCTCCGCGGTGTACTGGGCGTCCTGGACCTCGAGGACCACCGCGAAGCGGTGCGAGGTGACCTCGGCCATCACCCCGGAATCGTGCAGCGGCGAATGCCAACGCCCGAGCCGGCAGAAGTGGACGAGGGAACCCATGGTGGCCAGGGCCGCGAAGAGCACGAAAACTTCGAAGACGATGGGCACGAAGGCCGGCCAACTGAAGAGGGGCTTGCCGCCGATCCGCACCGGGTAGTCGACCGCGCTCATCCACCATTGCATGAGGAGCGCGGCGCCCAGGCCGACGAAGCCTGCCGAGAGGCAGATGAGGGGGATCGGCGAGGATCCGATCCCCATCGCCCGGTCCAATCCGTGCACGGGGTAAGGGGTATGGCAGTCCCACTTCCGGAATCCGGCGTCGCGCACCGCGGCGGCGGCGCGAACGAGGTCCTGCGGATCGTCGAACAGCCCCACCGTGCCGACGATCCTGGTCCGCCCCGCCGCTCCTTCGCCGCCCCCCGGGGCGGACTCGATCCCCTCCGGAGCCATCACCGCGGCCGTCTCACGCATGCTGTCCTCCATGCTCGCGCGCTCCGTGGCGATCGGGACGAGCACCGGCGAGGACTCCCTTCGTCTCGGCCAGCGACACGGTGGGCAGGAATCGGCAGAACAGGAGCACGAGCGTCAGGAACAGGCCGACGCTGCCCGCGAAGAGGCTGACGTCGACCCAGGTGGGCGTGAAGTGATCCCAGCTCGCGGGTAGGAAGTCTCGGTGCAGGCTGGTGACGATGATCACGAATCGCTCGAACCACATGCCGACGTTGATCAGGATCACGACCGGGTACAGGAGGAGCATCGAGCGCCGGATCCGGGCGAACCACAGGAGCTGCGGTACGAGGACGTTGCAGGTCACCATGGTCCAGTACGCCCACGCATAGGGGCCGAAGGCCCGGTTCAAGAAGACATAGCGCTCGTAGGCGACACCTCCGTACCAGGCGATGAAGAACTCGATCACGTAGGCATAACCCACCATCAAGGACGTGGCGACGACGATGCGGTTCATCACGTCCAGGTGATTCACGGTGACCACGTGCTCGAGATGGAAGAACCTCCGCATCAGCACGATCAGCGTAGCCACCATCGCGAAGCCGCTGAAGATGGCGCCGGCCACGAAGTAGGGCGGGAAGACGGTCGTGTGCCAGCCGGGGATCACGCTCGTAGCGAAGTCGAAGGACACGACGCTGTGGACGCTGAGCACGAGGGGCGTCGAGAGGCCGGCGAACAAGAGATAGGCCTTCTCGTAATGGCTCCACGAGCGATTGCTGCCCCGCCAGCCCAGGCTCAGGATCCCATAAATCAACTTGCGCAGGCCATGCTTGGCGCGGTCGCGCACGGTCGCCAGGTCGGGGAGCAGCCCCGTGTACCAGAAGAGGAAGGACACGAGGCCGTACGTGGAGACCGCGAACACGTCCCACAGGAGCGGCGAGCGGAAGTTGACCCAGATGCCGTTGTGGTTGGGCACGGGCAGCATCCAGAGCGCCAGCCAGGGCCGGCCGAGGTGGAGCAGGGGAAACTGGAGGGCGCAAATCACCGCGAAGACCGTCATGGCCTCCGCGAAGCGGGCGATGGCTGTGCGCCAGCGCTGGCGCAGGAGGAAGAGGATCGCGCTGATCAAGGTTCCCGCGTGGCCGATCCCGATCCAGAAGACGAAGTTCGTGATGTCCCAGGCCCAGCCCACGGGGTTGTTGTTGCCCCAGGTGCCGATCCCCCGGGCGACCGTGTACGTGGCGGCGACGGCGAAGAGGACCAGGAGCAGACCCGCGACGGCGAACGCCCCCCACCACCGCGCCGAGGGGAACGATTCCAGGGGGCGATTGACGTCGGCGTCGATCCGCCGGAAGTCGATGGGCCCCTCCACCAGCGGCGGAGCGAGCAGCGCCGGACCGGCGGAGCTCATCGGTCGCCTCCTCCTTCCGCCCCAGCTCCAGGCGGCGCGGAGAGAGCGGGATGCGGATTCACAATCCGGGCCAGGTAGTTGACGTTCGGCCGCACGTTGAGCTCCCCGAGCACGTGGTAGGCGAGAGGCGATCTCGCGAGCGCCGCCACGCGACTCGCCGGGTCGTTTCCGTCGCCGAAGACGATGGCCGCGGCGGGGCAGGTCTGCTGGCAGGCGGGCCGCACGTCGCCGTCGGCGACGGGGCGATCGGCATCCGCGGCCCGGAACTTGGCCTCGTGGATGCGCTGCACGCAGAAGGTGCACTTCTCCATCACCCCCCGCATGCGCACGGTGACCTGGGGATTGTAGGCGAGCTCCTGGACCGGATCTGTCGTGGCGAGCTTGGGGTAGTCGAAGAAGTTGAAGCGCCGCACCTTGTACGGGCAGTTGTTGGCGCAGTACCGCGTACCGGCGCACCGGTTGTACACCTGCTCGTTGAGGCCCTCCGGGCTGTGGGCCGTGGCGTTGAACGGACAGACGGTCTCGCACGGCGCATTGTCGCAGTGCTGGCAGAGCATCGGCTGGCTGTGTACCTCGGGATGCTCGGCATCGCCGCCGTAGTAGGTGTCCAGCCGCATCCAGTGCATCTCGCGACCGTTCGTGCACTCGTCCTTCCCCACGATCGGGATGTTGTTCTCGGCATTGCAGGCGACCACGCAGGCGCTGCAGCCCGTGCAACGGCTGAGGTCGATGGCCATGACCCACTTGTGCCCGGTGGAGTAGTCCCAATCGGGATGGAGTTGGGAATCCGGGGTGGAGTGCGTCCGGGCCGCCGGGAAATGCGGGTTCGCCTCGTATTCCTGACGTGTGCCCCGCAAGACGATGGGCCGGCCCTCCATCGAGAACGTCTTCTGGGTGCGGGCGAATGTGTGATTCGGGCCGCTCGTGCGCTGGACATCGACCCTCGTCACGATCCGCTCCCCCATGCGGGGGGTCTCGGGCAGCAGCGGAGCGACATTGACGCCGCGTTCAGTGCCGATCGTGCCGGCGGCGGTGCGCCCGTGGCCAAGCGTGGTCACCACGACTCCGGCGGCGACGCCCGGCAGCACGAGCACGGGGAGGTTCACGGCGCGATCGCCGCTGCGCACGCTGATCCAGTCCTCGTCCTCGACCCCGAGCGCCGCCGCGGTGGCCGGCGCCAGGACCGCGGCGTTGTCCCAGACCAGCTTCGTGATGGGCTCGGGAAGCTCCTGGAGCCAGCCGTTCGCCGCGAAGCGGCCGTCGAAGACGGCGTGGTGCGGCAGGAGCACGAGCTCGTGCTCGCCGCGGGCCGACGGAGCGCGCCCGGCCCAGGCCTCCGCGCCCTTGCGGTTGAGGGCGGGGAAGGCCTCCGCCTGCCGCATGCCGTGGAAACCGCGGCGCAGCGCGTCGTCCCAGGCCGTGTCGGGTTCGCCGGCGAGGACGTTCCGCGCCCAGTGCCGGCGGAGCCACGCGGGCCAGTCCGCCGCCGCCTGCAGCTCGGGGTCGCCGGGCGCCAGGGCCTTCGTCCAGGCGAGGAGCGATTCGGCCTCCTGGCGCGAGGCGAAAAGGGGCGTGATCACCGGCTGGCAGAGGCCGTACGACCCCGCGCCGAGCAGGGCATCGTTCCAGGATTCGAGGCCGTGGTGGCTGGGCAGGGCGAGATGGCAGGCGTGGAGCGTCTCGTCGCGGTGCAGGCCGTGCCCGACGGCGAGGCGGGCCTTCGCCACCAGGGCCGCGCCCTCCCCGCCGGGGAAGTCGTACACCGGATTGACGCCGAGGGTCACGAGCACGTCGACGCCGGACTCCATCGCCCGGGCGATCTTGGCGGGATCGTCGGGAGGAAGAGTCGCGGGGGCCGAGCACCACTCCAGCGTCGTTCCCGCCGCACCGAGCTCGTCGTTCAGGAGGCAAACCGCGGCGTGCACGCTGGCCGGGAGGTGCGCGCCGGCCACGACGACCGCCTCGCCGCGGTGATCGCGCAGATCTGCCGCCAGGGTGTCGAGCACCCGGCGCTCGACATGCTCCGCGTCGGCCCACCGTCCAAGGGCCGCCCCGTCCCCGCCGAGGGCGGCGCGCAAAGCGCCCACCAGGCCGAGAGCGGCCGAGGGGAGAAGAGACAGGTGGTGGTCGGCGTTCGCCCCGGTGACGCTGAGGCCCGCCTCGGCGATCCAGAGGCGTGAGAGCTCCTCGGTGGCGGCGACGGTGGCCGGAGAGCGTCGCGCGGCCCAGCCCGCCGTCGCCCCCAGGACGTCGCCATCCGTGCCGAGGAAGTCGCAGTCGACGCTCAGGACGACGCGCGCGCGGTCGTAGCGCGGCCGCAGCTCGCCGTCCGCGCCGTACGCCACGCGCCACGCCAGTCGGCGCGCTCCGTCGTGCACCGTCTCGTGGACGAGGTGCACGGCCCCGCGGCACGCCGCGACGAACCGTGCGACGAGGGCGCGCTCGGCGGGGCCGAGCATGGCGCGGGTGAGGAGCACGACCTTGCGCGCGGCGCGCAGGGCTTCCACGACGATACGGTCGACCTCGTCCCAGCCGATCTCCGCCTCTCCCCGCCGCGGCGCGCGCAGCCGGTCCGGATCGTAGAGCGACATCAGCGCCGCTTGCATCGCCGCCGTCGCCGTCCCGCGGTTCAGCGGATGCTCGGGCAGCCCCTCGACCTTCACGGGCCGGCCGTCGAGATTCCGGACCATCAGGCCGTAGGGGACCGGGCCGTCGGTCCACGTCGTGGCGTAGTGGAGCGGTTGGCCCGGGTGCAGGTACTCGGGCGCATCGTGCATGCTGACGATCTTGCGCGGCGGCTTGCGATCGCAGCCCGCTCCCAGCGCGAGCGCGGAGGAGGCGGCCATGAGCTCGAGCAGCGTGCGGCGGTCGATCCTGGCCGGCGGGTGGAGTACCTCGTCGCGAACCGCCAGCCCGGCGGCCCTCCACGCGGTCGCGAGGAGGGGCGGAAGGCGATGGTCCTTCATCGGTGGCAGGTGGAGCAATGGATGGACGCGCGGGTGAGCTGCTCCGGCGGAGCGCCCGCGGGGGGGGGCTCCATGTGGCAGTCGAGGCACCACGCCATCTTGAGGGAGTACACGCGCTCCACGCGGTCCATCGTTTCCACTGGACCGTGGCAGTCGGCGCATTCGAGGCCCGTGCCGGGCGCGAGATGCCGGCGGTGATCGAAATAGACGAAGTCGGCGAGGTCGTACACCTTCTCCCACTGGATGGGCTCGCGTCGCTCCCAGTAGTCGAGCAGCTTGACGATCTCGGGCTTGAGCTCGCCGCGGGCATCCTTGGGCTGGATCACGGCATGGCACTTCATGCACGTCTCGACGTCCGGGATCCCGGCATGCGGCCCCTTCTCCGCTTCCGAGTGGCAGTAGATGCACTCGATCTTGAACTTGCCGGCCATGATCGCGTGGGAGAACTCGATCGGCTGCTCCGGCTGGTATCCCCGCTCGAGGTTCGCCGGCCACAACGCGTACGTGCCGAACGCCGTCCCCATGACGAGGGACGACAGCACCACCGTCGTGGCGACATAGATGCGGCGCTCGAATCTGCGGGTGAACAACGCGCCACCTCCAGGGGGCTGCGGATGCGGAGAGAGAGGGCGGGGGACGGGCGCCCCTCCCCCGTGCGGGAGGGGAGGGGGCGGCTCCGGGCGCAATGCGGGCCCGCCGGGGAACAGGGGCGGGGAGTACGGGGTGCAGAGATCCTTCGATCCTCCCGGCGAAGAGGGACGGATTGTGGGGGAGTCTTTGGCAACGGCCAACCGGGAAGTCCATGTGTACAAGTGGAGCCGGAGGTCATGTTGGCGGCCCGCTGGGCGCCGCGCGGCGGGCCGGGATTCGGGAGGGCGAGCTCGCCTCCAGATCGCGGCCCGGGGGGGACGAAGACCCTTCCTCCCCTCCAGCCCCCCGTGCCGGGGATCGCCCCATGGCCCACCACCCGCGCCTCCCGTCGATCCGTTTCCTGGCCCGCCTTCTCCTGGCTCTGGGGCTGCTTTCGGCGCCGGCCCGGGCCCAGCTCCTCCTCTCGGAATACGTGGAGGGCAGCGCGTTCAACCAGGCCCTCGAGATCTACAACTTCTCCCAGGTGCCGGTCGACCTGGGCCGCTTCCGCATCGAGATCCACGCGGGAGGGAGTGCGGTCCCGACGGGGTCCGTGGCTCTGCCGGCGGTCCGGCTCGCGTCCCGCGCGGTATGGGTCGTGGCCCACCCCTTCATCGACCCGAGCGCTCTTCCCGCGGTCGACCAGACGGCGGAGGAGCTCGTGTTCGATGGCGACGACGCGGTGGTGTTGCGGGGGCCATGGGGCGTGGCCGACGCGGTGGGAGAGATCGGCTTCGATCCGGGCTCCCAGTGGGGGGCGGGCGAGGTCGTCACGAAGGATGCCACGCTGCGCCGGGAGACCTACAACTGCACGACGCCGTACGCCGGGAGCGGGAGCTTCGACCCGGCCGTGGAATGGACGGCGGCGACGGGGGACGATCTCGCCCACCTCGGGATCGCGCCCGCCGGCTTGCAGCTCGTCGACTGCACCTTCGGGTCGAGCACCTACCGCAACCCGAGTCTCTGGGGGCGGGTGAATCCCCCCGCCTACATGGTGACGAGTCCACCGCTTCTGGGCACGACGTTCACCGCCACGATCGACACGACGGGCCGGTCGGGCGCGTATCTCGTGGGCTTCCCGGAGCCGCTGACGCAGCCGACGCGCTGGGGGAACATCCTCGTCGACTACACGTTTCCGCCGGGCGACTTCCTCGGAGCGATCGCCGCCTGGAGCGATCCGGTCGTGATCCGGATCGACGTGCCCGCGAGTCCCGCTCTGGCCGGCTTCACGCTCTGCACGCAGGCGGTCCGCTTCGGGGGCGGCGTCGACCTGACAAACGCCCAGGACCTGCGGCTGGGGTTCTAGGCTGGCATGGGGGGCGCCTCCGGCGCCAACCCATGCCAGCCTAAGGCCGAGGAGAGGCGGCGAAGGCGCCCGCTCCTCGGCCGGTCCGGGCGGGGGCGCCTCCGGCGCCAACCCATGCCAGCCTAAGGCCGAGGAGAGGCGCCGCAGGCGCCGGCTACCCGACCGGTCCGGGCCCACGCCAGCCGCCCTATGGCGGCATTCGCGCGCGCCGGGCAGACTCGTGGCATGCGCTACGCCGCCGCCACGCTCGTCATTCCGGTCCTCCTCCTCGTCGGTGTCTCTCCCGGAGGCCAGAGCACCACGCGAATCGGCGCCGGCACCCCCTCCGGCCCGAGCGCACCTTCCTCCCATTCTCCCTACGTGCCGCTCGCCTATGTCGAGTCCTCGACTGGGCTCGGCAACCCGCAGTGGGAAGGCGGGGGCACCGAGCTCGAGCTCGGGGACGTGAACGCCGACGGGAAGGTCGACATCGTGGCGATCGGCGATCACGGCTCGCCCTACGTCAATACCCAGGAGCACGGGATCATGGTCTATTTCGGCAATGGCGCCGGGGCCTGGTCCGTGTTCCAGAGCGGGAACTTCGGCTACGGCGGGATCGCCCTCGGCGACGTGAACGGCGACGGTTGGATGGATGCCGGGTACGGCATGCACCACAACTGGTCGAGCACGGATTTCGGCGACCAGCTCATCGAGGTCGCCCTCGGCGACGGCACGGGCACGGGCTGGACGCCGTGGGACGACGGGCTGGCCACGAACGGCGAGAGCTGGGGGATGTTCGGAACCGACTTCGCCGACTACGACGGCGACGGCGACCTCGACCTCGGCGCGAACTCGTTCGGCGCGAGCGCCGGCGTCCACCTCTACCGCAACGAAGGCGACGGCACCTGGACGCAGACCTTCGGCTTCACCGGCGGCAACTCGAGCTTCGACCTCGTTTTCGGCGACGTGAACGGCGATGGTCATGCCGACTTCGTCGCCGAGAACAGCTCGGGCACCGTCTATCTCGGCAACGGGCTCGGCGGGTTCACGCTCGCCGACCTGAACCTCCCCTCTCCGGGCGCCTGGGGCGTGCGGGACGGCCTCGACCTCGGGGACGTCGACGGAGACGGTTGCGACGACGTCGCGTGGGTCGGCTCCGGAGGCGAAGTGGAGGTGTGGCGATGGGATCCCGCCGGGCAGTGGCTCCCCGCGAAGTCCGGTCTGCCCGTCACGAGCCCGGCCGAAGCCGCCCAGCTCGGCGACATGGACGGGGACGGTCGGACCGACCTCGTCCTCTTCGGGGGCGGCATCGGCGCCGTCTTCCTCGGGGACGGGGCGGGCCACTGGGCGGTCGCGGCGTACTTCGCCGCCGGCACGCCCGGCTACTGCTCCGCCCTCGAGACCGGGGACGACGCCGACCGGAACGGTCGCCCGGACATCGTGCTGGTGAGCGAGGAGGGCAGCCTCTTCTCCACCCGGAACCACCTGCGCTGCTACCTCGAGAGCTCCGTGCCGGCGCACCTCGCCGTGCGCCTCGTCCGGCCCGGTCCCCACGCCGTCCTGCGCCGCGGCCAGGTGCGCTTCCTCGAGTGGCGCAGCGCCGTCCCCGGCGGCGTCCCCGCGACGATCGACCTCGAGCTCTCGACCTCCGGCCCGGGCGGCCCCTGGACCCCGATCGCCGCCGGTCTCCCCGACAACGGCCGCCACCAGTGGACCGTCCCCCCCTCCACCCTCCAGACCGCCGCCGGCCATCTCCGGGTGACCCTCCGTACCGCGGGGCAGACCGTCGCTCACGTGAACGCGGTCGCGTTCTCGATCGAGTAGGGTCGGGCCGCGCCGGCGGTCGCCGCCCGCTCCCCTCCCCGCTATCCTGGCGCGCCGGAGGATGCCCGAGCGCGGGCCCCGACCGGCCCCGGTGGGGGGCGCGCGGCTGGAAATCAAGGAGGCAGGAGATGGCACGGAGGATCGATCGGCGGAACTTCCTCGTCGGCGCGGGCGCCGCGGGGGCGGGGCTGTGGATGGCCGGGGGAGCGCCGCGCGCCGCCCGGCGGGCGGTTCGGCAGGAGGCGGCGGCCGAGAAGCTCTCCATCGCCGGCGTCGGCGTGGGCGGGCGGGGCTGGGCGAACATGCAGGCGGTCGGCGGCGAGAACGTCATCGCCCTGTGCGACGTCGACCGCCAGATGGCCGCCAGCGCGATCGAACGATTCCCCGACGCTCGCTTCTTCTTCGACTACCGCGAGCTCCTCGAGGCGATGGGGGACCAGCTCGACGCGATCGTGGTCAGCACCCCCGATCACATGCACGCCCCGGTCGCCGCGGCGGCGATGAAGCGCGGGCTCCACGTGTACTGCGAGAAGCCGCTCACCTGGTCGATCGAGGAGGCTCGGGTCCTCGCCACCCTGGCCCGCGAGAAGGGCCTCGTCACCCAGATGGGCAACAACGGCACGGCTGCCGACGGCTTCCGAGCCGGGGTGGAGGTGCTGCAGGCCGGCGTGCTCGGCGCGGTGAGCGAGGTGCACGTGTGGACGAACCGCCCCATCTGGCCGCAGGCGATCCCGACGCCGGCGGAGACCCCGCCGGTTCCCGACTCGCTCCACTGGTACCTCTGGCTCGGCGGAGCCCCCGATCGCCCGTACCACCCCGCCTACCACCCCTTCGCGTGGCGCGGCTGGTACGACTTCGGCACCGGCGCGCTCGGCGACATGGCGTGTCACACGATGAATCTCCCCGTCCTGGGGCTGCGTCTCGACGCGCCCACGCGGGTGGAGGCGAAATCGACCCCGCTCTTCGACGACAGCTATCCCGCCGGCTGCCGGATCACCTACGACTTCCCCGCCCGCGGCGATCGCGGTCCCCTGACCTTCACCTGGTACGACGGGAGCATGTCCCCCCCGCCGGGCATCCTCGGCGACCGCGAGGTGCCGGGCTCGGGCTGCCTGGTCGTCGGCGAGCGCGGCTCCCTCTTCTCCCCCGACGACAACGGGATGGCGCACGAGCTCTTGGCGAAGCCGGGCGAGGTGCTCACTCCGCCTCCTCCCTCCTTGCCCCGTTCCCCCGGCCATCACGCCGAGTGGCTCGCGGCCTGCCGGGGCGAGGGCCAGACCCTCTCCCACTTCGGCCACGCCGGGCCCTTCACCGAGACCGTCCTCCTCGGGAACCTCGCCCTGCGAGTCGGCAAGCCCATCGTCTGGGACAGCGCCGCCCTGCGCGCCACGAGCTCTCCGGAGGCCGATGCCCTGATCCGCCGCGCCTACCGGCGGGGCTTCTCGATCTGAGCTACTACACTCGAGACTCTTCGCGGCCCGCGGAGAATCTCGATGTGGTAGATCAGAGGATGCTGGCCCAACATCTGACGATGTTGGAGCTCGCGCGGGCCAGGTCGACCTGCGCCAGCGTGGGTTGCGGGCGTCAGCCCGCGCTATGCGGCGTCCGGCGCGGGCGGCTCGCCGGCGTCGAGGAGAGGGTCGCGGCGCCGTCAGCGGACCGGCTCCAGCCGCAGGCTCGACCGGTTTCCCGCGTTCAAGCGCTCCGATGCGAGCGCCGCGACGCGCGGTGCATCCAGGGTCTCGAGGGCGGCGGCCAGCGCGGGGGTCGTCAAGCCGACCACGCGCTCCTGGCTGGCGAGGTTGAGGGCGATCTGGGCCTCCACGAGGGCCGAGGAGCCGCGGCCGGCGAGCTGGCGGCGGAGGGCATCGAAGGCGGGGAGCTGGCCGACCTGCCCGCGGAGCTGGGCGATCGTGACCTCGACGGCGGGGAGCCGCCGGCCCGCGGCCAGGACGCCGTCCAGCTCCGCGCGCAGCGCGGCCCGAACCTCCTCGACCACCGCGTCCGCCCCCAGCGAGACGCTGATCGTGATCGCCCGGCCGAGGGGCGGGATGAAGTCGAGGGTGGCGAGGGCCGTCCCGCTCGCCAGGCGGGGATCCTCGCTCGTGTACAGGAGCTGGGCGAGCCGCTGGGCGAGCACGAAGGCTGCCGCGCGATCCGCCGGTTCCGCGGCGGGCACCGGATACCATTCGAGGTAGTGGCGCGCGGCAAGGTCCCAGGTGGCGGCGAGATCGCCGGAGCGCGGCCCGGGGGCGGAGACCCGCGCCTCCTTCGCCGGAGCGCGGGCCGGGAGGGAGCCGAGCTCCGCCTCGATCGCCTTTGCCACCTCCGCGGCCGGAATCGGGCCCGCGGCCACGACGAGGACCTCGCCGCTCCCCGCCAGCCGCTCGGCGGCGTAGTCCATCGCCTCCGCGATCGTGGCCGCCTCGACATCGCCGCGGACCCGGGCGCTGGGAAGGCCGTGGCCCGCGACCTGGGACCAAGCCGCCGCCGCCCACTTGTGAGTGAAGCCCGCCGGCACCGTCGCCGCGAGCTCTCCGGCGATCCGTTCCTTCTCGCGCGCGAGGACGGCGGCGTCGAAGGCGCCCGGCGCGAGCCAGCGGCGATGGCGGGCGAGGGCCTCCCGCCAGTGCGCCGGGTCCGCGTAGGCGTCGAGGCGCAGGAAGCCGCCCATCGTCTCGCCGTTCAGCTCGAGACCCTCCGCCTGGAGCGAATCGGGATCGGTGGTGCGGATCACCAGGTGCTCGAGGAGATGGGCGAACTGCGCGCGATGGGGACCGTCCCCGTACAGGCCGAGGGGCAGGAAGGTCAGGAACGACTCGCGCTCGGCGCCCTCCACGGCGAGGATCGCCGCCCGCACCCCGTTCGCGAGCTCGACGCGCACGAAGGGGTCCGGCGGCTCCTGGATCGCGGCGAAGGGAAGGGAGGCGAGGAGCAGGAGGGAGAGGGGGGATGGGGCGAGGTGTCTCATGGACATGGGATCCTCCGGGGGGAAGGGGGGGCAACGAACCGAGGAGAGCGTACGACTCCCGCCGATTCGCCGTGGCGGCGCCGGATTCCGTTCCCGGTCGGGACCCGGGCCCCCCGACTACGATGTCCGGCGGCGGCCCAGCCGCCGTACCCCCCGGCGTTTCCCCGAAGCATGGGAGGGAAGCAAGAATGCCTCTGCGAAGTTCCTGGCCTCGCCGCGCCCTTCCGGTCCTCGCTCTGCCCCTGATCGCCTCGTTCGCCGTCCCCGGGCCGCGCACCAGCGGCCGCGCCGGCCCCGTTCCCGCGCCGGGCGGGAACCTCCCGGTCCGGGCGGCCGATGCCGAGGACGGGGACCCCCCCCTGGCCCGGATCGTGCGCCCGGCGCGCGAGGTGCAGATCGCTCCTCCGGCCCTCGCTCGGGAGCGCAAGGGGTCCGCCTCCGCCGCCCGCGGCACCAATGCCCGGCCGGCGCCGCTCGAGATGCTGTACGACGGCTTCCTCTTCACCGGCAGCCTGCCGGAGGGGGACATGCCCGCGGGCCTGGCCTTCACGCCGGACGGCACCCGCATCGTCGTGGCGCACCGGGATAGTCAGAACCTGATCGTCTTCGACGCGGCCACCCGGCTCGTCGTGCAGGCGATCGAGCTCTCCGGCTCGCCGCAGGGCGTGGCGGTGAGCGCCGACGGCCTCCATGCCGTCACCGCGAACTTCTTCGAGGACACGGCGTCGATCGTGGATCTCACGAGCGGTCAGGAGACCGCGGTCGTGCCCATCGGCGACCAGCCCGGCGTCGTGCGTATCACTCCGGACAGCACGAAGGCCGTCGTAGGGAACACGAAGGAGTCCACGCTGTCGGTGCTCGACATCGCTTCGGCCGCCGAGATCCGCCGCATCCCGAACGCGGGCTTCGCGGTCATCGTTTCGATGGCCTTCGAACCCGGCGTCATCACGGCGAACTTCAACGCGTTCGCGATCGCCGACGATTCGACGATCGTCCATCCCGATTACTACGCCAACTGCCTCCGGATCTACGACATTCCCACCGGCTCCGCCACGACGCTCCCCTCCGAGAGCGGCCCGTGGGACGTGGCCGTGACGCCCGACGGGACCCTGGCGGTCGTCGCGCACATTCCCGCCGTGCCGAGGATCTCCGTGGTCGACGTGCCGGGGCGGGCGATCACCAAGACGATCTCCATCGGCGCCGACTGCTGGGGCCCGATCTGCGTCCGGCCCGACGGGACGAAGGCAGCGGTGGCCGTGCTGAATGCGTGCCGGGTCGTCGACCTCGGGACCGACGCCGTCTCGGGCAGCCTGAACACCGCCAGCGTGAACGAGCTCCACGCGACCGCCGATGGCAGCTACGCCCTTTGCGTGGGGTACTACGGCACCCTGATCGACTTCGCGACCGCCACGACGCTCGTCGACCTGAATGGCGTCGTCTTGTGCCCGCTCGGCGGCGTGTCGCCCGCCGGCCCGCGGGGGGCGATGGTGGCCAACAGCTTCGGGGAGGACCTGGTCGTGGTGAACACGAACGGCGCCGCCGGCTACACCGAGGGCATCGTCCCCTCGGGACCTCCGCCCGAGGCGGACAAGACGCGCACGGTAGCGATCTCCCCCGATGGCCGCACCCTCGTGGCGGCGAACATCCTCAGCGACAACGTCTCGATCGTCGACGTCGCCACCGGAGTCGTGGTGGCGGCCGTTCCGGTGGGCGAGCGGCCGGCGGAGGTGGCGATCACGCCCGACGGGGATCAGGCGGTCGTGGCCAACCTCGACTCGTACTTCGCGTCGATCCTCGATCTGCAGACCCACGCCGTCACCGACGTTGCGATCGGGCGGCGGGCGAGCCAGGTCGAGATCTCCCCGGACGGTCACTACGCCTACCTCTGCGTCGTGGCCGACGGGGACGGAGTGTGGCGGATCGATCTCGACACCTTGAGTGTCGCCGGGGCGAAGATCCCCACCGCGAACATGGGAGGGATCTACTTCCTCTTCTCCCAGACGAGCGGCATGACGCTCAGCCACGACGGGACGACGCTGGTCGTCTGCGGCAGCTACAGCAACGTGATCAGCCTGATCGACACGACCACCTGGAGCTTGGTGAAGGGCGTGGCGGTCGGGTCCTTCCCGGTGCGCGCCATCTTCTCCGCCGACGATGCACGGATCTACGTGACGTGCAAGGACGATGACACGGTTCGCGAGGTGAGCAACGCTGGCGCCGGCTCGACGGTGCTGCGCACGATCGCCGTCGGCGACACTCCCTTCGAGATGGCGCTCTCTCCCGACGGGGCGAAGCTCTACGTTCTCGCCAACGTCGATGAAACCGTCGACGTCGTCGATCTGGCGACGGGCCTGGTGACGAAGAGCATCGCTCTCCCGAGCCCGCCCCAGGCCCTGCACCTCGACGAACGAGGCCGGGTTCTCACGGTGGCCGGCGGCACCTGCATCATCACGGTCGGCCCCGGCCCCATGTACAGCGTCTCGATGGACGGGGACGTCGCGGTGATCGACGCGCGTACGGAGACCCTCGCGTACGTCCTCGCCACCGGCCAGCCGCCCGCCATGCTCGCCTTCGACCCCGCGGGCCGTCTCGGTGCCATCCCCGTTCCGTTCGCGGACGGGCTCCTCACTATCCGGCCGGGCCTCCTCTACCCGCAGGGTCGTTGAACCTCGCGATCGGCCCTATCGCTCCTCCGCGACGGGTTCCGGCGGCCCCGGCACCTCGACGCGCACGGCGTCGCCCTCGACGCGCAGGATCAGGGCGAGCGAGCTCCCTGGGGCGAGGTCGAGGGCGTACGCGAGAGGATCCCCCGGGGGACGGTGGACGCGGAGGAGATACTCGCCGGGAAGGAGCCGGAAGGTGCGGGTCCGTCCGATCTCGCGCCCGGCGGCTTCCGGAAAGGGGGATGTCTCCTCGCCGCTCGTCCCCTCTCCGAACCTCGCGATCTCCGCCTCCACCGCCGGATCGAGCCGATGGAGGCGGCCCGCGAGGCGCAGGGAGGAGGTTGGCACGCCCGCTGGCGGAGGCGGGAAAGCGAGCGCGAGCGTGGCGGGCGCGGGGGCGCCGGCGGGAAGGACGATCGCGCCGAGATCGGTCGGCGGCTCGCCGGGAAGGACGGAGATCGGGCCGAGCTCTGGCCACCCGCAGCCGGGGGCGCCGGCCTCGAGGAGGTAGGAGCCGCTCGGCAAGCCGCGCCGGGGGGAGGAACCGGGGAGGAACCACACGCCACGACCGCTCTCCGGCTGCCACAGGCGCAGGTGCGCGCCGTGCGCCTCCCATCCCTCCGCGGCGGCGACCAGTGCGGCGGCACTCCCGGCGGTGCGCACGTCCGGGCCGAGAGCGATCTTGGTCTCGCGTCCCCCGACCCGCACACCGTCGCGCACCGCGACGGGGAGCAAGCGCTGGTCGGGGGGAAAGACCTCGAGGCGCAAGACACCCGCGGGGCAGCTCGGAACGACGAAAGAGCCGTCCGTGCCGCTCTGTACGACCCCGCACCACGGCTGGATCGGATCGCGGTCGGAAAGCTCGACGCGCCATCCTGCGAGCGCCGCGCCCTCCGGCGTCGAAAGCCAGCCCCGTGCCTCGCGCCCCCGGTCGAGGACGGCAGTCCACTCCGTCCGCTCTCCCGCCTCCACGTCGACGCGGTGGAAGGCCAGACCGAACGGACCGCCTCCGGCCCGCATGAGCCAGCTCCCCGGCGGAACCCCGACGAAGCGGAACGCTCCGTGCTCATCCGTCTCGCCGCGCCAGGGGAGGCGGCTCTCGTCGGGACCGAGCGCGATGGGAACGCCTCCCTGAGGCTCGCCTGCGGCGTCGAGAACCCTACCCGAGAGGGTGGCGTGAACCGGTACGCCGACGATCCAACCCGGTCGCTCGAGCTCCGGGATCAGGATCACGCCCGGTCCGAAGGGTGCGACCTCGCGGGCTTCGACGCGCTGCTCCCCTTCTCTGGCTGTCGATTCCCACTCCAGCGGGTCGCGGAACCCGATCTCCCCGCCCTCGCGTCGCGCCGCCTCCGGCAAGCGGTCGAGGAGATCGGGGGCGCCGCCGGCGCTCCGGACGGCGCTGGAGGTCCGCCGCCAGGACCTTCCCCGGAAATCGCGCTTGTCGGGCGGGGGGCTGGCGGGGAGCGGCACGAGGAGCCGGTTCGGTCCGCCCGCGACGAGCGGCGAGCGCAAGAGCGACGAGGTCTGGCCAGCCTGCCGCACACACCACGCGATCTCCATGCTTGGCCGCCGCCCGGACCACCTCGCGATCAGCCGCCCGTCGTCTCCCGTGGTCCCGAGCCGGTTCAGCGGCAGGCCGAACGGCGCGGCGAAGACCTCCGCGCCCGCGCGGGGAAGGCCGAAATCGTCCACCACCCGTACCTCGAGCTCGTAGAGGGGTCCGACCTCCAGCCGGTCGAGAGGATCGAGCGCGAAGAGGGTGTCTTCGCCGGCGACGGGGATGCGCGCTGCCGACTCTGCCCGCGGTGGAGAAGGAACCGCGGTGGGGGGGAGGAGGTCCTTCGCCAGAGACGCGGCCGGCGCGGGGGCGGTCCCCGCTGGCCCGACGATGCCAGCGGGGGAGGGATCGCCCAGGAACAGGAGAAGAAGGACGGCGAGGAGTCCGAGCGGGAGCGCGACGAGGCCGAGGCGGGCGCGGGCGGGCATGAGCGGGGGGGGGGCCGGTCCGCGGCCGGCCGGACGCCCCGGAAGAGCGTACGCCCTACCCGCACGGGACGGGCCTCCGACCCAGGAAGCCCGGGACCACGGTCCCTATCATTTCCCCTTCTTCGTTCCTCCCGGCCCCTGGAAGCGGTCATGAATCGAGCCTTGGCGGTCCCGTCGTTCCTGGCGTTCCTCCGCGCGTCCGTGGTCTCCGCCCCGGTGGCAGTGGGAGCGTCCGCCGCGCCGCCGCCCCCGGCCGCGGACGACGGGATGAGCTTGGAGCAGGTGGCGTCCCTGCGCACCGTGCAGTCGGTCGATCTCTCGCCCGACGGAAGCCTCGTCGCCTACACGCTCTCCGTGCCCCGCATCCCGGGCGTGGACGAGGACGGGGCCGCGTGGTCCGAGCTCCACGTGGTTCCCTTCGCCGGCGGCCCGTCCCGGGCCTACGTGCCCGGCCCGATGAACGTGGCCGACGCCCGGTTCACGCCCGATGGCCGCTGGATCACCTACTCGGCCCGCCGCTCCGGCGACGAGGAGCCGGCGCTCTGGGCGATCCCCGTCGCCGGCGGCGAGTCGCGGCGCGTGCTCGCGTTCGCGGCGGGGATCGGGAGCCACCGCCTGTCCCCCGACGGACGGCGCGTGGCTTTCCTCGCCGCGGAGCCCGAGCGCGACGCTCGGCGAGACGCGAGGAAGGAGGGATTCGACGCGATCGTGTTCGAGGAGGACTGGCGCCGCCGCCGGATCTGGATCGCCCCCCTGCCTTCCCTCGACCCGCCGCCTCCCGTCGCGTGGGACGGCGAGACGAAGGACGCCGCGCAGGAGGGGGTGAAGGCGGAGGAGCCGCGCGCGCTCGAGGTCGAGGGATCGGTGGCGGACTTCCGCTGGTCGCCGGACGGCGAGCGCCTCGTCCTCGCGATCACCCCCCGTCCCCTCGCGGACGACGACCTCATGCTCCGCCGTCTGCGCATCGTCGACGCCGCGAGCGGCGCAGTGCTCGCCCGGATCGAGAATCCCGGCAAGCTCGGCGGATTCGAGATGAGCCCCGATGGGCGTCTCGTGGCCCTCGTGTCCGCCGCCGACTTCCACGATCCGAGCGAGGGACGGCTCCTGGTGGCGCCGGCGACCGGCGGCGAGCTGCGCGACCTTCTCCCCGATCTCCTGGGGCACGTGCGCGCGCTCGCCTGGCAGGATGCGCGGACGGTGATGTTCCTCGCCGACATCGGCACGGGGACGATCTTCGGGGAGGTCGATGTCCTGACGGGAGAACACAAGACCCACTTCTCCGGCGGCACGGCCGGGGATCCGCCCGACAGCCCGGTCCTCGCGGGGCTCGCGCTCTCCACGGCCGGCCATCGCGCCGCCTTCGCGGGCAGCTCGGCCCGGCATCCCGCGGAGGTCTTCGCCATGGCGCACGGCGACCGCGCCCCCCGGCGCCTGACGGACGGGAATCCCTGGCTCGCCGCGGTGGCCTTCGGCCGCCAGGAGGTGATCCGCCACCCGGCCCGGGACGGGCTGGAGCTCGAGGGCATCCTCATCCATCCGCGCGCGGGGACGGCGAGCGGGCCGGCCCCCCTCATCCTCGTGGTGCACGGCGGACCCGAGTCGAACATGCAGAACGACTGGCTCACCGGCTACTCCCGCCCGGGCCAGGTCGCGGCCGGGCGCGGCTATGCCGTCTTCCATCCCAACTACCGCGGCAGCACCGGAAGGGGCGTCGCGTTCGCCAAGCTCAGCCAGGGCGATCCGGCGGGCAAGGAGTTCGACGACCTGATCGACGCCGTGGACCATCTCGTCGCCACGGGGATCGCCGACCCCGATCGAGTCGGGGTGACGGGAGGCTCCTACGGCGGCTACGCGACCGCCTGGCTGTCGACGTTCTACTCCGAGCGCATCGCGGCGGGGGTGATGGCCGTCGGCATCAGCAACGAGCTCAGCAAGGCCTTCACCACGGACATCCCCCTCGAGGATCGGGCGGTGCACACCTTGTTCGATCCCGGGACGAAGTGGCAGTTCAACCTGGAGCGCAGCCCCGTCTACCACGCGGAGAAGTGCCGCACTCCCTTGCTCATCCTGGGTGGAACGGACGACACCCGCGTGAATCCCGAGCAGAGCATGCAGCTCTACCGGGCGCTCGCCATGTTCGGCAACGTCCCCGTGCGCTACGTCCAGTATCCCGGCGAGGGGCACGGCAATCGGCGGGCGACCTCGCGCTACGACTACAGCCGCCGCATGATGCTCTGGTTCGACCACTACCTCCGGGGTCCCGGCGGGGATCCTCCCGCCTGGGACCTGAGGCTGGGGGAGGAGCCGGGGCGTTGAGCCGGGTCGCCGATCGATTCCCCGCCGCCGGGGTGGGTGCGTTGCCCGGCCAAGAAGAGCCCCGGATCGAGAATGGGAGTGCCACCCGAGCCTTGCGCACGGAGCCCGGATCCCCCATCCTGATCCATCCGTCCGCGCGATGAACTCTGCCTTGCCCCATGCCGAAACGCGCCTCCGGAACCTCGAGGCCGTGGTGCGGGCGGAGAAGGAGGGGCGAGGGAAGTTCGATGCGCTTCCGCTGCGCGTCACCCTCGAGCTCACTGCCGACTGCAACCTGCACTGCCCTCACTGCGAGTTCACTCCGCCGCGGGCCCTGGCCAGGAAGCGCAAGCTCGAGCCGGAGCTGGAGCTGTCGGTCGCCGACCTCGAGCTCTTCGCCCGGCAGGTCTTCCCGCACATCCAGGTGCTGATCCCGTCGGTCGTCGGCGAGCCGATGATGTACTCCCACTGGAGCCGGTTCATCGCGCTTCTGCAGGAGTACGGGGTCTTCGCCGAGCTGTTCACCAACGGGACGTACCTCGACGAGGATCGCCTCGAGGAGATGCGACCGGCGCTCTACCGGATCAACGTCTCCATGGATGGTGCCTCGAAGAAGACGTTCAACAAGTTGCGCGCGCCCGCGGACTTCGAGGACGTGGTTCGACGCCTCACCATCCTGCGCGACTGGCGGCGCCGGCTGTCCCCCGCGGAGCGGCCGCAGGTCTGGATCATGAGCGTGTTCATGCTCCAGTGGATCGAAGAGCTGTCGGACATGGTGCGCCTCGCGGCCGAGCTCGAGATCGACGGCGTTTGCGGCGCGCACCTGATCGCTTTCGACAAGTCCTGGGAGCGCTGGCAGCCGAGCGTGGCGCCCGAACGGTCCGATCGCTGCCTCCGCGAGGCAGCCTCCGTCGCGCGCGATCTCGGCATCAGCCTGAGCCTGCCCAGGCTCTTCTCGGGGGAGAATCTGTCGGTCTACCTGCCGAGCAAGCTCCCCGCCGTGCCGAAGGTCGAGGTGCCACCGGCTCCCCAGGACGGCCGCCGGTACTACTGCTGGTATCTGTGGCGCGAGGCCTTCATCGCGCTGAACGGCGACGTGTCCGCCTGCTGCGGCCAGCGCCGCCCGATCGTCGGGAATCTGCGCCAGGATTTCGATCTGCAGCGGCTCTTCTCCAGCCCCTTGATGGTGCGGATGCGCGAAGGCACGCTCGACGGCCAGCTCCACCCCGCCTGCGCCGCTTGCCCCCAGTTGGCCATGTGGGGGGGCGTTCCCTACGAGGACGCGAGCTTCCGGAGCGCGTCCGGCCTCCCGGCCGGGTGAGGCAGCCGAGGAGGGACCGCGTTCGCTGCGCCCGCATCCGGATTCACTTCGCCAGCGCGGCGAGGAGCGCCTCGGCATTCTGGCGCTCGCGGGCGAACCACGGGGTCGTTTCCAGGGCCGCGCGGGCCCGCAGCGCCTCCTCCCGGGCGCGATCGACCTCGCCGCGGGCGGCGTGCGCGCGGGCGACGGGGACGAGGCGGACCGCCTCCAGGACTTCGCGGCCGGCCGGCGAGAAGGTCGCGAAGGAAGGCGGATCCACCGGGCCGGCCACCGCCAACGCCGCGTCGGGATCGCCGCGCGCCAGGGCGAGATCGGAGCGCAAGCAGGCGATGCGCAGAGCGATCTCCTCCAGCCGCCGGGGATTGGGCATGTCCGGCAGACGTTTCACGACGTACTGGATCTGCGACTCCGCGTCGTCGAGCGAGCCGAGATCGAGAAGGACTCCGGCGAGGTTGAGGTGCTCGCCGAGGAGTGTTCGGCTTCCCGACTCCTCGCGCCGGGAGATGTCCGCGGCGAGAAGGTCCCTGGCTCTCGCGATCTCGCCCTGCCGCCACAGGAACAGGGCCAGCGTGGCGTTCGCGTCCGGGGCGCCGGCCGCTGCCCGCGCCTCGAGCAGCTCTTGGGCCTCTGGGGCCCTCCCTGCCCACTCGAACACCTCCGCCAGGGCTCGCTGGCAGATGAGCATGGCGCGACGATCGGCCAACTCGGCGTCCAGCAGCCTCTGCATCGTGTCGCGCAGTACCTGCTCCGCCTCCGGGAGATGGCCGGCGCGACCGAGCGTGATGCCGTAGCTCGTGCGGTGGACGAGGTAGGCCGGATGGCTCGCCGAGAGGATCCGGGCCAGCCCGTCGAGGGCCTGCTCGTGGTGGTCCAGCGCCGCTTCCCAGTCCCCGGCATCGCGCCGGATCTCGCCGAGCATCCCCTCGATTCTCGCCGTCATCGGGTGCAGGCGGCCCACGAGCCTCGCCACGCGACGCTGCAATTCCTCTCCTCGCCGCAGGCAATCCGGATAGCGGCCGTGGTGGGTCAGAATGGCGAGCTCCAGCTCGCGCGCGTCGAGGGTCCAGAGATGTTCCGCCCCGCAGAGGTCCTCGAGCCCAGCGCAGACCTTCGCTATGACTTCCTGCGCCTGGTCGTACCGCCGGTCGTACATCAGGAACTGCGCGACGTGCGTCTGGAGGCGGTACTTCACTTGCTCCTCGGCGATCCCGCCGGACGCTGCGGTGCGGCCGTCGAGGGCCGCGATCGAGCTCTGGAGCCGTTTCCTGATAGGTCCGTAGCGATCCTCGAGCTCGAGCAGCTCTGGCCGGCGCATCGCCCGTTCGTGGATCCCGAACAGGTTCGCGAGCGCGTCCGCGAGCCGCGGATCGGTGGAGCTCGGATCGTCATCGAAGACCTCGAGCGTCTCTTCGAGGACCCGAACGGCTTCCTCCTCCCGGTAGAGGGCGAGGAGGGCCGCGACGTGGTCCAAGCGCGTGTCGAGCGTGACCGCCGCCTGGGGTCCGGACTCCGCGGCGTATCCTCGCGCGGCCTCCTCGAAGGAGTCGATCGCCGCCGAGTACTGCCCGAGCACCATGTACGCGATCCCGGCGATCCGCATCGCGTACGCGAGGGAGGCCGGATCGCCCGCGAAGATCTTGTGAGCCGGTTCGACGATCTTGGTCCGCACGTACTCCGCGTCGGACTCCCCCCATTTCCGCAGATTCCGGGGGTCGGTGACTTCCAGAAAGGCCCCCAGAGTGCGCTGCGTCGCGCTCTGCAGCCCCTGGATCCGCACGAGGAGCGCTCCGACGACGAGGAACGCCACGAATCCCAGCCCCAGCCCCACCGCCCACACCCGATGCCGCCGCGCCCATTTCCAGGCCCGCTCGTGCGGTCGCGGAGCGCGGGCGACGATCGGCTCGTCGTTCAGCCAGTGGCGCAGGTCCGCCGCGAAGGACGCCATGGAGGAATAGCGGCGCCCCGGGCTCTTCTCGATCGCCCGGCGGCAGATCAGGGCGAGCTCGCGCGGGACGCGGGAGCGCAGCCGGCGGGGATCGATCGGCTCCTCCGCGACGATCTTGCGCAGGACCTGGTGGCTCGTGTCGCCCTGGAAGGGACGCTGGAGGGTGAGCGCCTCGTACAGGGTGACGCCGAGGCTGAACACGTCGCTTCGGGCATCGAGGGCGCGGCTGCCCATCGCCTGCTCGGGCGAGAGGTAGAAGGGGGTTCCCGTCAGCTCGCCGGTGCGCGACAGGGAGAGCTGGTCGGCGAGCTTGGCGAGCCCGAAGTCGGCGATCTTCGGCCGTCCGTCCCGCGTGAGCAGCACGTTGCCCGGCTTCACGTCGCGGTGCACGACGCCCTGCGCGTGGGCGATCTCCAGGCCATCGGCGAGCTCCGCGAACAGGCGGGCGGTCGCGCGATAGTAGTCGTGGGGAAGCTCCGAGAGCTCGCGGAGCTGGGCGAGGCGCTCGGCGTACGTCGTGCCGTCCTCCACCAGCTCCTCGGCGATGAAGTGCAGGCCATCGGAGCGACCCATGGCGAACACGGTCACGATGGCGGGATGGCTGAGGCGGCCCGCGGTCTCGGCCTCGCGATGGAAGCGCTCCACCGTGCGCTCGGAGAGCGTCAGGTGGGGGTGGAGGATCTTCAGGGCCACGCGGCGCCCCAACGAGACCTGCATCGCTTCCCAGACGGTGCCCGCCCCCCCGGACCCGATGCGCCGGAGCAGCCGGTAGTCGTCCACGATCCTGCCGGGGGCGATCCCGGCGGCGTCCTCGGCGAGCTCTCCCCGCAGGAGCTCGTAGTCCTCGGCGATCGAGCACACCTCCCGGTGCACCTCCGCGGCGAGGGGCTCCGGGCGGCCGGCCAGGAAGGCGGCGAGGTCCACCGCGCCCTCCGCCCGGCGCCGCTCGAGGTACTCGTGGAAGAGGCGCTCCGCGGCGGTCCGATTCCTCGACGCTTCGCTCACCATGGGGATCCTCCCTCCGGGAGAGCCAGCGCGGCCCACCTCCGGCCACTCATTCCGTCCAAACCTCCCCGAGGCGGTTCCTGGCGCGCCGGAGGGCCTTGCGCGCGGCCTCGTAGGAGAGCCCCGTCTTCCGGGCGATCCCCTCGAGGGGCTCCCCCCGCAGGTGGAGGCGCAGGAGGCGGCGATCCCGCTCCGGGAGGCGCCCCAGGGCAATCGCCATCCGCTCCGCCGTCTCGGCCCGCGAGACCTTCGTGACCGGCGAGGACTCGCCGCTCGCCAGCGACAGCTCCTCGGGGGCATCGGCGAGCCGCAGATCCTCGCGGCGGCGCTGGCGCAGGAGCGCGCGGGAGTGGTCGGAGGCCTTCCAGCGCACGCGGTCGGCGAGGAGGGAGAGGAACTGGGCCCGGGTCTCGAAGTAGAGGGAATCGAGCTCCGGCCACAGGTCCCCCAGGACCGACTGCACGAGGTCGTCGGGGTCCGCGAGGCGGCGCAGGCGGGGGGCGAGCCCCTCCTCCGGCGCCCGCAGCCGCAGCACGATCGACAGGAAGTGGGCGAAGAACTCCCCGGCCACGGCCTGGTCGATCCGGGCGAGGCCGAAGAGCGCCCCGAGAAGGGCGTCCTCCAGGGCGAGCCCTCGATCGAGCCGGGCGCCCACCTCGGCCCGGAAGGCCGGCCGGTCCAGGGCGTCGGCCGCTCGGGGTCCCAGCGAGTCCTGGGCGTAGGTGCGGGCCGCGGCGAGCCAGGAGGGATCGCCGGGGGCGGAACCGCGCTCGCCGGCCAGCTCCCCGCCGCCGTTTGCCGCCCCCCGCTCCGGCGGGCCCTCGGACTCGTGCATGGCGCCCCCCTCCGACCAGATGGATTCCGCCCTTCGCGTGAGAGGCGAGAGCGGGGAATCGACGCACGGGCGAGCGCCACGGATCGGAGGGCGGCGCCCGCCGGGACGAGTATACGAGCGTTCCGCCGGACCCGCCACGGGGGGAGGCGGAGGCCGGCCGCGCGGGAAAAACCGGCGGGAGCTGTCCCGTGCCGTCCGGAACGGCTCCCCCGGAGGCAAGGGGGCCGCCGCTCGCCCGACGGAGAGAACGGACCACTGCCGCGCCCCCGCCGGGCCGGAGGATCCGGCCGCTCGCCGGCGGGGGCCGCGGCGCTCCACCCCCGGGGTTCCGCGGCCGTCCTCGCCGGCGCAGCGCGCCAGTCGCGATGATGGGGCGATGATGAGCTACTGTCCCGCCTGCGCCTCGCCCCTCCTCCGCTTCGATGGCGTGCGGAAGTACACCTGCCCCGCCTGCGGGTGGGTCTTCTACCAGAACGTCGCGGCCGCCGTCATGGTCGCGCTCACGCGCGGGGACGAGGTGCTCTTCTCGGAGCGGGCGCGGGAGCCTGGGCGAGGCCGGCTCGACCTGCCGGGGGGCTTCGTCGATCCCGACGAATCGGCGGAGGAGGCGGCGGCCCGCGAGATCCGCGAGGAGCTCGGGCTCGAGGGGCTCGCCTTCACCTACCTCGGCAGCGCTCCGAACACCTATCCCTACGCCGGGGTGATCTACAAGACGTGCGACCTCGTCTTCACGGCGGCGATCGACCGCGTGCCGGCGATCCGGGCCCCCGAGGAGATCACGCGCCTCGTCCTCGCCCGCCCGGCTGACATCGACCCCGCCCGGATCGCCTTCTCCTCCGTCCACCACGCCCTCGCGCTCCTCGGCGCGGGGGGAGGGTGAGGAGCGGCGTCCGAGCTCGGCCGTCGATGCCGGCGCTGAGATCGTCGGCATGGAGCCGGCGCGCGGCGAGCTCCCGCGGCGCTGGCCCCCCGCAGGCGGTCACGCACCGACTCTATGGCTGCGCGCCGCCCGGCGGGGGCTGCAGCGGATCGGGGAGCGGCGGAGCGAGACGGACGGCGAGCAGGCACAACCCCACGACAAGGAGCGCGCCTAGGAACAGGCGCTCCGCCAGCACGGCCTCGAGCCAGGTGCGCGGGGGCAGGTCGATCCGCTCGCGGAGGAGCAGCAGCGCAGCGCGCGACTCGGCTTCCAGGCGCGGGAGCGGCTCGAGGAAGAGCGGGAGCGACCAGCAAGCATGGCGCAGGTAGCTCGTCAACTGCCACCGGTCGACGCGCTCGGGCACGCCGAAGCGAGCCATCAGCTCGACGCCGGCCAGTGTGTCCTGAGCGAACGAAGTGGAGAACTTCTCGGGATTCGACGTGAAGCCGCCCGCCCGGTCGAAGAGGCCCGCCTCGTCGCCGGAGACCCAGTAGGCCGCGACGAGCTCGCGCGCCGGGCCTTCCAGCGCACCCACGAGATCCGGACGCTCCAGCGCGTCGAGCATGTCCAGGCAGGCGACGGCCTGGGGCAGCGCGCCGTGCGCACCGATCTCCGGCCACGTCGCGAAGACCCCGCGCGCGATCGCCTCGCGGTCGTCGTACGAGACCTCGCGGGTCGCGAGCAGGAGGGGCACGAAGTAGCGGTAGTACGGTGTGGGGTTCAAGACGGCGTGCCGGTGGAGCTGGTCGAGCTGGTGGGAATGGCGGGGGTCCGCGGCGAGCGCGCGCCATTCCGCCGGTCCCAGCAGGTCCATGCGCCAGGCGGCGGTCCACACCATGGGGTGCACGTCCTCCGGCGCCCGCGCGGCGGCCGCGATGCGCTCGAGAAGCTCCTCGCGGTCGGGCCGCTCGGCCCCCACCGCCGCGAGCGCGTCGTGGAGGGCCTGGGCCGCGCGCCAGCCGCGCAGATGAGCGGTGTTGAGGTCCATTCCGGCGAGCTGCGCGCGCAGCGATCCGGGCGACGTGCGGGTCACGCCGAGGGCGTTCAGCGCGACAACGGCGGCCAGGCCCAGGCCCAGCGCCACCCCCACTCGCCGCCCCTGGCCGGCGATCGCGAGACACGCTGGTATCCCCAGCAAGACGACGCTCGTCGGCCAGCCGATGCCCAGGCTCGAGACGTCGTGCACCAGGTGCAGGTTGTGGAACCACAGGAAGCAGCCCAGGAAGACCGACGTCAGGATCCCGACGGCGAGCCGCGCGACCTCGTGGCGCTCGAGCAGTCCCCGGCGCGCGAATCCGCGCACCGTCGCCACCAGCGCCGCCATCGAGACGACCAGCGTGCCCAGAACCACGTCGACCGCGAAACCGCCGCCCACCAGCCAGGTGGCCAGGAAGGCGAGGATCATGCCGTTGTGCACCAGCGCGACGAGGAAGCTGGCGAAACGCAAGCTCCGGTCCTGGCGGGCCTGCCGGCGCCGGCGCCGGCGAGCCTCCGGATCGACCGGCAGCGCCGCGGCGATCGAGCGCTGCAGCGAGCGGGCCCCCGCCACGAATCCGCCGAACGCCGCTGCCAGCACCAGGGCCGGCAGCGCCAGCGCGCCGAGGAGCGCCTTCCCCGGCCCCGGGCCGATCAACGCGCCGAAGGGCTCGATTGGCAGCAGCGCTCCCGCCCGGCGCCAGACGCTCGTCCGGGCCGGCTCGGCGGGTCCTTTCCTCTCGACCTTCTCCGCCCGCTCGGCTTCGGCCCGCCGCACCGCGATGCGCGCCTCGATCCCCGCCCGGAACGCCTTCGGGTCCGGCCGCCGGCGCTCCAAGAGCCCGAAGAGCTCCTCTTCGGGAACCAGCTCGACCTCTTCGTGCAGGCTCACGCGCGCACCTCCTGCGCGGACCGCCGCGCGACTCGTTCCACCATCGCGCGCAGCGCCCGGGGCGCCTGGTACAGGCGTCCTTCGACGGCCTTGGGGGAGAGCCCGAGCAACGCCGCTACCTCGCGTGTGCTGGTCTCTTCCAGGCAGTGCATCCGCAGCACCGTCTGGTGCGCTGCGTTGAGCTCCGCGAACGCCGCCGCGAAGAGCACACGGCGCTCGTCGGGCGCCTTGTCCTCCTCCGCCGCCTGCTCCGGATCCAGGGGCTGCGCGCGCCGCCGCCCCGCCGTGCGCCGCGCCGCCGCGTGCAGGTGGAACGCAATCCCCCGCAACCAGGCCCCCACCGCTCCCCGGTCCGCCAGGTCCCCCCGGAAGCGCGCCCGCCCCAGCCACGCCTCCGCGGAGGTGTCCTGCGCCAGCTCCTCCGCCGCCCGCCAGTCCGGCCCCCACGACGCCAGGAGACCGACCAGCGGTCCCCGGAAGGCCTCGACCCAGCGTTCGAAGTCCGCCTCCTCCGGCTCCCGTATCACTTGCCCGGCCATCTCGACCGCCCATTGTCGAGGAGCGTCCGGAACCCTCAATCGAACCGGGGAAAACCGTCAAGACCCGACACTTCCTCGTGGAGCTCCACCGCCTCCGTCCACCGCGCTCTCGCGTTGCTCGGCGAGGAACGGAGGTGAGGGGCGGCGATCGCCGCGGGTTCCCCCGGACCGTGGCGTCTGACCTGGTGCGCCATCAAGGGCGAGGGCCGATCGCCGATCCCTCGCGGGCGGATTGCATGCGCCGCTCGATTTCGAGCGCCAGCGCCTTGAAATTGTTGTAGGCCTCGCGGGCCGCGACCGCGTGCGATCCGAGTGCTCCATCGGCGGCCGTCAGGTGGAAGATGGGCTTGCGCGCATCCTGCCCGAGGGGAATCAAGCTGCGGAAGTGCTTCAGCGTCGCGATCCGGTGGGGATCAGCGTCCGGCTCGAGCTCGTGGAGCAGGGTCTCTTCCCGAATGCAACGCGCGTACTCCTCGGGTATCCGCTTCACCCACCGATCGTACGCCGCCACGGGGCGGCTCAGGCGGACTCCATGCTGCTGCACCACGTAACCCAGGGGCGTCATGCCGACGGAAGGCAGCGAGAAGTCGGGTTCGGCCCAGTTGTTCCGCCGTGTGGACCAGTCGGCGCGCCAGCGGCGCAGGGTGGGTCCGAGGTTCCGGAGTCCCTGGAGGGAGAAGAGGTCGGCGCCCAGGGGCACGACGAGGAAGTCCGTCGCGATCAAGGCCGAGCGGTTGATCGCGCCCAGGCTCGGTCCCACGTCGGCGAGCACGATGTCCGCCCCGCAGCGTTCCGCCCCCTTCTGGATGATCTGCCAGAGTGCGGTGACGACCCGGAAGGCGCGGAAGAGGTTCTGGTTGCCGAGGCAGTTGGGCCACTCCGTGGAGAGCAGTTCCTCGAAACCGGAGAGCGCGAGGTCGCCGGGAAGCAGCGACAGCCGCCCGGAAATGCGACGCAAACGGGGATCCCGCAGATCCCCCACCCGCGAGAGCGGTTCGAGGCAGCGGAAGATCGTGTCCGGTTCCTCGGGTGCGGGACGGTCCCAGAGATCGGCAAGCTGGTCCTCGTCCAGGAAGGCCGCGGTCAGGTTCGCCTGCGGGTCGAGGTCGACGACGAGCACTCGGCGGTCCAGCTCCGAGTACATCCAGGCAACGTGGTAGACGAGGGAGGTCTTCCCTACTCCACCCTTGTTGTTGAAGAAGGTGAGGACCGGGACGGTCATGGCCGGGCCCTGAGGGTGCAGTGCACCCAGTTCGGATCGACCTGGAACTCAGGAGGGGGATGACCGGCGAGCTCCATCTCTCGACGCGCGATCGGAATGCCGAAGCCGAAGCGCTGGACCAGGCCCAGAACCCGCATGGCCTCGGCGAGGATCGGGTTGCGGTAGTCGAGCACTCCGGGCCGCCCGAACGTCTCCACAGTGACGAGTCCGTAGGGCCCTCCCGGGCTGTGGATCTCTACGCGGTCATCGAACCAGTACAAGCGGATCGGGGCATTCGTGTTCTCGTAGGTCCGATGCAGCACGGCATTCCGGACGAGTTGCTCGAGGGCCGTCCGAGGGTAGGTCGTGCTTCGCGATTCTCGGGGTCCCGAGGTGAGGTCCACCGCCGTTCGGTTGTGGGAAGCGATCTTCTCGTCCACCCGCCGGATCAAGTCCGTCATCGGTCCGTCGCACTCGGCGGTGTCGACCACCGGATCGCCCAGATCTCGCCCGGAGATGCGCAGGAATTGGAGGTAGCTGCCGGGGAGGAAGTCCCGGGGTCGTGTTCCGAGGACCAGGATCCCCGCGATCGTCGGCACGGGCGCGGCGACCGAGGCGACCATCTTCGCGGCCGCGAGCCGCTCCTCGTAGGAGCGATCGTTCGCCGCGAGAAGCTCCGGGTCGACGGCTAGCGGAAGGTACTCCTCCTCGAAGCGACGGCGGCTGAGGTCGGCGATCGTCGCCGAGGGAACCGGCTGGGAGTCGAAGTGGGGGTCGCGGTGCCGCCGTTTCTCGTTGAGCACTCGCTCGTCCTGAGCCGTGGCGATCGCGCGACGGGGTCCGACGCGGATCCACACCCGGCCCCTGTAGCGGACCGGGGGGGTGTCGGAGGGGTGAACGACCAGTACGGCCACTTTGTCGTCCTCGACATCGAGAGTGCCGACCTCGACTGTCGGAGGAGGAACGATGTTTCCGTCCGTCTTGACGTCGGAGAGCGCTCGCAGCAACTCGTTGGTGATCGAGAGCCCGCAGGGAGAACCGTCGTCACGGACGCCGACGAACACTACCCCCGGCTGCCGGTGGTCGGGAAGGTCGTTCGCGAAGGCGCAGACCGCTTCCCGGATCTTGGACGAGGCGTCCCCGCGAAGGGACTCCTTTCGCTCGACGAGGTCCGACTCGAGCGCCGTCCGCATCGTCTCGAGCTGCTCAGGTCGGTAGCTGGTCATGGAGCGACGCCGGCGAAGCCGGGTGGGCAAAGGGGGCCGGACAAGCCGGGCCGTCCAACGCGGGTTCTCCGTCTGCGGTGGGGTAGGAGGGCGGCTAGACCTTACGGAACGGATCCGGCGCCCGCCACGGTCGCGCAGGAAGCCAGGGTCTGGCTGCGCCCCGGCCGGCGTCAGACCTCGACCACCTCTTCCGGTGCGAGGAAGACGAGCCGGGCGGCGATCGCGGCGGGGGGGAGGCCGGTGAGGGCCGCCGCGATCCGGCGGTAGGCGTCGAGCTGGGGGCGGTAGTGCTCGGCGCGGAGGGCGAGCTCCGCCGGGGCGACGCGATCCGTCTTGTAGTCGATCACCTCGGCCGCCACGAGCTCGCCGCCGCGGCGGTGGAGAACGAGGCGGTCGATCGCGCCGGTCCAGAGCGCCTCGCCGCCGTCCGGCTCCGGCAGGAAGAGCGAGAAGGCGTGCTCGCGGCGGACCTCGGGCGATTCGCCGGCCGGCCGGGCGAGGGCGGCGCGGATCGCGGGGGACGCGAGGGCGCGGCGCAGCTCGGCGAGCGCCGCGCGCCGCCGCTCGAGGTCGGGCTCGATCCGCGCGCCGCGGTCGAGGAGCTCCGCGTCGCTCGCCGCGAAATCCTCGATCCACTCGAGATCCTCGAGCCAGCGGTGCACGAGGGAGCCCCGTGCGGTCGCGGCTGGGTCGCGGGGCCGGAGGAGGGCGGCGGCGCGCGCCGGCCCCCCCTCCGCGGCGGAGGGGCTGCGGTGGGGGAGGAGGCGCGGGGCGCGTGATGGCGCGAGGCGGAGCGCCGGGAGATCGGCCGGCGGCGCGGCGGCGGGAGCCGACTCCAGCCCCGCTGCCCAGCCCTCGTCCGATCCGTGGCGCCACCGGGCGGTCGCCGGCGTGTCCGGTACGGAGACGGCGGGCGGGCCCGCGAAGGCCGCCCGCAGGAGGGCCGCGTAGCAGAGCTCGTTCTTGCCGGGCGCGTGCACGATCATCTCCAGGCGGCGTGCGGCCCGCGTCATCGCCACGTAGAGCACGGCGAGGTCCTCGGCGAACTCCCGCTCGACGGTCTCCGCGGCGAGGGCTTGAAGCGCGGCGTTCGTCCTCGCCAGGGCCTGGCTCGCGGCGTGCGAGGCGGCGCGGATCGGGCCGGCCGGATCGGGGCGGCTCGCCAGGATCTCGACTCGGTGGCGGCCGAGCGGCTGGTTCAGCTCGGGCAGGAGCACCGCGTCGAACTCGAGGCCCTTGGCGGCGTGGATCGTCATCACCCGCACCTGGGCCGCCGCCGGATCCTCGACCTTCGTCGCCCGCACGTGGTCGGCGAAGGCGGCGGGGCGCAGGCCCGCCTCGGCGTCGAAGGCGTGGGCGAGCTCGACGAGACACGCGAAGCGGCGCCGATCCCACGCCGTGAACCGCGCGTCTGCCGTCACGAGCTCGGCGTGGAGGGCGGCGCAGAAGGGTCCGTAGCCCTCGCGCGCGAGCCGCTCTCGCACCCGCCCGGCCGCGGCTCTCGCCCGATCGGCGGGCACGGTGCCGCCGGCGGCGGGCGGGAGGTCGAAAGCGGGCCCGAACGGCGAGCTCGCCACGTGGAAGGCGGCCGCGCGGTCGGCCGGATGGTCGGCGAGGTGCACCAGAGAAAGGAGCGCCAGCACCGCGGCGGAGTCGGTGAGCGGGTTGCCGCCCTCGCCGCTCGCGCGCTGGCCGCGCTCGCGCAGGAGGTAGATCAGGCGCGGGATCCGCTTTCGCTGGCGGACCAGGATGCCGATCCGGGCCCCGGGAGTCGCCGTGGCGAGGGCCGCGGCGCGGTCGGCGGCGAGCCGCAGGGCCGGCGCGTCGCGGTCCTCCCCCGGCGCGGGCGAAAGCGCCTCCCACAGCACCACCGCGCCCGGAAGGTCCTTGGCCGCCGCGTGGGGCACGTGCGCCGAGCTCCAGCGCCGCGCGGCCCGGCGCCGCGCTTCATGGGCGTCGCCCGCGAGGGCGGCGTTCTCCCCGGCGCCGGCGAAGAAGGCGTTCACGGCATCGAGCACGACCGAAGAGGAGCGGTAGCTCCTCGCCAGCGGCTCGGGAACGAGCCCCGGCCGCGCCGCGAGGCTCCCGAGCAGCCGCGGCTCGGCCTGCCGCCAGCCGTAGATCGACTGCTTCTCGTCGCCGACGCAGAAGAAACTCCTCCATCCCGTGCCGTCGGCGAGCACCTCGTCGACCAGGGGGGAGAGCACGCGCCACTGCGCCGGCGCGGTGTCTTGGAACTCGTCGAGCAGCACGTGGTCGATCTGCGCGTCGAGGCGATACCAGAGATCGAGCTCGCGCTCCTCCAGCGGCCGCCCTCTTTCCGGGCCCCCGGGGGCGAGGGCGGCGGGGAGATCCTCGAAGCGCAGGAGGCCGCGCTCGCCCTGGATCGCGCGCCAAGCGGCCTCGAAGCGCTCGAGGAAGAGGACGGTGGCGGCGTTCTGGCGGGCGAGGCGCGCGAGGAGCACCGCCGAGGCATGGGCGGCGAGCGGGCGGAGGACGGCGAGCCAGTCCGCCGGGATCTCCGTGCGGTCGAAGGTCGGCGTCTCGTCGAGCGCGCGCGCGACGAGCGTCGCTCCCAGAAAGTCGTCCCAGGCGCCCTCGGCCACGTGCTGGCGGATCGCGGCGAGTCCGTTCTTCCAGTGCACGCGCGGCTTCCCGGACTTGGTCGCCGGCGGGACCAGCGTCTCCAGCCGGGCGCCCAGGGCGCGCAGCTCGCCGGCGTCGAGCGCCGGCCCCGGCCGCACGCATTCCCACGCTCCGGGAGCGCTCTCCAGGTGGACGGCCCGCGCCCCCGCGACGAGATCGAGGAGCGCCGCGTGGACGGAGCGCGTCGCGGCCTCCTTCTGCAGGGAACGCAGGAGATCGAGCCGCTCCGCCGCGCCCGCCGCGGCCAGCACGCGGCCGACCGCCTCGGCGTGCAGCTCCTCCGCGGTGCTGTTGCCGGCGATCCTCCAGTCGGGTGGCAGGCCGAGATCGAGGGCGAAGATCCGGGCGAGCTCCGCGAAGAACGCGTCGAGGGTGCCGATCCGGAGGCGATCGAGGCGCCGGGCGAGCCCGGCGAGCCTCTCCTCGCCCTCCGCGGCGCCGATCCGCCGCCCCACGCCCTCCTCCAGGCTCCGGCGGGCGTCCTCGTCCTCCACGGCGTTTGTGAGCCGCTCGAGCACGCGGTCGAAAATCTCGCCCGCCGCCTTGCGCGTGAAGGTCGTGGCGAGGATGCGGGAGGGTTCGACGCCGGCGAAGAGGAGCCGCAGGTAGTGCGACGTGAGCCGGTGCGTCTTGCCCGTGCCGGCGGAGGCGAGGAGGAGCGCGTGCGGAGACTCGCTCATGCCTCGCTCTCCGTTCCGTCCTCGTCGCGCTCGAGGAGACCCTGCCCGAGGAGCGCGGCGAGGATCGGCTCGCGCGGGCGGGCGTCGGCGATGGCGAACGGACCGCCCGCGCGCACCGTTTCCACGATCCGCCGCGCCTCGGCCACCGCCTCCTCGATCACCGTCTCGTCCCAGTCCTTCGCCAGCAGGAAATCGACGTTCCGGGGGTCCTTGCCGAGCGCCGCGAAGCCGAGGAAGGGCGTCGCATCGCCGACGACTTCGCGCGCGAGCCAGGCGTAGAGTGGGAGCTGGAGGTCGATCCAGCGCTCTTCCTTCCGGTGCGACTTCGCGGGGTCCTTCACCGTCTCGCCCGTCTTGTAGTCGAGGATCGCCCAGCGCCCGTCGTCGTGGCGATCGAGGCGATCGACGCGGCCGACGAGGAGCACCTCGCCGCCGGCGACGGGGAGGGGCCGTCCCCCGCCCTCCGGCGTCCATTCGCAGTGCGCGATGCGCCAGCCCTCGCGCACGCGGGCCGCCTGCCGAGACGCGAAGAGGCCGAAGCGGTGGACGAGCTGCTCGATCTGGAGCTCGACCGCGGGCAGCGGATCGCGGCCGAAACGCAGCGCGGCGCGTCGCCTGGCCTCTTCGCGGAGGAAGGCGGCGATCGGCGCCGGATCGTCGCTGTCGCGCCATTCGCTCGCGCCGAAGGCGCGCAGGACCTCGTGGGCGAGATTGCCGAAGCCGAGCGGATCCATCTCCCGCGCGCGATCGTCGAGGGTCTCGAGCTCGAGGACGTGACGCAGGTAGAAGAGGTAGGGCGACTCGAGATAGGTGCGGAACCACGTCACCCAGAAGCGCGGCAGGTCCGGAACGACCGCCGGGGGCCGGCGGGCGCGCTCCGCCGCGCCGGGCGCATCGACCGCCGGCGGTCGAGCGAGGCGGGCGTCCTTCGGCGAGAGCCAGCGGCGCACGCGGGCGGCGATCTCCGCGGGGGGGCGATGGAACGCGAGGCGGCTCGGCCGCAGGGGATCTCCGGCGCGATCGCGCCGCGCGCTGACGAAGGCGACCTCCTCACGCGCGTGCCGCAGGACGTGCAGGGCGTAGACGTCGCGGGCGAGCCGGCGCTCGTCGTCGACGAGACCGAGCTCGCGGCGGAGCGAATCGGGGAGGAACGCGTCCCCGGGCACGGCCTCCGGCACGCGGCCGTCCTGGAAGCCGGTGACGACGAGGGCCCGCGCGTCGTCGAGGACGAGCTCGAGCCAGCCGAGGAGCTCGATCGCCGGCTCGCCGGGTCGCGGCACCGGGGGCGGGACGGCCCGGCCGCGCAGGGTGCGCAGCAGCACGTCGAGCGCGCCGGCCGCCGGGGCCGGCGGAGCGAGGCCGGGGGGCGTCTCCGCGAGCTCCTCCAGGGCGGAGGCGATCTCGGCGAGGGCGGCGCCGAGGACGCGATCGTCCTCGCGCGCGGGATCGAGGGGCGCGGCGGAGTCGTAGACGGCGAGGAGGAAGCCGCGCACCGCGTCCGCCCAGCCGGGGAGCGCGCGCCGTTCGCCGCGCGCGAGCTCGCCGAGGTCCTCCTCGACGGCGGCGTGGAGCGCTGCGAGCCCCGCGCGCGGCTCCGGCGCGCCGCGCCAGCGCCCATCGACCACCGCGGGCAGGTGCTCGGCCTGGTAGGCGTCGAGGAGCTCCGCCGGGGCGATCCTGGCGAGAGCTGGCCGCGCCGCGAGCGCCGCCTCGAGATCGGGGTGGCGGAGGAGCGCCGCGTAGTCCGCGAAGCGCCGGCCGGCGAGGAACGCTTGGACGGCGGCGAGGAGCCGGACCGGCCGCGTGCGCTCGAGCGGGAGCCCGGCGGCGTCCCGCGCCGTCACGCCCGCCGCGGCGAGCCGCTGGCGCAAGTAGGGCACGAGCTCGGGATCGGCGACGCCGAGGGTGATCTCCTCCGCCGCGAAGCGCCCGTTCCAGGTCGCCAGGAGACGCATCGCCTCCTCCGCCTGGTCGCCGGGCCGCTCGGCGACGCGCCAGCGCTCGAGCTCGAGCGGCACGTCGCGCTCCGCCCACGCCGCCGGCCGCAGGCACCCGAGCGCGTCGAATTCTGCCGCCTCCGCCGCCGGCGCGGGCACGAGCGCCGTCGCCCGCTCGCCCACGAGCTCCAGGGTGCGCCGCAGGAGCCCGTTCATGTCGACGACGCCGGCGAGCACGACGCGCGCCGTCCCGTCCACCCGTCCCGCCGCGAGGGCCGCGAGGCGCCCCAGGTGCGGATCGACGAGCCCGTGCGCCGCGAGGAGCTCCGCCATGCGCGTCTGGGCGCGCGCGAGGGCCCGCCACCGCGCCGTTTCCCCGGCGATCGCCGACCGCGCGACGCGCTCCGCCACCCGTGCGAAATCGAGCCCCTCCGCCGCCACCTCCCCGAAGAGCGCTCGCACCTCCTCCGCGATCCGCGTCCACCCCGCGAGGTCCCCTTCCTCCGGCGCCCGCGCCGCGATCCGCTCCCGCTCCGCCCCCGGAAGCTCCTGCAGCGCCCGCACCCACGCCAGCGTCCGCACCGTCCGCCCCGCCGGCCGTCCTTCGACCGCCAGGAGCTCGTCGACGAGCGCCCCCGCCGTCAAGATCCGCGGCGGCCGCCACCTCGCCCCGATCCGCCGCGCCAGGATCTCCCGCAGCCGCCTCCCCGCCCGCGCCCCGGGCAGCGCCACGAGGAGGCCGCCCATGTCCTCGCCGGCGTGCTCGTGCAGCCATTCCGCCGCGGCCGCGAGCGGCGGGCGGTTCCAGCCGAGGAAGACGAGGTGGGGGGCGCGGGTCACGCCGTCAGGATAGCGGGGAGGTGGCCGTGACTCTCGCGGTGAGCTCCCGCCGTCAGTACACGCATTCCCGCGCCGCCTCCGCGTACGCCCGCAGGTGCTCGGCGGGCGTGTCGAAGAAGTGGTCGGAGCAGGAGAGGATGTAGCCGCCGTTCGCGCCCACGCGCTCGAAGAGGGTGTGAACGGCGGCGCGGATGGCGGGGGGGGGGCCCTTGGTGAGGACGTTCACCTGGTCGAGGCCGCCGATCAAGGCGAGGCGGCCGGCGATCTTGGCGGCGAAGTCCCAGGGCTCAGAGTTGCCGCCGATCGACGGGGCGGCGAGGGTCTCCGAGGCGTCCGTGCCGTTGGCGACGATCATCTCCTCGATGCCGCGCGTCCCGCCGCAGGTGTGGTAGGTGATCCGGAAGCCGAGCGAGTGCAGGGCGTCGTGCAGGCGGCGATCGTAGGGGAGGCAGAACTCGGCGTGGATCTTCGGGGAGATGAGCGTCGTACAGGCGGAGCCGCCGCCGGTCTCCACGAGGTCGTAGGGCGCGCCGGCCATCGACTCGACGTAGCGGAGCTTCTTGGCGAGCAGGACCTCGAGGAGCCGATGGACCCAGTCCGGTTTGTCGAAGGTGGCGAGGATCAGCTCGGACGGCTGCATCAGACAACAGGCGTGCTGCCAGCAGCCCCCCTGGTCGCCCCATACGAAGCCGCGCAGGATCCCGCGATCGCCGATCTCCTCGCGCAGCGCCCGCACCGGAGCGGGAGCGAGCGGGAGGACCGGCATGTACCGCTCGATCCGGTCGATGTCCTCGTCCCGCTCGATCAGGTGCTTCGTGAGCCAGGTGGTCGCGCGGTTGCCGGCCGTGCGATAGGTGAGCGTGCCGCCCGGGGTCTCCACCGTGTGCAGATGGTCCCAGTCGTCGGGATCGGCGCGGAGCACCGTGACCCGGTCCCGCCACTCCGGCGTGGAGTAGGGCGAGTAGTCCGCCTCCCCGAGCCAGAACTGCCCCCCCCTCTGCACGTGCTGCACCGCCGCATCGAGGCCGAAGCGCGCGAAAGCCTCGAGCTCGCCCATGCCCCCGAGAACCGCGTCGAGGTGGTAGCGCTGCCACTGGTGCACGGTGACCGGCAGGCGATCGGGCGTGCCGCCTTCGAGGGCGGTGAGCAGGCGTTCGCGGGGATTCATGCTGCAGGACCGGATCAGGGTCGGGGAGTCGAGTTTCGTGAGACGGGCCGGGGCGCCGAGCAACCTCCGCGCGTCATTCCGCGGGGGCGAGGAGCGGCACGCACCGGCGGAGGAGCACGCACGCCCGGAGGTCGCCGCGGATTCGCACCGCCCGGGATCGCAGGATCGGCCGCCAGGCCCCCTTGCCCAGGACGAGATGGAGGAGAAACGGGGCGGCCTCTCCCTGGACCGCGGCGACGACGTCCTCTCCCGTCCACGGGGCTACCGCGACGCGGCCGCCGGCGATCGTGAGCAGCCAGCGCTCCTCCTCCTCGTCGAAGGAGAAGGCGAAGCGCGCCGTCGCGGCGTTCGCCCGTTCCGCGGCCACCAGCCACGGGGCTCCGAGCCGGAGGAAGCGCAGCGCGGGTCCCACGAGCTCGGGTAGGTGCTTTGCCGGCCGATCCGTGGCGAGGAGGATGTCGTTCGTGTGGTTGAATTGCTCGAAGCCTCGCAGGTGGAGCGCGACTCCGCAGGGCATGCGGCCCCAGCCGCGGACCTGCACGATCGTCTCCAGCGCCACGGGTTCCAGATCGATCAGCGCGCGCCGGATGCGCACGGCCCATCGCTCGTAGCGGTCGGTGAGCTCTGCCGGAGAGACGTCTCCCTGCTCCGGGAGGGGGATCTCCGGGCCGCCGAGGTCGCCGCGTACGAGCGCGCCAGACACCTTCTCGTCGACATCGAGGAGATGAACGGCGACGTCGCGGACCGACCATCCCGCCAGAGGGGAGGGGGCGGTCCACTCGGCGGGCGTCATGCTGCGCAGCAGCCGAGCCGTCGCCGCCGTCCCCGCGTCCAGATCCGAGAGCAGCCGGGCGGCGTCGGGGAGCATCGGATTCTCAGAGAGCGAGCGAGAATTGCTCGCGAACGGGCGGCAGCGCCGTCAGGCGATGCGCCAGGAGACATCTGAGAGGCTGGTTCATCGATTGTCGCTCAGCCTCTCAGTGATAGGGCACCATTCCTCGCTGGACCTCGAAGGACCGCAGCGACGCGGCCTCGGTGCGCCATTCGGAGGGCAGGAAGATCCCGAGGTTCACCGGGCAGTTCCGGAAGCCGGCGTAGTGGTCCAGCGCGCCGTCGCGCAGGAGGTGCTCGACCATGGACATGCCGCGGCAGCCGCCGCCGCACGCGGGCATCAGCGAGCACGAGCGGCAAGGCTCCCCGATGCGTTCGGGGTGATATGGCCAGTCCTGGTCGAGGACCAGCCCCCGCTCCGGATCCAGCGTGCCGATGCGCAGCGGATCCACCGTGAGGGTGAAGTAGCAGGGCCACACGCCCCTCTTCACGGGGTCGACGCCGAACGAGGAATGCGCGCCCGGGCAGTAGGACTTCTGCGCCAGAGAGGCCCCGTTCTCGTACATGAGCTTCTCGAACGGGGTGAGCAACGGCCCCCAGGCCGCCTGCATCGTGATCGTGAGGCCGCGCCGGCGGAAATCCGCCATCACGGCCACGGTGTCCCGCAAGGCCCGCTCGATCTCTGCGGTGTCGAGGAAGGTGTCGTGGGGGAGCGCGGCGCTGTTGCCGAGCATGACCAGCTTGTTCACGTACACCTCGCTCGCACCCATCGACAGCACGAACTCGTAGAACGCCGGCAGATCGGTGTGACTCTCGGCGTAGACGACGGTCCAGACGCTGTAGGCGATTCCCCGCTGCCGTAACTGCTCCATCACGGCGAGCGCCTTGGCATGGTTGCCCTTGCGCGTGATCGCGTCGTGCACCTCCGGGTCCCGGCTCAGCAGCGAGACTCCCACCGGTCCGGTCCGCGGATGGAGGTTGTCCTCCACGTTCCCCGTTTCGACCTGGAGGTTGGGGACGAGGCAGTCGCCCATCTTGCAGAGCTCCGGGAACTCCTCGTTCGCCAGGTTGCTCGTGTAGACGTGGGTATCGAACCCCAGCGCGGTGGAAACCGCGCAGGTCGCGGCCGTGTCCGGCAGGATGCTCTGCCGGGGGGCAGGACCCAGGAAGCAGTGCCGGCAGTGGTTCTTGCAGTTGTGGTGAACGACCCAGATCTGGATGTCCGGGCTGCCGGGGATCGCCCGCGTATCAGTCATGGTCGTGGAGGGGCAAGGCGACGAGATGAGAGTGGACGAGGGGGCCCGCGCGGGTAGACCTTCGCAGTATAGTCCACACCCGGAATCGCGGAAACTGCGTCCCTCCGTCCTGCCTCGTGATCGGGGACGTGAATCGTCCCCGATCCGCCCGGCCGGCGCGCCCATCGGTCGATCAGGGGATGTGATCCGGGCAGGTGCGGCAGAGGTCGATCTCGCCCGAGCGGCCCTCCTCGTGCAGCCGCCGCAGGCGCTCCAGAGGTGCGCCGTGCCAGATCTCCTCGACCGGGGTCTCGTTCGCGTCGCCGACCTCGAGTCGGCAGGCGTGGTCGTAGGGGCACGGGGTCGTCCGCCCGTCGTAGTAGACGGTGAGGGTCTTGTAGATCATGCGACAAGGGGGACGCCCGGCGATCTCCTCGTCGGTGGGCACGGACCCCGGAGCGAGCCACGTCACACTGCCCGCCCAGCTCACGGGCGAGCAGGTGAAGATCTCGTCGCTCTCGCGCAGGAGTGGCTTCCACAGCGCCTCGAAGTCGTCCATGCTCGCCTTCACGCCGGGAAAGCCGACGAGGCTCAGAACCAGGACCGGATGCTCGGATCCTCGCTGCTCGCGCATCCGAAGGAGGCGCTTCGTGTTCCCGACCACCGTCTCGTAGTCGGCTCGGACGCGTATCTCCTCGTAGACTTGCCGGTCCGCGCCATCGAGGCTCACGATGACGAAGGGGATCCGGGCGTCGAGCAGCGCCCGACAGCGGTCCTCGTCGAGGTGCGTCCCGTTCGTGATCACGATCGTATACCGCACCCCCACGTCGTGGATGAGCTGCAGCATCTCGACGTAGCGCGGATGCAGGAGGGATTCGCCCATTCCCTGGGGGTAGAAGAGCATGTCGCGGTCCGCCGCCTGCCGGGCCAAGCTCGCAAAGAGGTCGAACCCCATGTGTCCATAGCCCCTCCCCGAAGTCTCCCGCGGACACATCGTGCAGCTCAGGTTGCAGTGATTGGTGACCTCGGCGGCGAAGCGGAACGGGAAGTCTCCGGGGTCCCGATTCCCGAAGAAGAGGTGGAGAAACGCGTCGTAGAGTCTCACTGCGCCCCATTCTAGGGGCCGCCAATGGACCCGAGTGGATCCTCCCGCCGAAAAGGACCGGCACCGCAAAGCTCCTGCGCCCGGAATGTGGTGGACACACGCCCCGCCCGGTAGGATCACTCCCCTTGCCCCGTGGAGGCGTCGACCGCAGAGTCTTGCCCCGATGACCGATCGCCCGCCCTACTTGCTGCGCCCGGTCCGTGCCGAGGACCGCGAGGCATTGATCGCCGTGCACAACGCGACCTACGCCGGCGACCGCGGACACGGCATGAATCCGATGGACGGGCGTGTCTGGGACTGGCGGTACGGGGTCAACGGCACGGCCCACGCCTCCTCCGTGGCCGAGGACCGGGAGACGAGCGAGATCGCCGCCTATGTCGGGGGGATTGCGCGGCACATCTGGATGCGCGGCGAGCTCACGGGGGGAATCCAGTCCCTCGACCTGATGACCGCTCCGAGCCGCAGCCAGGGGCTCCGCCGCGTCGGCGTCTTCGGCCGCCTCGTTCGCTACTGGTGCGACTGCAACTTCAGCGCCGACGACAAGTGGATCGCCTTCGGCTTTCCCAGCACTGCGGCGTTCCGGATCGGCAGACGCTTCGGGGGCTACCGGTTGTACCGGCCCGTCAACGTGCTGGTGCACTCGTCACCGGCGAAGCTCCGCGACAGGTCGGCCGGCCTCGAGCTCCGCACCGTGGAGTGCGTCTCGCCGGACGTGGATGGGCTCTGGAACCGTTGCGCGCGCGACATCGAGCTCGCTGTCGTGCGCAACGCGGAGTACTTCTCCTGGCGCTACGAACGTCACCCCCGCTTCGCGTACCGCATGGTCGAGGCGCGCGACCGCGGCGGGGCGCTCCGCGGCCTGCTCGTTACGCGGCACGGGGCCGTCGGTCAGGACGTGACCATGCTCATGGACTGGCTGGCGCCGCTGGACGACGAGGACGCCATCCGGGCGCTCCTGGCCGCGTGCGCGGGCGCCGCCCGGGAGGCGGGGGCGGGATCCGTGGTCGCCTGGTTCCCCGAGGGGCAGCCGTGGTTCGAACGCTTCCAGGACGAGGGTTTCCGCGTGCGCTTCACGTCGATCATCCACGTGGGCCGCTCCTGGAAGCGCGAGTTCCCGGTCGAGGACATCCGGCGCGCGATCTACGCGACCTGCGGCGACATCGAGTACTACTGACCCCCGTGCTCGTGCCCTTCCCGGGCTCCAGGGACTATCCTGGTGGGCCCTCCGCGCCCCGTGGGGGTCGCGGGGGCTGGGAAGTCGCAAGAGGGCCCTCGTTCGCAGCCGCACCCGGAGGGCAGGGAACTATGAAGAACGAATCGCGGATCGTGGTCCGGACCTTCGCAGCGCTTGCCGCCGCCACGGTGCTTTCGATCTCCTCGGGCGCCGGGGACATCTCCCCCGAGGCGATCGAGAAGATCGAGCAGGCGCTGCCGAAGGAGGCGCCGGTCAAGCCGAAGAAGGAGCGCCGGCTGCTCGTCTACACGCGGTGCGAGGGATTCGTGCACGGCTCGATCCCCTACTGCGCGGAGGCGTTCGTGCGGATGGGGAAGGCGACCGACGCCTACTCCGCGACCGTCTCCGACGATCCGCGGGTCTTCGCGGCGGAGAAGCTCGCGGAGTTCGACGCCATCGTGCTCGACAACACGACGGGCACGCTGCTGGCGGAGGCGGAGCGCCGCGAGAGCCTCCTCGCCTTCGTGAAGGGCGGAAAAGGCCTCGCCGGCGTCCACGCCGCCACCGACTGCTCCTACGACTGGCCGGAGTTCGGCGAGATGATCGGCGGGTACTTCGACGGCCACCCGTGGAACGAGCAGGTGACGATCCGCGTCGAGGATCCCGGGCACCCGATCAACGCCGCCTTCCTCGGCCGCGCCTTCGCGGTGGCGGACGAGATCTACCAGTTCCGCTCCCCGTACTCGCGCGAGAGCCTGCGCGTGCTGCTGAGCCTCGACGTCAACAAGACGGATCTGGCGAAGGACGGCATCCACCGCGAGGATCGCGACTTCGCGGTGTCTTGGGTGCGCTCGTACGGCGAGGGGCGCGTGTTCTACTGCTCCCTCGGTCACCGCAACGAGATCTTCTGGAATCCGACGCTCCTGCGCCATTACCTCGCGGGACTCCAGTTCGTCCTCGGCGACCTGCCGGCGGACACGGCGCCGAGCGGCGTGCTCGCCGCGGCGAGCGGGACTCCAGCGCCCCCCGCCGACGACTGGGCGGCGGCGGCGGCCTACGAGCCGGGCGCGAGCCGCCTCCCGCTGGCGGCGATCGAGAACGAAGTGCGCCGGGCCCTCGACGACCCCGCCCAGCGCGGCGAGGCGGTCGAGCGGCTGCTCCGGCTCCTGCGGGACGAGCACTCCACCCCCGCCGGCCGCGCCTTCGCCTGCCGCCAGCTCTCCGTGCTCGGCGGCGAGGAATGCGTGCCGGACCTGGCGCCGCTCTTGCGCGATCCCCACCTCTCCCACCTGGCGCGCTTCGCCCTCCAGCGCATCTCCGCTCCCGCCGCCGGGGCGGCGCTGCGGGACGCGCTCCTCGATGTCGAGGGCGACCTCCTCCTCGGCGTGCTCGATTCCCTCGGCGCGCGGCGCGACGGCCCGGCGGCGGCGATCGTGGGGGCGAAGCTCCCCGAGATGACCGGCGACGCCCGCGCGGCGGCGATCGAGATGCTCGGGCGGAGCGGCACCGTCGAGGCGGCCCAGGCCCTGGAGGTCGCGTTCTCCGCCTCGCCCCCGGAAACGGAGGAGCGCGGTCGCCTCTCCGACGCGATCCTGCAGTGCGCGCGCCTGCTCGGGGCCGAGGGGGAGCCGATGCGAGCGTGTGCGCTCTACGACCTGATCCGCGCCAGCGAGCCGCCCCGTCACGTGCGTCTCGCCGCCCTGGGCGGAATGGCGGTCCTGCGGCCGGCCGATGCGGTCGGGGAGGTCGTCGCCCTGCTGGGGAACCCGGATCCCCGGATCCAGGGCGGGGCGGCACAGGTCATCCGCGACGTTCCGGGAGAGGACGCGACCCGGGTCTTCGCGGCCGCGCTCGGCACGGTCCAGGGCGAGGCGTGCGTCCGCCTGCTCGGAGCTCTTGCCGAGCGCGGCGATCCGGCCGCGGCGCCGGCCGTGACCGCGCTCCTCGAGAGCGACGATCCCGCGCTCGCCGCGGCCGCCGTCGCGGCGCTGGGGGCCATCGGCGATGCCGCGAGCGCGGCCCCCCTCGCCGCCCTGGCCGCCGCCGGCGTCGACGAGGCGCGGCGGAGCCTCGCCGCCCGGCGCGGCGACGAGATCGACGCCGCCCTCGCCGGCCTGCTGGCAGGCTCGGAGCCGGCGGTCCAGATCGAGGTCGCGCGCGCTCTCGGCGCCCACCAGGCCCGCCCCCAGGCGGGCACGCTGCTCGGTCTCCTTGCGCGGACGGACGATCCGGCGGTGCGTGCGGCGGCCTTCGCGGCCCTCGGCGGCGCCGCCGGGCGCGAGCATCTCTTCACCCTCGTGCAGCTCCTCGGCCGCGCCGTCGATCCGGCAGAGATCGCGGCGGGGATCGACGCCGTCGTGACCGTCTGCCGGCGCGACGAGGATGTCGAGGGTCGCCTCCAGCCGATCCTCTTCGCCCTCGAGCGACTCGCGGGCCCCGGCCGGGCACCGCTCGTGCGCGCGCTGGGGCGCCTGGGCGGGGAGTCCGCCCTCGCCGCGGTGCAATCCGCGCTCGCGGCGGGCGGCGAGACGGCCGCGGCGGCCGCCGAGGCGCTCGCCGGCTGGCCGGATGCCGCCGCCGCCGAGGAGCTCCTCGGGATCGCCCGGGAGGCGGCGGATCCCGCCCATCGCGCCGCGGCCTTCGCCGGCTTCGCGCGCACCGCGGCGCTCGCGAGCGCGCGCCCCGCGGAAGCCACGGTCGCGTTGTACCGCGCCGCCTTCGCGCTCGCGGCGACCGACGAGATGCGCCGCTCTGCCCTCGAGGGCGTCGCCCGCGTGCCGGACCTCGGCGCCCTCGATCTCGCCGCGGCCCAGCTCGCCAATCCCGCCGTGCGCCGCGACGCCGCTCGGGCGATGATCGCCGTCGCCGGCACGCTCGGCCGCGAGCACTACGACGCGGCGCGCGGGGCCGTCGAGCGAGCCTATGCCGCCTGCTCCGAGGACGAGGCCGTGCGCAGGGAGGCCGGGGCGGTCCTCGACCGCCTCGAGTCGAGCGCGGACTACATCACCGCCTGGCTCTTCGCCGGCCCCTACACGCAGCCGGAGGCGGGGGGCGGCGCGCTCTTAGACGTCGCCTTCCCGCCCGAGCCGGCCGGTCCCGCCGGCGCGATCGAGTGGAAGGAGGTGCCGGCGGCGGCCATCGTGGCGCCGGGATACGTCGACCTCCTGCAGATCGCCGCCGGGAGCGACTGCTGCGGGTACCTGGCGACGGGGATCGTGTCGGGCCAGGCTCAGCCGGCCCGCCTCGAGCTCGGCAGCGACGATGGGATCGAGGTGTGGCTGAACGGCGAGGTCGTGCACGCGAACAACGTGATGCGCGGCCTCACCCTCGGCGCGGACGTCGTTCCCGTGTCCTTGAAGCAAGGAGACAACGCCCTCCTCCTGAAGATCACCCAGGGCGGCGGAGACTGGAGCGCCGCGTGCCGCATCCGCTCCCCGGAGGGGTTCCACCTCGCGGACGTGACGGTCCGGCTGCCGCAGTAGGCAATACGGCGTCGGCAATACGGCGTCACTGGCCGCCCTCGATCGCGAACCATGTGAAGCTGCGGGGCGCGAGAGAGACCGGCAGCCGCACGCGGAACTCGCGGTCGAGCGCGTGCTCCACCGGCGCGCCGTCGCGCTCGCGGACGAGAGCGTTCCTCGTCAGCCCGGTGTAGTAGAGCGGCAGCGCGAGGAGCTCCTCCTGGGGGCGATCGGTCGAGTTGTAGACCATCGCCATGCCCCGCTGGGGGAGGTGCGGATTCGCGTGGAGGATCGCGTCCAGCCGCCGGCCGTCGGGGCGGCGGACGTGAATGACGTCCGAGTCGAGGATCGCGCGGTGGCGCTTGTAGAAGTCCACCCACTTCTTCACCACCGCCCTCGTCTCTAGTGCGTCGTAGAGCCGCGGCCCGCGCCAGCAGGCTTGCACGCCGCTGCCGAAGTTCTGGGCGAGGTGCCACTCGTACTCGGGGAGGTGCTCGGAGAGCGGTTCGAGCGTCGCCGCCGGACCGCCGCCGTGGTACTCGACGAGCGGGACGAACATCCAGCCCATGCTTGGGGTGACGCGGTACGTGCCGTCGAAGATGTTCTGGCGGGCGAGGACGATCTGGCGATCGCGGGGCAGGCTCCAGTTCGACTCGCGGTAGCCCATCGCGCACTTGTTGCTGCCCTGGAGGTAGTACCAGTCGGGCGTGTTCACGTAGATGCCCCGCTCGCGGCAGGCGTGGTAGAAGCCGGCGCAGCGCGACCATTGGGCGACCTGGGAGTCGGCGAGGCCGGCGTGATGGGGGTGAGAGGTCGAGGCGCATACGTCGCCGTGGTAGGGGCCGTCGGTCTCGATGACGTCAAGGCCCGTCGCGTCGATGAACTCGAGCACGCGCTCGAAGTACGCGTCCGACCACGCGCTCGCGAGGCAGGCGCTCTGCCCGAACTTGCTGCCCGGCTGCCCCGTCGCGGGGTCGATGACGTCGTCGGCGGCCCCCACGTCGCGCGAGGCGCACATCAGCGTGTAGCCGCCGAGCTCGATCCCCCGGGAATGGGCGTACTCGACGTCGGAGCGCACGCGCTCGATGTAGGCCGGGTCGCGGCTCTCGAGGTCGAAACCGCTCCAGAAGGTCATGATGACCATCTCGAAGCCCGCTTCCGCGCATTGATCGATCGCCAGCCGCACGGACTCCGAGTCGGAGCTCCGCACGTGCATCAGGACCGGGTTCTCCAGGGCCTGGGGGGCGAGCGTGCGGTACAGGCGCCGCCGGGCGAGCCCCTGGCGCTCGCGATCGTCGCTGTCGTGCAGGAGCTCGAAAGTGCGGAAGGAGCGAAAGCTCTCGCTCGGCGCCAGAACGATCCCGGGGCCGAGCGGGTAGCGGCTCGTCATCCGGACCGGGAGCTGGTAGCGGTAGTCAATCTGCGAGGTGTAGGCGAGGTCGGGGCCCCACTCGACCGTCTGCCGCCAGCCGTCGGCGAAGTCGCCGAAGGCGTAGTCGCTCTCGACGTGCAGGCGCGGGCGGGCTTGCTCCGTCACCGCGAGCGCCTCGCACACGAGCCCGTCGAGGGTCACGGCCTCGGCGCCGCGATTTTCCACGCGGATCTCCTTGGCGAGCACAGGCAGGCCCTCGTAGAGCTCGTAGCGCACGGCGACCCGCAGCCCCGCGATGGCCGCGGGGACCTCCGGCGGCGGCGCGAAGAACGCGGTCAGGGCGATCCCCGCCGGCGGCCAGGGGGCGGGCGGGGCGTGGCGAGCGGGCGTCCACGGGAAGGGCGCCTCCGTCGCGCCGACCTCGTAGCCCGTGCACCGGAACGTGCCGGCGGGCGCCGGCATCGCCTCGAGCCAGGCCGGATCGAGGTAGCCCCGATCCGGCTGCTCGGCGAGCCCGCCCACTGCGACCCGCTCCCCGCCGACGATCAGCACTGCCTCCGGCTCGACGGCGCGGAGGAACTCCTCGCCGCTCGCGAGGTTCAGGAGCCCCACGGTCGCGAAGCCGGGGGCGGTGCGGAAGGTTCGGCGCACCAGCCCGTTCTCCAGGGCGATCTCGCGCCCGTTCGGAGAACGGGTGACCGTGGCTGGCCCGTCGACCTCGGCGAGGAGCCAGTCGGCAGACGCGGCGGCGGGGAGGAAAACGGCGAGGAGGGCGAGGGCGAGGATCGGGCGCATCGACGGGGAGGCGGAAAGGGCAGCGGGGGAGTCGTTGGGACGCAAGCATCCCGAGGATAGGGGATCCACGCCAGGCCCCCGTAGTCTCTTCGGGGTGGCATCCGGATCCGCCCCCGTGCCAGCCTCGCCCTCTCCGAACAGTGAGGGCAACACCGCTCACGGCTCGAGTCCATCCGAGTGGAGCAGGGCCCGACGACGCCCGCCTACGCGACCCCGCCCGCGAAGCGCCGCGGGAGATCGAGGATGGAAACGCCCTCGATGCGCTCGTCCAGTGCGAGCGACTCCGAGCCGGGATGGACGACGAAGAGGCGCTCGAGCTGCAGGTCTTCGATCGCGATGTGCATGGAGCGCGTGATCCTCGGCGCGTCGCCGTACTTGAGCTCGACTCCGAAGCGTCTCCCGCCGGAGAACAAGAGGAGATCGAGCTCGGCACCGGCGTGTGTCGCCCAGAAGTACGCGTTGCGCTCCCCGGTGAGGGCCAACACCTGCTCGAGCGCGAAGCCCTCCCACGACGCTCCGAGCTTGGGGTGGCTTTCCAGCGCCGGCTTCTCGCCCAAGCCGAGCAACGCGTGGAGGAGTCCCGGGTCGCGGATGTAGATCTTGGGAGCCTTGACCTGTCGCTTTCCGACGTTCGCAAACCACGGCGTGAGCTGTCGGACGAGGAAGACGGACGAGAGGATGTCGAGATAGCGACGAGCGGTACCCTCCGACAAGCCCAACGAGCGCGCCAGCTCCGCCGCATTCCACACCTGGCCGTGGATGTGCGCGACCATCGTCCAGAACCGGAGAAGCGTCGCAGCGGGGATGCTGATGCCCAACTGGGGGACGTCGCGCTCCAGGAAGGTGCGGATGAAGTCGTTGCGCCACTCGCGGCTCGCCGCCTCGTCCTCCGCCAAGAACGAACGCGGGAAGCCGCCCCGCAGCCACAGCCGTTCGTGGGCCGGCGCTCCGACCTCGGTCAGATCGAAGCCCGACACGTCCACGAAGGTGACCCTTCCCGCCAGCGACTCCGACACGCCCTTCACGAGAGTGGGTGATGCGCTCCCGAGGATCAGGAACCGCGCCGGCAGGGGATCCCGGTCCGCCAGGACGCGGAGCAGCTCGAGAAGCTCCGGCTTGCGCTGGACCTCGTCGATGACCACGAGGCCCTGGAGAGGCTCGAGGGCCGCGGCGGGGTGCTCGAGCCGGGCAAGGACTCGCGGATCCTCGAGATCGAGGAAGGTGGCGCTGCGCTCCGCGGCGATCTCGCGCGCCAGGGTGGTCTTCCCGGACCGACGCGGTCCGAGGACGGAGACCACCGGGGCTCGGGAAAGCCCGCTCCGGACGGCCTCGAGGAGCCGGTGGCGGTGGATCTTGGCCATCTGCCTTGAAATTACGCAGGTGAGAGGCGGATTTTCAAGGGTATTGGCGCGCCATTCCACCCCCGACCGGGCGTGGCGCCGGAGGGGATCGGGGGGCGGGATGGGTCGCGCGGAGGAGGGGAACAGGGCTCCCGCGCGGGTCCGAGGTCCTGCTCGCTCACCACCGCGTCTGGCCCGCACCGGACGCACGCCAGGTGCGGGACCTCGCTCCCCGAGAAGAAGTGCTCGCGGAAGCCCAGGAACGCATTGTCCCGGGGCATCGAAGTACCGTGCCGGAGCAATCCTTCCCGGATTCGCAGTAGGTCACCTCGGGGATCCAACCCTGACGGCGAATCGGGGAGGGGTTGCTCCGGCACCGTACTTCGACCGGCGAGCGGAGAATCCGCACGGGACCGTAGTACCCTCTGTCCCGTGCACTGGATCGACACCTCCGTCGTCCTCCTCTACCTCGCGGGAACCCTCGTCCTCGGCCTCCTGCTCGCCCGCCGGGTGCGGAGCGGGCACGACTTCTTCCTCGCCGGCCGCCGCCTGCCGTTCTGGGCGATCGGGATGTCGCTCGTCGTCACGGACATCGGGGCACTCGAGATGGTGGGGGGAACCGGCAACGCCTACCGCTTCGGGATCGCGCAGGCCAACTTCGAGTGGATCGGCTGCGTCCCGGCCATGGTGATCGGCGGGCTCCTCTTCGTGCCGATCTACTGGAAGCTCGGCATCCACTCGATCCCCGAGTTTCTCGGCCGTACATACGGGCCCGCCGTGCGCGCGGTGCTGGGCATCGTGGCGGTCGTCTTCCTCGGCGCGGCGCTCGGGATCTTCTTCGAGGCGTCGGCCGTCATGTTCGAGGGGGTGCTCGGCTGGAGCCGGTGGACGTCGATCGCCGTCACCGCCATCGTCGTGGCCATCTACACGAGCGGCGGGGGGCTCGGGGCGGTGGTCTACACCGACGTCATCCAGTGCGTGATCCTCTTCGCCGGGGGCCTGGCGATCGCCGGCGTGGCGATGGCGGAAGTGGGCGGTCTCGGCGGGCTGCGGGACGGGCTCGCCGCCCTCGGGGACCGCACCGCGCACCATCTCGAGCTCCTGCAGCCCGACGAGCTCGTGGACGAGCGCGGCGAGCCGCTGGGACTGCCGTGGACCGGCGTGCTCGTCGGGCTGGGCATCGTGCTGTCACCGGCCTACTGGCTCGGCAACCAGGCGATCGTGCAGCGCACCCTCGGCGCGAGGGACGTGTGGCACGCTCGCGCCTCGATGCTCCTCGGCGCGGCGCTGAAGATCGTGGTGCCGGTCGCCTTCGTCGTCCCCGGCCTGCTCGGCGTCGTGCTCCTCGCCGACCGGCCGCCGGCGGAGGCGAACGACGTCTACCCGATCCTGGTGCGCGAGCTCGCCCCGGTCGGCATCCGCGGCCTCGTCTACGCCGCCTTCCTCGCCGCCCTCATGTCGACCGTCGACTCCTACGCCAATTCCGCGGCCACGGTGCTGGTGAAGGATCTCTACGCCCGCTTCCTCGTCCGCGGACGAGAGGACGGGCACCACCTCTGGGTCGGCCGGGTCGGATCGCTCGCGATCATCGCCTTCGGGGTGGCGATGGTGCCGGTCGTCGCGCGGTACGGGACGATCTACGAGGCGTTCCAGTCCTACCTGAGCTTCTTCCAGGGGCCCACCCTGGCCCTGATCCTCGGTGCAGTGCTCTGGCGCCGGGCGAGCCCCGCCGGCGGACTGGCGTGCCTCGCGGGCGGGATCGGCACGGCCGCCGTGCTCCACGCGGCGGGCGGCCTGCACTACCTGCACGTGGCGTGGTGGTCCTTCGTCGCGTCCGTCGCCTGCCTCGTGCTCGGGAGCTGGAGGACGAGGCGCGGCGGGAGGGAGGCGTCGGCGTGAGGTTCGATTGGCTTTCGGGTCTGGACCCGCGCACCGGCACCGTGCTCCATGCCGCGGCGTGGGCCGGCCTCGTCGTCTGGGCCCTGCGGCGGCCAGCGGCGGAGATCTTCGAGGGCGTGCCGGGCCCCGGCCGGTGGCGCGACCTGCGCTGGTGGGTGATTCCGCTGGCAGCCGCGCAGGTCGGCCTGTACTTCCTGTTCTGACGGTGCCGGGCGTGAAGACGGAGGGATTCCGGTGAACGCGATGATGCTCTGGTGCGGGCTCGTGACCCAGGCCGCGGCGGCGAGCCAGGCGGACGGCGGACCGCTCTCGGCGGCGGCCGAGGCGTGGCGGGCCGAAGCGCGCCCGATCGATCTCCACGTGCACGTGGGCGGTCGCGAGGACTGGATCCGACAGGCGATCGCCGTGATGGACGAGGCCGGCATCGGCCTCGCCGTGAACCTGAGCGGTGGCACCGTGACGCGCGTGGGCGACGAGCCTTCCGAGCTCGAGCGCAGCCTCGCCCTCTTCGGGGAGGTCGCGCCCGGACGCTTCGTGCAGTACATGAACCTCGACTACGGCGGATGGGACGACGAGGACTGGCCGGCGCGCGCCGTGCGCCAGGTCGAGGAGGGGCATCGCCTCGGGGCGGCGGGCCTCAAGGAGTACAAACGGCTCGGGCTCCAGCTCCGCGACGGAGTGGGGAGGCTGATCGCCATCGACGATCCGAAGCTCGATCCGGTCTGGCGGCGCTGCGGCGAGCTCGGGATGCCGGTTTCCATCCACGTCGCGGATCCCAAGGCCTTCTGGGGGCCGTTCGACGCCTCGAACGAGCGGTGGGCGGAGCTCAAGGACCACCCCGGGTGGTGGTTCGGCGATCCGGCAAAGTATCCGCCGCGCGAGGAGCTCCACGCCGCCCGCAACCGGGTGATCGCCCGGCATCCCGAGACGACCTTCGTCGGCGTTCACTTCGCGAACAGCCCCGAGGACATCGCTGCGGTGGGCGAGTGGCTCGATCGCTACCCGAACCTCTTCGCCGACCTCGCCGCTCGTGTGCCGGAGCTCGGCCGCCACGATCCCGCCCGCGTGCGCGAGGTGTTCATGCGGCACCAGGATCGGATCCTCTTCGGCACGGACTTCATGTCCTACGACCGGATGACGCTGGGTTCCGGCGGCGAGGGGCCGGCGCCGACCCATGCCGACGCGGTGGCCTTCTTCCGCACGCATTGGCGCTGGATGGAGACCAGGGATCGGGGCTTCGCCCACATGACGCCCATCCAGGGAGATTGGACGATCGACGCGATCGGGCTCCCGGACGATGTGCTGCGCAAGGTCTACTTCGACAATGCCCGGCGCCTGCTCGCGCGCTCGCTCCCGCCTCCGGAGGCCCGGGCCGTGCGCGCGGCCGCGGACATCGGCCTCGATCCCGCGCACCGGGCCTGGGCGGCAGCCCCTCCGGCGTGGCTCGAGTATTCCGCGTTCGACGCGGTCGCGCGACCGGAGATGGCGACCGAGGTGCGGCTCCTCTGGACCGACGAGCACCTCTTCCTGCGTTTCGGGTGTCAGTTCCGCGAATTGATCGTCTTCACGCCGCCGGCGGCGGGCGAGCGCGAGGGACTGTGGGAGCGCGACGTCGTGGAAGCCTTCGTGGGGGCTCATCCGGATCGTCCCGGCCGCTACCTCGAGTTCGAGGTCGCCCCCACCGGCGAGCAGCTCGATCTCGCGATCGACCTTCCCGCCAAGGACCTCGCCTGGCAGAGTGGATTCACGAGCGCCGTCGCCGTGGATGAGACGGCGAAGCGCTGGACGGCGGTCCTGCGCATCCCCATCGCCTCCTTCGGCGCACCGGTGCCGGAGCCGGGGACGCGCTGGCGGATGAACCTGTACCGTTGCGATCGCGCCACCAACGCCTTCCTCGCCTGGCGGCCGGTGCTCGCCGCCTCGTTTCACACGCCGGAGCGATTCGGGGTGCTGCGGTTCGAGTGAGCACGGTGCCGTCTTCGTGGGATGCGGGGGACGAACTCGTTCCCCTTCCGTAACGCGGGGTTTGGGGGAGCGGATGCGCCGAGGCCGCGACGGGGGCATCCGGCGCACGAATACGGTGCCGGAGCAATCCTCCCACGATTCGCAGTAGGCCTCCTCTGCGGTCCAACCCGGACGGCGAATACGGTGCCGGGGACCACGAATACGGTGCCGGGGACCACGAATACGGTGCCGGAGCAATCCTTCCACGATTCGCAGTAGGCCTCCTCTGCGGTCCAACCCGGACGGCGAATCGTGGAAGGATTGCTCCGGCACCGTATTCACCGGCACTCCCGCCGCTCGATCTTCGCCCACGTGTCGCGCAGGGACACCGTCCGGTTGAAGACCGGCGTTCCCGGACGCGAATCGCCCGAGTCGACGCAGAAGTAGCCGTGGCGCTCGAACTGGTACCATTCGCCGGGGACGGCGTGGATCAGGGTCGGCTCGAGCCGCGCGGCGGGGATCACCTCGAGGGAGCGGGGATTCACGGCGTCGAGGAAGTCGCCGTCCTCCGGGACGTCCTCGGGGAAGGGCGCCGCGAAGAGGTGGTCGTACAGTCGCACCTCCGCGGTTGCGGCATGGACGGCGCTCACCCAGTGGACGATGCCGCGCACCTTGCGGCCGTCGGGCGTCTGGCCCTTGCCCGTGGCCGGATCGTACGTGCAGCGGAGCGCGACCGGCTCCCCCGTCGCGGGATCCCGGACCACCTCGTCGCAGGTGATGCAGTACGCGTAACGGAGGCGCACCTCGCGGCCGGGGGCGAGGCGGTGGTACTTCCGGGGCGGGTCGAGACGGAAGTCCGTCCGCTCGATGAACACTTCGCGCGTCAGGGACACGCGGCGCGTCCCCGCCGACTCGTCTTCGGGGTTGTTCACCGCCTCGATCTCCTCGACCCTGTCCGCCGGGAAGTTCGTGATCACCACCTTGAGCGGATCGAGCACGGCCATCCGCCGCGGCGCGGTCCGGTTCAGCTCGGCGCGCAGGCAGTCCTCGAGCAGGGCGATGTCGTTGGTGCTGTCCGCCTTCGTCACGCCGACCTTGTCGAGGAAGGCGTGAATGGCGGTGGGGGTGTAGCCGCGGCGGCGCAAGCCGGCGAGGGTGGGCATCCGGGGGTCGTCCCAGCCCCGGACGTGCCCCTCCTTCACGAGGCGGAGGAGCTTGCGCTTGCTCATCACCGTGTGGGTGATGTTCAGGCGGGCGAACTCGATCTGGCGCGGGCGGCTCGGGGCATCGAAATGGTCGAGGAACCAGTCGTAGAGCGGCCGGTGGTTCTCGAACTCGAGGGAGCACAGGGAGTGCGTGATCCCCTCGATGGCGTCGCTCTGGCCGTGGGCCCAGTCGTAGGTCGGGTAGATGCACCACGCGGTCCCCGTCCGGTGGTGGGGGGCCCGGAGGATGCGGTACATGACCGGGTCGCGCAGGTTGAGGTTCGGCGAGGCCATGTCGATCTTGGCCCGCAGGGTCCGCGCGCCGTCGGGGAACTCACCGGCCCGCATCCGGCGGAAGAGGTCGAGGTTCTCGGCGACGGAGCGCTCGCGGTACGGGCTGTTCCGGCCGGGAGTGGTGATCGTGCCGCGGTACTCCCGGGTCTCCTCCGCCGTCAGGTCGCACACGTAGGCACAGCCGCGCTCGATCATCTGGACGGCGAAGCCATAGAGCGTCTCGAAGTAGTCCGAGGCGTAGTAGAGGCCGTCGCCCCAGTCGTGACCGAGCCAGCGGATGTCCCGCATGATCCCCTCGACGTACTCGGTCTCCTCCGTGGCGGGGTTCGTGTCGTCGAAGCGGAGGTTGCAGCGCCCGCCGTACCTGGCCGCCAGCCCGAAGTTGATGTACAGGGCCTTGGAGTGGCCGATGTGCAGGTACCCGTTGGGCTCGGGGGGGAAGCGCGTCTGGACCCGGCCACCGTGCTTCCCGGCTGCGACGTCGGCTGCGACGATCGCTTCGAGGAAGTTGAGCGAAGCGCCGTCCTCTCCCGGCGGGGAGGGCGGGGGGTCGGGAACGGCGGGGCGGGGAGTCATGGGGAGGCTCCGGGCGAGTAGGGACGGCGCGGGATCATAGCAGGGCCGCGTGCGCGTTAATGAGACCCGGCGGCTCCGGAGGGCTCCAGAGCCGCCGGGCGATCGCCGGGCCGGCAGGGACCGGTCGGCCTACTCGAGGACGTGGATGTTCTTGGGCGCGCAGATGTCCTTGAGCTGCTTCGGCCACACGGTGACGGTCACCTCGCCGAGGTGCGCCGTACGCAGGAGGTACATGTACGTCCGGGCCTGGCCGATGCCACCGCCGATCGACAGCGGGATCTGGTCCTTCTGGATCGCCTGGTGGTAGGGCAGCTTCAGGAAGCCCTCTTGCTTGGTCTCCTTGAGCTGCTGGACGAGCGTCTCCTTGGTCACGCGGATGCCCATGGAGGTGAGCTCGTGGCGGCGCCTGGTGACCGGGTTCCAGACGAGGATGTCGCCGTTCAGGCCGTGATACTGCTTGCCGTTCTTGGTGATCGTCGGCGTGATCCAGTCGTCGTAGTCGGCCGCCCGCATCTCGTGAGGATAGCCGTCGGCGAGCGTGTAGCCGATGCCGATGATGAAGATCGCTGGCGCCACCTCGCTGATCATCTGGGTCTCGCGCTGCTTGCGCGGCAGCGTGGGGTAGCGCTCCAGGATCTCCTCGGCGTGGAAGAACTCGATCTTCTTCGGAATGGCCGGGTACTTGTCGGTGGCCAGGGCCGGGAAGTCCTTCTGTGCCATCCGGCCCGCCTCGTAGAGCACGCTCCAGATCTTGGTGACGGTGCTGCGGAGGTGATCGAGATTGCGGTCCTTGGCAGTGATCACCCGCTCCCAGTCCCACTGGTCCACGTACGAGCTGTGATCGTGATCGAGGAAGTAGTCCTTCCGCACCGCGCGCATGTCGGTGCACACGCCCTCGCCGACCTGGCAGTCGAACTGCTTGAGCGCCATCCGCTTCCACTTGGTCGCCGCCTGGACCACCTGGGCCTCGATGCGTTTCTCGAGACCGAGCCCGCAGGGGAAGTCGATGGGCGTGCGCGATCCGTCGCGATCGAGGTAGTCGTTGACGCCGCTCTCCTTGCTCACGATGAGCGGCACTTGGACCATGAAGAGATTGAGCTCCTTGCAGAGATTCTCCTCGATGAAGCCCTTGACCTTGAACACGGCCTTCATCCGGTCCTTGGGGCCGAGCAGGGGCTCGTAGTCGCTGGGCAGGATCTTCGCGACCTCCTCGTAGGTGCTGACTCCCGGTCCCGCGAGGTCCTTGGTCTTGTCGTATGTCTGGGCCATCCCGCACTTCCTTCCCGTGGCGGAGTATGCCCGGAGAGCGCTTCCCCGGGCCGATTCGGTGGGTATTGCCGTGATTTGGCGGGCGACAAGGATAGCAATGTCCCGCCCGGAATCAAGGAGCACGGCACCGTACTCTAACGCGACATGCAGAGCGCGACCCATGACCCGTGACCAGGCCCTCCGCGTCGGCCCCCGGGAGCTCCTCCGCGGGAGCGAGGAGGGCCCCCTCGCCGGCCGGCGGTTCGTCGTCAAGGACAACCTCGACGTCGCCGGCGAGCGGACCGGCTGCGGCCAGCCGGAGTGGCTCGCCGACGCGCTTCCGGCCGCGCGCACGGCGCCGGCGGTGGAGCGGCTCGTCGCCGCCGGCGCGATCCTCGTCGGCAAGGCCCACCAGACCGAGCTCGCCTTCGGCCTCTCGGGCCAGAACCTCCACTACGGGACGCCCCCGAACCCCGCCGCTCCGGGCCGGGACCCGGGCGGATCGTCGAGCGGCTCGGCGTCGGCGGTGGCGAGCGGGATCGTGGACTTCGCCCTCGGATCCGACACCGGCGGCTCGGTGCGGGTGCCCGCCTCCTACTGCGGCATCCTCGGCTTCCGCCCCACCCACGGCCGCATTCCGACCGCCGGTCTCGTGCCGCTCTCGCCCTCCTTCGACACCGTGAGCTGGTTCGCGCGCGACGCCGCGCTGCTGGAGGCGGTGGGCAGCGTCCTTCTCGATCCTCCTCACCTCGTGGCGGAGGTGCGCGGCCTCGTCCTCGCCGCCGACGCTCTTCTTCTCGCCGATGCGGAGGCGGTCGAGCCCCTGCGCGCCGCCGGCGCGCGCCTCGCGGCGGCCCTCGGAGTTCCGCTGACCACGGTGGAGGTTGCGGGAGGGGAGGGCGGCCTCGGCGCCTGGTACGCCACCTTCGCCGCGATCCAGATGCCGGAGGCGTGGGAATACTTCGGACCGTGGATCACCCGGCGGGCGCCTCGCCTCGCCCCGGAGATCGCGGCGCGCTTCGAGCAGTCGCGCCGGGCGACGGCCGCCGCGGCGGCCGCTGGACATCGCCGGCGGGCGAAGCTCCGGGCGCGGGTCGAGGAGCTGACCGCCGGCGGCCGCCTGCTCGCCCTGCCCGCCGCCGTCGGCCCCGCCCCGCCGCTCGATCCGCCCTCGCCGGCGGTGCGGGAGGCCGAGGAGGATCGCCGCGGGCGGCTCCTGCCGGTGACCTCGATCGCCGGGATCGCCGGCGCCCCGGCCGTGTCCCTGCCCGTGGCGAAGGTCGACGGACTGCCCCTCGGCCTCTGCCTGGTGGGCCCGCCGGGGGGAGACGAGACGCTCCTCGCCATTGCGGCGCGGGCGCTGGGCGGCGACGGTCTCGGCCAGCGGTAGAATGAGCCCGGCCGAACGAGGCCGGCACAGGGGATCCCGCTCGCGCGGAGGCCCGGGAGGAGTCATTCGCCCCCGGGGACGCCGTCCGCGGAGGCGCCCGCCCCCTGAACCGACGAGGACCCTCGATGACTCTTTCCCTGATCCCTGGCAATGCGCTCTGCTGTCGGACGAACGCCCACCGTCACGGTTGGAATGGGACCATCTGCAAGGATCCGGCTCTCTGGAATTGCAGCGCCGAACAACGATTTCGAGAGGACTATTGCGAAAGCGGCGATTCCCGATGCTACCACTTGAACGATTTCGAGCTCCACAATCCCCGTCTCATCATCGAGCAGACCGGCGGTCGCTGGATCTTCGAAGAGGACCTCGATGCGTTGACCGATCAGATCCTGCTCTTGTGGAGCGACCAGGCCATAGAACCCCGTGGCATTCGACCGGGGCGCCCGACGACCATCGTCTGCGGTGCCTATCGCATCTGGCGCGTGACTCCGATCGACCTGAGGTTCAAGACGAACTACCTGGTGGAACCCTATGAGAAGGGGTGGATTCGTACGGCCAACCTCGGAGTTCGCGCGCCCTACCACCGGCCGGCGGGCGGCCGCTACGTGCGCCAGGTGGATCACGCCGCGGTCCTGCACCTGTTGGAGGACCTGATGGACAGGGCCCAGAGCGTGGGCCCGGACTCCTGGATCGAGCCCGGCGATCGCGAGCGCCTGGAACACTTCAACGCGAACCTCGAGGCCTGGCTCGAGGTCTCCGCCGGCCGGGCGAGAGCCCTCCGGGAGCGCCAGGAGGCAAGCGCCGCGGCCCGCCCCGTGGCGAGTCGACCGCGCCGACCCGCACGGGAGACGCCGGGGGTTCCCCCGGCCCTGGGCGCCGGCGCGATCCCCTCTCCCGCGGATCCGCGGCGCGGGACCGACCTCATCGCCCCCCGGTGGCCGTCAAGGACGCGCCAGGCGCGCCGGAGCTGGTCGAGCCGCCCCGCAGTCAATGGATCAAGGACACCTTCGGCGACGAGACGCTGCAGGCCCTGCAGGTGGCTTCCCTCACCAAGCCCCTGATCATCCTTCGTGGCGAGCCCGGCGTAGGGAAGAGCCACCTTGCGGTCCGGATGCTCGATGACGATGCGCGAGAGCGCACCTGCATCGTGCCCGTCTCGGCCACGTGGCGAGGCCGCGAGGATCTTCTCGGGTACGTCAATCCCGTGACCGGCCGGTTCGAGGCGACCCCCTTCACGCGCTTCCTCATCCGCGCCGAGCGCGCCTGGAAAGACGGCGACCGCCGCGCGTGGTTGGCCGTCTTCGAGGAGTTCAACCTGAGCCAGCCGGAGCATTGGCTGGCGGACATCCTCGTTGTTTCGCAGTTCCAGGACGCGCTTGACCGCCGGTTGTCGCTGGGCGGTCACGGGATCGGCGATGACGAGGGCCGGGTATCGGTGATGCTTTCGCCGGCGGTGCGCTTCCTCGGCACGATCAACACGGACCACACGACTCGGCCGCTCTCGCCCCGGATCCTCGATCGAGCCGCGATCGTGAACCTGACCCTGGAGCCTCGGGCGGCGCTCGAGGTGGCGCACATCGAGCTGGATGCGGAGCAGTTGAGCGCGATCGAGTCCCTCGATCGACGCATTCGCCGGAAGGGAGCGTCGTTCTCCGTCCGATCGGCGCTGTCGTTGCGCACGTGTCTGAGCCGCCGCGAGGCACTGGGACTGGATAGCTGGAGCGCCCTCGACCTCGTGCTCGAGCAGGAGGTCTTGAGCAAGGTTCGGCTGCTGGCTCGCGATCCACTGGACGAGGAGGCTATGGAGAATCTCAACGAGTGGAGCCAGGAAGACGGGAGCCGGCTGCGGCGATGCGCCGTCCTGATCGAGGAATGGAAGGAAGCGCTCGCGTCCGGACGCGACGTGATCCAGGCATGAGGGTCCGCGCGAGAGAGTTCCTCCACGCGATCGTGGAGGATCTGCGGGCCGCCGCGGCCCTGCTGATCGAGCCCGGCCTGGCCCCGAAGCTGGCCGTCGGTCGGGCACGGGCCGGACCCGGTCCCGGCAGCATGGCGGGCCTGCTGGATGACGTCGAAACGCTCATCGGACTCGTGCCGCGGCTGCTGCACGAGCTGGAGCACTCTGGCCCCTCCGCCGAGCTGGTCTTCGAGTCCTCGCCCATCCCCCGGCGAGCGACCGCCTCGCGATGGCCGTCGGATTACGTGACGGCGAGGGATCGCGTGCTGCCCAGGATCTGGCTGGAGGCGGTCCCCGTGCTCCAACCGGATCCTCGACCGCTCTCCTGGGTTCTCCACCTGCTGGAGGTGCTGCAATCTCGGGTCGCCCAGGCGGAGGAGCGCATGGGAGCGGTCCTTCGAGAGGCGCTCCTCGACCGCCACGTCGACTCCACCTTCGCCCGGGCGGAGGAAGCGGAGCTCCGCGCCGCGGAGGACTCGATCGGTCAGGCGCAGGCGGGGTTGCGCCGGGCGCGGGAGGCGATCCTCCACAAGGCGTCCTGGCGGCTGACTCCGTCTTCGTGGCGACCCCGACCCTACCCCATGAGTCCCGCCTGGCAGTCGCTGCGGGCCCTCGCCGAGCTGATGGGAGACTCCCACGCCGCCGTGGTGCGCCAGATCGAGACCAGCCTTCGTTCTCCAATCCACGTGGCCGACGAGGCGTTTCTCTACCAGCGTTGGGTGGGACTCAAGCTCGTACGGGCCCTGGAGTCCTTCGGCTGAGCATGCCGGGGTGAGTTCGTCCCGGCCCTGTTCCTCGGCGGAGGGTTGACCTTTGCCAGTGGTCACGTCGAGCTGAAGCTGTGGTGCGAGCCCCGTCTGATATCGAGCGAACCACATCCGAGCGTCCTTCGGGCGAGCCGAGGAGAGGCCACCCCGGACTACGTTCTGGTGACGCCGGGCCGCACGGGACACGATGCCTTCGTGCTGGACGCGACCCTGGCACTCGGCAGCGATCTCCGGCAGACGAAGGCGCGGTACCTGAACCTGCTCGAGTTCGCCTCGCCCATGCGCATCGCCGGCGTTCCGGTGCGCCATCCCCCCCTGCGAGCCTGGTCGGTAGCTCCCCTGCGGAGGCCGCTCTGCGACCTCCTCAGTGTCGATGGCCAGAGCGGCACGATCCCCCTCGAGCCTCCGCCCGGCGACGACCGGGCGATGCGGGCTTGGCTGGAAGACGTGCTCGCTCACGTTCTGGCCTGGGGGGGACGCACCGAGGCGCTGGCTCCGGCCCCGGCGGAGCATTTGCTCCCTCGCGGCGCGTAGTCGATCGATCGCCGGGCGATTCCGTGCCGCGCCGGCCCCCTTGCGGGGCCGGCCGCCGAGGATGCGGGCGTGGGGGACGGGCACCTCGCCAGTCTGGTATGCTGTGCCGGGCCACACGCGGGCCGCCCGCAGGCAGCCATGGCGCGGACGAGGGCGAAGATCCCGGCACCGAAACCTCCCATCGACGTGGAGCTCGCCAGAGAGCTGCGCGAGAGGGGCTGGACCTACGAAGCGATCGGGCGCGAGCTCGGATACCGGGCCGGGTCGATTCGCGGGTGTCTCCTGGGGAAGGGGATCGCCATCGACCGCCCTCAGTCCCGGTGCACCTCCAAGTGGGGCGAGCAACTCTACGGCGTCTGGAAAGGCATGCGGCATCGATGCACCTCCCGGACGCATCCGCAGTACGCTCAGACCGGAGGGAGGGGCATTACCTTCGGCAAGCAGTGGGAGTCGTTCAACGACTTCTACGATTGGTCTCGCTCCTCCGGCTACCGACCGGGCCTGGTGCTGCTGCGCCAGAACCGGACCAGGAACTACACCCCCGGCAACTGCCGCTAGGGGTCGCGAAGCGAGGTTCCTCGCCGCAAAGGGGGGTGCCGATCCTCTCCCACGGTGTTCACCGAGGCGCGATGGCGGTTGGTGGAGAGACTACACCGGGAGGAAGCGCTCTCCTGCGGCCAGATCGCCAAGAGACTGCGCGTGAGTCGCACCGCCATCTTCCTGGGTCTGAAGAGGCGGGGCTCCTATGCCCCGCCGAGCCGGGGGGTCGCCGGCCGGCCGGAGGGACGCCGGCTCCTGAAGCTCTGGAAATCCATGCACAACCGTTGCCGCAACCCCAAGAACACGCAGTACGGTTACTACGGCGCCCGGGGGGCTCGCGTCTGCGCCGCGTGGAGGGAGTTCGAGCCCTTCTACCATTGGGCGATCGAGAACGGCTGGCAATCCGGTCTCTGTCTCTCCCGCAGGAACCGAAGGAAGATCTTCTCGCCCCGGAACTGCGTGTGGATCACCCAAGCGGAGGCGGCCCGGAACGCCTACCACCCGAGCTCGGAGATGCCCGCGCGCTGGCTGATCCATGCCTTCGGCGAGAGCAAGGGGGTGACGGCCTGGTCTCGCGATCCCCGCTGCGCGGTGACGTTCAGCGGGCTCCTCTGCCGTCTCTACCGCCGATGGGACGTGGAGAGCGCGATCACCGAACCTCCCCGGGTGACGGGGAACGCGACAACCCGCCGGGAGCTCACGGCCTTCGGCCTGACGAAGAGCGTCACCGACTGGTCGCGAGATCGCCGGTGCACGGTCCGGCTCGTGACGCTCATCCGACGACTGAACGAAGGCCTCTCGCCCGAGGACGCCATCTGCATTCCTCCCTATGGGGGGCTCCCCCGCGGAAGGGATCGGTCCGGCGGATCCGATGGCCCGGGAACACGAACGCCAAGCTACGCCGCCGGAGGTCGACGGGGGAGCTTCTCTCGCGCTCCGGCGCCATGAGTACGACAGTGCTCACTCGAGGCTCACGATCGGGAAGGGCGCCGCAAGCGCGGCGTTCGCGGCCTCGATCGTCTCCCGCGCGCCGACCACCGCTCGGCTGGCGCGGGCGAAGTCCTGCTCGATGGCGGGCAGGGCCTCGTCGAGGAGATCGGCGGGGGTGACGGCGAGGAGCCCGGCGCGGTACCGGCCGCGGAGCTCGTCGGTCACCCCGCTCAGGTGGCGGCGCAGGGCCGCGGCGCCCTGGGCGGCCGGGGAGAGGATCTGATCGAAGGCGCCCACCGTGGCGATGATCGCCCTCTCCACGCTGCGCTCGTCGATTCGCGCCGAGGCGCGCACGGCGGAAGCCAGGTCGTCGAACACGCCGAGGGTGCGGCAGAGGTGGGGATCGCGGTAGGAGATCGTCGCGAACTGCCCGCCGAGCGGGTCGTAGGTGCAGAATCCGCCGTAGGCTCCCCCCTGGAGGCGCACCCGCTCGTAGAGGTAGACATCGGAGAGCAGTCGGGCGAGGACGGCGACCGCGGGAGCGAGCGGGTCGGTCAACGCCGGGGCCGGGGAGACCTGCGCCACGTAGTTGACCTGCGATGCGAACGCGAAGCCGAGGCGGGCCGCACCGAGATTCGTGTGCTCGACCGGTACGCCGGGTTCGCCGGCGGGAAGCGCGGCGAACAGGGGGGGAAGGGCCGAGCGCGCGGCCGCGAGGCCAGCGGCGTCGGCAACCACGTCCACCACGAGCCCGGCCCGGACGAAGAGGCGCGGGCGCTCGGCGGCGACGGCCTCGAGCAGCTCCGGCAGGCGCTCGGCCCGGCTCTTGGCCGCCTCGTCGAGGAACCGGATCTGCGTGAAGCCGCTGTACTGCTCCTCGCGGAAGCTGGCCAGATCCTGGGCGGCGGCGGCCAGGAGGCGCGCGTGGCCATGGCCGGCGGGCAGCACGCCGGCCCGCGCGTCGTTGCGCGACTCCAGAAGGAGATCGGTGGCGCGCTTCTCGTCGGTCAAGTCGCTGGCGGTGAGGAGATCGCGCAGAATCGCGCCGAGCTCGTCCACGTGACGGTCGAGCGCACGGCCACCGATCGTCAACCGCTGGATCGTTCGGCGGTCGCCGAGCCGGCGCTGCGCCGATAGGCCAGCGCTCACACCGCCGGTGAACAGGGACTTCCGCCGCGCCATCTCGTCATAGGAGAGGCCCGCCGCCCCCATTCCGGTGGTCAGAAGGCCCAGAAGAGGGAGGAGCGGGTGGAGGGCTTCGGCCACCGGCGCCACGTCGAAGGCGAGGTGGAGGTAGGTGATTCCGCCCGTGAAGATCTCATGCTCCAGGACGGTGACGCCCTCGGTCCGGGTGATCCGCGTCGGCACGGTGCGCAGATCGCGGGGGATGTCGGCGAGCCGCAGGCGGGGCAGCGTGGCGAGCGCCTCGGGCGGATCCGGTGTCTCCTGCGCCGCGGCGAGGGCCCGCGCCTCGTCGCGGATGCGCTCCACCTCGGCCCGGTCCAGGTTTCGCCGGCGCGCCGCCATCCGCGCGCGCAAAGCCGATTCCCGGGCCTCGACGAGCGATTCCGAGGGGCGGCTGATCGCGAGCAGGCGGTGGGGATTGTCCAGCAGCCACGTGCGGATCGTCTCGGCGAAGAGGAGGGGATTCCCTTCCCACCGGCGGCGCACGGTCTCGATGGCGGAGGACAGGGCGAGACCGACCTTGGGATCGGCGTCGTACGTCCACGTCTGGCTGGCGCGCACGAGGAGGCGGACCGGGTAGTGGGAGCCGATCTCCTTGCTCGCGAACTCGAACTGATGGAAGGCGCCGCGCAGGAGCTCCTCGTCGATGCCCGTGGCGGCAAGGCGCTCGAGCGTGTCGAGCACGAGCCTCTCGATCGCCTCCGCGCGATCGCCCTCCGTGCCGCGCAGGCCGGCGACGAAGATCGACTGCTTGTACTCGGTCTCGAAGCCGGACTCGGGAGATACGTCCTCGCCGAGGCCGGATTCGAGCAGCGCCCGGCGCAGCGGACCGGCGGCCGTGCCAAGGATCGCCTGATGGAGGACGCGCAGGAGAATAGTCGTGTTCGGCGAAGCGGTCGGTGCAGTCATCCAGGCGACGTTGACGACCGTCTTGCCCGCCCGGCTCTCGCCCGCCGCCGCCGGATACTCGCTCTCGAGGCGGCGTGGGCGATCCCAGACCGGCTGATCGGCGATCGTCGAGTCGACCTCCACGCGGACGGGCGGACCGTGGTACGCGAGCTCCCGGGCGAGGAAGGCGAGCTGCTCGGCGGTGGGGATGTCGCCGTACAGGAAGATCCGAGCGTTGGAGAGGGAGTAGTACCGCCGGTGGAACTCGCGGAAGGCGGCGTAGGAGAGATCGGGGATGACCTCCGGGTCGCCTCCCGAGCTGCGGCCGTAGCAGTTGTCGGGGTACAGCGCCTCCTGGAGGCGCTGGAAGGTGAGGCGGTCGGCCGTGGAGTATTCCCCCTTCATCTCGTTGTAGACGACCCCCGAGACGACCAGCTCGCTGTCGAGATCGTCGGGATTCGCGAGCTCGAGGTGGTGACCCTCCTGTCGGAACGTCGCCTCGGAGAGCCGGGGGTGGAGGGTCACATCGAGATAGACCGTGGCGAGATTGAAGTAGTCCGCCCGCACGGCGCTCGCCACGGGATAGACCGTCTTGTCCGGCCACGTCATCGCGTTGATGAAGGTGGCGAGCGAGCCCCGCGCCAGCTCGTTGAAGGCGTCTCGCACCGGAAAGCGCTCGGAACCGGCCAGGACGCTGTGCTCGAGGATGTGGGGCACTCCCGAGGAGTCCGGCGGAGGGGTCCGGAACACGATGGCGAGCAGATTCTCGGGATCCTCGGCGTGCAAGTGCAGGAGCCTCGCTCCGGTCGCGTCGTGGACGGCCTCGTAGGCCACCGCGCGCACGTCCTCGATCGGCGTCACCTGCTCGATCGTGAATCCGTGGAGTCGCTCGCCGGCCCGGTGGCGCACCGGCGGCATCTTCGTTCCGCTCATGGGCGGGGATTCTAGTCCCTGAACAAGCGCTTCCCGGGCGTTGATCGGGCAGAAAACGCTCGAAACGCCCTCGTTGTCTGCGTACTCCGGTGGTGTGCAACCCCACTGGGCCGCAGAACGAGGAGCGTTTCGAGTGAAGGTCAAGGATACGACCGCGTTGGCGTCGCGCAAGGCTCCGCTGGACGGCCGTCTCGATCCGAGCTGGCAAGAGGAGCAGGAGCGTCCCATGCTCCGGGGCGGCGCGCATCACTACGAGGTGTCGGAGCGCGTCAACGCGCTGAGCTGTGGCGGCATCGGGCTGATGCACGAGTTCGTCGGCTCGATCGGCCTGGCCGAGGCGATCGACCGGCACGTGGAGGTCTTCAAGCGGCACTTTCCCTATCACGAGTCCGACCACGTGCTGAGCCTGATCTACAACGTGGTCGCGGGTGGAACCTGCCTGGAGGATCTCGAGCGGCTGCGCCAAGACGAGCCGTACTTGGACACGTTGGGCGCCCGGCGTATCCCGGACCCCACGACGGCGGGCGACTTCCTGCGCCGCTTCGGCGAGGAGGAGATCCTCGCTCTGCACGCGGCGGTCCACGAAGTGCAGATGCCCGTGTGGGCGAAGCTCGGCCCGGCGGAACGGCGGCTGGCCGTGATCGACGTCGACGGCACCATCGCGGCGACCCTGGGCGAGCTCAAGGAGGGGATGGACCTCTCCTACAAGGGCGAGTGGGGCTACGCGCCTTTGATCGTGAGCCTGGCGAACACGCGCGAGGTGCTCTACGCCGTCAACCGTCCCGGCAATCAGGTGTCGCACCGCCTGGCCCCGCCCTACCTGGACGCGGCGGTCGCCGTGGTTCGCTCCGGGGGCTTCGAGCGGGTCCGCCTGCGCGGCGACAGCGACTTCTCGCTGACCGAGCACTTCGACCGGTGGGACGAGGACGGCGTGGAGTTCGTCTTCGGGATCGACGCGCACCCGAGCTTCGTGGCGCGAGCCGAGGCTTTGCCGGAGCGAGCTTTTCGGCGGCTTTCGCGGCGCGCGAAGTGGTCTGTGAAGACCGCGCCGCGCCAGCGCAACGAGAACGTTCGGCGAGCTGTCGGCCAAGGAGGTGGTCTTCGCGGCGAACGCGCGCTGCGATCAGGAGAACGTGATCGAGCAGCTCAAGAACGGCGTGCGAGCGATGCGCATGCCGTCGGACGGGCTGCTGTCGAACTGGGCGTACCTGGTGATCGCGGCGCAGGCTTGGAACCTGAAGGCCTGGCTGGCGATCTGCCTGCCGCACCGCAGGGAGGGAGCGGAGCTGCGCCGGATGGAGTTCCGCCGCTTCGTCAACTCGCTGGTGCTCCTGCCCTGCCAGTTCGTGAAGACTGCGCGCAGCGTAGTGCTGCGCCTCTTGAGCTGGAGCCCCTGGGCTCACGTCCGCATCGAGGGGCACGAGTACTTCCGCCGACATCGGTTTGCCTGACAGTCGAAGTGTCCTCTCCCTGGTACGTGAGGTCTCGGTGGAGGGTGGAGGTCTGTCCAGACCTCCCTCTTGTGCGACCGATGGCGGTCGAACGACCGCCGCGGATCCACTCACGACCTGTTCGCCATCCTTCGCGAGCGATCCGACGGTCTCTCAACGTCTTCGATGCCGCCTCGACGCCGGCTTCGGCCCCCCCGTTCGGGTGCCGCGCGCGCGTCGCGCACCTCCGGGCGTCGGAAGCGTTTGTTTTGCGACTAGCTGCCGGGGGGGAGCGGGGCGGCTTGCGCTGCCCGGGAACCGGCCCCATCGGTTAGCTTGGTGCGCGGCCATGACTCCCCGCCCGATCGCCGCGCTCCTCCTCCCCGGCCTGGCGGCCTGCGTGCCCTTGTACGTCGCGCCGGAGGACGCGGGCGAGCCGGGGATGTCCTCCCCCTACGTCCAGGGGATGATCGGCGTCTCGCACGTGTCGCGCGACCCGCGGGCCGCCGTGGCCGGCGGCGGAAACGGATCCGCGACCCTGCCCCTCCTGGCGGCCGCCGTGCAGATCCCCATGGCCGGCGAGCACGTGCAGACGGGGTTCGAGTGGGGAGGCACCTTCGCGTGGGATCACGATCGCACCGTCGTCGACGATGGAACCGGGGTCGCGGCCGCCGACGATGACTTGGTTCTGGCGGATCTCTTCGCCGGCCTCTCGCTCGTGACCTGGTTCGGCGAGACCGCGCGCCTGTTCGCCGGCGCGGGGCCGGTGCTCCAGTTCGGCTGGACCGAGCTCGAGTACGAGGACCAGGGCGGCGAGACCGTCTGGGTGCAGGATTCCGCCGCGGGCGGCGGGATCTATGCTCGGGCCGGCCTCGAGCTGCCCTTCTCCTCCCATACGTGGGTCGGCCTGCAGGTGCGATGGATGGATGCGGACCTCGACTTCGGAGGGGACGCCGGCAGCGTCGATCTGGAGACCGCCCAGTGGGTGCTCTCGGTTACCCAGGGATTCTGATCTTCCCGCGCGGGCTGCGGATCAAAGCCGCCGCCGGAAGCAAGTCAAGTGCCCGTCGCCGTAGAAGACCTCGAAGCGGCTGGAGAGGAACCCGCGCAGGCAGTCGGCGATGCTGAAGATCACCACCGGACCCGGGGAGCGCTCCAGCTCGGCGGCGAAACGCGCGTAGAACCGGCGGCCCGGGCCGTAGGGGCGGACCGGCCGGTAGAGGTAGACGAAGCCCATGCCGGCGGGAGAGGCCTCGAAAATGTCGCCGGCGATCCACTCCACGCGCTCCGGGGGGATCCCGAGCCACGCTTGCAGGTGGCGACCCGCCTCCACCATGCGGCTCGAGATCTCGATCTGCACCGTCCGCGCGTGCGGGGCGAGCTTCTGCATCAGGAGCCCCTGCAGGCCGTTGCCGGCCCCGAAGTCGCCGGAAACGGTGCCGGCGGAGAGGTGATCCGGCGCCTTGAGGATCGGCGCCAGTCCTCCCGCGTGGCACCAGTAGCCGCCGGCCGCATCGACGCGCCGTCGCTCGGCGGGCGTGTAGGGAGCCTCGTGGCCGTGCAGGTGGGCATAGAGGGAGAGGAAGGACTCCTCCATCTCCTCGGCATCCTCCCCGGCCGCGGCGGCGAGGAAGCGGGCGTGCAGCTCCGTCCAGCGCGGGTAGAGGCCGACCGGATCTGGCGGAGGCGGGAGCCCGGCGAAGAGATCCATCAGCGCGAGCAGCCGCTCCCGCTCGATGGGCGGCCGCTCGCCCGCGGGAAGGAGGCGATCGAGGTGCGGGTGGTCCACGATTCGCGGACTCTACCGACTGCGCCGGGTGGGGCGCCACCGGCGGAGAGGAGCGACAGCCGGCGCCGAACCGTATCATGCTCCCCCGATGGGGAAGCGGACCCCGATCGCCGAGCTCGTCGCCGTCGCGGGTTCGTTCGGCCCGGCGAGCGCCGCCGCCAAGCGCCGGCTGCTCGACGAGATCGTCCGGGGCCGGCCCGGCTCGCGGCGAGAGCTCGCTCCATTGCACGAGGTCCTGGGCTTCCTGCGCGCGTATCCCGACGATGCGCACGTGCTCCGGGCGGTCGAAGCGGTGATCGGCGCGCTGCGCGGCTGGTTCGCCGCGGCCGGCATGGAGGCGGACGCGCCGCCGCTCGCCGACACGGGCCTTCCAGGATCCGTGGTCCGCGGTGAATTCTCCCTGCCGCTCCTGCGCCGGATGAACCGAGCGCTACCCGGCTGCGTGGAGATCGATTGGGGGTCCCTGGAGGCGGACGAGCCGCTCCTCAACGCCCTCGGCCTGCTCCTGACCGGGAGCGAGGGGCAGGGCCTGGACGACATCGGGATCGGGACCGCGGAGTGGTTCGCGGCGTGCCGGCCGGCGAGCTGCCCGACGGATCTCGCCTTCTTGATGGAGCTCTTCGACCGCTCCCCTCTCGCGGCGGCCGCGCGAGATGTCCTTTTCGATTCCTGCGGGTTGACGGCGCGCTACTCCTTGGCGGAGCCTGGGACGGGACGGTGCGAGATCGCCTGGCCGGTCGAGCGGATCCACTATCAGCGGAAACCCCTGGATCGCGAGTGGCGATCCATCGCGGCCGCCGTCCGCCAGCCCCTTCCCGCGGTCCGCCGGCTGCCGGCGGGCGAGGGAGAGCGGTTCGTCGGATTCGCCCAGCGCACGCTGGCAGCGCGGGGATTGGAGATCCGCACCCTGAGCTACGCGAACGCCCGCGACGTCTCCGTCGCTCGATGCGGGCGCGGGGTCGACATCGCCCTCATCGGCGTCGTCCCGGAATACCGCGATCCTCTCGAAAGCCACTACTGCAGCTTCGTCCTCCAGAACGGGGTGCCGATCGGCTACGGACCGAGCACCGTGAGCCTCGGTTGCTGCGAGATCGGACTCAATCTCTTCCCCGAGTTCCGTGGCGCGGAGGTTCGCTTCCTCTATCCCCAGTTCACCCGCGTGCTTCACCACGTGCTCGGAGCGCAGTACTTCTTCCTGACGCCGTACGGCATGGGCGAAGACAATCCAGCCGCGATCCGGACGGGTGCCTTCTGGTTCTATCGCCGGCTGGGCTTCCGCCCCACGAATCCGGAGGTCGAATGCCTCGCGCAGGACGAAGAGCAGCGGATGACGGCGGACCCGAGGCATCGCTCGAGCGCCGCCACCCTGCGCCGGCTCTCCCACACGTTCGTCTATCTCGATCTCTCGGGAGGAGCCTGTCGTCCCCTGGACCTCGGGGGGATCGGCATGCGGCAGAGCCGCTTCCTCGCCCGGATCGAAGGGGGAAACCGCGCGCGGGCGCTCGCCCGCTGCCTCCGCCAGGTGAGCAGGGTTCTCGGAAGACGGAAGCTCCGGACGCTCGGGGCCGGCGAACGGCGCGCATGGGAGCTCTGGGCGCCGATCCTGGCGGCGATCCCCGATCTCGCCCGCTGGGGCGCGCGCGAGAAGGGGCGGATCGTCGAGATCCTCCGCCGAAAAGGGAGTATCTCGGAGCTGGGCGTCGATCGCCTGCTTTGCGCGCACGAGCGCCTGCGGCGGGCCCTCCAGACGCTGTAGCGGAGAGGGGGGGAGGCGCTACAGCGCCTTGATCTCCTCGATGATGCCGTTCACGACTTCCTTGGCGGATCCGAAGACCATCAAGGTCCGGTCGGACTCGAAGAGCTTGTTCTTCAGACCGGCGAAGCCGGCAGCCAGCGACCGCTTGATGACGAACGTCTGCGCCGCCTGGTGAGCCGGCAGGATCGGCATCCCGTACAAAGGGCACTTCTCGTCGTCGATGGCGGCGGGATTGACCACGTCGTTGGCGCCGATCACGAGCACGACGTCGGTGGTCTTGAAGTCGGCCTCGATGTCCTCGCGCTTGAAGAGCTTGTCGTAGGGTATGTTCGCTTCGGCCAGGAGCACGTTCATGTGGCCAGGCATGCGGCCGGCGACCTCGTGGATCGCGTAGCGAACGTTGACCCCCCGCGCCTCGAGCATTTCCGCCATCTCGCGGACGGAATGCTGGGCCTGGGCGGCGGCGAGGCCGAAGCCGGGCACGACGATCACGTTGCTGGCATTCGTGAGCGCGATGGCCGCGTCCACGGGATTGCCGCTCTTGACGTTGACGTACTCCTCCTTCTCCCCTCCCGTCAGCGAGAACTTGGCGAACAACACGTTGGCCAGCGAGCGGTTCATGCCGCGGCACATGATGATCGTCAGGATCATCCCCGCCGCGCCCACCAGCGACCCACTGATGATCAAGAGGTTGTTGTAGAGAACGAACCCGGTCATGGCCGCCGCGACGCCCGAGAAGGAGTTCAGCAGCGAGATCACGACCGGCATGTCCGCTCCGCCGACCGGGATCGCGAAGGTGACGCCGAGCACGAAGGAGGCGAGAACCGAGACGGTGAGAAGGGTGAACAGCAACGTGGTGGATTCCAGGGGGACCACGAAGTAGCCGGCCGCTCCGGCGAGGACCGTGATCAGCAGCAGAGCCAGGTTGATCAGCCGGTGCTGCGGGAGGAAGATCTGGCCCCCGCTCATCACTCCGCGGAGCTTGGCCCAGGCGATCAGGGAGCCCGTCAGGGTCACTCCGCCCACCAGGATCGAGAGGACCAGCGTGACCGCGTTGTCCACGGTGATCGTCGACCAGGCGGGAGCCGCTGCCGCCTCGGCCAGACCGACAATGCCGACGGTGGTGGTTTCGGCGGCCAGCGGCGCGGCGAGGGCCTCGCCCCAGTGGATCCAGGCGAAGATCGACATGGCCACGGCCACCAGCGCCGAGGCCAGGCCCCCCATGCCGTTGAAGTAGCCCACCAGTTCGGGCATGCCCTCCATGCGCACGGTCAGGGCCTGGTAGGCGCCGAGGACGCTGCCGGCCACGATGCCGATGATCACCCAGGTCCAGCCGATGTTGGCCTGGAGCTCGATGTCCAGCAACGCCGCCACCATGGCGATCCCCATGGCAAGAGCCGATATGGCGTTGGCGCCGCGAGCTGTCCGAACCGCGGCCAGGCCCTTGATCCCGACGATGAACAGGACCGAGGCGACCATGTAGAGGATGTGGATCGTGATCTGCATGGTCGCCGCCCTACTGCTTCCGTGAGAACTTCTTGAGCATGCGATCGGTCACCACGTAGCCGCCCACGACGTTGATCATGGCCGCCGTCGCGGCGAGCATCCCGATCACGTCCGCGACCACGGAGTCGAAGCTCGCACAGGTCAGGGCACCGACGATCGTGATGCCGGAGATCGCGTTGGCCCCCGACATCAACGGGGTGTGCAGGGTGTGGGGCACCTTGGTCAAGAGCTCGCGACCGACGAAGATCGCGAGCACGAACACATAGAGTCCGACGAGGAGCGGAGGGAGCATAGGGAGGGGAGTCTCGTATCGGTGATCGCCTTCAATGGGGGGCAGGGAATCCGTGCGCCTCGCGAATGCGCGGGGAGCGACAGCCGCCGGCGTGGAGGATGACCGCGCCGTCGGTGATCTCGTCCGCGAAGTCGAGAGCGAGACTGGTGCTCTTGGGGTGGAGGTGCTTGAGGACGTTGTAGACGTTCTTCGCGTACACCGCGGAGGCGACCACCGGCACCGTTCCCGGGATGTTGGCCACGCCGATGATCGTCACACCGCGCTCCACGACGATCTCGTCGCAGCGCGTGCACTCGCAGTTTCCGCCCTCTTCCGCGGCCAGATCCACGATCACCGCGCCCGGACGCATCGCCTGGACCACGTCTCGGGTCACGAGGATCGGGGCCTGGCGGCCGGGGACCTTGGCCGTGGTGATCACGATGTCGGCGGCGATCAGGTGTTTGCGGACCGTCTCCTGCTGCTGGTGGAGGAACTCCGCCGACTGCGCGGCAGCATAGCCGCCCTCGCCCACCGCGGCACCCGGGGGCTCGATGAACTTGGCCCCGAGGGAGTGAACCTGCTCCTTGACCTCGGGACGGACGTCGGTCGCCTCGACGGCAGCGCCCAACCGCTTGGCGGTGGCGATGGCCTGGAGTCCGGCGACACCGGCACCCATGACCACGACCTTGGCCGGGTTGATCGTGCCCGCGGCGGTCATCATCAGGGGGAGAGTGATGGGCACGCGCTCCGCCGCCATCAGGACCGCCTTGTAGCCGGCGAGGCTCATCTGGGAAGAGAGCGAGTCCATGTACTGGGCTTTCGGCGTGCGCGGAATCTGGTCCATTGCGAACACGGTCACGCGCCGAGCCATGAGCCTTGCGCAGAGCTCCTTGTTCGAGTACGGCCACAGATGGGTGACGAGCAGGGAGCCCTCCCGCAGAAGTGCGGCTTCGTCGAGCGACGGCGGATGCAAGCGGAGGACGATGTCCGCGGCGGCGTGGGCGCCGCGGGGGTCGGCGGCGATCGTCGCCCCGGCCTTGGCCAGCGTCGCATCGGGCAGGAAGGCGCGGGCGCCTGCTCCGGTCTGGATGGTGACGGCGAATCCATCCCTCCCCATCCGCTGGACGGTTTCGGGCACGGCGGCGACCCGGGTCTCCCCTTTCCGGACTTCGGCGGGGATGAAAACGTTCGGCATGGCACTCTCCAGGAAGGCAGTGGCCGGAAAAAGCGGGGGAAAAGCCTACCACGGGGCGTGCTGTCCTTCTCCTCCTTGCGGCCCCCATCCCGTCGCGTTGGACCGACCGGGCGATCGGAGATCGACGCATGCGGTTGTCTGGAGTCCTCCTCGGGCGAGGCGGCTCCGGCTGCCGGGGGGCGCGCGCGGTCACGGACGGTGGAGACCTTGCCCCTCCGCCGGCGCCATCTCGATCGGCAGGCCGAGCATCGCCTGCAGCACGTCGGCCTGCTGCGCATGATGTCCGGCGCCGTAGACCACCAGGACCCGGTCGTGGCGGTTCAGCAGGTCGGCGAGCAGGTTCGCGAGATGCGAATCGCGGACGAGGCCCACGGCGGCCGAGATGCGATTCGTGTACAAGGCGTCCTCTCCCGCGATCGGGGCGGACTCCTGGGGGGTGATCGCACCGTACTCGAACGGGCGTCCGTTCTTCTCCGCATACCAAGCAGCGAAACCCTCGGGATCGGGGAGCGTCGCGCGGTCGAGCTCGTAGGCGCGCGCCTGATGGTCCAGGACCTCGGCATAGAGGTCAGCGAACGACCGGCGGCGATCCTCCCCGGTCCGCTTCCACTGCGGGATCTGGCGCACGACATAGAAGAGGAGGAGATCTCGCCGATCGAAAGGGGTTGCGGCCATCCCCGCGCGGATCTCGGCCGGCCCGGGCTCGCCGCCCAGGAAGGGGATGCCTCGCGCCATTGCCAGGGAAGCGGACCACGCCGCCTCGCCGCCGGGCCAGTCGCCGTCGGGGGGCATGCTCTCCACCCACCGGCGATAGGGCGCCGGCGAGGCGCCGTCGGCGGTCGCGGTCCCCTCGATCACCACGATCTCGGGATCGAGGTGCGTGAACTCCCGCTCGACCACGGCGAACGTCGCGCAGCCCGGGGTGTGCTCGTGGCGTGAGGCGACGTAGGTGAGCGACTTCGCGCTCCGCCGGTACCGAGCGGCGTAGGGAGGGGCAGGAAAGCGGCTCTGCGCCTCCTCGCTCCAGGGGGCGAGGAGCGAGCGATCGGCGTGGAAGGGGGGATCGGTCGCGCAGGCTCCGGCGAACCCGCTCACGAGAGGAAGGACCAGGATCAGGGGGCGCACGGGGACCGGGGCAGTGTAGGGCGCCGGGGCGCCCGTGCCCACTGCGCCCCCGCTTGATCCACGTCAAGGAGGGCCGAGACCATGGGTCGCCGGCGATGGTCGCGGTGACGAGGAGACGACTAGATTGCCTTCGCACGCCGGAACGACAGGAGATCCGACATGACCCAACGCTGGTTCGAGCTCCTCGCCGAGGACCACACGACGATCGAGAAGGTCTTCGCCGCCATGGAGCAGGCCTTCGCCACATCCGACGCCCCGCCTGCGAGCCTCGTGGCGGACGTCGTGCAGTTCCTCTCGAACTACGTGGAGCGCTGCCACAACAAGAAGGAGGAGGAACACCTCTTCCCGCTCCTTCGAGCGCGCGGCATCCCGGTGGGGGGAGGACCCCTGGCCGTCATGTTGGCCGAGCACGAGCGACAGAAGACTCTGGTGGAGAGGACCCGCGATCGCGGCCTCGCCTACGCCGGAGGAGACGCGGCGGCGCTCGCGGCCTTTCGGGCGACCTTCTCCGAGTATGCCGCGCTCTGCAAGGACCACTACTGGAAGGAGAACGACATCCTCTTCCCGATGGCGCTTCACGTGATGGAGGCGAGGGACGAGGAAGCGGTCCTCCAGGGGATCCGCGCCGTGGAGACCTCGCTCGGCGAGGATGCGCGGGAGAGGTACTACGCCCTGGCGGAGAAGATCGCCCAGGCCGGCGAGATCCGGGACCTATCCTACGGGCTGGATCGCGAGGTCCTCGCGTACATGCTGAACACGCTGCCCGTGGAGCTCTCCTTCGTGGACGCCGACGACGCCGTCCGTTACTTCAGCCACGAGAACCACGCCAAGATCTTCCCCCGGAATCGATCCGCGATCGGCGTCAAGGTGCAGAACTGCCACCCCCCCAAGAGCGTGCACCTGGTGAACCGCATCCTGGCCGACTTCAAGGCCGGCAAGCGCGACGTGGCGGAGTTCTGGATCGATTTCCAGGGGAAGTTCGTCCACATCCGCTACTTCCCCGTTCGCGACGCCGCCGGGAAGTACCTGGGCTGCATGGAGGTCGTCCAGGACGTGGAATCGATCCGGGCCCTGGAAGGCGAGCGGAGGTTGCTGGTCGAAGGGAGGGCGTAGCCCTCCTTCGACCACTGCTTGGTTCTTCTCGGGAGGGCGTAGCCCTCCTTCGACCA
>JBFMCU010000165.1:80005-94776 GCA_040754415.1 Planctomycetota bacterium
GGGAGGGCGTAGCCCTCCTTCGACCACTGCTTGGTTCTTCTCGGGAGGGCGTAGCCCTCCTTCGACCAGAAAGAACCGTGGCCGCCGTCCCACGGCGCGGGGGACGGCCTCTGCGGCGCGAGCGCGGGAGGACGGAGTCCTCCGCGTTCACGCGCCGTACGGATACATCCCCGCCTTGATCTTCTCGAGGGCCGCCAGGAGGGCGTCGTGCTTCTCCTCGTCGCGCAGGAGGTAGTTGAGGAGGTACTCCTGGATGAGCATCTTCCGCCCCTTGATCTGGTCGAGGGCCTCCTGGACGTACCCGACCATCTGCTTCTCGAACTGGATGTGCTTGTCGATGCTGCTCCAGACGGACCCCAGTTCCTCGGGGGTGAGCGGAATCGCCTGCTTCGAGAGCGTGGCCACGATGAGCGACTGCACTTTGTAGTGCAGGTGAGAGTCGGACTGGATGATCTCCATCACCGTCCGGATCAACGGGTTGTCCGTCTGTTCGATGATCTGCCCCGTGGAGTTGACCGAGGCATCCTCGATCTTCTGCCACAGCTTCATCTTCGAGACGAGGTTCTCCTGGATCTCCTTCGTGGTCACTTTCTTGCTCATGGCCGTCGCTCCTCTAGTGCGTCGTGCGTACGTCGGCTTGCCGGCGCACTCTAGCACGGGTCGGCTCACGGACGAACATCCGCCCGCGGGATTGCCGGCCGGAGAAACGGTTTATCGACCGCGCCAGAAAGCGTTTATCGCCAGCCCGTCACTCGACTCGCCAACCCGTGTCGATCACCGTCCCGTCGACCCACTTGATCGCGGCCACCGGCCGCCGGGTAGGGGCCGGCCGCCGGGGCTTGCCGCCGCAGATCCGCTCGACCTCGGCCTTCAGATCCTCGATGGGGCGGATCGGCAGCCTCGAGCCCCGGGTGGCATCGATCAGGTCCTGGCGCCGCGGATTGATCGCGATGCCCCGTTCGGTGACAACGACGTCGATGAGCTCGCCCGGTCCGACCAGCGTCGTCACCTCGTCCACGATGACCGGAAGGCGATCGCGAGCCGAGGGCACCGCGAGGATGGTACAGCCGGCGAACAGGCAGTTCTGCCAACCGCCGATCCCGTGCAGCAAGCGGCCGTCCGAGTGGGTCACCACATTGGCATCGAAATGGACGTCCACCTCGGTGGCGCCAAGGATAGTGGCGTCGACCATCGTGGCGAAGTTCCCCTTGCCGTTGAAGTTGTAGGAGGTGAAGGGCGAGGTGGGGACGTGGCGCTGGTCGGTGCCGATGGACTGCACGCCGGCGAGATCGAAGGTCTGACCGTCGAGGATGTAGTCGGTCAGTCCTTCCCGGAGCAGCTCCACGAGGTACTTGGTCGACCCTCCACGCACGAAACGAGCGCGGACCCCGTCCGCCCGCATCATCTCGCGCAGGAAACCGACGAAGGCGAGGGCGATGCCTCCCGCACCGGCTTGGAACGAGAAGCCGTCCCGCATGATCCCCGCCGCCCGCAAGAACCGCGCGACGTACTCGGCGATCAGGAGACGGTCCGGGCTCTTCGTGATTTCGGTCGTGCCGGAGACGATGCGGCTGGGGTCGCCGATGGAATCGACTTCCACGACGAAATCCACATGGTTGCCCTGGATCTGCCAGGGGATGCACGGGAAGGGGACGAGATTGTCCGTGACGACGATGACGCGATCGGCATACATCGAGTCGGCGAGCGCGAAGCCCAGCGATCCGCAGGCCGAAGGGCCGTGGGCCCCGTTCGCGTTGCCGAACGAGTCAGCGCTCGGAGCGGCGATCACGGCGATGTCGATCTTCACCTCGCCATCGGAGATCGCCTGCCACCGGCCGCCATGGGAGCGCAGCACGCCGTGCCCGCGCATCCGTCCGGCCGAGCAGTACTCGCCCAGGGGGCCGTTCATGCTCCCCTCGATGTGATGGACGACGCCCTCTTCCATGAGGTCGATGAGCGGCGTGTGGCACGGGAAGGAAGCGCTCGGGAACCAGACGAGATCCTTGGCCCCCAGGCGGGCCGCGGTCCGGAACAGCTCGACCGCCACACGGTCGCCGTCGCGGAGGTGGTGGTGGGTCGAGATCACCATCCCATCGCGCAGGCCGCACGCGCGCAGCGCGGCGTCGAGGCTCGGCAGGCGCTTGTCGCCGTTCGCGGGGTAGTCGCTGGAGACCGGGATCCGCGGCCCCCACTTGCGTCCGGCGGGATGGTGCTTGCCCACGCCTTGGTAGGGGACTTGCGCCTGTCCGTTGACGACGGCCGGGATCAGGCGGCCAGCCGCGTTTCTCACCAGCTCGACGTCGCTCATCGCGGCGATTCCTCCTCGTCGAGGAGCCCCATGGCCCGGGCCTGGTCGACCAGTTTGAGCGCGCGGTTCACCACCGGCGGATCGATCATCTTGGATCCGAGGCTGACGACGCCGAGACCCTTCGTCTCGGCGGCGCGGAAGGCCTCCACGATGCGTCTGGCCTTGGCGATCTCGGCCTCGCTGGGGGCGAAGGAGGCGTGAATCACGGGAACTTGGCGGGGATGGATGCAACCCATGCCTTCGAAGCCCATCGCTCGCGAGCGGCGGCACCATCTCTCCAGCCCCTCCATGTCGCCGACGTCGCCGAATACGGAATCGATCGCCTGCAAGCCGGCAGCCCGGGCGGCGTTGACCGTCCGGAGCCGCGCGTACAGCGTCTCGTCTCCCTCGACCGTCTTCGGCACGCCGAGGTCGGCCGTGAGATCCTCCAGGCCGAGGGTGAGTGCGACCACGCGGGGGGAGGCGCGGCCGATCTCGTACGCCCGCTCGACTCCGAGGGCGCTCTCCAAGATCGGCATGACGTGAAGGGGGCGATTCCACTCGAGTTCCGTCGAAATCTCGGTGATCACTCGGTCGACTTCGGCCACCTGCGCGGGATCCTCGACTTTTGGGATCAGGATCAGGTCCGGACCGGCGGGCAGCACCTCGCGGAGGTCGGCAAGCCCGGCGGGGAGCTGGTTGATGCGCACCATGACCTCGGCGCGGCCGAAGTCGACCTCGCGCACGGCATTGCGCACGAGCACGCGAGCGGCGTCCTTCTCCAGCGGGTGGACGGAATCCTCGAGATCGAGGATCACCCCATCCGGACCATGGAGGCCGGCATTGACCATGTATCGCGGAAAGTTGCCAGGAAGGTAGAGACGGGAGCGGCGCAGGCGGTCGCGCGGCGAGGCAGGACGCGAAGGCGGCGGGGCGGCGATCGGATGTGGCGGCACCGTCAGCCCGGCGCGCCGGGCCGCCGTTTCGACCCGCGCTCCGATCACGAAGGGCAGGGCGCCGCCATCGTGGATCGTCACCCGTGCGCCGGCGAGCCCCAGACCCACGAGCACCTCGGTCGCCTGGCGACGGATCGCCTCGCCATAGTAGAGCTCGACCTTGGAGGCGACCTCCACGGAGAAGCCGGCGCCCGATTCCTCCTCCACGGCGGCCAAGAGGTCTCCGCGCACGTCCTCCCCGCCGACTCCCGCCACTCCTCGCCGCGCCATTTCCTCGCCTCCGTCAAAGGGCTTCGATGATCGCGTCCGCCATCTGGGCAGTGCTCGCCGCGCCCTCCGCGATCGAGCGGGGGCCGCCTCTAATGCGCATCATATCGTAGGTGCGGACCCTGCCCGCGGCGACGACCATGGTCACCGCATCGCGGATCCGCCGGGCCTGCTCCGTCTCACCGACGTGGTCGAGGAGCATGGCGGCGGAGAGGATCATCGCGATGGGATTGACGATGGAGGGCTCGAGCGAGGCGTACTTCGGCGCGGAGCCGTGGGTCGGCTCGAACACCGCCACGCCCGCACCGATGTTGGCGGAGCACGCGAATCCCAGCCCGCCCACGAGGCCCGCGAAGGCATCGGAGACGATGTCCCCGAACATGTTGCTGGCCACCATCACTCCGTACTCCTCGGGGTTCTTGGTGAGCCACATCATCTGCGCGTCGATGTTCGTGGACCACAGGACGATGTCCGGGTAGTCCGCAGCGACCTCGCGGCCGATCTCCTCCATCATCCCGGAGGTTTCACGCAGCACGTTCGGCTTCTCACAAATGGTCACCGATCGATAGCCGTGGCGGGCGGCGTACTCGAATGCCGCGCGACAGATCCGCCGGCAGGCGGAACGCGAGAGGATCCGCGTGGAGACCGCCAGATCCGGCCCCGGAACGTCGGCGAACGCAGCGAACTTGGGGTGCGTCGCGAGGGCGGTCCGCACTTGGGCGGGGGGGTCGGTCCATTCGACTCCCGCGTACAACCCTTCGGTGTTCTGGCGGAAGATCACCGCGTCGATCCGGGGCTCCTCGAATCCTCCTTCCCTCGTCCGGCGAATGAAGTTGAGCGGGTTGCCGGGGAAGGAGAGACAGGGTCGGATGCACACATCGAGATCGAATCGCTGGCGCATGGCGACGATCGGGCTGAAATACGAGAGCCCCCTGCCCTGCAACTCCGCCGCGAGCTCGGCCTGCGCAGCCTTGTTGGGCTTCGACGTGATCGCGCCGAAGAGCCCGAGTCCGTGCTCGGCGAGCAAGTCCACCGTCTCTTGGGGCAGGGGGTTCCCGCGCGTCCTCCAGCACTCCCAGCCGATGTCGGCGTGGACGAACTTGGCGTCGAACCCGACGGCCTTCAGAACCCGGATCGATTCGGAGAGGACGATCGCCCCGACGCCATCGCCGGGCATGGAGACCACCGTGTAGCGCGCCATGTTCCTGTCTATCGGATGTGGAGGCCGAGACGCCGGCGTACGAGGTTCTCGACGCCTCCGGCCGCGACCAGGGATTGGGGAACTTCACTCATCACCGGGAAACGGAAGATGCGAGCGTGGAGCCGTACGGTCCCCGTGGCGAAGTCGACCGTCAATCGATCGCCGGTGAGGATGCTCTTGACGCCGGCCTTCACCTGCTCGGCGAGCTCCTCGTGCAGATAGGCGACGAGAGCGGGACTTTCCAGGCAGAGGAAACCGTTGTTGAACGCGTTGCGCAGGTAGGTCTGCGAGTAGCTGCTGGCGATGACCATGGGGATCGCCTTGGCCTGCAGGCAGGTGACGGCCTGCTCCCGGCTCGAGCCGGTGCCGAAGTTCCGGCCAGCCACGACGATGTCTCCGGCGCCAACGAGCTCCGCGAACGCGGGGTCGTAGTTCTCCATGGCGACTCGGGCCATCTTGGCAGGGGTCATCTCGTCGCGGTAGGTGTAGTCCTTGCCGTAGATGCCATCGGTGTTGATGTTGTCCCGCGGGAGGAAGACGAGGCGACCCTCCACCCGTTCCGGAAAGCCCTTCAGGATCTCGACCGTCGCCGGGGCGTCGGGAACGGCAGGGGAAAGGACCTCGATGCAGCGATAGGGGGCGGTCGATCCGCACCGGGTCGGGGCGGCGATGCGCCCGGCGATCGCCGAGGCCGCGACCACGGCCGGGCTCGCGAGGTAGCACCGGGCGTCTCGCGATCCCATGCGCCCCTTGAAATTGCGATTGGAGGCCGAGATCCCCACCTCGCCCGGCTCGAGAAGGCCCGCGCCGAGGCCGATGCACGGGCCGCAGCCCGAGGGCAGGGGCGTGGCGCCGGCCGCGAGGATCGTCTGCCAGTGGCCGGCCGCTTCCGCGCGTTCCTTCACCTCGCGGCTCGCGGCGGCTACGAAGAGCTGCACCCCCGGCGCGGTCCTCCTTCCGGCGAGCACCCGGGCGGCGGCCGCGAGATCCTCGAAGCGGGAATTCGCGCACGAGACGAGATAGGCCTTGTTCACGCGAATGCCGCGCGCCTCGAGCTCGCGCACCGACGTCATCGCCTGGACTGTGTCCGGCCCGGAGACGAACGGCGTCACGCGCGAGAGGTCGAGGGAAATGCGCGCGGCATAGGCGGCCCCGGCATCGGGGCCTGGCGCGTCCTCCACCAGGGCGTCGACGTCGCCCTCCGCGAGCCGATCGATGCCCATGCGGGCGAGAACGCGCGCACGCTCGCGAAGCCAGTCGGCCGTGACGGCGTCGGCCGGGAACCATCCGACGAGCGTGCCCCACTCAGTCGTCATGTTGGCGATCGTCAGCCGCGAATCCATGTCGAGGCTGGCTACGCCGGGGCCGGTGAACTCGACGGCGGCATTCAGCACCTCGTCCTGGTTGTAGAGTCCGCACAACGTGACGATCACGTCCTTCCCGGTGACGCCCGGACCGAGCTCGCCATCGAGGAACACGGAAACGGTGCGTGGAATCTGCCACCAGAACTCGCCGGTGGCCCAGATGGCGGCAGCGTCGGTGCGCACGACCGGGGTGCCGATGGCCCCCAGGGTGCCGTACATGTTCGCGTGCGAATCGGAGGCGACGACGAACGCGCCCGGCACCACGAAACCGCGCTCCACCATGATTTGATGGCCGATTCCCTCGCCGGCGGGATGGAAGACCACCTGGTGCTCGCGCGCGAAGCGCTCGATCGCCGCGTACTTCTGGAGATTCGCTGCCGAGCGGTTCTGGATGTCGTGATCCAGGGTGAAGACGGGCTGCGATGGATCATGGATCCTCCGCGCCCCGATCGAGCGGAACTTGCTGATCACGGGCGCGGTGTTGTCATGGGTCATGACGTGCCGCGGACGGATGGAGACGAAGTCCCCCGCCCGCAACGCGCGGCGGACGGTTCCGCCCGCGAGATGCGCCTGGGCGATCTTCTCGACGACGGTCTGCGCAGTCATTGCTCTCCTCCGATCTCGCTGGGGCGCGAGGCGTGGTGCGGCTTCTTCTCCGGCGGGGCCTCACGGAAGGGGCGCCTTGAAGGGCTCGAAGCTCATGAAGTCGGCGTGGTGGACGATCGTGGCCTCCACCGTGCGCTTCACCAGGTCGCCTTCACCCGCATGGGCGGCGATGATGTGGCAGACCGCGTCGGGAATGCCGCACTCGGCGGCGAGCGCCACCCCGGTGAACGGATGGCGCAGGTATCGGCCGCGCGCGCTCTGACGCGTCCGGTCCCCGGCCTTCTCGTACTCGAGGAGCTTGCCGACGTCCGCCAGGATGGCCCCGGCGATCACCGTATCCATGTCGATCGTCAAGGCGCGACCGAGGAACTCGCTCATCGCCTCCGCCGCGCGCCGCGCGATGTGTACCACGCAGCGCTTGTGCTCCATGAAGGTCGCTTGGCAATCGGGGACGAGCAGCGTGAAGGGGATCTCCTCGAGATCGGACGGCTCCAGCGAGCTTCTCTCGAAGGCGAGGATCCAGGTGGCGAGCACCTTCTCCCGCAGGTCGGCGTCATGGATCCAGGCGAGCTCCGGCCAGAGGCGGTGGATGGCGTCGCGCATTCCGAGCTCCTTGAGTTGGTGGGGCGAAGAGGGTAGGCATTCCCCGCCAGCAGGGGAAGTCTCGATCCGCGGCGGGTCAGTTCGTGGGCGCCGCGGTTCCCGGGAGCTCGAAGGACGTCTCGACCGGGAATTGCTCCACGATCTCTACGATGTGGCGGAGCGTGAACGGTTTTTCGATGACGCTGACCACGGAGCCCGGGAGAGGCTCGTGCCGGCGTCGCTCGCCCTCGCCTCGAGGGACGGCGAGGACGACCTTCAGACCCGGAACGCGCGGATCGCTGGAGAGATGGCTGACGATCTCGTCTGCTCCCCCCCCCTGGATACCCTCGTCCACGATGGCGAATGCCGGCCGGAAATCCTGGAGGACCATGGCGGCCTCGTAGGCGCTTTGACCGACGCGCAGCGCGACCGCGTCCCCGTCCTCCGTCGAGAGACCAGCGATCAGCTTCTCATCCCGGGTGACGAGGAGGACCTGGGTGGGCAGGTTCATCACGCGCCGGTAGTAGACGCAGTCCTGGCAGGAGGTGCGGCAGAACTGATGGCGGTGATCGACGACCTCCCCCAGCTCGGCCACCTCGAAGCAGCGCCCGGCACGGACGCGGTAGACGGTGCAGCGTTCGCACTCCTCGCGCAGTCCGGCCCGGCCCGAAAGATACTCCCAGCACCGCAGCGGGACGCCGGTCTGGTGCGGGTGGGCAGGGTCCGGCACCGGTCGATGGGGGGTCATGAGTTCCTCGATCTCCCGGCGTGCGACGCGGTAGTGGCCGCCGGCGGTCCGCACCCCCGAGATCCGGCCCCGCCGGATCCACTTGAGCACGGTGTCGGAGGTGACCGAGCAGTACTTGGCCGCTTGGCCGGTGGTGAGCCACTCCCGCGGCGAGGACTCCTTCGCTGGACCCATATGGGGATGATCTTATGGGTTTTCTGGGAGGAGGGCAAGGGGGGCACTTCCGACGGGGCAGCCCGCGTCCCAGGTTCCCTCCTAGCCCAGAAACCGCCGACCGGGGCCGCGGCAGGCGGGGGGGGGCCGCCGCCGGCCGCGGAAGGGCCTCCGCGGCCCGGCCGGGAACTCGCTTCGCCTGCGGCCGCCGCCCCGGCCGCCGGGGGCCATGGCGCGGAAGACGCCCGCAACCCACGCTGGCGAGGGCCGGCCTGGCCCGCGCGAGCTCCAACATCGTCAGATGTTGGGTCAGTATCATCGGATCTACCACATCGAGATTCTTCGCGGGCCGCGAAGAATCTCGATGTGGTAGATCAGACGTACGCCTCGCGCTTGGCCGCCTTGCCGTTCACGACGATCGCCCGCGACAGCATGTCGTGCACGCCGCCGACCTCCACCTTCAGCGAGTGATACTCCATGAGCTGCGTGAGCTGGCGCTTGCAGTTCGAGCACGCCGTCGCGACGTAGTGGGCGCCGGTGTCCTGGATCTGCTCGAGTTTCTTCTTGCCCGAGACGTTCATCCGGAACTCGTAGATGTCATCCATGGCGGAGAGCCCCCCGCCGCCGCCGCAGCACCAGTTCTCCGCGCGGTTCGGCGTCATCTCCTGGAAGTTTGCACAGGCCGCGGCCAGGATCTGCCGCGGTTCCTCGGTGATGCCGCAGGACCGACCGAAGTTGCAGGGGTCATGGTAGGTGACCCGGTCCGGGTTCTGGCTCTTGTCGAACTTCAGATGTCCAGCCCGGATGTGCTCGGCGGTCCACTGCATGCAGTTGGTGATGGCGAAGGGCAGGTCCCCCCACCATCTCGCCTTCTCCATCATCATCTTCATGATCCGGTGGGCGTGACCGCACTCGCCCATGAGCAGGACCTTGGCCCCGAGCCGCTTGGCCTCGTCGACGTACACCTTGTTCTCCTCCTTCATCTGGGCGTCGTTTCCGGTGAAGAGCCCGTAGTTCGCCCCGTCGAAGCACCGGGAGCTCATCGTCCACCGGTCGGCCATCCCCAGGACGTGGAACACCTTGGCGACGCCCATCGTGGCCTCGGGGTTCACGAGGACGTCCCCGGAGGGTGGGACGTAGAAGTACTCCGCTCCCATCACGTCCACGGGGATGTCGATGTCGGCCTCGTGTTCATCCCTCATCTCTTCCCTCAGGAAGGCGATGGCGGCCAGGAAGGCCTCCTTCGAGGCGCCGTCCGTGTTCCCGGTCCGCAGCGAGACCTCGACGACCTTGCGCATCGTCGCGGGAGTGGCGCCGATGGCATCGAGCGTGGCCCGTCCCTTGCGCGTGATGACGGAATGATCGATGCCGAACGGGCAGAATGTGGCGCAACGGCGGCAGCCGGTGCACTCGTAGAAGACCTTCGCCCAGTCGTCGACCGCGGCGGGATCGAAATCCTCCGCCCCCGCCAGGCGACCGAGAAACCGGCCGGTCGTCGTGCAGTGCTTGCGGTAGATTCGCCGGATCAGGTCGGTGCGCTCGGCAGGATTGTGGCGGGTCTCCGGGCGACCGTAGTACACCGGACAGACGGCCGCGCAGGTTCCGCACTTGACGCACATGTCCATGTACAGGCGCATGGCGAGAGGGCCAGTTCGGATCGCTCGGATCGATTCGACGACCTTCGTCTTCACGTCGTTTGTTGTCATGTCGGGTCTCCTCGCCGGTCAGCGCTTGCGGACGATGGTGTGGGTGAAGAAGATCCCGCCGAAGTGCAGCAGCTTGCTGAACGGGATGAACATGATGAGCAGCAACGCGAGCAACATGTGCAACACGAACGGCCCGTTGTGGAGTGCCTCGGAGCTCGTGACATCGCCCAGGGTGAGGAGACTCCTCACGTACTCGCGCGTCAGACCCAGATCGAAGTGCTCGGAGCCGAACCGCATCCGGTTCCCGGTGAGGACGATGGCGGCGATCAGGGCCAAGGCGATGTAGTCCGCCGGCCCCGTGATCTCCCTCACCCGGGAGACCATCACATGGCGTAGACCGAGCAAGACGAGGGCGACCAACACGATGATGCCCGCGGCGCCTCCGAGGCTGCTCGACATGCTCTGGATGTCCGCCTCCGACATCCCGAGACCGCGGAAGAGCCCATCCACGTCCGCCACCACTCGCAGGTGGCCGATGGCGATCAGCGCCAGCATGACGTGGAAGACCCAGGCGATGGCCCACAGCAGGGCGTCCCCCCGGAAGAGGCTCCGGAAGAGAACTGCTTCCTGGAGGGCGTTGAGACGATTGTCCGCGGGCGTGAGGGGGGCGGGGAACAGGGTGATGGCGGGCGAGGGGAGCCTCCTCCACGTTCGGATCCGGTGGACCATGCCGCCGAGGAATACGAGGAATGCCACATAGGGGAGGAGCCCTCCCACGACGAGTCGCATCGCCTGCATGTCTGGATCTCCATTGCGGAACGAAGGTTGGACGGTCGAGGGCGATCCTGTCCCTCGCCTTGGGACGGGGGATCAGACGCAGCCGGGAGGGCGGGGCAGTCCGGCGAGTCGATAGGCCCCCTTGACCACCCCGCACGGGAACAAATCGCAGATCCGCTGCGCGCTGAGGCCCGTCGCCTTGCCGATCCTCACCACCGCCGGGCCAGTGCCATAGGTACGGTAGTACTCCTGGATGAACTCGATCACTCGCCAGTGATCGTCGGTCAACGGACCGATCTCGTTCGCGACCGCGAGCTCCTCGGCGCGCTCCCGGGTCCAGCTCGCCATCTCCTTCAAGTACCCCTCCCCATCGAGACCCTCGCCCTGGAGCTTCGTTCCGTCGTGCAGCATCGATGATCCCTCGAGTTCTCAGGTGGTCCGGGGTTCGGAACCGAGCGGTCGCCCGGGCTCCACCGGGGGGTCGAGGGGCGCGTGCCTTGGTGTCAGCGATTCTCGACTCGTCCGCGCCATGGAAGGTGACCGGCCGGGTTTTCTTGGCCATCCCCGCATTCGGGGGAGGACGTAGGCATTTTCGGACAACGTGCTCCTCATTGTCAAGCGCAGAATGCATGAATCGCCCTCCCCCTGCCTCCCCCCCCCTCCGGTCCGGGCGGCCACCATCCCCGGCCCGCGCGGATTCTCCCCTCGCGTCCTTCCCCTCCGCACCCGGTCACCCGGCGGCCGGGGAAGATCCGGGGGCCGCCGGGAGCCGCGCGCGAATTGGACCCATTCCGTGACGTGCGAGAATCGCCTTCGCTCGTCCGAAATCGGCCCGCGCCGAGGAATCGGATCGGCCAGGTTTATGAGTTCCGATCAAGGGATTCGATCGGGCACTCGCGGCGGGATCCCCTCGATCAAAGGGTGAGTGGGCGAGGGACCGGAGGAGCGGTCCTCAGTTCTCGATCCGCGCGACTCCACGATTGAGTACGAATCGACTCCGACATTCGGATGGCGGCTCGTGTCGAGCCGCGAATCGTCCCGGCGAGCATGGACGCTTCCGAAATGGAATGAGCGAGCCGGGCAGCCCACGGAGCGCTCCTTCGTCGATTCGCTCGACCGTCCGCAGCGACCGCGGAATCGTCCGCCGGGGATGGATTCCCTGGGGAGCATCGCCTAAGATCGTCGATGGAGGAGTTCGCGCCGGGGAGGCAGGCCCTCGCCTTCCCGAGTCATCCGCCCGATGGCCGCGCCCCGTCGCTGCCGAACGATCTCGAGGTCATCCCGATGCAGTGGCTCCCGTTCATCATCGCCTATGTCGGTCTCGGGATCTTCGCTCTGGCGGTGATTGCCCGGATCCTCTTCTGGTCACGCATGCCGATCCACCTGCGGTGGGAGCTCTATCCGGTGGCCCACGAGGGAAAACGGGCCCGCCATGGTGGCTCCTATCTCGAGGAAGGCGAGTGGTGGAAGAAGCCGCGGCAGGTATCCCTCGTCGGCGAGCTGAAGGTGATGATTCCCGAGATCCTCTTTCTCGTCGCCCTCCGGGAGCACAATCCTCGACTCTGGGTCCGGTCGTTCCCCTTCCATTTGGGGCTCTACTGCATCGCCGCCTGCACGCTGCTCATGATGCTCATGGGAGTCGCCATCGAGATCTCGCCCGGGATCCTCGCGGGAGGTCTGGGCTCCATTCTCGACCTCCTGGTGCCCGTCGCGGGCGCGATCGGGCTCGTTCTCGCGTTGGCCGGCGCAGCGGGGCTCCTCCAGCGGAGGCTGACGGCCCCGGAGCTGCGCGAGTTCAGCGCCAAGGCCGACTACTGGAACCTCGCGCTGTTCTTGGTGGTCTTCGGGATCGTCTTTGCCAATTTCCTCCTGATCGACCGTGATTTCACCCGGGTCAGAGCTCTCGTCGCTGGCCTCGTCACCTTCGACGCCGCAAAGACCACCGGATCGGGAGTCGCCGGCATCCTTCCGGCGGTGAGCATGATCGCGATGAGCGCGCTCGTTGCGTACATCCCGCTCACCCATATGTCCCACTTCGTCGGCAAGTACTTCGCCTACCATGCGATCCGCTGGAACGACGCCCCCAATTTCCCCGGAGGACCGCAGGAGAAGAAGATCCAGGGAGTTCTCAGTCAACCCGTGAGTTGGGCCGCTCCCCACGTCAAAGCGGATGGCCGGAAATCATGGGTCGATCTGGCGACGGAGCTGCCCGTGGAGCCGAAGAGATGATCGAACCGAAGAGCATCAAGGAATTCTGTGCGGGCAACGGCCCGCTCGCACATATCGACAACGAGGACCAGATCCCGCTCCCGCCCCCGTTCGACAGTTTGGTGGACGAGCCGCGGATCGCCCCCCTGCGGGAAGAGCTGCGGAATGGCGCGGTGTGCCTCGATGACACCATTCTCCTGGACATTCCAAAGCCGAAGACCCGGGAGGAAGAAGAGGACCTCGTCAACCGGTTCCTCTCCGGGCTGCGCAAGTTGTTTACGGCGGAGAACAACTGGACGTTCCTCCAACCCCTCGTGATGTCGATGGAGCACTGCGCGAAGTGCCAGACGTGCAGCGAAGCGTGCCACATCTTCGAGGAGAGCGGATACAACAATCTCTACCGGCCGACCTTCCGCTCGGAGATCCTGCGCCGGATCTACTTCAAGTACGTCAAGGGCGCTTCGACCTGGGTGCACGGGGACGTCGACCTGAACTGGATGACGGTCGCCAGGCTCATCGAGCTGTCCTACCGGTGCAATCTGTGCCGGCGCTGCGCGCAGACCTGTCCGATCGGCGTGGACAACGGTCTCCTGGCCCGCGAGATCCGGAAGATCGCCAGCCAAGAGATGGGCATCCACCCGCGGGAGCTGCATGAGGACGGCTCCGTCCTGCAGCAGCGGATCGGATCCTCGACCGGGATGAACGACCTCGTGTTCAAGGACAACATGGAGTTCATCGACGAGGATACGACCGATCGTACGGGGATCCCGCTCCAGACGCCCATCGACAAGGAGGGGGCGGAGATCCTGCTCATCCACAACGCGGGCGAAATCATGTCCTGGCCCGAGAACGTCGGTTCGTTCAGTCTGATCCTCGAGAAGGCTGGGCTCAACTGGACTCTGTCCAGCGATCTCGCTGCCTACGACGGAATCAACTACGGGGTCTTCTACGACGACGTCCAGCTCGCCCGTACCGCTCTGCTGCACGTGCAGTCGGCGAAGAAGCTCGGCGTCAAGAAGATCGTGATCGGGGAGTGCGGCCACGCGCACAAGGCTCTCACCGTCATCGCCGACCGCATCCTCACCGGCGATCTGAACATCCCCCGTGAGAGCTGCATGACCGTGCTCAGGGACATCGTGAAGTCGGGGAGGATCCAGTTCGACAAGACTCGCAACGACTTCCCGATCACCCTGCACGACCCCTGCAACCTGGTGCGCCTGATGGGCGTCGTCTCGCCCCAACGCGAAATCCTGGAGAAGGTCGTGCCCGCCCACCGTTTTCGGGAAATGGCGAAGCACGGGGTCGAGAACTACTGCTGCGGGGGGGGATCCGGATTCGCGATCATGTCCGGGAACAACTTCGCGGATTGGCGGCACCATCTTCTCGGTCGCCGCAAGTTCCGGCAGATCCTGGAGGCCTTCCAGGGCGAGGAGATGACCAAGGAAAACCCGAAGTACGTCTGTGCTCCGTGCAGCAACTGCAAGGGCCAGATTCGTGACCTCATCAAGTACTACGGTGCGTGGGAGAAGGCCGGCATCTACTACGGGGGCCTCGTCGAGCTGATCGTCAACGCGATGGTGGAGGTGAAGCCCGGCTACATCGATTGGGAATGGCATTGATGAGGATCGGCCGGCAGAGCGCTCCCTCGATGCCCGCGCGTGCCCGTTCACATAGCGCGTCCGGTCCGGTCGCGACCGAATGAACCCCCGCTGTTCCGCGGCCGATTGATCGGGGCTGTCGGGGGTTGTCGGCGTCACGCTTCCCGAGGTGGTTGGCAGCGGGGGTGGGCGCCAGGGCCGCCTGAAGCGCGACGGGGAGGGCCTGGCCCAGCGCGGGGGTAGCTTGTCGCGCGTATCTGTTTAGCGGGTTCGTGACCACGGGGTGACCACGAGGGGGTGGTCGGTGCGGTAGGACTGCCGCGCTGACCGGGGGAGCGCGAGGCCGAGGGGGAGGCGAAGGGCGGCGGGAGGGCGGAA
>JBFMCU010000166.1:0-10829 GCA_040754415.1 Planctomycetota bacterium
GCCCGCGCTTCCTCTCGCGTGCGCGGGACGTCCGCGGCGCCTTCCTCCTCGGGCTCCTGCTCTACGCGGGGCTCCTCGTCGCCACGCTGGGCCGGGCGACGGACACCTTCGAGGCGCGGCGCTCCCTGGTGCTCGCCGCGACCTCCCTCCTCCTCCTGAACGGCGGCGCCGAGCTCGGACCCGCCGGGCGGCGATGGTTCGTGCGGGGCGCGGTGCTCCTCGCCATCCTCTGGAGCGGCTTCGCGGTCGCTCACTGGGCGCTCGCCGCCGAGGGGCACCTCGGGGGCGTGCTCGGCAACCCCGGCCCGCTCTCCCAGGCCGCGCTCCCGGGGGCGGCGGCGGGCGCGTGGCTCGTGCTGCGCCGGCGGGACGTCTGGTTCGCGCCGGGCCTCGTCGCGTTCGCCCTCTTCGTCGCCCACGCCGCCGCCGCCCCGGTCCTCGCCGGCCTCGTGGCGATCCTCGCGATCCTCCTCCTCGGCGTGCGGCTCGCCCGGGGCGGCGGGGCGACCGAGCGGCGGCTCGCGGCGATCCTCGCCGCCCCGACGATCGTCGCCGCGGGGGCCGTGTACGCCGCGGGAGGATTCGGCGGCGGCACCGCGGTCGAGCGGGAGCAGGCGGCGGCGGAGGGCGAAGCGATGGACGGCGGGATCGCGGCGCGCCTCTTGATCTGGGGACGGCTCCCCGCGCTCCTCGCCGCCCACCCCTTCCTCGGCACGGGCCCCGGGCAGTTCGCGGCCGCCTTCCCCCCCCACCGCGATCCGGCCGAGGCGGTCCTCTCGCGCCACGGGGCCGCCTCCGAGCTCGCGACGGAGGCGGAGCACCCGCACAACGACTGGCTGCACGGCGTGGTCCAGCACGGGCTCCCGGGCGGCGCGCTCTGGCTCCTCTTCCTCTTCCTCGTCCTGCGGGCCGCCGTCCGGGCGGCGCGCGGCGCGGGGGAGGCGCACGCCGCCGCCGGGGCGGCGGGGCTCGCCGTCCTCGTGAACGCCCTCGTCCACGCCCCGCTCCTCGTCTCGCCCGCGTCCGCGGGCGTCGCCTTCCCCCTCTTCGGGCTGCTCCTCGAGGCGGATGGCCGCGATGCGCCGCCCTTCCACCGCATGCTCGTCGTCCGGGTCGGCGGGATCCTCTCGCTCCTCGCCGCCTGGGCCGCGCTGCCGTTGATCGAGCATGGCCGCGCCACCTCCGACTACGTGCGGGCGGCGCGGGAGATCGAGCGGCTGACGCGGGAGGAGCCGCCGGCGGATCCGGCCGCGCTCGCCCGCGCCGGCGAAGAGGCGCGCGCGGCGGCGGCGCGGGCGCACCGGGCCGCGCCCTCCTCCGTCCCCGCCGCGATGCTGCGCGTTCGCCTCGCGGAGGGCGCGGACAAGCTCGCCGCGATCGAGGCGGGCCTGGCGCGCCGCCCGCACTCCTTCGCGCTCCTCGACGAGCTCGGCGGGCTGCACGCGCGGGCCGATCGCCTCGACGCCGCCCGCGCCGCCTGGGAGGCCGCCCTCGCCCTCGATCCGCGCCACCCCCGGATCCTGCGCAGCCTGACTCGCCTCGAGATGCACGCCGGGCGGATCGAACGCGGACTCGAGCACGCCGGGCGTTTGCGCGCCGACGGCAATCTCGATCCCGGTTGGGTGGACGATCTCGGCGGCGAGCTCTTGCTCGAGGGAGGCCTCGCCGCCGCCCGGGCCGTCCTCGCGGCGACGGACGAGCGCCTGAGCGGAGGGGATCCGGAGCTCATCGCTGGCCTGGCGCAGGAAGCCGAGCAGGCGGACCGCGGACGCCGCGCCGACGTCCTGTTCGCCCTTGCGAATCTCGAGTGGGCTCGCGGGCACGTTGCGGCCGGCGACCTCTCCACCGCGATCCGCATCTACCGCCAAGCCTTCCACCCCACGCTCCGCCTCCACGCGGGCGGCGCGCCCCTCGTGCGCCTGGAGATGGCGGCGGCGCAATGGCGAGCGGGCCGCCCCGACGACGCCCGCGCGACGCTCGGCGACCTCCTGCCCACCGCCGCCCAGCTCGCCCGCCTGCCCGCCTGGGCCCGCGAGGCGCTCGCGGCGGCAGGGCTCGAGGGCGGGGAACGGTAGGCGGGCCGGCGTCCTCCGCTACCGGCCGCCGGCGAGCTCCTGCCGCTCGCGCGTCCATCGTCGCGCCTTCCGGCGGTTCTCGTCCCAAAGCCGCGTGAGGTCGTCCTCCGGCAGGAGCTTCCTCGCCTCGTCCCAGTAGCCGTACATCGCCTGGCGCCGGGCCGCGAGGCACGTTTCGAGCCGTTCCGCGAGCCGCCCCCCTTCCTCGGCCGGGTCGGGATTCCGCAGGTACGGCCACGGACTTTCCAGGAGCGGTCCGAACATCGCGTGGTTGCAGGTCGGCCCCTCCGAGTGGTCCGTCTGGTACTGGGTGAAGGGCAGGTCGTCCGTGTTGGTGGGGACGCCCTCCGTCCAGGCGAGCAGGGTCTCCGGCCCGCACACGAAGTGCCGCAGCAACTTCAGGGGCGTGTGCATCCGGAAGCGGGCGAGATCCGCGCGTATCGGCGGCTCGGCCAGCCGGCGGGCGAGGATCTCCATGTCGATGGCGAAGTCGGCCCGGGCGGAGACGAGCAACGTGTAGCCGGTGGCCGCCCCCCGTTCGTTGGGGCCGAAGACCATCCACAAGCTCGTCTGCGGGAACACGCCCAAGAGCGTGCGCAGGATGATCTTGTACTCCGTCTGGCTGAGGCCGTGGTAGGGGAGCCACTGGACGAAGAGGCCGTTCTCCTCCAGGACCGCGGCGACGAGGTCGTAGTACTCCCGCGTGTACAGCACCCAGGAATCGGCGGCGCGGGGATGCGTGGAGTCGCACACGATGACCGGATAGCGCCTCCCGCAGGTGAGCAGGAAGTTGCGTCCGTCCTCTACGTGCGTGGTCAGCTTGGGGCTCTCGTGCACCCGGTTGTTCCAGCGCGCCAGCGCGCGCGCCGCCTCGATGACCGATCCCTCGATGTCCACGACGTCCAGCGCCTGCACCGTCGAGTGGAGCTGGACGGCGCCGGGGGCGATCCCGCCTCCGAAGCAGATGACGAGGACTTCGCGCGGGTCCGGATGGAGCAGGGGGCCGAGGTGCCCCATGAGGCGGAAGACCCCCTGCCCGTTGTACGTCGTCGCGACCTCGCCGAAGGAGTTGACGTAGAGGTCGTACAGTCCGTCGATCTTGTCCCGCACGACGACCGCGGTGCCCGTGCGCCCTTCGCCGAAGTGGACGATCTCGTTCTGCGGCCCGATGCCCGGGGCCGCAGCGAGGAACAGCCGGCGGGCCAGGTCGCGGGGCGAGAAGACCGCGACGGCGGCGAGGAGGAGGAGCACGAGCGCCCCGGCGATCGCGCGGGAGGACAGGACCCGGAACGGCTTCGGTGGACCCGCGCGCGCCAGGACCCACGCCCCCACCGCGGCGTTCAGGAGGGCGAGGGCGAGAAGCCCGTTCTGGATGCCGATCGTGGGCACGAGGACGAACACCGGGGCGAGCGACCCGACGACGCAGCCGGCCGTGTTGAGCCCGTAGACGAGCCCGATGCTCCGCCCCACCCGGCCCAGCGAGCGCGTGTAGGCCGCGCAGACCAGCGGGAAGACGATCCCCATGATCAGGGTGGGCAGCAGGACGAAGATCAGCCCCGCGAGGAGGGACCACGGCAGGAGCCTCTCGTGGGCGGGGCCGGCGATCCTCCGGGGGGCATCGGGCCCCGAGGCGGCGATGTACACCGAGCCGGCGAGCAGCGTCCCGACCACGCTCGCCGCGGTCCCCTGGAGCACGATCCCCAGCAGCCGCATCCGACCCTCGAGGCGGGCGAGGAACGCGCGGTAGATCAGGCTCCCGACGGCGAGGCCGACGAGGAAGAGCCCCAGGATGCTCGTGAAGACGTAGGGACTGGTGGGGCAGACGAGGGAAAGGAGGCGCGCCCAGAGAACCTCGCCGGCGAGGGTCGTGAAGCCGGACAGGAAGCCGACGAAGAGCAGGATCCCCGGCGCGTTCCGCTCCCGGGACGCGGTTCCGCTCTCGTCGGGCGGCGCGGAGGAGGCGGGCGCCGGCGCGTCGCTCGCCGCGACGGCCCGGCGGGGCGAGCCCTGCGCTCGTCGGATGGCGAGCGCGGCGAGCGCGATGGCGAGGTTCGCGCCGATCGCGAGATGGCCGGTCCTCGCGATCCCGTACCGCTCGATCAGGTGGTAGCCGGCCAGGAAGCAGCCGAACGCTCCCCCCAGGGTGTTCAGCCCGTAGAGGAGCCCGATCCTCTGCCCGACGACTCCCCGCGCCTCGACGATGAACCGGGCGAGCACGGGAAGAGTGCCTCCGATCAGGCTGCACGGCACGAAGAGGACGAGGAAGGTGAAGACGAATCGAACCGCGCTCACCGCGAACACGTCCGGGGAAAGCACGGCGAACAGCCGCGGCGTGCTGGCGCGCAGCAGGTCGAGCAGCAGGGGAATCAGGAGCGCGGCGACCGCGATCCCGATCTCGAGCAGCGCGTACATCCGCAGCGGATCCGGGGTTCGATCCGCGCGGCGGCCGAAGAAGAGGCTCCCTGCCCCCAGCCCGGCCATGAACGCGCACAGAACGATGCTGATCGCATACGCGCTGTTCCCGAACACGGTGACGAACTGGCGCGACCAGAGGATCTCGTAGACCAGGGCGGCCGCCCCCGACACGAAGAAGACGGCGGAGAGCCCGGCCCGGACGGCGCGGGAGCCCCGCGTCTCGTTGGCCATCACGACCGTGGGCATAGGCACAGAATAGCCATTCCCGGCCCCGGCGTAGGGAATCGACCGTGCACGGGAGCTGGAGCGCCGGAGACCCCGCGAATGGTCCCGGAGCTGGAACGTAGGGGGCGGGTCTTCCGTTCGGGGAGACGCGCGACAGGCTCGGCGGCGAAGCCCTCGCTCCCTCCGCATCCCCTTGCCTCTCGAAGCCCAGGAGGTCTCCATGGTTCGCCACGTTTCCCGGCCTGGACGGCTCGTCCGGCTCGTCCGGCTCCTCCTCTCCCTTCCCCTCTTCCTGGCGAGCCTCGCGTCGGCGCAGGTCGCGACGGAGGACTCCGTCTACGCGATCGAGATCAACGGCGTGACCTGCGGCTACGCCGACGTCCACGTCGCTCCCCTCGCCCAGGGCGGGCGAGAGCTCATGCTCCTGGAGGAGCGGATGTTCCTGATGCTCTCGGCCCTCGGGAACGAGTTCAACGCGAACGTCACCTTCACCTACCACATCGACCCGGCGACCGGGCAGTACGTCTCCCACACGAACGTCTTCGAGCTTCAGGCGGGAGAGGTGCAGAAGACGGCGTACACGAAGGTCGGCCGGGAGACGATCGAGCTCGCGGGGCGGACCTTCGCGGCCGTCGTCCTCGACGAGCAGAACCAATCCACGGGCGTGCGGGCCCGGACGTGGCTGGACGTGACCGACGGCCGCTTTCTCTTCCTGGCCAGCCTGAACGCCGAGTTCACTGTCCTCTGGCGCGACGGCCGCCTGGCGATCGAGGACCCGCTGGAGAAGAAGATCGTCCACTTCCGCCCCGGCGAGGCCGAGGGCGTCTGGATCGACGAGTTCGCCAAGAACTCCCTCTCCTTCCGCAAGAACGACGCGGGGGCCGTCCTCGTGCTCGTCCTCGACGTCGCCAACCGCTTCCCGAAGCGGTAGGGCGGCGGGGATCAGCGATCCTCCACCGCCGGGATCCGCGCGGAGATCGGCGGGAATACCATGGGCCGCGCCCGCCGCGGGCAAGGACTCCCGTGACTCCCGACGCGATCCATCGGCTCCTGGCGACCTACCCGAGGACCCGCCCGCCGCTCACCCCCGCCCACGAGCGGATCTACGTCGCGGAGTACCGGCGAAACCGCCGCGGCGGCGGGGTCCTGCTCGCGGCCATCCACCGTCTGGAGGACTGGATGCACCGGCAGATCGCCAAGGGGTCCTCGGAAGACACGGTGCTCGAGGTGGGAGCCGGATCGCTGAACCACCTGCGCTTCGAGCCCCGGGCCCGGCACTACGACTGCGTGGAGCCGTTCCGGGAGCTGCTGCAGGACGCTCCGGAGTCGAAGCGCGTGCGCAGCCTGTACGCCGACATCCGAGACGTGCCCGAAGCCAGCCGATACGACCGGATCCTCTCGATCGCCACGCTCGAGCATCTTGAGGACCTCCCCGGCATCGTGGCGCGCGCTGGACTGCTGCTCGCCGAGGGAGGCATCTTCCAGGCGGCGATCCCGACCGAAGGCGGCCTCCTATGGGGGCTTTCCTGGCGGATGACGACCGCGGTGTCCTACCGCTTGCGGACCGGGTTGGACTACAAGTCCGTGATGCGGCATGAGCACGTCAACACGGCGCGGGAGATCATCCTCGTGATGCGGCGCCTTTTCGCGCAGGTCGCGATCTCCCGTTTCCCGAGCCCGTTCCATCACCTGAGCTTCTATACCTACCTGGAAGCGCGCCGTCCCCGGCTCGATCGGTGTCGCGCGATCGTCGCGTGAGCCGGCAGGCGCGGCGCGCGGCGTTCGCGATCGGCGCTCAGCGATCTCCCACCGCGCTTTCGCCGCCGGTCCGCGCCCGCTCCTCCCGCCCTTGCTTCAGCACGTAGAGCGGACGGCCCTTCGTCTGCTCGAAGACCCGGGCGAGGTACTCGCCGATGACGCCGATGAACGCGATCTGGAGGCCCCCGAGGATCAACGCGACGCAGATCAGGGAGGCCCAGCCGGGGGCCAGGTCGCGGCGGAGGAGGGCGATCAGGAGGATGTGGGCGAGATAGGCGAGGCCGAGCAGGACCACCACGAGCCCGACGCGGACGACGAGACGGATCGGGGCGACCGAGAAGGAGAAGATGGCGTCGAGGGCCATGCCGAGCATCCGCCGCAGCCCGTACTTCGTCGATCCCGCCGCGCGCGCCGGCGCGTCGAACGGCACCAGGGCGCGCGGGAACCCGACCCAGGAGATCAATCCGCGCAGGAAGCGATGGCGCTCGGGCATGCCGACGATCGCGTCGCGGACGCGGCGCGACAGGAGGCAGAAATCCGCCGCCCCCGGCTCGATCGGCGTGGCGGAGATGCGGTTCAGGATCCAGTAGAAGGCGGCGGAGCTCGCGCTCTTCCACCACGAGGCGTCCGTGGACCGCCTCCGCACGGCCGACACGATGTCGTTCCCTTCCCGCCACAGCTCCACCATCCGCGGCAGGAGCGCGGGCGGGTGCTGCAGGTCGCTGTCCATCAGGACCACCGCGTCCCCCCGGGCCGCGTCCAGTCCCGCGCTCAGCGCCGCGGCCTGGCCGAAGTTCCGCGACAGGGAGAGCGGAACGAGCCGCGGATCGTCCCGCGCCAGGGCATTGATCTTCTCCAGCGTGGCGTCGGTGCTGCCGTCGTCGACGATCAGGATCTCGTGGTCGACGCCCGGCAGCCCGTCGAGCGTCGTCTTCAGCGCCCGGTAGAAGGCCTCGATCCCCTCGGCCTCGTCGAGGCAGGGCGCGATGACGCTGAGCAGGGGACGCCGGGAACCGCGCGTGCGGGGGGGGGGGGAGACATCACGCCGCCTCCCCGTCGAGCGAGCCTGCGTTGCGGAGGCAGCCCGTGGTTCGCGGCGATACGAGCGGACCAGTCGTCGTTCCCATGTGCGCATCCGGCCGGGACGTGAAGGCGCGAGAGGGTAGCATCGGATCCCGCGGTTAGGGCCGGCGGCGGCGGAGAACCGCGACCGTTCGCCCCAACCCTCGTTCGTCATGGTCGCGCGCCATCGCCGCCCACTGCTCGGCCAGCGCGCCGCCGGCAGACCCGAGGCGGACGACCTCGCCGTCCGGCTGAACTCCGAAGACGGCGTGCACTCGCGGATCGAGGTCGCCGCCGGGCGCCAGCCGCGCGAGGAGCTCCTCGCCCGCCGAGGCCCATTCGATCGAGAGATCGCGATCGGCGACGCCGCACCACAGGGCGAGCGAGAGCATGTAGTCGTGGGCGTTGAAGAGCGCGGGACCGACGACCGTGGCCTCCGGCAGGCTCATCGCCGGCCGGGAGCTCTCCACCATCCGTTCCAGACGCGCGCACGCTCGATCGAACCGCCAGCCCTCCACCGCCCGGATCGAGAGACCGTTCCCGGTTGACCAGGCCAGCCCGGCGAGCACGAGGGCGGTGCGCCAGACGGCCCCCGGCCGCCACGACCAGAGGATGCCGAACAGGCCCGCCAGGAGGAGCGCGGCGCCGATCGAGGCCGGATAGGCGTAGCGAGAGCCGGGGATGGCGAAGGGACCGGGCAGGACGGGAAGGAGGCCGCAGATCGTCAGGCCGAGCCCGAGAAGAACGAGCGGGAAGCGGCGGCGCACCCGGATGCCGGCGAGCGCGACGCCGGCGAGCACGGCGAGGCCGACGCCGGCCGAGGCCATCGTCCAGCTCGCGGCGTCGACCCTCCGCGGCCAGAAGAGCCACGCCAGGCTCTGGAGGAGCTCGGGGAGGAGCGCCGGCGCGAACCGGTACTGCCCGACGCCCAGCCGGTCCGCCCACAGGGATGGTTGCAGGGCCAGGCGGAGGTAGAGCACGGCGAGCGCGGCGGGCACCGCGTACAGGAGGAGGGAGCGCCGGCGCAGGACGGAACGCCATCCGTTCCGCGCGAGGTGGAGCCCGAGGAACAGCGGACCGGCGAGGACGCAGTCCTCCTTGAAGCCCATCGCGAGCATCAGGGCCAGGAGGGCGAGCGCGTAGGTCAGCCGGCGCCGCCCGGGCGGGCCCGCGGCGGGATCCACGACGACGAACCACGCCGTTCCCGCGAGCAGCACGGCGAGGACGGCGAGCAGCCCGCAGTTCGCGGACACCCACAGGACCGCTTCGTGGGGCGAGTAGAACACGGCGAAGGCGAGACCGGCGGCGGCGGCTTGGATCCGGCTCGCGGCGACCCGCCACGCGAGGTGCGCGATCGCCAGAGCGCTCGCCACGTGCACCAGGAGACCGGTCGCGTACCATCCGAACGGCACCGTCCCGAAGATCGCGAGCAGGAGCGCGTTCCAGACGAGGTAGAGCGGACGGAAATGGGGCGTGGGATCCTCGCCCCGATCCGCGCACCAGATCACGAGGGGATCGTCGATCGGATGGAAGAAGTTGGCGAGGACCGGCTGGTACGCGAGCAGGGCGGCGAAGGCGACAAGGAGACCGGTGAGCAACGCGACGAGACCGCCACGAGCCGCGCGAGCGCCATCGCGAGCATCCATCATCCGGCGATGGTAGTCGCGCCTCCTCGGGGGGGCAAAGTCGGCGCCGGGGGGCGACGCGGTCGCCGCGCCATCCCCGCGATCGCGAGCGCCAGGATCCCGAGCCCCGCGAGGGCGGAGAGCGCGGCGCCGAGGCGGATCGAGAGGGGGTCGTAGCGGAACTCGATCTCGTGGGCGCCGGCCTCCAGGGCGACGGCGCGAAAGATGAGGTCGGCGGTCAAGAGCTCGCGCTCGACGCCGTCGACGAAGACGCGCCAGCCGGGGAAGGCCTGGTCGGTGAGGACGAGGAGGCCGTCGCCGTCGAGCTCGGCGCGCACGCGGACGGTCGAGTTCGTCCAGACGGGCTCGCCCACGCTCGCCGTCGCGAACGGGGCCGCGGGCCGCCAGCCCTCGTCCAGCGCGGCGAGCGCGCGCGGGTCCCAGCCGCGCGGATCCGCTTCGACGAGACGGGCGAGCTCCGCGACGGACACGACGCGGGGCACGCAGAAGGCCCGCGGCCAGGGATCGCGGGCGCGGTAGATCCACGTCTCGGCGCGTGCCTCGCCCGCGCCCGCGGGGCTCGCCACGAGCTCCCACTCCGGATGCTCGTACGGCTCGCGCATCGCGAACATCCCGACGCCGTAGAGGCGGAAGGCGGGGAGCGTCGGATCGACGCCGCGCGCGCTCCAGGCGAGGAGAGGATTGACGCCGCGCGGCAGGACGTGGACGCGGTAGTCGTTGAAGGCCGCCACGTCCATCGCGTCGTAGCCTTCAAGGTGGGAGAGGCCGCGCACGAGCCCGGTGTCGGCGGGCAGGACGCCCGGATCGGCGAGGAAGCGGTGCGGGCCGAGGCCGGCGGCGAGGATCGCCTCGGTCCTCGTCGGCGGGAAGACGGCGGCCCGCGGCACCGTGGGATTGGCGCCGCGGCCGAAGAAGAGCCCCTGGAGGAGGGCGAGCGCGACGATCGTCCCGCCGAGCGGCCCGCGGCCGCCGGGGGGATGGAAGAGGAGGAAGAGAAGGGTGGCGAGGAGGACGAGCAGAGTGGCGGGGTGGCGGCGCACCGCGGGCGCCACGGTGAACGCTCCGGCGGAGCGGCGGGCGAAGGGTTCTTCCTCCCCGGGCCCGAGGAGCTCGAGCGTGAGCCGCCAGGAGCCCGCCGCCAGCCGCGAGGTGAGCAGGAACGGTGTGCGGAACCAGACCGCCCCCGCCGGCGCGGCGCGTGCGGCCTCGGGGGCGGAGGGGGAGGCGTGGAGATCGAGGGGCAGGCGGATCGTCTCGCCCGCGCGCGGCTCGCCCGCGGAATCGATCGGTTCGACGGCGAGGCGCGCGCTCGCGACCGGGAGGCCGGGGTAGAGCCAGCCCTCGAAGGGGGAATCGACGCCGTCGATCCGCGCCGCGGGGAGCGCGGTGAAGGCGAGGAGCTCGTCCGCCTCGGGGGCGATCGCGACCGCCGGCGCGAGCTCCGCGGCGCCGCGGGGCCAGAGCGCGGCGCCGGCGAGCGGCAGGAGCACGAGGAGGGCGGCGGCGCGGCTCGCCCGCGGGGCGGCCTGGAGCGCCTCGCCGGCGGCGAGCCCGAGGGCGAGCGAGGCGACCGCCATGAGCCGCACCGGATCCCCGAGCCCGACCCCCGGCACGAGGCGCCAGAGCTCGAGGAGCCCGGGGGTCTTCA
>JBFMCU010000167.1:0-65515 GCA_040754415.1 Planctomycetota bacterium
GCCGCGCGCGTGCGCGCCGCGGGCGGGCCCGCCCTCGCCGTCCTCGCCGGCGGCGTCTTCCAGAACCGCCTCCTCACCCGCTTCGTCGGGCGCGAGCTCGAAGCGCGGGGCCTCGCCCATGTGGATCCCGGCGAGATCCCCGTGAACGACGGCGGCCTCGCCCTGGGCCAAGTCCTGGTCGCCAACGCCGCGGAGGGGGCCTAGCCATGTGCCTCGCCGCACCCGGGCGCATCGTGCGCATCGAGGGAACGCGAGCCGTCGTGGATTTCCGCGGCGTGCGGCGAAACGTACAGCTCGACCTGCTCCCCGCGGCGGCGGCGGGCGACGTCGTGCTCGTGCACGCCGGCTTCGCCATCCAGCGGCTCGATCCGGACGTCGCCGCCGATACGATCGCCGCGCTGGAGGAGGCGGAGGCCCGGCTGCGCGCGGAAGCCGAGCGCGGAGGCCCCCGATGATCGCGACGCGGCCCGCGGACCACTACCGGGAGATCGCCGCGCTCACCCGCGCTCCGGTGGCCCTCATGGAGGTCTGCGGCACGCATACCATGGCCATCGCACGCCATGGGCTGCGTTCCCGCCTCCCGCCCGCGCTGGCGCTCCTCTCCGGCCCCGGCTGCCCCGTCTGCGTGACGCCGGCGGCGGAGCTCGACCGGGCGGCGCTCCTGGCTCGCGAGCCGGGCGTCACGGTGGCGATCTTCGGCGACCTCCTGCGCGTGCCGGGTTCGCTCTCCTCCCTCGAGCGCGAGCGCGCGGCGGGGGCCGACGTGCGGATCGTGTACTCGCCCCGCGACGCCCTGGCGATGGCCGCCGCCGACCGGGCGCGCCTCGTCGTCTTCCTCGGCGCCGGCTTCGAGACGACGAGCCCGCTCGTCGCGGCCACGCTCGTGCGCGCGAGAGAGGAGGCGATCGAGAACTTCCTCGTCCTCCCCGTCTTCCGCCTGATCCCGCCCGCCATGGCCGCGCTCGCCGCCGATCCGCGGGCCAGGATCGCCGGCTTCCTCTGCCCCGGCCACGTGAGCACGATCCTCGGCACCCGGCCCTACGAAGGGCTCGCGCGCGCGCACCGCATGCCCTGCGTCGTCGCCGGCTTCGCGCCGGGGGAGATCCTGCGGGCCCTCGTGCTCCTCCTGCGCCAGATCGCGGAGAGCCGCGCGGAGGTGGAGAACGCCTACGAGACCGCGGTGCGCCCGGAAGGGAATCCGACGGCGCGCGCCCTTCTGGATCGCGTCTTCCGGGTCGCCGACGCCGACTGGCGAGGGATCGGCCGGCTGCCGGGCTCCGGCCTCGAGCTGCGCGAGGAGTACCGGCGCCACGATGCGCGCGCGCGGATCCCCGTCGCGCTGCCCGCGGCCGCGCCGGATTTCGAGCGCGGCTGCGCGTGCGGGGCGGTGATGCAGGGGCGGTGCGCACCGGCGGACTGCGCCCACTTCGGGACGGAATGCCTTCCCGCCCACCCCCGCGGCCCGTGCATGGTTTCGAGCGAGGGCGCCTGCGCGGCGCACTGGCGCTACGGAGGCGCATTCCGCCATGGATGAGCAGATCCGGCTCGACCACGGCGAGGGAGGCGCGGCGACCGCGCGGCTGGTGCGGGAGGTGTTCTGGCGCCACCTCGGCGGCCCGCCCTTCGCCGAAGACGCGGCGGCGGTCGAGGGGGCGAAGGAGCTCCTCCTCACCACCGACGCCTTCGTCGTCCGTCCCCTCTTCTTCCCGGGCGGCGACCTCGGGCGGCTCTCCGTGTGCGGGACGATCAACGACCTCGCCGTGGCCGGCGCCGTGCCCCTCGCCCTCGCCGCGGCCTTCGTCCTCGAGGAAGGGCTCGAGGTCGCGGTGCTCGAGCACCTCGTCGCCTCGATGGCCGCGGCGGCGGGCGAGGCGGGCGTGCGGATCGCCGCCGGCGACACGAAGGTCGTCGGCCGGGGCGAGGCCGATGGCGTCTTCGTCACCACGACCGGGATCGGGCGGCGGATCGCGGGCGTCCGCCTCGCCCCCGACTCCTGTCGGCCCGGCGACGCGATCCTCGTCAGCGGCCCGGTGGGCGACCACGGGATCGCCGTGCTCCTCGCCCGCGAGGATCTCGGGCTCCGCTCGCCGGTCGCCAGCGACTGCGCCCCGGTCGGCGCTCTCGCCCGCGCCGTGCTCGCCGCGGCGCCGGGGACGCGGTGCATGCGCGATCCGACGCGGGGCGGCCTCGCGACGGCCATCGTGGAGCTCGCGGCCGCGGCGGGGGCCGGCGCCGTCCTCCACGAGGAGGCCGTGCCCGTCCGCGACGCGGTCCTCGCCGTGGGCGACCTCCTCGGCCTCGATCCGCTGTACGTCGCCTGCGAGGGACGGCTGATCGCGATCGTGCCGCCTGTGGAGGCGGCCGCGGCCCTCGCCGCCCTGCGCCGCGACCCGGCCGGCCGGGAGGCGGCGCAGATCGGCGAGATCGTGGCGGGAGGCGGAGTGATCCTCGCCACGGCGGCCGGCGGGCATCGGCCTTTGCACGCGCTCGAGGGCGCCCAGCTCCCCCGGATCTGCTGATGCACGAGATGACGGTGGCCCGGAGCGTGGTGGACGCGATCGAGGCAGCGATCGCGGCGGGCCGCGTCGCGGGCCGGGTGCGCCGCGTCGTCCTGCGAGTCGGCCGGCTCCGCGCCGTGGCGCCGAAGAGCCTGCGCTTCCTCTTCCCGCTGGCGGCGGAGGGCACCCCTCTCGCCGGATCGGCGCTCGACATCGTCGAGGTCGCGGTGCGCGGCCGGTGCGAGCGGTGCGCGGGCGAGTTCGTGCTCGAGGCCCCGCGCTTCCTCTGCCCCGGCTGCGGGGCGGCCGAGATCGCGGTCACCGCCGGCGACGAGCTCACCATCGAATCCGTGGAGGTCGACCGATGACTCCTCCCCCCCCTTCCGAGCGGATCCGCCTCGTGACGAGCGTGCTGGAGGCCAACGACCGGATCGCGGCCCGGACCCGCGAGGCGTGCACCGCGGCCGGCGTGCTCCTCGTCGACGTCCTGGGCGGCCCCGGCGCGGGCAAGACGGCGCTCCTCGAGGCGACGCTGCCTCGCCTGGGCGCCCGCGCGGCGGTGATCGCCGGCGACCTGGAGACGAGCCGCGACGCCGAGCGCCTCGCCGCCTGCGGCGTGCCGGTGGTGCAGATCACCACGAATTCCTTCGGCGGCGCCTGCCACCTCGACGCCGGCATGGTCGCCCAGGCCCTCGACCAGGTCCCCCTGACGGCGATCGACGTCCTCTTCGTCGAGAATGTCGGCAACCTCGTGTGCCCCGCGGAGTTCGACATCGGGCAGCACGCCCGCGTCGTCGTCCTGTCGGTCGCCGAGGGCGAGGACAAGCCCCTGAAGTACCCCCTCGCCTTCCGCCGCGCCGACGCCGCCGTGGTGGCGAAGATCGACCTCCTCCCCCACCTCGAGTTCGACCTCGCGCGCCTGCGGGAGAGCCTGCACGCTGTCCATCCGTCCCTCCCCTGCTTCGAGCTCTCGGTCCGGAGCGGAGCGGGCCTGGAGGCGTGGCTGCTCTGGATCGCGGCGCAGAGGCGACACCGTCCCACCCCCTAGACTCCCCCCTGGTGCCAGTCATGAAGTCCCTTTGGTTCGTCGCGTCCTTCGGGCTCGTCGCGGCGGTCTCGCCCGCGGCGGAGGACTTCCTCCCCCTCCAAGCGGGCAACCACTGGACCTACGCGTTCTCCAACGGGATCCAGACCGAGGTCGAGGTCGCCGGCTTCGAGACCGTGAACGGCGTCCGCTGCGCCGTCGTGACCACGACGATGCAAACGCCGGCCGGGTCCCAGACGATGACGGAACTCCTGAGCTCTGGGGCGAAGGGGATCCTGGCGTACAAGACCCAGGATCTCGTCCTCGATCCGCCGCATCCCCGTCTTCGCCTGCCGTTCGTGGCCGGCGAGACCTGGAAGGTGACCGCGACCCAGAACGGGGTGAGGATGGAGATCACCTACCGCTCGGTGGGGCCGGAGACCGTGCAGACGGCCGCCGGCTCCTTCTCGACCGTCAAGGTGGAGGGACGGCTGGAGGCCTCGGACGGCTCGCAGATGACGACCACGAGCTGGTACGCCGACGGCGTGGGGCTCGTCCGCCAATCGATGACCGCCCAGTTCCAGGAGCTCGTCGCCGAGCTCCAGGCGACGAACGTCCGCCGCCCCCCGCCATCTCCCGCGCCCCCCGCTCCGCCCGCCGGGACGCCGGACGCCGCCCACTCCTGCCCGGGCTGCGGCGTCGCCGTGCCCCCCGCGGCTGAGTTCTGCCCCGAATGCGGCGCAAGGGTGCCCGCGCCGGCGCCGGCGCGCCCGACCGCGTGCCCGCAGTGCGGGGCGGCCCTGGGAACCGAACAGAAGTTCTGCGGCGAGTGCGGCGCGCGGATCGAGGGTGCCGCGGCGCCTCCTGCCGCTCCGCCGCCGGGGGACGGACCCGCGCTCGAGCGCTACGCCTCGGCCGACGGCCGACTCCTCTGCTTCAAGCCGCGGGATTGGCTGGTCCAGGAGGAGAGCGGCTTCGCCGGCGCGGGAAGCTACCGGGTCGCCCTCGTCGAGCCAGAGGAGGCCGCGGTCGTGCTCTTCGCGACCTTCCCGGTGATCGAGGAGATCCCGGACTCCGTGGCCCTGGCCGCGCGCTCCCTGGAGGCCATCGGCGAGGAGTTCGAGGGGTGGAGCGTCGGGCGGATCGAGTCCTCGCCGGATCGCGCGCGCACGATCGCCGAGCTCAACCTCGTCAGCGAGGGCCAGCCGGGCACGGGCCACGCCTACTTCTTCCTGACAGATCGGCTGGGCACGATGTTCTTGCTCGTCGCCCGGGCCGAGGTGTGGAACGAGATGCGCCCGCTCCTCACGACCGTGGCGGCGAACCTCGCCTATGCCCCGGGCGGCGTCGAGAACGTTTTGCGGGAGGGCCAGACGCGGGCGGTGCAGAGCTGCGCCGCGCCGGAGGGCCGCGTCCTCTCCCCCGCGGCCATGCTCCAGGCAGCGGCGCAACGGCCAGGAAGGCAGTTGCCCTGCGTGCCGGCGGCCCTTCGCGACGGCTCGGCGGCGCTCCAGATTCCGCCGGGCTGGAGCCTCGAGGGCGAGGGCCTCCAGTACGTGCTCGTCGACGATCCGCGAGCGCGCACCCGCGGCTTCTCCTCGGTGTGGCACACGATCCTTCCCCCCGGCATGCCGGTGCCGGGGGCGATGTCGAGCCCCTACCTGCCGCCGCCCCAGGCCTTCCAGCTCCTCCTCGAGTGGTCGCGCTCCGGCACGGAGCTGGAGATCCTCGCCCAGTGCGGGGCGGAGATGGTCCCGGGGGTGATGGAGGCCGTGCGCCAGCAGCGGGCCATGGGGCTAGAGGTCGATGTGCGGCTGCTCCACGTCCGCTTCCGGAGCCCGGCGACCGGCGAGCCGATCCGGGGCCTCTTCACCGTGAACTGCGCCGTGCCGCCGATGGCCACCTCGTGGCAGTGCACGCTGGAGGGCTGCTGGGCTCCGGAGGCCGAGTTAGACGAGTACCTGCCGTTCTTCGTGCGCCTCGGCCAGTCCGTGCAGGTCAACCAGACCTGGCTGGCCCAGGACGCGAGCCGGCGTGCCGCCGCGCGGAGCCGGCGGTTCGCGAGCCTCCAGAACTCGATCGCCGAGGCGAACCAGGCCTTCGACCAGTACCTGGACAGCGTGCAGAACGCGGACCGGAGCCGCGACTACTCGAGCTGGGCCTGGAGCCAGACGACCCTCGGCCAGGGCACCTGGGTCGCCGAGAACGAGGGCGCCCGCGTCTACCAGACCGATTCCTGGGGCCTCCAGGGTCCGGAGGGGCGGATCGACTCCCCCGCCTACAACACGACGAACTTCACCGGCGAAAGCCCGTGGGGCGAGCTCGAGCAAGTCGACACGCGCGAGGAGTACGACCGGTACGTGCGGTAGACGACCCCCGGGGGGGCCGAGTCGTCCATAGGTGGACATCGGCGACTGGATATGGATGATGTCCTCCCGCCCCCGCCATGGACCGTCCCCAGCCGCGCGACCCGGACCGGTACGCCATCCCGAACCTGCGCAACGCCTGCCGGGTGCTCCGCTTGCTGGCGGAGGAGGGGGGCGGGCTCCCCCTGGCGGCTATCGTGCGGCGGCTCGCGATTCCGCGCACGACCGCCCTGCGCATCCTCTCGACGCTCTCCGGAGAGGGGCTGCTGGACCGGCGCGGGAAGCACTACGTTCTCGGCACCGGGTTGATCCGGCTCGGAACCCGGGCCCTGGAGAGCACCGACGTGCGCACGGTGGCGATCCCGGTGCTCTACGACCTCTCGCAGGCCACGCAGGAGACCGCGCACCTCGCCGTGCCCTCCGCCGACCAGTCGCTCCTGCTCGAGGTGTGCGACAGCCCTCACCCCGTGCGCGTCGCGTCGCGGCCGGGGACGCTCGCCGACATCCACTGCTCGGCGACGGGCAAGGTGTTCCTCGCCTTCCACGTGAGCGACCTCGCCGCGTTCCTCGCCGGCCGGGAGCTCGCGCGGCGCACGCCGAACACGATGACCGCGTACGCGGAGCTGGCGGCGGAGGTGGAGCGCATCCGCGCCCGGGGATACGCCGTCGACGAGGAGGAGCACAGCCGGGGCGTGCGCTGCCTCGCCGCCCCGATCTGCAACGCCTTCGGGACGGTGGTGGCCGCCATCGGCATCACCGCGAGCACGAGCACCTTCCCCCGGCGCCGCACGAAGGCCGTGGCGAGCGAGGTCACGGCGGCCGCGGCCCGGGTCTCCGCCCTCCTCGGCGGCGTCGAGGCGGGGCCGCGGTGAGCGCCTGGCGCTCCGCGCGGGCCGTGCTAGGATCCCGCGCCCCGCGGCCATGAAGGAAGCGGAGAAGGCCGTCAGCGTCTTCAACGACGTGCTCGGACCCGTCATGCGCGGGCCGTCGAGCTCCCACACCGCCGGCTCGCACCGCCTCGGCCGGCTCGGGCGCGACCTCCTGGGGGGCGAACCGATCGCGGCGCGCATCCGCTTCGATCCGACCGGCTCGTACGCCCGCGTGTATCGCGAGCAGGGCGCCGATCTCGCGCTGGCGGCGGGCCTCCTGGGCTGGGAGATCGCCGACGAGCGCTTCGCGCGGGCGCTGGCCGCGGCGGCGGAGCGGGGGCTCCGCCTGGATTTCGCCGTCGTCCCCCTCGCCGGCGCCGATCATCCGAACACCGTCGAGGTCGACCTCGATGCGGCGAACGGACCGCCGCTCGCCGTGCGCGGAAGGTCGATCGGGGGAGAGCAGGTGGTGATCGACCGCCTCGCCGGTTGGCCGGTCGGGATCACCGGGCAGGCGCACGAGCTCCTCGTGGAATGCGAGGCGGGCGCGGAGGCGGCGGTCGGCGCGGCCCTGGCCGCCGGGGGAACCGCGTTCGCGCGCGTGGCGCACGCCGCCGGGGCGGGTCGCCTGCTGACTCATCACCGCTCCCCCTCCGCCCCGAGCGCCGCGTTCCTCGCCCGCCTGCGGGCGGGCGGCGCCGCTCGACTTCGTGGCGGTCGGCCCGCCCCTCGTGCGGTGCGCCGCGGAGATGCTCGCCGTGGCGGCGTCGCGCGGCTGGTCGCTCGGGCGCGTCGCGCTCGCCCACGAGGCGCAGCTCCTCGGCCGGGCCGAGGCCGAGCTCGCGGCGGAAATGCGCCGCCGCTGGAGGATCATGGACGCCGCGGTGCGGCAGGGCCTCGACGACGGCGCGGCGCGCCTGCTCCTTCTCGCGCCATCCGCGGGCGCCATCCTGCGCGCGGAGACGGAGGGGAGGCTCTTCACCGGCGGCCCGCACGCGCGCGCCGCGGCGCGGGCCATGGCGGTGATGCACACGAACGGGAGCGGAGGCGTGGTGGTCGCCGCCCCGACCGGCGGGTCGGCTGGGGTCCTGCCCGGCGTCCTCGCCACCCTCGCCGAGCGCGGCACGGACGAGGAGACGATCGTGCGGGCCCTCTTCGCGGCGGCGGCGATCGGGATCGTGCTCGCGGCGCGAGCCACCTTCGCCGCCGAGGTCGCCGGCTGCCAGGTGGAGATCGGGGCGGCGGGCGCGATGGCCGCCGCGGCGGTCGTGGAGGCGGCAGGCGGGAGCGCCGCCCAGGCCGCCGATGCAGCGGCGATCTCCTTCCAGGACACGATGGGCTCGGTGTGCGACCTCGTGCAGGGAATCGTCGAGATCCCCTGCCACACGCGGAATGCCGTCGCGGCGGCGAGCGCTTTCGTCTGCGCCGACCTGATCCGCGGCGGCTACGCGAACCCGGTGCCCCTCGACGAGACGATCGACGCCGTGTACGCGGTGGGGCGCATGCTCCCCGCCGCGCTGCGCTGCACGGCCCGCGGCGGGCTGGCGGCGGCGCCGAGCGCCATGACCCTGGAGCGGCGGCGCCACGAACAGCCGCCGGCGAAGCGATGAAGAAGAAGAGTCCCTGGCCGCGGGCGGCGGCGCTCCTCCTCCTCTCCCTCTGCCTCGGCGCGTTCGCCGCGTGCGCCGCCCCGGCGCCGGCCCCGGCGACACCGCCCTCCGCCCTCTTGACGCTGGATCGGCTGCACGGGCCGAACGCGCTCGCGGGCCGCTCCTATGGGCCGGCGCGATGGCTCGCCGACGGCACGGGATACACGACTCTCGACGGGCCCTTGGGCGAGGACGCGGTGCGCGAGGTCGTCCGTCACGACCCCGCGAGCGGCACACGCGAGGTCCTCGTGTCCGCCGCGCAGCTCACCCCGGCGGGAGCGGACCGCCCGCTCGCCATCGCCGACTGCGCGTGGTCGGCGGACGGACGCCGCCTCCTCGTCTTCACGAACACGCGCCGGGTGTGGCGCGTCCACTCGCGGGGCGACTACTGGGTGCTCGATCTCGATGCCGGGACGCTGCGCCGCCTCGGCGCCGGCTTCCCGGAGGCGAGCCTGATGTTCGCCAAGTTCTCCCCCGACGGCACGCGGGTCGCCTACGTGCAGGCGAACGACATCTGGGTCGAGGACCTCGCGGGAGGCGTGGTCGTGCGGCTGACGCACGACGGCTCGGACACGATCATCAACGGCAACTTCGACTGGGTGTACGAGGAGGAGTTCTTGATCCGCGACGGCTTCCGCTGGAGCCCCGACGGGCGGCGGATCGCCTACTGGCAGCTCGACGCGGCGGGAGTCGGGGTGTTCACCCTCGTCGACTACACGGCGGCCCTCTACCCGAAGCTGACCCCCATCCCGTACCCCAAGGCGGGCACGACGAACTCCGCCTGTCGCATCGGGATCGTCGAGGCGGCCGGCGGCGAGACGACGTGGCTCGCCCTCGGGGGGGATCCGCGGAACGAGTACGTGGCGCGGATGGACTGGGCGGCGAGCGCGGACGAGGTGGTGCTCCAGCACCTGAACCGCGCGCAGAACGCGCTCCAGGTCCGGCTGGGGAATGCCGTATCGGGGGAGGTGCGCACGATCCTGACCGAGGCGAGCGACACGTGGGTCGACGTCGTGGACGATCTCCGGTGGCTGGAGGGCGGCGCCCGCTTCCTCTGGCTGAGCGAGCGTGACGGTTGGCGTCATGCCTACCTCGTGGGGAGGGACGGCGGCGAGGTGCGCCTCCTCACGCCCGGCCCCTACGACGTCGAGCGCATCCTCGGCGCCGACGAGGAAGACGGCTGGCTCTATTTCACCGCCAGCCCCGACGACCCGACGCGCCGCACGCTCCACCGCGTCCCCCTCGACGGGAGCGGAAGCCTCGAACGCCTGACGCCCGCCGATCGGCCGGGCACGCACTCCTACAAGCTGTCGCCGGACGCGGACTGGGCCATCCACACGCGGTCGGCCTTCGATTCGCCCCCGGTGATCGATCTCGTGCGCCTGCCCGGGCACGAGGTCGTGCGCACCCTGGAGGACAACGCCGCGCTCGCCGCCGCCGTGGGGAAGCTCGCGCGCGGGGAGAGGGAGTTCTTCCGCGTCGATATCGGGGGCGACGTTCTGCTCGACGCGTGGAGCATGAAGCCCCCCGACTTCGACCCGGCCCGGCGCTACCCGGTCCTCTTCTACGTCTACGGGGAGCCCTGGGGCCAGACCGTGCTCGACGAATGGGACGGCGGCACGTACCTGTGGCACCTGCTGCTCACCCAGCGCGGGTACGTCGTCATGAGCGTGGACAACCGCGGCACGCCGGCCCCGCGCGGGGCGGAGTGGCGCCACAGCATCTACGGCCGTATCGGGATCCTCGCCTCCGCCGATCAGGCGGCCGCGGTGCGCGCGATCGCCGCGCGCTGGCCGTGGGTGGACCGGGACCGGATCGGGATATGGGGATGGAGCGGCGGCGGGACGATGACTCTGAACGCGCTCCTCCGGTTTCCCGCCCTCTATCGCACCGGCCTCGCCGTCGCCCCGGTGCCGAACGAGCGCCTCTACGATACGATCTACCAGGAGCGCTACATGGGGCTCCCGGACGCGAATCCCGAGGGGTATCGCCTCGGCTCCCCGGTGACGTTCGCCGACCGGCTGGCCGGCAACCTGCTCCTCGTCCACGGAACTGGCGACGACAACTGTCACTACCAGGGCACGGAGGAGCTGATCGACGCCTTCATCGCCGCCGGCAAACGCTTCACGATGATGGCCTATCCCAACCGCTCGCACGGCATCCAGGAGGGGCCGGGCACACGCCGGCACCTCTACGACCTGCTCACCTGGTATCTCGAGGAGAACCTCCCGCCGGGCTCGCGCCCGCGATGAACGAGGAGACCACGATGTTCGCCGCCCAGATCTACACGGAACGACGCGCGCGCCTGCGGGAGCGGGTGGGATCCGGCGTGATCCTCCTGCCGGGGAACGAGGAGTCCCCGATGAACTATCCCGACAACACCTTCCGTTTCCGCCAGGACGGCACGTTCCTGTACTTCTTCGGGCTCGACGCGCCGCACCTCGCGGCGCTGATCGACGCCGACGAGGGGGAGGAGGTCGTCTACGGAGACGAGGTCACCATGGACGACATCATCTGGATGGGCCCCCAGCGGCCGCTGGCCGAGAAGGCCGCCGCGGCCGGCGCCGGCGCGACGGCGCCCCATGCCGCGCTCGGAGCGGCCCTGGAAAAGGCCCGGCGCGCGGGCCGCCCGGTGCACTACCTGCCCCCCTACCGCGGCGAGACGGCGCTCCTCCTCCACGGGCTCCTCGGGACGCCTGCCGCCGCGCTGCGGGCCGGCGCCTCCCTCGCCCTGACGCGCGCCGTCGTCGAACAGCGCTCCGTCAAGTCGAGCGCGGAGGTAGCGGAGATCGAGAAGGCCCTCGAGATCAGCCACGAGATGCACACCGCCGCCATGCGGATGGCGCGGCCGGGCATGGTCGAACGCGAGGTGGCGGGCGTGGTCGACGGCATCGCCCTCGCCCGGGGCGGTCGCAACTCCTTCCCCACGATCTTCACCACCCACGGCGAGACCCTCCACAACCACTACCACGGCAACGTCCTCCGCGAGGGGAACCTCGTCCTGCACGACTCGGGCGCCGAGTCGCCCCTCCACTACGCCTCGGACATCACCCGCACATTCCCCGCCGGCGGGAAGTTCACGGAGCGCCAGCGCGAGGTCTACTCCGCCGTGCTCGCCGCCCAGAAGCGGGCGATCGCCGCCGTGCGGCCCGGCGTCGAGTTCCGGGAGGTCCACTCCCTCGCCTGCGAGGTGCTCGCCGGCGGCCTCGTCGAGCTCGGGCTGATGCGCGGCGACCCGCACGAAGCCGTGCGAGCCGGCGCCCACGCCCTCTTCTGCCCCCACGGTCTCGGCCACATGCTGGGACTGGACGTCCACGACATGGAGGGCCTCGGCGAGGACCACGTCGGCTACGACGAGACGATCCGCCGCAGCGAAACGTTCGGCTTCCGCGCCCTGCGCCTCGGACGCGCCCTGCGGGAGGGCTTCGTGCTCACCATGGAGCCGGGGCTGTACTTCATCCCCGCGCTCATCGACCAATGGAAGGCCGCCGGCCGGCACGCCGCCTTCATCGATTACGACGCCGTGGATGGCTTCCGCGACTTCGGCGGCATCCGCATCGAGGACGACGTCCTCGTCCTCGCCGGCGGAAGTCGCGTGCTCGGCCGGCCGATTCCGAAGACGGTCGCCGACGTGGAGGCCGCCTGCAGCCGCTGATCTCTCGTCTCATTTGGGGGGCACGCGGCCGCCGACCGGCACGCCTCCCCCGCGGACGAGCAGCATCGCGGTGTAAATGTCGATCCGGCCGTAGCCGAAGACGTTGTCCACGCCGGGGGTGCCGAGATCGTCGCAGGAGACCTTGAGGACGAGCTCGACCTCGTCGGGCGCGAGGTGGGGCGCGGCGGAGAAGATCAGCGCACACAGGCCTGCCACCAGCGGAGTGGAGAAACTTGTCCCCGTCCCCGCTCCATAGGCCGCGTCGCTGGTGCCGCCGGTCGTGTAGACACCGACCCCGGGCGCCACCAGGTCCACGAAGGGTCCGCGGACCGAGAAGGACGCATGCTCGTCGTACTCGTCCGTCGCTCCGACGACGAGGATGTCGTCGGCGTCGCGGGGACTGAAGTTGCTGTAGTCTCCCGAGTTGCCCGCGCCCCATACGAGCAGACCGCCGATCGACTTGATGTACGTGGCAGTGCTCAAGTTGGACAGGAACTCCACCCCGGCGTAGCTGACGCTCGCGACGCGATCGCCAGCCTCGATCGCGGTCCGCGCGGCGTGCTGGATGTCGCTCATGCGCGCCACGCCGCTCGGATCGTTGGTGACGCGGAGCATGCGGTGAGAGAGGTTCCAGCCCATCCCCGCCACGCCGATCTCGTTGTCGCCGTTGGCGGCGGCGCAACCCGTGGTCAGCGTGCCATGGACGTTGATGGAGCCGATGTCCCCGTCCTGCGACTCCCAGCGCCGATCCACGGCGTTGTAGCCTTCCCGGCGGTGGAGCTGGAGATCCTCGTGGGTCGTCCGGACGCCGGTGTCGCAGAGCCCGACGCCCGCGCTGGGGAGCCCAGCGTGGATCGTCCACCCGGAACAGGACTTCAACTTGGTCACGTCGTGGTGATACTGCCGGTCGAAGCGGGAGTCGTCGGGACAGCCGAGGGGATGGAGGAGCCAATCCGGCTCGGCGTACTGGTAGAGATCGAGCGACTGGAGTCGTGCCGCCAGCTCGTTCGCGGTCTCACCGGCGGGCACGCGGACGATGTACTCGTCGGTGGCGGCGACGTACTCGTCCACCCCGCATGTCGCAAGCTCCTGCCGCGCGAGCTCCCGCCGCGAAACGGCCGCCGCGGCATCGAGGCCGCGCCCGCGCAGAGCGGCGAGCGGGAGGGGCCGGACGATCACCCAACCGGAGAGCTCCCGCTCGCCCGGCACCTCGACGTAAGGCCCAAACGGAGTGACCCCGAGGAAGGGCGCGAGGAGGAGGGCGCGGAAACCGCGGAGGCGTCGCGAACGCGAGGTGGGGAACATGGAGGTTCGAGCGATGCTCGCTCGCGGGGAATGGGGACTGTGCCCCCGGGGAGCGACGAGTCTCCTCCTGGGGCGGCATGACGACGGGATGCGACGGCCCGGAGGCGCGTTCCCGATGGATTCCCGCGCGACCCCGGACGTTCCCGCCTTCCGGGGTCTTCTTTTTCCCATTCCCGCCCCGGAGACTCACGGCCGCGCGTGCGGATCCGAGCAGGACGGCGCGCGGATCCGCACGCGCCGTGCACTCATCCCGACAAGGGAGCGGGAGCCGCGACGCCCAGCGTTCCGCGGCTCCCGCCCGCGTGTGCCGGCCGAAGCGCGACGCCGGACGGCGTTCGCGTCGGCCCTCCTATCAATAGCCGAGACCGAGGTCGTAGGCGTTCGTGAGCTTGCCGGCGCCGCCCACGTTGTTCAGGAAGCCCTGGGCGTAGGAGTGCACCCCGGCGAAGACCGGATCGCTCGGGATCGGCACCGAGTGGTGGCTGATCCCCGAACCGCCGCCCGCGATGCTCGTGAACTGCCACGGCGAGGAGACGTCGATCGGGAGCTCGCCGGGACCGAAGACCACGCCGCCGAGCGGGGCGCTGTAGCCGACGAGGAAGGTCAGTCCGGTCGCGCCAATCGAGCCGCCGTCGATGTCGGCGAGCCAGTTCGTGCCGAGGATGGGCAGGCTCAGGCTCGTCAGGACGTTCGGGTTGATCCCGAGCCCGTTGTAGGGCGTCGCGGTGGCGTCCAGCACGTCGTTCACCGCGATGTAGCCCACCTTGGTCTCGGTGTCGCTGCCGTTCGTGCCGGTGACGGTCAGGCTGACGGTGTAGGTGCCCGGGTTCACGTAGGTGTAGCCGGGGTGCCGCGTCGCCGACGTGCCGCCGTCTCCGAACGACCACGACCAGGCGTACAGGCCCGTGCCGGTCGACTGATCGGTGAAGGCCACGAACAAGGGCTCGTCCCCGGAGGTCGGGGTGCCGATGAAGTTCGCCTGCGGGTCGGCCGGGTTGATGACGCTCATCGCGTTGAAGACCTCGATGCGCCCGTACCCGTACGTGTTGTCGATGCCGGCGCTGCCGAGGTCGTCGCACGTCGTCTTGAGGATCGTCTCGACATCGTCGGGAGTCAGGGCGGAGTCGGCCGAGAAGATCAGAGCGCACAGCCCCGCCGTCAGGGGCGAGGAGAAGCTCGTCCCGCTGACCCACTCGTAGTCGCTGTTGCTGTCGGCGTCGGTCGAGTAGACGGTGTCGCCCGGCGCCACGAGGTCCACGAATATCCCGTAGGCGGAGAACCACGCGAGCGTGTCGCTCGAGTTCGTGGCGCCGACGACGATCAGGTCGTCGGAGTCGCGGTTGCCGAACGTGAGGTTGCGGCTGTCGTTGCCGGCCGCCCACACGAGGAGGCCGCCGATCGACTTGATGTAGGTGGCCGTCGTGAGGTTCGAGCTCGAGTCGACGCCGCTGTAGCTCACGTTGGCGACCTTGTCCCCGCTCTCGACGGAGACCGACGCCGCGTGCTGCAGATCGGAGAGATAGGCGCCGCCGCCCGAGGAGTTGGAGACGCGCAGCATCCGGTGGGAGAGGTTCCAGCCGACGCCCGCGACGCCCACTCCGTTGTTGCCGTTCGCCGCCGCGCAGCCGGTGGTCTGCGTGCCATGGGGGTGGATCGGGTCGATCGCCCCGCCCTGCGACTCCCACAGGCGGTCGACGGCGTTGTAGCCCTCGAGCCGGTGGAGCTGGAAGTCCTCGTGGGTGGTCCGGATGCCGGTGTCGCAGATGCCGACCGCGGTGGTGGGATTGCCGGTGTGGATGTCCCAGCCGGCGCAGGAGTTCATGCGGTTGGCGTCGTGGTGCCACTGGTTGGCGAAGCGCGAGTCGTTCGGGCAGGCGATGGGGAAGACGAGCCAGTCCGGCTCCGCGTACTGGAACGCGCCCGTCGCCATCAGCCTCGCGGAGAGGGAGTTCTCGGTCTCCCCGGCCGGCACCGCGACGATGTAGTGGTCGAGCTGCGGCACGTGCTCGATCACGTCGTACCGGGAGAGCGCGGCGCACGCGGCGGCCTGGGCGGACCCATCCTGGAGCGGACGCACGATCAGCCGGCCGCCGAACTCGCGCACGCCGGCGATCTCGCGGTACGCCGCGGGCGCGGTCTCGCTCGCGCGGGCCGCGGCCAGGAAGGAGAGGACGCCGGGGAGGGCCAGGAACCAGAGGGAGGCGGGTTTTCTCTTCATCGGGGGGATCGGAAGGCCGGAGGGACGGCGGGACTCGCCTTCCCCGCGGCGCCGGGTGGTAGGGGGAACGACCGGGAGGCGAACGGCCGCGACGGGATCGCGGCGGGGACGCCCCCTTGCCCGCTTCACGGGTGCGGAAGCCGGAAAGGTCCCGTGGAATCCGGCCTTTTCCTCCCCGCCCGCACCGGGGGGCGAGCTTCCCCGGTCCGGGAAGGGAGCCTACGATGCCGGTGTCCACCCCCCTTTCCACCCCTTCGAAGGCCGTCCCATGGTGCCGTGCTCGCTCCTCGCCCTGCTCCTCCTCGTCGCCCCCACCCCGGCCGAGGACGCCGCGTACGACCTGCGCCTCGCCGAGCTGGAACTCGGCGGCGCGACTCTGCCTGCCCACGGCGAAGCCCTGTCCTGGGAGGTGCGCCCGCGCATCGGTCCCCGCTGGCCGTACGCGGCCGTCGACGGCGGCGAGGCCTACGTCGTCCATTCCGCTCCGGCACCCGGGGGCGCCGGCCTCCGCCTCGGCGACGCCCACCTCGTCCTGCGCGCGCCGGCCGGGCGGGACGTGCATGGCACCTTGTTCGTGCCCAACGCCGACTGGAGCGGCATGGAGCCGCGGCCGTTCACGATCCCCGCCGCCCGGGCGAGCGCGGCGGCGGCGGACGAGCTCCGGCGCGCGCGGGCGGTCCACTACGCCTCGCTCGCCTCCTCCTCGCTCCCCGGGGCGGCGTGGTTCCGCCACCGGGCCGACGAGACCCGCGCCGCGCTCCCCGCGGGAACCAGCGTGCCAACCCATCCTTGGCGGGCCGTTTCTCGCGAAACCGAGCTCGAGGATACCTTCGCCCTCTTCAGCGGCGGCCGGGCCGTGAGCGAGAACCTCCAGCTCGACCGCCTCCTCCCCGCGGGCGCGGAGGACGGGGAATCGGTCGCCCTGGACGAGATCGAGGGCATCGACGTGAAGGAGATCGACTGGGCCCCCCTCCTCGGCGGCACCACCACCGCCCTCGACCCCCTGGCGTCGCTCGTCCCCGCCGACCAGCACGCGCTCTTCTTCCCCTCCTTCGGGGCTCTCGTGCGGCTCGCCGACGAGGCGGCCCAGGCCGGCGCCCCGGCCCTCGCCGTCCTCAGCGACTCGGCCCGCGACGCCCGCACGCGAGAGCGTTACGAGCGCCAGCTCTGCCTCTCCCTCGACGCCTGGGCGCGGCGCCTGGGCGAGCTCGCCGTGACGAGCGTCGCCATCACCGGCTCCGATCCCTACCTGCGGACCGGGACCGACGTGGCGATCCTCTTCGAGGCCCGCCAGCCCGAGCTCCTCTACGCCTTCGTGCGCGCGCGCCAGGATGCGGCGCGGCAGGCGGCGCCGGAGGCGGCGAACATCGCGGGAACGGTCGGCGCGCAGGCCTACGAGGGCGTCCTCAGCCCTTCGCGCCGCCTGTCGTCCTTCGTGGCCATCGTGGGCGGGGCGGTCGTCGTCACGAACTCCGAGCACCAGCTCGCCCGCCTCGCGGCGACGGCGAGCGGAGCGGAGCCTTCCCTCGCCGCCCGCGACGAGTACCGCTACTTCCGCACCCGCTACGAGCGCGACGATCCGGAGGAGACGGCGCTCCTCGTCCTGCCCGACGCGGCGATCCGCCGCTGGTGCGGCCCGCGCTGGCGCATCGCCACCTCGCGCCGCACCCGGGCCGCGGCGGCCCTCGCCGAGCTGCAGGCGGCGCACGTCGCCGACCTCGCCGCGGGGATCGAAGCGCGGCGCTCGTTGGAGACTCGTCCTGGCTTCCCGGTGCTCGGCAACCTCCACCTGACGCCCGAGGGCGTCCTCTCGGAGAAGTACGGCACCCTCGACTTCCAGACGCCGATCGCCGAGCTCGAGCTCGAGCGGGCGAGCAAGGCCGAGGCGGACCTCTACGCGCGCTGGCGGGACGGCTACCAGCGGAACTGGAGCAACTTCTTCGATCCGATCGCCGTGCGGTTCACGGTCGCGGACGGGGAGGTAGGCGCCGATCTCACCGTGCTGCCCCTGATCCTCGGCACCGAGTACCAGGACTTCGTGGCGCTCGGCGGGGACGCCGCCCTCGCGCCGGGGAGCGGCGACCCCCATCCGGAGGCCGTCTTCCACTTCGCGCTCGCCCTGGACCCGGATTCCGAGCCGGTGCGGGAAGCCGGCAGCATGCTCTCGGTGCTCGAGGACTTCGGCGCCCACCCACTGGCGTGGATGGGCGGCACGCTCGCCGTCTACTTCGACCGCGACCCGATCTGGGCGGACCTGGCGGCGAGCGGGAACTGGGAGGAGGTCGCGGAGAACGTCCAAGTCGATCCGAACTCCCTCCCCGTCGTGCTCCACGTCGCCGTCGCGAGCCCCGTGAAGCTCGCCGCCTTCCTGACCACCCTGCGGACGGCGATCGAGAGCACCGCGCCCGGCCTCCTCGCCTGGGACATGCTCGAGCACGGCACGCGCAAGTACGTGCGCATCACCGCCAAGGACGTCGCCGAGGACATGGCGCTCTACTACGCCACGCTTCCCGGCGCGCTCCTCGTCAGCCTGCACGAGCCGACCCTGCAGCGCGCCATCGATCGCCTGGGCGGCGCGGACGAGGCGGCGCGGGCCGCGGAGGGGACGGAGGCTGCCCCCCTCGCCGCGGAGCCGTGGCTCGGGAAGAACGTCGCCGTCCGGATCGAGCGGGACGGGCTCCTGCTCCTCCAGGCGGTGCTCGACGAGGAGTGGAGCGAGGAGGCGCGGCTCGCCTCGTGGGCGAACCTCCCCATCCTGAACGAGTGGAAGCGCCTCTTCCCCGGCCGCGATCCGGTGGCGGTGCACGAGGAGCTGTGGGGCGAGCGGCTCTTGTGCCCGGCGGGCGGCGCCTACGTCTGGAACGAAACCTGGCACACGATGGAATCCACGGTGTGCGGCCATCCCGGCGCGCCGGGCAGCGACGTCGATCTGCCCGCCGTGCTGCGGGAGGTGGCGCGCCTCCGGGGCGGGCTCACCTTCGAGAACGGCGGCCTGCGGGCGGCGGCGCGGCTGCATCGCAACCGGTGATCCCCCGCCGCGACTTCGTACGGGACTCTTACCTCGATCCGCGCATTCCCGAGGCGCGCGAACGCAGGCCGGCCGGCCGGTAGAATCCCGCCCGATCTCGTCCCTCGTCCGTCCCCTGCCGGAGTCGAGCCATGCGTCGCGCCTTCCTCGCCGTTCCGTCCCTGGCCCTCGTCCTCCTCGCCTGCTCGGCCGCCGCCCCCGGGCAGGAAACCGCCGCGCCCGCCGCCACGGCTCGCCCGCCGGCCGACATGCCCGATGCGACGATGCTGCGCTTCCCCGACGTCGGGCGGGAGCGGATCGTGTTCGTCTACGCGAACGACCTCTGGACGGTCGATCGCGCCGGCGGGCAGGCGGCGCCCCTCGCGAGCCCGCCCGGACCGGAGCGCTTCCCGAAGTTCAGCCCCGACGACGCGACGATCGCCTTCATGGGCAACTACGAGGGGGGCCGCGACCTCTACACGCTCCCCGCGATCGGCGGCGTGCCGGTGCGCGCCACGCACCATCCGACCACCGAGTTCCTCTGCGACTGGACACCCGACGGGCGCCTGCTCTTCTACGCCGGCGGGCTGTCGGGGCTCGGCCGCCAGCAGAAGATCTTCACCGTGGGAAGCGGCGGCGGCCTGCCCGCGATCCTGCCGCTGCCCTACGGCACGGTGAGCGCGATCAGCCCGGACGGAGCGTGGCTCGCCTACACGCCGCACACGGCGGACGCGCGCACGTGGAAGCGCTACCGCGGCGGGATGGCGACCGACATCTGGCTCTTCCACCTCACGACCCACGAGAGCCGCAAGATCACCGACTGGGAGGGAACGGACAGCCTACCCATGTGGCACGGCGACACGATCTACTACCTCTCCGACGACGGCGAGGGGCACAAGCTGAACATCTGGTCGTACGAGCTCGGGAGCGGCCGGCGCGCGCAGGTCACGCGATTCGCCGCGTACGACGTCAAATGGCCGTCCATCGGCCCCGGCGATCGCGGCCAGGGCGAGATCGTGCTCCAGAACGGTCCCTGGCTCTATCTCGTCGATCTCGGCACGAAGGAGGCGCGACAGGTCCACGTGACGGTCCCCGGCGCCCTGCCGACGCTGCGCCCCCGCCAGATCGACGCCGCCGACTTCGTCCAGGACTGGAACGTCTCCGCCACCGGCAAGCGCGCCGTCGTGCAGGCCCGCGGCGATATCTGGACGCTGCCGGCGGAGAAGGGCTCGCCGCGCAACCTCACGCGCACGAGCGGAATCGCCGAGCGCTCGCCCTCCTGGAGCCCCGACGGCCGCTGGATCGCGTACTTCACCGACGCGACGGGCGAGTACGAGCTCTACGTGACGCAGTCGGACGGCAAGGGCGAGGCGCGCCAGATGACCGCCGGGCAGGCCCCCTACTGGTACTACGCCTCCTGGTCCCCGGACTCGAAGCGCATGGTGATCGCCGACAAGGCGTGGCGGCTCTTCCTCGTGACGCTCGAGACCGCGGAGGTGCGCGAGATCGACCGCGATCCGTGGGCGATGGGAGTGGGCGTCAACTGGTCCCACGACAGCCAGTGGATCACGTGGGCCCGCGGCGTCGAGGACGACCCGCTGCCCCGCATCTGGCTCTACGACCTCGAGAAGGACGAGAAGCACGTCGTGACGAGCGGGATGTTCGCCGACTCCTCGCCCGTCTTCGATCGCCGCGGGGACTATCTCTTCTTCGCGAGCAGCCGCGCTTTCTCCTACACCGACTCGGACGTGTTCTTCTCGGACGACTTCCTCTACGAAGACACCGAGCAGATCCTCGCCGTGCCCCTCCTCGCCGAGGTCGAGGCCCCGTGGCTCGCCGAGAGCGACGAGGAGAAGTGGGGAGAGGAGAAGGAGAAGGGAGAGGGCGACGAGAACGGGAAGGACGGCGAGGGCGACGACGAGGCCGATGCCGAGGGCGACGAAGCCCCGGCGAAGGACGCCGCGGGCGCCGCGCGGCCCGCCGACCCCGTCTCCGGCACCTGGGAAGGCACGGCGGAGACCCCCGATGGCCCGGTGCCCTTCATCCTGACCCTCGTGCTCTCCGCCGACAACCGCGTCACCGGCTCGCTGACCTCGGCCGTGCACTCGGGAGACGTCTCCGGCACCTGGAACCCGGACGCCCACACCCTCGACTGCACCCTCGAGATCCCCGGCGAGGCGGTGATCGTCTTCGCGCTCTCGATCGAGGACGGCGAGATGAGCGGCACGGGCACGACCGACATGGAGACGGTGAGCGTGCACGCCACGCGCACCTCGACCGATGCCGGCGGCGACGAGGCGGGGGACGAGAAGGATAAGAAGAACAAGATAGCGCGCGAGAAGGTGGAGATCGTCCTCGACGGCTTCGAGCGGCGCGCCTTCGCCCTGCCGGTCGCCCGCGGCCGGTTCCACTCCCTGGCGGTGAACGATCAGAACCAGCTCCTCTACGTCCGCGTCGGGGCCGGGATCAAGCTCTTCGACCTCGAGGACGACAAGAAGGCCGAGAAGACGGTCGCCGCGGCCTCCGGCGGCTTCGCGATCACCGCCGACGGCAAGAAGCTGCTCGTCCCCGCGGGCAACGCGGCGACGATCCACAAGGCGGCCGCGGACGCCGAGGGCAAGAAGGTCGTGACCGCCGGCATGGACGTCGCGATCGAGCCGCGGGCCGAATGGCGGCAGATCTTCCTGGACGTCTGGCGCCTGCAGCGCGACTTCTTCTACGTCGAGAACATGCACGGCGTCGACTGGCCGGGCGTGCGCGACCGCTACCTCCCGATGCTCGACGCCTGCGTCAGCCGGGAGGACGTCAGCTACGTCCTCGGCGAGATGATCGCCGAGCTGAACGTCGGCCACACCTACTACTCCGGCGGGGACGTCGATGACGAGCCGAAGCGCAACGTCGGCCTCCTCGGCGTGGATTGGGAGCTCGATCAGGGCGCCTATCGCATCGCCCGGATCGTCGAGGGCGCGCCGTGGGACGTCGACGCGCGCAACCCGCTGAATCGCCAGGGCGTGGACGTCCACGCTGGCGACTGGCTCCTCGCCGTGAACGGGGTGCCCGTGGACGTGGCGCAGGATCCGTGGGCCGCCTTCGTCGACCTCGCCGGGAAGACGATCACGGTCACCGTAAGCGCGAAGCCCGTGCTCGACGACGACGCCCGCGAGGTGGCGATCGAGCCGCTCGCCGACGAGGGCGAGCTGCGCTATCGCGCGTGGATCGAGCGCAATCGGGCCTACGTCGCGGAGAAGACGGGCAATCAGGTCGGCTACCTCTACGTTCCCGACACGGCCGTGAGCGGCCGGAACGACTTCATGCGCCAGTACAGCGGGCAGCTCCGCAGGAAGGCCCTGATCGTCGACGAGCGCTGGAACAGCGGCGGCTTCGATCCCTCCTGCTTCGTGCAGCGGATGAACAAGCCGATCACGAACTTCTGGGCCCGCCGCGACGGTCACGACCTTGCGCAGCCCTTCGATGCCCATCAGGGGCCGAAGTGCATGCTCATCAACGGCCTCGCCGGCTCCGGCGGCGACGACTTCCCCTGGCAGTTCCGGCACGCCCGCCTCGGCAAGTTGATCGGCATGCGCACCTGGGGCGGCCTCGTCGGGATCGGCGGCAACCCCGGCCTGATCGACGGCGCCGAGACCACGGTCCCCAACTACGGCTTCTACGAGCTCGACGGCACGTGGGGCGTCGAGGGCCACGGCGTCGACCCCGACATCGAGGTCGTCGACGATCCTTCCCTCATGGTCGACGGCGGCGATCCCCAGCTCGACGCCGCGATCTCCCTCATGCTCGAGGAGATCCCCGACTTCGACTACATCGTGCCGGAGCGCCCGCCGGATCCCGACCGCAGCGGCATGGGGCTGCCGGCGGCGGATCGGTAGGGGCGGCGTCGAGCGCGCGGCGCGCGCGCTATGCGCGCGCCGGCTCGCCCGGTCGGCTGTCGACCGCCGCGCGGAATTCCTCGAACCCGCCGGCCTCCAGGACGCCGTTCACCGCGGCGGGATCGGAGAACGTGCGCGCGATGTCGGCGAGGATCCCGAGCTGGGCGCCGCTGTCGCGCGCCGGCGTGAGGATGAGCACGATCAGGCGGGCCGGCGTCCCGTCCAGGGCGTCGAAGTCCACGCCGTGCCGGCTGACGCCGACGGCGAGGATCGGGTCGCGGATCGAGTCCAGGCGGGCATGGGGCACGGCGACCCCGTGGCCGAGGCCCGTGCCCATCGCGAGCTCTCGCGCCGTGACGGCAGTGCATACGGCCTGCGGGTCGAGGCCGCTCGCCGCCGCAGCGGCGTCCGCGAGGGTCCGGATCGCCTGCCAGCGGTCGGGCGCCTCCAGGGGCTTGAGGAAGGCGCGGGGAGACAGATACGTCGTGAACCGCCGGGCGACCTCCTCGCGCAGCAGGCGCTGCATCGCCGGCCCGCTGAGGAGCGAGGTCACGAGCGCCATCACCACCAGGGCGACGAACATGCGCTCGCGGATCACGCCCGCCTGGAGGGCGAGCAGGCCGAGGATGATCCCCATGGCGCCGCGGGCGTTCATGCCGAAGCCGACCGCCCAGCTCTCGCGCCACGGCATGCCGCCGAGCCGCGCTCCGACCCCGCAGCCGATCACCTTGCCCAGGCAGGCGATGAGCAGGACGACGACGACGAGCAGCAAGTCGAAGTGCTCGACGATGTTCACGCGCAGGCCGATGCTCGCGAAGAAGAGCGGGGCGAAGATGAAGGAGATGAAGCGATCGATCGTGGCGCGGGTCTGCTCGCGCAGGCGCGGGGAATCGCCCAGGGCCACGCCGAACAGGAAGGCCCCGAAGATCGCGTGGACGCCGATCCACTCCGTGAACGCGGCGCAGAGCAGAGCGACGGTCAGGGCGAAGCTCAGCACGCCTCCGCCGGTGCCGGTGCGCGTTTGGAGGAGAGGGAGGATGCGGTGCACGATCCAGCGGCCGGCGGTGAGCATCAGCCCGGTGAAGGCGAGCGTCATCCCGATCGTGTACCCGATGGTCGGCCCCTGGCCGACGTCGCCGCTCCCCATCAGGCCCAGGATCACCGCGAAGATGATCCAGCCGACCAGGTCGTCGCAGATCGCCGCCGCGACCACCACCATGCCCAGGTCGCTGCGGTAGAGATTCAGGTCCATCAGCGTCTTGGCGATCACCGGCAGGGCGGAGATCGCCAGCGCCGTGGCGAAGAAGAGGGCGAAGACGAGCCGATCGGCGCCGGGCTCGCGCCCGAGCACGCCGGGGAACAGCGCCGCGGAGGAGAGGCCGACGACGAACGGGAAGACGATCCCGCTGACGCTCACGACGGAGGCCGCGCGGCCCTGCCGCCAGATCGCCGAGAGGTTCACCTCCATCCCCGCCACGAGCAGGAACAGGGTGACCGCCAGCGTCACCAGCCCCTCGAAGACGATCGCCACGTTCCCCTCCCGGGGGAAGAGCGTCGCGAAGAGCTCCGGATAGACCGCACCGAGCACGGTCGGCCCGAGGAGCACCCCGGCGAGGATCTCGCCGAAGACTGCCGGCTGCTTGAGGGCCTTGACGAGCTCCCCCAGGAGGCGGGCCGCGCCGAGCACCGTCCCCAGGCCGAGGAACATGACCGCGATCTGCGGGGAGGTGAGGTGGGTCATCCGTTCGCCCCGCGCGGAGCGACCCGCCGCTTCCCGGGCCGACCCGAGACCGCTGCGCTCTCCGGAGGTCGGATCATCGCGCGCGGGAGGATAGCACGGGAGGGGGCGGCGATCCCGCGGCGATCCCATCGCTCCTCCCCGGGCGCGGGCGGCGTGTTGCGCGCGACTGATCCGCTCCGTAGCCTGGCCAAGCGGCACGAAGCTCCGACTTGTCCCCCATGCTGGCGCACTTCCTCCTCGGCGCGACGACCATCGTCGGCACGGGGGAGTCCATCTGGACGATCGGGACCCCCGACGGCTTGCCCAGCGAGTTCGCCCTGGCGCCGGACGGTGCGAACGAATTCGCGTCGCGATTCCCTGTCGACCCCGTGTTCGTCGTCGGCGAGAGTCAGCCCGCCGCCTGGCCGTTTCTCCATCCCGCGCCGGCCGACACCTCCTGGGGTGGGGCTCCGGTTCACACGTTCACGATCCGTTTTTCCCTTCCGGAGGCACCCGGGAGCGCCGCTCTGCTCCTCCATCTCTTCGACACGCACGAGAGCATCCGCCCCCGCCTCCGCGTGACGGTGAACGGCCGGACGCACGAGCGCGACGTCCCCCTCGGCGGCGGCCGCGCCTACTACGGCGATCTCGCCGGCAACCGCCCGGGCACGCTCGTCTTCTTCTTGGCGCCCGGGGAGCTCGTGGTCGGAGCGAACGAGATCTCCCTGGCGCTCACCGCCGGCTCCTGGATCGCCTACGACGCCATCCGGCTCGTGCGAATCGAGCCGCTCCAGGCCGCGCCGGCGCCCCCCGCGGCGGGAGAAGAGGGCTGGCCGCGCGTGGACGTCGCCGGCGCGGTAGCGGGCGCCCCGGCGGGGGTCATCGTGACCGCGGCCGAAGCCGGAGCGCAGGTCGTCGCCCTCGAGCCGGTGTCGATCCCGCTCGGAGTCCGAGCCCTCGATCCCCTCCGGGCGTCGTGGCGCGTCTTCGTCGCGAAGGGATCCGCGACCCTGATCGCCCGCTCGCCGCACGCCCGGCAGCCGTCCGTCGAGCTCCGCCTGACCCCCGCCGCGGCTGCCCGCCGATTCCGAGCTCGCCCTCGAGCTCGAGGAGGAGAGCGCCGTCTGCCTCGGGGACCTCCGCGTTGGTCCCGGCCGCGAGTGGCAGCCGCCGGACCTCCCCGCGGCCTGGCGCGACGTCCCTCCGGACCTGACCCTGGAGCGCACCGCGGACAGCGTGCGCGTCGCGAATGGCGGGTTCGAGCTGACGCTCGGCGACTCCGCCGCCCCGACGGCGCTCGTCTGCCGGCCCGCGGGCCTGGTGCTCGCGAACCTCCCTTACGACTACGGCCGGCCGGCCGCCGAGTCGCGGGTGAGGGTCGAGGGCTCGCCCGCGGCTGGGGCGGTGACCGTGATCCGCGAGGTGGCGGCGGGCCCGCTCCGCATCGCGCACCGGTTCGTGCTCGAGCGCGGCGCCACGCTGCAGGAGTACCTCACGGTGCGAAACGCGGGCCCCGATCCCGTCGCCGGCGAGACGCTGCGCCTGGGCTTCCGGCGGGAGCTTGCGCTGCCGGCCGACCCCTTCCTCGCCTGGACGTGCACCGACATCCCGCTGCGCCGCGACCCGGCGAACGTGCGCGGGCGCCCCGAGGATTACCCGACGTACGTCGTGGCTCGGGACACGCGCTGGTGCTGGGACCACCGGCGCAGCATGATCTTCGACCCGTGCTACGGATCCGACGGCTGGGCCCTCTGGGGAGACGGCGCGTGCGTGGTCGTCTTCAAGCACGCCGAGGGGCAGATCGAGTACGCGCTCGTCGATGGCGGGGTGGCGGAGGGCCGGCCGTTCGTCCGCTTCGGCGGCGCCGGCCTGCTCCACGGCGATCCGGAAGGCGCGGCGGTGCTCGATCCGGGCGAGACCGTCGCCTTCGGCGTCACAACGCTCACGGCCGTCGCCGGCGACTGGCGGGCGGGCTATGAGGCCTTCCGGGAGGAGATGCGGGCCCGCGGGTACCGCTCCCCGCCCGCGTTCGATCCGCCGGTGCACTGGAACGAGCTCTACGACAACCCGCTCTGGTGGGGCCCCGACACGCCCGAGCGGCGGGCGGCGCACTACCGCCGCGAGGACATGCTCGCGGAAGCCGCCAAGGCCCAAGAAATCGGCGCGGAGGCGCTCTACCTCGACCCGGGCTGGGACACGACGATGAGCTCGACGATCTGGGCGGAGGAGCGCCTCGGGCCGCTCGCCGAGTTCGTGGCGCTCCTGCGGGAGCGGTACGGCCTCGCGCTCTCGCTCCACACGCCGCTCGCGGTCTGGACCGACGGCTCCGCCTATTCCCGCGAGATCGACCGCGTCGGCGCGGACGGCCAGCCGATCGCCCTCGCGCTGTGCGGAACCTCGGAGCAGTATCTCGAGGAGAAGGCGAGGCGGCTCCTCGCCCTGGCGGAGGCGGGAGTCGCCTACTTCATGTTCGACGGCTCGGCGTGGACCGGTCCCTGCTGGTCGGCGCGCCACGGCCACTCGATCCCCTCGACGCGCGAGGACCAGCTCCGAGCGTACGCCGCCCTGCGGGCGCGCATCCACGCGCGCCATCCCGACCTCCTCATCGAGCAGCACGATCCGGTGATGGGCGGCACCGACGTCTACTACGTCCCCCGCTACCGCATCGTCGACCGCGGTGCCGCCCCGACCGAGCTCTGGGGCTACGAGCTCATGTGGGCGCCCTGGGACGACCTCGTGAGCGGCCGGGCGCTCGCGAACTACTACCAGCGCCTGGCCCACGACCTGCCGGTCTACCTCCACATCGACCTCCGCGGCGACAACCGGAGCGCGATCGTCTTCTGGTGGAACGCCTCGACCTGCCAGCACCTGGGGATCGGGGGCAGGCACGCCGATCCCGCGGTGTGGGCGGCGCAGAAGGAGGCGCTGGCCCTCTACCTCCGGCTGAAACCCTACTTCACGCGGGGCGAGCTCCGGGGCGTCCAGGAGAACATCCACGCCCACGTGCTCGCCAGTCAGGGGGTGGTCCTGAACCTCTTCAACCTCGGCGAGACCGCGACCACCGTGCGCCGGCGAATCGCCTTCTCCGAGCTGGGCCCCGGCGCGCCCGCGCCCCTGCGGTCCGCCGATTCCCGGGTGCGGCTCATCGCGGAGGGTTTGGAGCTGGCGGTGCCGCTCGAGGCGTGGGATCACGCGCTCCTCGAGCTCTCGGCCGCGGGCGGAGGAAGGTAGGGTCCCGTCCTCCGGGCGGGGGAGTCGGGCGGAAGAGCGGCGCGCCGAGGCTACTGGCGCGACGGCGGCTGTGTGAGCTGGAGGAGCAGGCGCTCGCGTTCGCCAGGGCGGACGTCGATCGTGGCTTCGCCGCGCCCGGATCCGCTCACGTCCTGCGCCGTCACGCGGTAGCGGCCGGGCACGAGGTCCGTGAAGAGGTGGAGACCGTCGCGGTCCGTGGTCGGGTCGAGGCCGCCGCGCCGGAATGGATCCCCCACGAAACCCTCGTCGTCCCAGAGGAGGAGGCCGACGTGGGGCGCGGGCAACCCATCGGGAGCGAGCACTTGCACCTCGAGCGAGCAGGGGGCGCCGAGCACGAGCTCCCGCTCCGTGCCGGCGGGATCGCCGGTCCACGGACCGATCCGCTGGAGCCCCGTGCCCTCGGCCCGGAAGTAGGCCATGTACTCACGGCCCGGCGTCAGGTGTTCCAGGCGATAGTAGCCCTCCTCCACCGGGAGGTCGCGCCACGGGTCGAAGAGGTTCTGGTAGTGCTGCGCGGCCCACTTGCTGCTCTCGCGCTTCACCTGCAGGACGTATTGCAGGCCGCCGATCGGCGTTTCGCAGCGGATCGGCCCGTGGAGCCAGGCCCCGCGTAGCTCGCTCGCGGCGAGAACGACCTCCAGACCCTCCGTGCCGGCCCGGACATCGGTGCGCAGGGCCCGGTTCTCGCGAACCGCCGGATCGGGCTGGAAGGAGAGCGTGTAGAGCCCCTCCGCCTCCAGCGGACCGATCCGGAAGCGGCCTTCTCCGTCGGCCTCGGCCGCGACGTAGCCGTGGTACCACCAGGTCTCCGCCCCGGCCTCGGCATAGTCGAAGTCGAGAGGATCCGGCAGCTCCGCGGCCCTCCAGCCGGCGATGCGACACCCGGCGGCCGGAGAGCCGTCCTCGCGCCGGACGCGGCCGGCGATCCCGACGAACTCGTGCAGGGTCAGGACGACTTCCGGGTGCGGCCTCGCTTCGTCGACCTCGACCTCGAGGGCGACCGGGCCCGCCTCCCGGGATCGGGCCTGCAAGGAGTACCGGCCGGCCCGCGGCACGAGGATGCGGAAGCGCCCGGTGCCGTCGATCTCGGAGCTCTCCCGGACGTAGTCCGCAGGAGCCCGTTGTCCGTCGCCTACGACCTGGTCCAGCCACAGGAAGGCCTCCGCCGCCGGATCCCCGTTCGGCAGCAGCACGACGCCCGCCACGCTCCAGGCCCCCGCGGAATCGCAGCACGACGTCGACCTCCGCCTTCGCGGGAAAGAACCGGACCACCTGGCTATCCGTCTTCTCGCTCCCCCGGGTGGCCTCGAGCACGGTGGTCATGCGGGGATCGAGGCTCATTTCGAAGCGTCCCGCGGAATCGGTCACCACGGGGTCCGTCACGAAGGGCAGGCCGTGGCCGATGAGGATCCCCCCGTGACGTGGCCGAACCCTCACCCCCGCCGCCGGCGTCCCATTGGCCTCGAGCACGATCCCCCGCACGACGATGGGAACGACGAGCTTGAGCTCGAGGACCTGCCCTTCGCTCGCCGGCGTGAACTCGACATCGGCCTTGGCGAGGCCGGCCCCCTCGGAGAAGGCGCGGATCGCGTACTTCCCCGCCGGGCGGTGGAACTCGCACTCGCCGAAGGAGTCCGTCCGCTTCGTCTCCGGCGGCTCCTCGCCGGGCGAGGCGAGCTCCACCTCGGCGTCGGGCACGGGCGTGCCCGGAAAGTCGACGACCCGGATACGCCGCCCGAGGACGGCGGGGACGGCGGCGGCGGCAGCGGGCTGCTCCTCCGGCGTGCCCTCGCTCTCGCCGGGGAGCGCGCGGCGGGCAGCGGGGGACTCCGCGCCCTGCAGCTCCGGCTCCGCGGCGGGCGCCGGAAGCTCGGTGGTCGCCGCCGGCGCGACGAGGCCGGTGCGCTCCGGATCCTCGCCCCCGCCGGCGCCAAACCCCTCGACGATCCCCTTCCCGACGAGCACCCCTGCGGCGAGGGCCACGGCGGCGGCGAGCGCGATCTTCGTTCCCTTGGACATGGTCAGGACCCCCGTCAGGTCGGAAGCGGAGCGGGCGGCGCGCCGGAGGAGCGCGAGCGCCCCGAGGGAGAGCCAGAGGGCCGGGTCCTCTCCTGTCTCGAGGCCGAGGCGGCGCCGGCACCGCTCGAGGCCGCGGCGCAGGCGGTTCCGCACCGTGGAGCCCGGCACTCCCTGGCGGCGCGCGATCTCCTCCGCCGGGAGCTCGTCCATGAAGTGCAGGAGGAGGGTCGAGCGGACCGGCTCCTCGAGGGCGACCACCGCGGCGAGGACCCGCTGCTGGAGGTCGGCGCGGGCCACGATCTCGGCCGGCTCGGCGTCCGGATCGAGCCGCTCCGGCCGCGCCGCGCCCGCCTCGCGCCGGTTCGCGGCGTCCTCGCGGCGGCGCTGGAGTCGCACGAAGTTGCGCACGACCCGCGCGAGCCAGCCCCGCGGCGCTTCTCCCGAGCGCATCCGCCCCTCGAGGACCGCGACCCACGTGTCCTGCACCGCATCCTCCGCCCGCGCGCCGTCTGCCGCGAGCGCCCGCGCGAGCCCCTCGATCCACCCGGCATGGGCGAGGAGGGCGGCGACATCGGGCGCGGGCGGGCGGAGGGTCATGGCCGGCGCGGGGACAATGCTCCCGGGTCCCCGATCGTCGCACGAAACCGCGATTTCCCGCGCAACCGCCCGCCGCCCCGGACGTCTTCCGCCCTGGGCGAGTGGGGGAACGAGGGGGGCCGGCGGGCGACGTGGCCTCCGACACCGGCCGGATCGTCCAGAGCCTGGTCCGGCCCGCAGGCCGCACACCTCCGGCGCCCCGGACGGCTCAGCCGGATCTCGCCGCCCGCGACAGCCGGGCCGCCACGACCACTGCCCCCCACCTCCGTCCGCTGTCGCACCGCCGCACCGACGGAACCGCGCCGCGCTGCCACCGCCATTCCGCGCCCAGACCCCTCCCATGGCCGAGGGCCGTCGACGCACGAATGCCGGGGACGCCTGGCATCCGGCCGGAAGGACGGCCCCGAGAGGTCCTTGCCGGATTCCCCGCCCAGTCGTAGCCTGCCGCAGAAGGTCATTCCCGGCGCGATCGTTCTGCGACGGGTCCAGACATGGGAGGTCGTCGAGCGAGCGCGCTCCGGCCACCAGACCCGCCGAACTCGAGGAGGACGAAGATGTTCGCCGATGCAGAGTTGTCCGACAGAGAGCGAGGTGGAGGAGGAAACCGACGGCTGCGCGCGCGCTTCAGTCGGCCGCCGCGAGCGCGAGGCCCAGTCGGGTGGGTCGGGATCACGCTGGCGACGACGACCGGCCTCTCGGCTCTCGTCGCCGCCCAGGGAACCACCACGCTCGCCAGTGTAGACTCGGCGGGGATTCAGGCGAGCAACTGGAGCAGGGAGGCCGCGGTCTCCGCCGATGGCGGTAGCGTCGCGTTCTCCAGCTTCGCTCCGAACCTCGTGCCCGGGGACACGAACTGGAAGGTGGACATCTTCGTGCACGACCAACGGACCGGTGCGACCACACGCGTGAGCGTGGACTCCGCTGGCATCCAGGGAAACGAGGACAGCGGGGAGGCTTCGATCTCCGCCGGTGGTCGCTTTGCGGCGTTTCGAAGCCTAGCCTTCAATCTGGTGCCGGGGGACACGAACTGGCGCTGGGACGTCTTCGTCCACGACCGCCAGAGCGGCCAGACGACACGAGTGAGTGTGAGCTCCGAAGGCGCGCAAGGAGACGAGGACGGCGATGAACCTGTGATCTCGGCTGATGGTCGCTTCGTGGCATTCAGCAGCAAGGCGACGAATCTGGTAGCGGGGGATACGAACGCGCGGCGGGACGTCTTCGTGCACGACCGCCAGAGCGGCGAGACCACGCGCGTGAGCGTGAGTTCGGAAGGTACCGCCGGGAATGGTGACAGCTACTCGCCGTCGATCTCTGCCGACGGCCGTTGCGTCGCGTTCGAGAGTGGCGCCTCGAACCTCGTGGGGGGCGACACAAACGCCCGGTGGGACGTCTTCGTGCACGACCTTAAACCCGGGGAGACCACGCGGGTGAGTGTTGGCCTATGGGGTGCCGAGGGAGACGGCTACAGCGGCTACCCTGCAATCTCCTCCGACGGGCGTTGTGTCACGTTCGGGAGCGGCTCCACCAACTTCGTGGCCGGCGACACAAACGGCTGGTGGGACGTCTTCGTGCATGACCGCCAGCGCAGAGCGACCGTCCGCGTGAGCGTGGACTCCACCGGCGATGAGGGAAACGGAACCAGCGGCCCTTCGGCAATCTCCAGCGACGGCCGCTACGTGGTATTCCAGAGCATTGCGAGCAACCTCGTGCCGGGGGACATGAACGTTGCCCACGATATTTTCGTCCACGACCGGCCCCTGGCCTCGGCCACGCCTCGTAACGTGGGCACGAACCCTTCAAGTTACACGGCGACCGCCCTCCCCGTCCTCGGCTCACTCTACATGGCCCGGGTCGACCTCGCCGGGACCACCGGCCACGAACTCGCTTGGCTGGCGGGCTACAGCACACCGATCACGCTCTTGCTCGGCGGCGGTCAGACTCTCCTCGTCAACATTGCCGATCCGAACGGCGAGCTCTTTCACCTGCCCTTCCGCCCCGGCCCCATCGCGGCCTACGGCATGCAAGTTCCCGCGGACGTCGCCCTGGCAGGTTTCTCCGTCGCGACCCAGGCCCTGCACATCGGTGGCGTTCAACCCTGGGCGCTGTCCAACGCGCTGGACCTCGTGCTGGGATATTGAATTCGCTGGCGCAGTCGTACTGGACCCCGCGAGATCTGCAGGCGTTCTGCTCGCGGTCGCCAAGGACGGATCCGACTGCCGCCGGCCTTTCGCGCGAAGACGATTCCCCCATGACCATCGACGACCTCCTCGAGCGCACGCAGTGGGACTTCTTCTGGGTGCCCGCCGACGTGGCGATCGTCGATCGGGCGGAGATCCTCTACGTGACGAGCCCGCGGGATCACTTTCTGTTCAACCAGGTCACGCGCACGCGGGCGGCGGCGGCGCGCATTCCGGCCCTCGTGGAGGAGGTGGCGGCGGTCCACGCCGGCCGGCGGTCGCGGTGGCTCGTGCGGGAGTCGATCGAGCGCGGGCCACTCGAGGCCGAGCTCGCGCGGGCGGGGTACGCGGCGAAGCAGGAGTGCTTCGCCTGCGCTCTCGCCGTCGCGGATCATCGGCCGCGACCCGCTCCCGGCATCACCGTCCTCCCGGTGGATTCGCGCGCGCGGCTCCTCGACTGCATCGCCGTCGCCAACCGGGCGTTCGCGGAGCCGCGGCCGGTCGAGGAGGAGGATCTGCGGCGCCAGCTCGCCGAGTGCGCCTCCCCTGGCGCGCGCGTGCACCGGTTCGTCGCCTACGACGAGGCGACGGGCGCGGCGATCGCCTCCGGCGGTCTGACCCTCTTCCCGGCGCTCCGGTTCGGCTTCCTCTGGGCGGGCGCCACCGTGCCGGAGGCGCGGGGGCGCGGGGCCTATTCGGCGGTCCTCGCCGCCCGCGTGCGCCGCGCGGCGGAGCGCGGGATCGACCGCGTCGGGCTCTACGCGATCCCCGCCACCTCGGCGCCCGTCGTGCTGCGCCAGGGATTCTCCCGGCACGGGACGATGACGTACTGGGACCGGCCGGCGTGCTGATCGGGCCGACGCCGCCCTACTCGAGATCGAGCGCGAAGAGCGTCACGCCGCACGGCGCGACGGCGAGGCGGTCGAGCGGACCGGCGAAGGGCTCTTCCTCGACCACGACGCCCGGCGGCTCGCCCGGTGTGTTGGAGGCCTGCGGATCGTCGCCGGCGATCCGCCAGACTGTGCCCGGGCCGGCGAGCGCCGCTCCCGCGAGGGAGAGCGGCAGCTCGACCGCCTCCCGCGTCGGATTCACGACGCCGATGGTGAGGACGCGACCGTCGGCGGTGAGGGCGGCCATCGCGTCGAGCGGCGGCGCGCAGGTCGTGGCGACCGGCAGCACGCCGAACTGGCGGCGGTAGAGGCTCAGCACCAGGCCCGGCGGATCGAAGGCGGCGGCGGTCTTCGTCGTCTTGATGCAGCCGATCACGTTCACCGTCTGCGCGTAGTTCGCCATGAAGTACAGGTCCGAGTTCCGCGCGTACTCCTGGAGGCCGGCGGCGATGCCCAGCGCGTCCTTCAGGAAGTAGCGCGTGCCGATCTCGCCGTACTCGGCGGGGCCGTACCAGTAGTTCCACTCGTCGAGGGCGATCCGGATGGCCCTCCCGGCGAGCGAGGGAAGGGTCTCGCGGTACCGCCGATGGACGGCGGCGATCGCCCGCACCGCCTCCGGGATCTGCGCGACGTGGGCGATCAGCCCCGGCGCCTCGCCGCGGTAGAAGTGCTCGCTCAGGAGGTCCATGTGCTCCGCGCAGGCCGTGAGCATCGTCTCGCTCCACGGGCCCACCGCCCCGACTCCGACGAGCTCGATCGAGGGATCGGCGGCGCGCAGGGCCGCGGCGAAGCGGTTGTGCTTCTGCACGTACTCGGCGAGGGGCATGTGGCCGAGCTGCCAGTCGCCGTACATCTCGTTCCCGATCCCCCAGAAGTGCACGCCGTAGGGCGCGGGGTGGCCGTTCGCGGCGCGGAGCTGGCCGAGCGGCGAGTCGGGCGGATCGTTCGCGTAGCGCAGCTCGTCCACCGCGCTCTCCACCTCCCCGAGCCCGCTGTTCAACGCGATGTACGGCTCGGTCCCGAGCTCGCGGCAGAAGGCCAAGAACTCGTCGAGGCCGAAGTCGTTGGGCTCGATCCCCCTCCAGGCGGGATTCTTGCGCGGCGGGCGGCGGTCGCGGTCGCCGATGCCGTCGCGCCAGTCGTAGCCGCTCACGAAGTTCCCGCCCGGCCAGCGGTAGATCGGCGCGTCGAGCTCGCGCAGGAGGGCGAGCGTGTCGGCGCGCAGGCCGTGCACGTTGTCGGCGGGCATCAGGGAGACCGCGCCGACGCGGAAGGCGCCGGTCCCGGCGGCGCGGACCTCGAGGCGGCCGAAATCGGTCGTCGCGCCCGGCGTGAACCAGAGCTCCGTGCGCGCGTAGTCCGGGCCCGGCGCCGGTGCGCGCACCGCATCGCGGGCCGCCGGCGCGTCGCCCCAGACGAGCGCGATCTCCACCTCGCCCGCGCCGGGATCGCCGGCGAGCCAGATCCGCCCGACGTACTCGCGGCCCGCGACGAGCCCGAGCCCGCCCTGCACGATCCCCGCCGCGCCTCCGCCGCCGGGGAGCGCGATCTCCGGCGTCTGCGCGCCGGTGAACGGCGAATCGGTCGCCATCCGCACGCTCCCCGGTTCGCCCCGGGCCCGCCACGGCGACTCCGCGGCCCCGACGGCGAAGAAGAACTTGCGGTCCTCGAGCATCTCGGCCCAGATGCCGCCGTAGATGCACCGGCCGAGGTGCTCGATGAACTGGCCGTAGATGAACTTCGAGATCGGTTCGCCGACCGCGCCGGCGTCGATCACGAGGCCGGGCTCGAACTCCGGCGTCGAGAGGAGCTCGAGCATCACGTCGTCGTACCACGCCGCGCCCGTGACCTCGCCCCAGCCGCCAAGGAGGCAGTTCAGGAGGATCGAGTCGTGGAGGCCCGTGTCGAACTCCACCTCGACCCGTGTCCAGCCGCTCGTCCCCGCCACCGCCGGCGTGGCGACCGGCTGGAGGTCGTGGATGTTGAAGAGCGCGCCGCGGCCCCCCTTCGCCACGTCGACCCCCTCGGTGCGGATCCAGCCCGCGAGACGGTAGCGGGAGAGGATCCGCACCGGGACCGTCGCCTGCCAGGAGACGTCGGCGCCGCTCGCCGAGCGGATCGCGACGCAGCGCTCGCCGGTGCGGCCGGGCGAGGCGAGCTCGAAGGTCCCCTCGCCCGTCCACCGGCTCGGCGCCCACCCCGCGGGGCCCCCGGGACCGCCGGCCTCGAAGGAGGGATTCGGAACCGGGTTCCCCGGCGCCGGCGCAGCCCTTCCCTGCGCGGCGGAGAGGGAGGCGGCGGCGGCGAGAAGCGCGGGAGCGGCGCAGGCGGGCAAGCGGAAGAGCATGGGACCTCCTTCGCGCTGGCCGCGCCGGACGGCGAGCCCGGCGGGCGGCGCGGAGGCGGCACGATACGCCGGGGAGGGCGGGGGGGGGTAGCGAGCGCGTGCCCACCGGTCGTTGACTCCCCGGCGGGATGGCGTAGCCTGCGCCGGATCCGCGGCCCGCGCGGCGCCGCCGGGGGCCGCGCCGGCCCCCTGCCCCCTTCCCGCCATGCCCCAGCGCCAGAAGAAAGTCGTCCTCGCCTACAGCGGAGGCCTCGACACCTCCGTCATCCTGAAGTGGCTCGTCGAGCGCGGCCACGAGGTCGTCGCCTTCGTCGCCGACGTGGGCCAGCAGGAGGACTTCGACCGGGTCCGCGAGAAGGCGCGAAAGACGGGGGCGGCGAAGGTCTACGTGGAGGACCTGCGCCGGGAGTTCGTCACCGACTTCATCTTCCCCGCCTTCAAGGCGAACGCGCTCTACGAGGGGCGCTACCTCCTCGGCACGGCGCTGGCCCGGCCCCTGATCGCCAAGCACCAGATCGAGATCGCCGCCCGCGAGGAGGCGCCGGTGGTCTCCCACGGCGCGACGGGCAAGGGGAACGACCAGGTGCGCTTCGAGCTCACGTACTACGCCCTGAATCCGAAGATCGAGGTCTTCTCGCCCTGGAAGGACCGGAGCTTCCTCCGCGAGTTCGAGGGACGCTCGGACCTGATCGCCTACGCGAAGAAGCACGGGATCGACGTCCAGGCGACGGCCGAGAAGCCCTACAGCGAGGACGACAACCTCCTCCACATCAGCCACGAGGCCGGCGTCCTCGAGGATCCGGCCCGCCCGGCCGCCGAAGAGGTGTATTCCCGCACCGTCTCGCCTCGCCGGGCCCCCGATCGGCCGGCGCACATCGTGCTGTCGTTCAAGGACGGCATCCCGATCCGCGTCGAGGACCAGGACAGCGGGCGCGTCGAGACGGATCCGCTCGAGCTCTTCCTCTTCCTGAACGAGCTGGGTCGCACGAACGGGATCGGGCGGCTCGACATGGTCGAGAACCGTTTCGTGGGCGTGAAGTCCCGCGGCGTGTACGAGACGCCGGGCGGCACGATCCTCCACGTCGCCCACCAGGACATCGAGAGCCTGGCCATGGACCGCGAGGTCCTGCGGCTGCGCAACACGCTCGCCGCCAAGCTCTCCGAGCTCATCTACTACGGCTTCTGGTTCAGCCCGGAGATGGACTTCCTGATGGCGGCGATCGACAAGAGCCAGGAGGTGATCGACGGCGACGTCTGGCTCGAGCTCTACAAGGGCAATGCCTTCGTCACCGCTCGGAAGAGCTCGAGCTCGCTCTACGACCAGTCCTTCGCGAGCATGGACATCGAGGGCGGCTTCAACCAGGAGGACTCGGCGGGGTTCATCAAGATCAACGCCATCCGGCTCATGGCCCACAGCGCCATCATGAGGAAGAAGGGCCGGCGCTGGAGAGGAGTGGAGTGACCCTCTGGGATCGGGACGCGCCGGTCGACGCGGCGATCCTCGCCTTCTCGGCCGGGAACGAGCACCAGCTCGACCAGCGGCTCGTGCCCTACGACTGTGCGGCCTCGATCGCCCACGCGCGGATGCTCGGGGCGATCGGCGTCCTGGCGGAGGAGGAGGTCGCCCGTCTACAGGCGGGGCTCGAGGAGATCCGCCGGCTCCATGGCGAGGGGAAGTTCCCGATCGCCCCCGCCCAGGAGGACTGCCACACGGCGATCGAGGAGTGGCTGACGCACGAGGTGGGCGAGGCCGGCAAGAAGATCCACCTCGGGCGTTCGCGCAACGATCAGGTGTTGACCGCGGTGCGCCTCTACGAGAAGGACGCGCTGGCCGAGCTCGGCCGCCGGCTCGCTCGCCTCGCCGCCGCGCTCGCGGCGCGGATCGCCCGCGACGGGGCGATTCCGATGCCCGGCTACACGCATATGCAGCGGGCGATGCCCACGACGGCCGGGACGTGGCTCGGGGCCTTCGCCGCCGCCGTCCGGGACGACGAGGAGCTGCTCCGCGCGGTCGCCGCGCTCGTCGACCGCTCGCCCCTCGGCACGGGGGCGGGCTTCGGGATCCCGGTCTTCGCCCTCGACCGCGCGCTGACCGCCCGCGAGCTCGGCTTCGCGGGAGTCCTGGAGAATCCGATCTACGCCCAGATGAGCCGGGGGAAGCTCGAGGGGAGCGTCCTCCACCTGCTCTCGACGGTGATGCTCACCCTGAACCGCCTCGCCAGCGACCTCTTGCTCTTCTCCACCGCGGAGTTCGGCTTCGTGTCGCTGCCGGAGGCGTTCTGCACGGGGAGCTCGATCATGCCCCAGAAGAGGAACCCGGACGTGCTCGAGCTCGTGCGCGCCCGCTACCACGTCGTCGCGGCGGCGGAGGGCGAGGTCCGGGGCCTCGCCGGCAATCTCTCCTCGGGCTACCAGCGCGACCTCGGCCTGACCAAGGAGCCCCTCTTCCGCGCCTTCGACGCGACGCTCGCCAGCGCCGACATGATGGCGCGGGTGGTCGACGGCTTCCTCCTGCACGCCGAGGCCTGCCGGCGGGCGATGACCCGGGAACTCCACGCCACGGCGGAGGCGTACGCGCTCGTGAAGGAGGGCGTGCCGTTCCGCGACGCCTACCGGCGCGTCGCCGCGCGCTACCGGCGGGACGCCGGCGAATGACGCAGCGCGGGCGGATCACAGGAGCGCCCGCGGTCCCACGTAGAGAGCGCCGGTCTGGCCGTGGATCGAGAGGACGTCCCCCGGCGCGATCCGGTGCTTCGTGCGGCCCTGGGGATCGACGAGGACTGCCGCGTGCGTGCGGGCGTTCACCCGCAGTCCGCGTACGCTCAGGACAGCCGCGTAGGGGCGCGCCTCGATGCTGTGGATGGCGACCGCGGCGTGGGACGTCGAGCCGCCCTTGGCGGTGACGAGGCCGTCGGCGGAAAGGATCATCGGGATCTCGTGCGGGGTGGGGTTCTCGAGCACGAGGAGCACGCCATCCGCCTCGTCCGGGCCCGCCGCCCGCCGCGCGCGGGCCGCGGCGAGATCGTCCTCGTCGAAGGCGACGATGCCGCGGAAGGCCCCGCCGCGGATGCCGATCCCCCGCGCTTCCTCCTCGCCGGGATCGAGGAAGGCCCGCACGCTCTCCACCGAGGCGGTCTGCGCCATGCGCGCCTGGAGGACGCTCAGCTTGCCGCGCTCGACCGTGAACTCGATCTCGGGATCGGTGCCGCGGTAGCGCCGCAGGCGAGCGACCGTCTTCAGGAGCTCGCGCGCCAGCGTCGGCATCAGGGCCTGCAGGTCCTGCACCGGCCGCAGGGAGTCGGCCGAGGTGAGCCCGCCGACGAGGTCGTCGCCGCAGGCGGAGAACTTGATGTCGCCGGTGTAGGTCCGGAACCCGCGGCTGTTCATCTCCGTGCGCGGGATCACGCCCGTCAGGGACGCGCGCTCCTCCGCCATGCCCCGCCGGATCGCCTCGTTGCTGTGGTTGCCGCTGGCCATCTGCTGAACGATCACCGCGGTATGCCAGTCGTGGGCGAGGCCGGTCACCTCGCGGTACTGCAAGGCGCGCCGGCTGTTCCACGACTCGTAGACGGCGTTCACCGCGCCGACGAGCTGCAGGAAGGGATCCTCGAGGATCCGTTCGAGCTCGTCGCCGAAACCCTTGCGGCGGATCACCGCCTTCGAGGCCTCGGCCACTTCCTGCATCGCCTGGCCGGGCAGCTCCTCCTTGAAGGTGACGCCATAGCGGCGTTTCGTGTCCTCGACGAGGTCGAACTCCTCGAGGTTGAGCCCCCACACGGCGTCCGCGTACGTCGCGAGGAACCGCCGGTAGGCATCGTGGGCGTACCACGGATCGTCGCGGGCCAGCGCGGAGGCGACCTCGTCGTTCATGCCGACGAAGACGATCGTCGTCAGCATCCCCGGCATGGTGAAGACGGATCCCCCGCGAACGGCGAGGAGCAGGGGATGCTCGGGCGTGGCGAAGCGCCGCGTCCCCTCGCCGGCGGCCTCGATGTCCTGCTCGAGGACGCGCAGGTGCTTCTTCAGCTCGCGGCGCAGGCGCGACTGATCGGAGAGATGGATCCCGGCGCGCGGGAGGGTGGTCGGGATGATGAATCCGTCCCGGGTCGGGATGTGGAGGTGGCTGATGTAGATCAAGCTGCATCCCTTGCCGCCGTAGGCGTCCTGGAGGCTCACGCTCGGCTCCGCGTCCGCCAGCAGCCGATCGATGCGATCGCGGTGGGAGAGGTGCAGGAAGTCGAAGGCTCCCTCGGGGGCGGTGGGCGCCGCCGGCTCGCCGTCCACGCGCAGCGAGAGGCTCTTCCCCGAATGCTCGATGTGCCCCTTCGCGAGGTCCGCGAAGTGCACCATGCTGTTCAAGTCGTGCAGATAGCGCTGGTAGTTCGCGAGGACGGCGCGCAGCTCGTCCTCGTCGAGCCCGAGCTGGCCCGCCATCTTCTGGTAGGCCACGCTGAAGCGCTGGAAAAGCCTGTGATAGGTATGCTGCACGCCCTCCAACACGTCGAGGATCTCGGCGCGAGTCTTGTTCTCGTCGCCGAGCATCGCGGCGAGCTCGATCAGCTCGCGCGAGTACAGACCGTCGTGCTCGAGGTTGCCCACGCACTGGGCGAGGATCCCCAGGCACCGCCGGAGATGGACTCCCTCCTCCTCGTACTGGGAAGAGACGCGGCGGAGGCACAGGAAGCCCATCTCCTCGAGCAGGCAGTCGAGCTGGAGCAGCAGGTGGCGCTGCTCGGGGAAGTCCCCCCGCTGGAGCCAATGGTCGACCACGGTGCGGAAGCGGCTGATCTGGAAGAACGACTCCGCGAACGAGTCCTGTCCGTAGGCCGCGAGCACGCCCTCGATCGACCGGAAGAGATCTTCCTGGTGCTTCTCGATCAGCTCCGCCACGAACTCCTCCACCGCGCGCCGGGCCGCGTGCGCGGTCCGGTCGGCGTCGAAGTCCGGCCGGTCCGGACCCATTTCCTCCAGGCGATCCAGGCGGCCGCGCAGCTTCGCGCCGGCGCCGCTCGCCCAGGCGCCCGCCTCGCTCGCCTGGCGCAGGATCCGCAGGTGGCGGCGGTAGGCCCAGTGGTTCGCGGCGCGGATGCCCTGGCTCACCAGGAGCTCGCCCTCGTCGCCGGCCCGGTTGCCCGACTCGCAGCGCAGGAGGCTCCCCGTGTAGGCTTCTTGCCATTCGCGGATCCGGGTGACGACCTGCGAGGTGCCGAGGAGCTCCTCCAGATTCGCCACGACCCGCGCCACGATCTCGGGGGGGGTCTTCTTGCTCCGCGCCTCCTCGTCGGCTTCCGAGAGCGCCGCCGGCCCCGGCTCGGGAAGCGCGCTGCCGTCGCCGGTGCGCAAGTAGGTCAGATACGCGCGCGCCAGCCGCAGCGTGCCGGCCCCCAGCGCATGGTGCGCGCTGCGCCGCAGCTCGTTGGTCAGGGCGCTGCCCCGCACGTGCACCTCGGAGAGGTCGATCGTGTCGTTCCAGAGCTCGTCGATCACCTTCGGCCGCAGGACGAGCCCCGAGATGTTGCGCACGAGGATGCGCAGCGGCAGCCGCAGGCGGGGGGCGAACGGCCCGTTCAGGAGGTGGCTGACCTCGGTGCTCAGGCGCCGCACCTCCGGCTGGAGGTTCTTCGCGCCCATGAAGCCCTTGAAGGAGATGCTGCACAGCTTCGCCACCACGAAGCGCAGGTGGTAGATCACCTCCTTCAGGTTCCCGGAGTTGTTCATCCGGGCCAGGATGGCCGCCATGTCGCGCACCCGGTCGATCCGGGTCGCCGCGGAGTCGGCGGTCTCGAACTCCTCGCTCTCGAGGTCGAGGGGCGTCCCCGTGCGGCCGGCGGCGCCGAGGATCAGCTCGTCGGTGAGGATGGTCCCGGCGGGGAAGCGCTGCGCGCAGACCTCCGCGACGTTCCCGCCGCGCACGTCGTGGAGCACGAACCGGTCCCCCACGGAATACGGCACGTAGAGCCCGCCATCGTGGCGGTAGACGCGATCGTTGACGATCTCGAAACGTCCCGTGCGCCTGCCGACCTCCCGCTGCACGCTCAGGTATCGCCACAACGCGTCGCGCCGCCGCGCCGGAGCGCCCTCCGCCGCCAGGGCAACCGCGAGGGTTCGGCTGAGATCGCGGATCAGCGGGGCGTCGAGGTCGGCGACGGCTTCCCCCGCCGCCGCCGGCGCCTCGACGGGCGCCGCCGGCGCCGCCGCCTCCGCTGCGGCGACCTCGACCGCCGCCGGGGCCGCGGCCGGAACGGCTGCCGCCGGCCGATGGCGGGGCCGGACGGGCACGGGCTCCAAGACCGCCGCTTCCCGGTCGAGCCGCTCGTAGATCCCGCTGATCCGGCGCAGCTCGCCGTGCAAGGATCGACCCGCCGCCGCCAGCCGGCGCTCGACCTCCCGCAGCGCGGCGATCGAGTCCTCGAACCTCCCGCCCGCGATCGCGACATCGTGCTCGGCGGCGAGCCTCTCGATGATCGCCAGCATCTCCTCGCGCAGGAACTCGTAGAGCCGCTTGCCCTGGACGTGGGCCACGCCGCGGGCGAGCGCCAGCGAGGTCGAGAGCAGCGCATTCATCCCCAGGTTCTGCTTGCGCTGCATGATCCGGATCGCCGCCTCGGGGGGCGCGGCGTCGTCGATCTTGCCGCGCCGCCGGGCGGTCTCGAGCTCGAGCTCCAGGAGCGCACGGTCGATGTCGAGCGGGCCGAGGGCCGCCACGTTGCGATCGGTGAAGAACGGTGCGATGATCTCGCGCACGTTGGCCACCGCGTTCTGGCACCCCTTGCCGTCGTAGCGGTGGGATTTCTCGTAGAGCGCATCGAGGCCGGAGTCCTTGCGCTCGCGCACCCGCCCGGCCGTCGCGGATCGGGCGAAGCGGAAGACGCCCGTCTCCACCTCCTCGAAGAGATCGCGGTGGCCGTCGATCACCTCGCGGTGCTCGAAGTACTCCGTGTGGCGGTCGACGAGGTGCACCGCCTCGCCCGTGCCCGCGGACGTGCCGAGCGGCGTGGCGCCCTTGAAGGCGATCCGCAGCGCCGCCTCGGGCAGGTGGAGCTCCACTTCCGTCCCCACGGTGGGGATGCCAGCGTTCGTCGGCTCCTCGTAGGCCGTGATGCGGCTCACGATGGCGCGGTGGAACTCGGGGAGGGCGTCGCGGAGGTTGGCGGACTCGACGTCCGCCATCTGCATCGTCACCGCGTGGTACTTGACGAGCCGCTCCGTGTTGGCCCCGCCGCCCGCCTTCAAGCCGAGCGCGTTCACGGCGAGGGCGATGTGCGCCTCCATGTCGTCGTTCGGGCTCTTCGAGCGGTGGGAGACGACGACCTCGAGCCCCTTGCCGAGCGTCGTGAGGACGGCGAGCAGAGTCTCGTACAACGTGCCGATCTGGTTGGCTTTGACGAGGACCGCGTTGATGAGGCCGCGGGAGGCCGCCTCCTCGATCGTGCGGTCGTTCGTCGTCACGAGGTCGTCGCCGATCACGAGGATCCGGTCCCCGAGCCGTTCGAGGAGCATCTTCCAGCCCTCGTGGTCGGTCTCCGAGAACGCGTCCTCGATCGAGACGATGGGGATCTCGAACTCCCGCAGGGCCCGCTCGTAAATCGCGAGGACGCCGTCCCGGTCGAGGACGGTCTTCGCGTGGTCTCGCCAGAAGAGGTACGTCCCCACCGCGTCGGGAACGGCGAACTCCTGGCGATAGGCGATCTCGAGCTCGCTCATCGCCGGATCGAGGGCGATGGCGACGTCGGCGCCGGGAGCGTAGCCGCACTCCTCGATCGCCTGCTTCATCATCGCCCAGAGCCGGACCTCCGGCAGGGGATAGCCCGCGCGATCGACGTAGGGGGCGAGCCCCCCCTCGAGGCCGATCCCCATCACCCGGCACCCGCTCTCCTTCTCGATGATCTCCTTCAGGCGGTTCTGGAGCCGGACCGTCATCTCCTGCGACTCCTGCGAGTCGCGCGCTCCGAGGATCACGAACATCGCCTCCTGCATGCTGATGTTCGACTCGGGGTACTCCTTCTCCGTGTGCCGGCCGCCCATGCCGCAGTTGCGGAACTGCCAGGGGGCGCTGACCCGTCCCAGGCGCGGGTGGGTCGCCTCCTGCATCCGCTGGCGGGCTAAACGCTCCTTGACGGCGGGCGCCATCCGATACCAGCCGGAGAGCTCGCCGACGCTCGCCGCCGCCTGGCGCGCGGCCTTCTCGCGCCGCTGGAACTCGCGGTACTTGCCGGGATCGGCCAGGAGGAAGTCGAGGAGCCCGACGACGCCCAGCCCGAGCAGGAACCGGCCGGCGTAGACCGCCGGCGGCGCGGCGGCGAGGAGCCCGGCGGCCAGGAGCAGCACCGCCGGCGGCAGCGCGACGAGCGCCACGCTGCGGCTCGCGCGCGGGCCGGCGGCCGCCACGGCGAGGTTGTAGGGGGCGTCGGGGTAGTAGTTCAGCCCCTCGCGCTTGATGCCGGGGGCGCGGCCGTAGGGCGCGAGCGCGAGCTGGCGGACCAGGAACGAGAGCCGCCGCCCGAGCGGGGCGCAGAGCCGCGGCTCGACGGCGGCGAGAACGTCGTCCGCCAGGACCCGGAGCCGGGCCGCCACCCGGAAGTGGCCGAGCTCGTGGAGCGCGATGCCGAGGTGGAAGGAGAGGTAGGCGAAGGCGGCGGAGACCAGGGTCTCCCCGCTCGCGAACACGAACCGCAGCACGTCGGCCCGCGTCGCGACCTCCGCGGGCAGGGCGAGCACGGAGGAGATGAAGGCGACGTGGAAGGAGACGAGGATGTGGTTGGCGATGACCCATCCCCCATGCAGGGAAGCTCCCGGCCCGCCCCGGCCCGCGCGTCGGGCGAAGGCGGGCCGCGGGAATCCGACCTCACCCGCGCGACGAGCCGCCCGCATCGCCATCATCCCGAGCAACGACCATGTACGGCACGCCGCGGCGTGCGGCGCGCGACCAGTATCGTCCGCCGGCCGCCCGCGGGGAACGGCCGGCCCGCGGAAAAATCACCGCACCTGCTTCACCTTCACCCCTTGGCGGGTGCGGTCCACCTCCTCCTGCCAGTCCTGGAGGCGCTGGGCCTGGTTCGCGCGGTTGAGCTCGAGGACGTTCTTCAGGTAGACCCCCTGGTCGAGCTCCTGGTCCGCCGTCTGCCCGCGGGCGTCCTTGTCGCCGCCCCGCGGCGCCGGCGCGGCCCCGAGGACCTGCCGGCCGCGGTAGAAGGCGTAGCGATCCCCGTCGAGACGGGCGATCACCGTCGAGGTGCCGGCCACGGCGTCGGCGACGAAGAGGCCGCGCGGATCGGTCTTGCCGGAGAGGAAGCTCTCGTTCGCCGAGCCGATCACCTTGACCTCCACCCCCCGCACGTAGGCCCCCGTCTGGCGGTCGAGGACCTGGATGCGCACGTGGCCGGTCGCCGGCTCCTCGCGCACGTCGAGCTCGAGGGGCGTGACGAGCACGAGCCCGGACGTGTGCAGGTCGTCGCCGCGGCAGATCACGAGATACGCCCCGGCCTCGGTGAGCGGCAGGTCGACGTCGACCTCCGCCCGGCGCAGGTCCTCGCCGCCGCCGAGCGGCACGGTCCGGCGCAGCGCCGGCTCGATACCGGCGAGGTTCACGGCGGTGATGCGGGAGAGGTTCTTCTCGCGGAGGTAGAGGGTCATCAGGTCGACGGAGTACACGAGGAGCTCGGCCTCTCTCACGTTGCGATAGGCGAGGCGCAGGGCGAGCTTCTCGCCCGGCCGCACCGTCGTCACCTCCTCGAGCGAGATCTGCTTCTCGCGGAAGGCGTCGATCGCCTCCCGGGCGTCGGGGAAGATGCCGGCGACCTTCTCGTAGAACTCGATCGCCTTCCGGGGGTCGCGCAGGGCGTGGTGGATCTGCCCCAGGATGAAGAAGGCGAGGTGGCGGTTGGCGGAGGTGGTCACCGCTCCGGCCTCGTCCGTGTACTCCGCGGCGGCGATGCGCTGCAGGAGCTCGAGGGCGGCAGCGGTGCGGTCCAGGTACCAGTCGGCGACCGCCTTCGTGTACAGGAACGCGTCCGCGAAGCGCGGCTCGACGTGCCGCGCCGCCATGCGCCCGGCCACGTCCGACGCGACCTCGTAGTCCTCCAGGCCCAGGAAGGCGCTCACGAGCTGGAGGCCGGCGTCCGGCGCGAGCGGCTCCTCGGGGTACAGGCTGACGAAGCGCTGGAGGACGACGATCCCCGCCAGCTCGAGCGCGGCCTGGTCGAGGCCCGCCTCGCGCAGCTTCTCGTCCAGGTGGGCGGCGGGCGCCTTGGTGAGGAGCTTGTCGGCGATCGTCAGGTAGGTGGCGACCACCGCGGGCAGGTCGGGGAACCCGGCCCACAGGCTTTCCAGCGTCTTGATCGCCCCGAGGAACTGCCCCTGCTGCTCGAGGGCCCCCGCGACCTTCAGGTCCTTGCCGAAGGTCTCCTCGATCGTCGCCCGGAAGATGAGAAGGGCGCGCTCGTGCTCCTCGATCGTGCGGTACGCCTCCCCGACCGCGAGCACCTGCTCGAAGGGGATCGTCAGGTCGGGGTTCTTCTCCTTCAGGACCTCGAAGAAGCGCACGATGGACGGCGCGTCCCGGCGGTCGATGCTCGTGAAGAGGAGCATGCTCGCCGTGTCGCGGAGCACCGGGGGCTCCAGCCCGTCCTTCCACTCGTCGTAGAGGGCGAGCAGGAGGGCGTGGGCCGGCTCGCGATCCCCGGCGTCGTAGCGGGCCTTGCCGTGGCGGTAGAGCTCGTCGGGCGTCGGGCGGTACTCGTCGGGGCTCGTCTCGCCCCGGGCCAGGACGGAGAGGGCGCTCCCCCCCGCGATCGCCACGCGATCGGGCTCGTAGGCGCTCTGCAGGCGCGCCGGCAGCACCCGGAACTCGCCGGGCGTCGCGCCGACGAGATCGTAGGCGACCTCGCCGCTGCCGCGGTGGCGCCCGACGTGGAAGCGCAGGGAGCCTTCCCGCTCCTCGTAGCTGGCGAAACCGCCCCGCACGCTGCCGTCGAGGACCGTCGCGCCCGCCGGCAGCGGTACGTCGAGCACGAGGTACTCGTCGGTGGCGTTCGGCGTGTTCGAGTCGTACTCGCGGTAGAACCGCACGCGGCCGCGGAGGATCTCCCCGAGAGGGAGATGCGCGACGGTGTTCGCCCACGCGCGGTGCGTGCCGCGCAGCACCCCGAATCCGGTGGGGATCTCCTGGCCCCGGAAATAGGGCCCGGGGGCGAGGTACTCGTGATCGAGGACCCGCAGCCCGCTGGCGTCCTGTTTCTTCACCTCCGGCGAGAATCCGCGCAGCGTCGCCGTGTAGTACACCTCCGCGTTCCCCTTCACCTCGAGGTCGACGCGCGTGCGGCCCGCGCCGAGCGGCGCCCCCTCGACGGCGAGGAACCGCCCCGCCGTGTCGTCGGCGATAGCGATCCGCTCGATCTCCTTCCCCCCCACCGCGACGACGACCGTGCCCCGGCTGCCCGCGGCGGCGGCGCGGGAGTAGTATTCGGCGAGCGCCGCGAGCACGAAGCCCCGCGCGCGCGCCGGCTGCCAGGGCCGCGCCGAGAGGAGGAACTGCACGCCCGCCGCGACGTGCTCGGACTGCGGCCGCGCGCGCTGGATCGCGAGCAGGGCGAGGGCCGTCATCTCGAGCGCCGAGCGGTTCCAGGCGAGGTTCTTCTCGACCCGCCACTGGCAGCGCGCGGCGCCGAAGCTCTCCGTCATCGGCACGACGAGCTCGCCGGCGTCCAGGCGCTCCACGAGCTCCGCCACCATCGGCCCGCGGTCCATCGCGTCGAGCGCCAGCGCCGTGTAGGCGAGGGCGGCTGGCGACAGGCTCTGGCGCAGGCGGTGCAGGCGGTTCAAGGCTCCGAAGTCGGCGCGGTCGTTCATCGCCAGCGCCCACTGCAGCATCGCCTTCAGCTCGTCCGCTTGCTGCTCGGCGGCCTGGAAGGCGTTCGGCACGAACTCGAGCGCCTTGGCGAGGGTCGCCGGCGGGACGCCGAGCAGCGCCGCCTCGGCGCGCCCGAGGGCGGCGAGCGCGTAGGCGGAGGTCGCGGGATCGCTCTCCCGCTGCGCACCGCTCCACGCCCAGCCGCCGTCCTCGCGCTGCGCCGCGACGAGACGGGCAACCAGCCCGTGGGCGCGGGCGACGAGGCGCGGCGTCTCCGCCATCCGCCAGAGACCGGCGCCGCGGAGATAGTCCAGCACGGCGCAGGCGCCGAAGAGCTCGGCGGCCGCGTCGGCCTGGGTCGAGCTCGGGGCGTCGATCTGGGCAGACTGGCCGCCGTAGCGCACGGCGGGGCCGCCGAGGGCCTCGTCGACGAGGAGGTGGCGCACGCCGGGTCCGACGTAGAGCTCGAGGGCCTGCCCGCGCCACGTCTCGCCGGTGGGGAGCTCCAGCCAGAGGGTGCGGCTCGAGGAGAGGACCCCGCTCTCGGAAACGGCGCGCTCCACGCCCCACGGGCGCACGGGGAGCTCGATCCGATCGGCGGCCGTCCGCGATCGCCCGCCGAGCTCCGCGCTCGCCTCGATCTCGAGCGAGGCGCGCGCGGCGAGCGGCACGGCGCCGAGGCCGTCGAACACGTGCTCGACGACGCCGTCCTCCGCCAGCCGGACGCTCGCCACCGCCACCCGCTTGTCCTCTCCCATCGTCAGGCGCAGGCGCAGATTCGCCTCGCCGCCCGCGCCGGTCGCGTTGTGCACGCGGGCGACCACGAGGGGCCGGTCGCCCTCGGTGAGGGCGCCGGGATGGCGCAGCTCGACGAAAAAGTCCGCGCGGGTCACGAAGGAGGCCTCGGCCTGGCCGAGCACCGTGTCGGCGGTCACCCCCCGGCCCACGATGCGCCAGCGCGTGCTCTCTTCCGGCAGGCGGAAGCTGAGCGAGGCTCGCCCCGCCGCGTCGGTGACGACGTCCGGCGCCCAGAGGGCGGTCTCCGCCATCATGGCGCGGCTGGCGCGCGCTTCGTCCGCTCCGGGCGACCGGCGCCGGCCGCCGTATCGAGCGTGGAACGTCCCGCCGGCGCCGGCGCCGCCGCCGATCCCGATCACGTCGTTGAACGCTTCCTCCGCTTCCTCCTGCGGCTCCACTGCCGGCCGGCCGAGGCGGAGCTGCGCCATGCCCTCGCCGAGGGCGAGGCCTCCGAACACCTGCGGGGCGTCCGAGAGGAACGCGTTCTGCTCTCCGGCGGAGGTGGCGACCGACAGGGCCTCGAAGAGCTCGCCGCGCCGTTCCTCGAGCGCTTTCGCCTCCTCCCGGGCGCGGGTCTCGGCGAGGACGTCGGCGTCGATCTTCCGCGCCTCCCCCTCGTAGCGGAACGTGCAGCTCGAGGTGGTCCGCAGGGCCGCCTCGCGCCGCACGCCGGCCTGGAAGTGGGCGACGAGCCCGGGGAGCGTGTCGGGGTAGCGGTCGAAGAGGGCGGCGTCGACGACGGCGAGCGAGACCTCGGCCCGCGCCGGGCGGCCGAGCTGGTCCGTCACCTCGAGCTCGAGGGTCGCCTCCTCGCCCGGGGCGTAGGTCTCCCGCCCCGCCCGCACGCGCACATCGAGCCGGCGCTCCACGGTGAACTCCGTCGCGGCGGTGAAGAGCTCGTTCCCGCGCATCATCGCGGCGGAGACGGCGAAGTTCGGGAAGTGGGCGTGCTCCACCGGGAAGCGGATCTCGTTCCCACCCTCCGCGAGGCGCACGAGCCGGTAGTCGAGGACCGTCTCCGCCTCGAACGTGACGAGCGCGAGCCCCGCCCCCGCGCGGTTGTGGGCGTCGACGGTCGCCGTCGCGCCCACGTCGATGGTGGTGGACTCGGCCAGGAGCCGCAGCTTCACCTCATCGTCGTCGCCGGAGACGAACACATAGGCCTCGGCGACGATCGGGTTGGCGAAGCGATCGGCGCCCTGGGCCCGCAGGACGTAGGTGCCGCCCTTGGCGAGGGTGAGCGCCCGGCGCGCTTCGCCCGTCTTGGCGTCGGTCTCCACGTCGAACGTCTGGGCGAGCACCTCGGCGAACTGCCCGCGCGGAGTCGATTCGCGGCGCAGGACGGAGAGCTTCATCGCCTGGCCCACCGGCGTGCCGTCGGGGGCGGCGGTCGAGAGCGTCACGTCGAAGGGCTGGCCGGCGAGGACGACGGCGCGGGAGGCGCGCAGGGAGGCGCGGAAGCCGCGGAGGGCGAGGTAGATCCGGCCGTCCTGACCCACCCCCTCCTCCAGGAGATCGGCGTGGAAGGAGAGCAGCCCCTCGCTCGGGAAGCCGCGCGTGTCGAAGCTGAAGCGCGCGCGCCCCTCGTCGTCGGTCCGGGCGATCCCGACGCGCCCGTCGGGCTTCGTGAAGCGGACGGGCGAGCCGGCGACGGGCTCGCCGTAGTGCCAGGCGGCCCGCACCGTCACCTCGACCTCCTCGCCGCGATAGAAGACGTCCCGCTCGACGTCGAGGGCGAGCTCGACCTCCTGCAGGACGTAGCGGTCGACGGTGAAGGTGCCCGCGAACACGGGGCCGCCGGCGGGCTTGCGGCAGGCGATCGTCCACTCGCCGACCGGCGCGTACTCGTCCAGCACGAGCGAGTCGTGGAGCGTCCCGAACTCCGAGAGCAGGAGCTCGGCCCGGTGGATCGTGCGCCCCTGGCTGTCGCTGACCTCGACGAGGTACTTCTCGCCCGGTGTGAACGCGTGGCGGCCGTCCCGCGCCTCGCGCAGGATCGCGCGCAGGCTGACCTGCTGCCCGGGCCGGTAGGCGGGCCGATCGGTGTAGACGAACCCCACGTTCGTCACCCCGCTCCCCGCCTCGAGACCGGCGAGGTCCAGCCCCTCGGCGGCGAAGTGTCCGTCGCGGCCGGCGAGCACCGCCACCGCGCCGGCGCCGTCCAGCCCCTCGAGGTCGGCGGCGGGGATGCGGGCGACGCCGTTCGCATCGGTCTCGACCTGGACGACCCGCGGCGCGGCGCCGCCGGCCGCCGCTCCCGGCAGCCCGGCGAGCACCCGCACCCCGGCGGCGGGCGCCTCGGCGCGCATGTCCTCGGCGAACACGAAGACCTCGCGCCGCGAGCTCTTCACGATGACGTCGATGTCGCTGCGCACGACGAGCGTCGTCGCCCGCTCGTCCCCGGCGATCACCGCCACCGCGTAGACACCGGCCCCCTCCATGGGGATCTCGATCTCCTGCTCGAGCGGGGCGTAGTCGGCGTAGTTCGCCACCGCCACCTCCAGGACGCGATCGGGGGCGATGAGGTCGAGGTCGAGCCCCTCCACGTTGCGGTTCGTGAGGTGCTTGCGGAAGTACGCCTCGAGGTCGATCCGGTAGAGCTCGACCGTCACCTTCTCGACGTTGCGCACTTGCATCTTCACGCGCGGGGCCTCGGCGGTCCGCCAGGTGCGCTCGGTCTGGAGGAGGAGATGGGGCGTCGTCATCCCCGTCAGGCGGGCTTGCGCGTGGGGGCGCCAATTTCCGAAGGAGCACTCGCGGAAGGCCTGGATCGCCGCCTCGAGCTCGCCCAGCTCGGTCTCGTGGGTCTCGCCGATCCGGTAGAGGGCGAGGGAGGCTTCGTCGGTGCCGGGATACTTGGCCACGACCTTGCGCCACTGGGCGATCGCGGCCCGGTGAAGCTCGGCGATCGCCGGCGCCGCCGCGGCACGGTCGGCGGCCGTCTCGCGCGCGTGCTTCGCCTCTTCGACGAAGAGCGCGCCGAGGTCGAAGAGAATCCTGGCCGCCCGCGCGTCGAGCGGGTGCCTCTCCAGGAAGGCCGTCCACGCCTCGCGTGCCGCGGCGAACTCGAGAGCTTCGCGGTGGGCGGCGCCGATCGCGTACTCGGAGTCGACGATCGCCTGCTGGGCCTGGCCCCAGCTCGGACCGGTCGGATAGCGGCCGACGTACTCGCCGAAGAGCGCGATGGCGTCCGCGAAGCGGCCCTGGGCCTGGCGGATCGCGCCCTCCTGGTAGAGGGCCGCCATCCGCAGTCGCGCGGCCTCCTCGCGCTGGTCCGCGGCGGCGAAGTCCGGCGCGCCGCGCGCCAGGAAGGCGGCGAAGGCGGCGTAGGCGTCCTCGTGGCGTCCGGCGCGCGTCCATACCTCGCCGATCTCGTACGCGGCGCGGTAGGCCTCGGCGTGGTCGGGGAACCGCGCCACGAAGCGTTCCAGGGCCGCCACGGCGAGCGGGGCCTCGCCCGCGTCCTCCCCGCGCCACGTGCGGGCGATCCCGTGCTGCGCCCGGCCCTCGTGCTCGGCGATCCGGGCGAGGGCGGCGGGATCGGCGGGCAGCGGGAAGGCCGCCCAGACCCCTTCGCCCGCGCGGGCCGCCGCGGCGTCCTGGACGAGGTCCTCGAAGGCGCGGCGCGCCCCGGCGAGGTCGCCCGCCGCGAGCCGGCATGTGCCGAGGCGGTAGCGAGCCTCGAAGAGATCGCGCCCCGGACCGGCCGCACGGGCCGGGCCGTCCTCGATCGCCGGGTCGAACTCGGCGAGGTAGGCCTCGTAGTCGCGGATCGCGTCGCCCCAGCGCTGCGCCTTTTCCTGGCAGTACCCCCGGCGGAAGAGGGCCCGCTCGCGGACGTCCCGGGGCGCGCCGAGGTCGAGGGACTGGCGATAGAGCTCGTAGGCGCGAGCGTAGTCGGGCGGGGGAGCGTCGGGCTTGCCGGGATCGGGATCGGCCGAAAGCTCGTCGGCGAAGGAGAGGTAGACGCCCGCGAGCTCCCGCTTGCGCTCGGCGGAGAGCAGGCGGCGAGCCTCCGCCTCGTAGATCTCCTCGGCCTCCGCGTAGCGGCGGAGCTCGCGCAGGAGCTCGGCGCGGCGGAAGCGCGACTTCGTGACCCACGCGCCCTCCGGATGGGTGCCCTCGAGGAGATCGAGCCCGACGATCGCCTCCTCGAGTCGGCCGGCCCCGGCGAGCGCCACGCTGCGCAGGTAGAGCCAGGTGTCCATCGCGCCGGGGTCGGAAGCCCGCAGCCGGTCGAGCGCGGCGAGGGCGGCGTCCCAGTCCCCGGCCACGAGGGGCTCGCGGACCGCGGCGGGGACCGGCGGCATGCCCTCCTGGGGAGCGGCGCGGGCGGCGGGCGGGAGCAAGGAGGCGAGGAGGAGCGCGAGGAGGGCCAGGCGGGCGAGGCACATGGGCTTTCTCCAACCGGGAGGGAGGGCGCAGTCCCGCGGCGCGGGCCGCGGGGGCATTGTGGCGGAGGGACGGCGGGGTGCAACGAGGGCGCCGGCGGGGGGTTCAGGCGGGATCCGGCTCCCCTACGGACGGGGAGGGCGGCAGGTGGGCGCGGAATGCGCCGGGCTCGCCCTCCTCGAACGGCGGGGGGCGGGGGACTCTTGGCGACGCGGCCGCAGGACGCCGAGCTCGATGCGCGCGGAATCCTCGCGACATCCGCGTCATCCGCCGTTTCTCGCCCGGAACACGAGCCGGACCGTCGCTTGCCGGATCGCCGGGCGCACGCCGCGCGTTCCGGCCCGCGCCGAGAGGTGGCGCGATTCACAGGCGGGGGGGCATGCCCCTTGCTCGGGTGGCGATCCCCTGGGGATCGCGACGGTCCCCCCGCGGTCGTTCCCGTCGGGGATCGGCGGGCCGCGGCGCCCCATCGGTACGCCCCATCCCCGCGCCCCCCATGCTCGAAGCCACCGCCTGTCGGGCCCTCGTCGTCAGCGCCCTCCCGCTGTTCCTCGCCGCCGGCGCCGCCGCCGCGGGCGCCGCATCGCCCTCCGCCCCCATCGAGGAGGATCCGGCGCCGGACGAGGAGCCTCCGGAGCTCCCCGCCGTCCTCGTCACCGGGAGGCGCGCCGCCGAGGGCGTGCCGGCCGTGCCCCTCCCGAGCGTCGGCTCGCGGAACGTGCTCGGGCCGGAGCAGGTCCGCGAGACCGGCGCGCGGGACGTCAACGACCTCGTCCTGCACCTGCCGGCGATCTCCACGCGGCCCTACAACGGCGGCGAGGCGGCCGCGCCGAGCTTCTCGACGCGAGGGCTCCCCGACGACGGTCTCACCGAGTACATCCAGGTCCTCATCGACGGCGTGCCGGCGAGCCCGCTCCCCTACGGGTGGACCGCGTTCTCCTTCTTCCCGCTCACCCCCGACCGCATCCACGCCCTCGACTACCTCCGCGGCGCCCACTCCGTCCGCTACTCCCCGAACACGGTGGGGGGCGTCCTGAACTTCCTCACCCCCCCGCTGCCCGACCGGACGACGATCGGCTCTCGCTCGACCTTCGGCGCCTTCGACTACGCGAGTACCCTGCTGTGGGGCGGCATGAGCGACGGGCGAACGAGCTGGTCGACGACATACGTGGACCGCCGCGGGGAGGGCTACCGCCGCCATGGCGAGTTCGACCAGCAGGACTTCAACCTCCGGGTCCGCCGGGAGCTCGGCGAAAGCGAGGAGGATTTCCTCGCCGTCTCCTTCACGTACATGGAGGACGAGCACCAGGCGCCGGGCGGGCTGACCCGGAGCCAGTACCGCGACGACCGCTTCGACAACGCCCGGCCGAAGAACCGCTTCGCGGGCTACCGCGGCGTGGCGGACGTCGTCTACCACGCCGAGCTCGCGAGGGAGGCGTGGATCGAGGGCTTCAGCTACCTCTCCCTGACGAACCGCCACCTCACCGCCCAGCGGCCGCACTTCCCCACCGACACCGACGTTCTGACCCTCTCCGACTGGGTCGACGACAGCTACGCCGCCGCGGTAGGCGTCCGGACCGAGCGCAAGTACGAGGCCGGGGGGCGCGAGCACACGGTCTTCGCCGGCGCCCGGATCCACCGCGACTGGATCCCCTCCTGGAGCATCGACTCCGTGCCCTACGACGGAGGCTCGCGCACTCCTCTCCAGGACAACGAATACTCGATGACCTCCTACTCCGCGCACGTGGACGACACCTTCCAGCCGGTCGAGGACCTGACCGTCACCGCCGGGATCCGCCTGGAGTACATCCCCGACGCCCACGGCGAGAACGACACGGGCACCGTCACGTTCGACTACGACGACGAGTACTTCGCGCTCCTGCCGGGGATCGGCGTGTCGTACCTGGTCACGCCGCGCTGGGCGGTGTTCGCCAACTACTTCGAGGGCTTCCGCGCCCCGCAGGTGTGGGGCTTCGGGTCGACGCCGGATCCCGACACGAGCGAGCTCGAGTTCGAGGAGTCCCAGGCGTGGGAGGTCGGAACGCGGTACGAGGCTGCCGCCGGGCTCGGTGGTGCCGCGACGCTCTGGGACAACCACTACGATTCCTTCGGCGTGTTCTACTCCGGCTACTACGAGAACCTCGGCGAGATCGGCGCCCGGGGCGTCGATCTGGAGGCGACCTGGGACGCGGGGAAGCTCGTCGAGTCCCTGGCGGGCCTCCGCACGTTCGCGTCGGTCACTCTCCAGAACGCGGAGATCGAGGGCGGCCCGAACGAGGGCCACGAGGTGCCCTACGCCTGGGAGACCAAGGCCGCCCTCCGCGCCCGCTACGAATGGGGAAGGGGGTGGCTCGCCTCGGTCGGCGGCACGTACGTGGGCAACTCGTACTCGGACGAGGCGAACACCGCGATGGAGAACGAGAACGGGAACCTCGGCCGGAACCCGACGCGGACGCTGATCGACGCGCAGCTCGCCAAGGAGCTCGATCTCGGCTTCGGGAAGCTGCGCCTGGGAGTGGGCGCGACGAACCTCCTCGAGGAGGACTGGTTCGTCCACTCGCGGGGCGGGTTCTTCGGCGGGGGCAAGGTCGCCGGCCCCCCGCGCCAGTCCTATGCTCTCTTCGACCTGACGATCACCCCCTGACGGCCGGGCCGGAGGTCGTCGCTCCTCCCTCATGCCCATGAGACCCTTCGCCCTCCTCTCCCTCGTCGCCTCGACCACCGCCTGCGCCGCCGCGACCGCCCCGACCGCCGCGGAGCGTCCGGCTCCCGACGCGCCGGCGGCGGCGGATCTCGACCCGCGGCAGGGCGAAGTGCCGCTCCCGAGCGCCGTCCCCGACTGGTACGCGTCCCTGGTCGTCGACAACGCGCCGACCGGCATCTGGACCGTGGAGGCCGTTCCCTTCTTCGCGCACCACGCCTGCCCCGAGGTGATCGGGCTCGACGACCGGGGCCGATGCCTCGTCTGCGTGTCCTACAGCGGCAAGTGGACACCGCGCCCGGCGATCGAGGACGGGAAGTGGCTCGGGGGCCTCGCCCACGCCGACGTGGACCCGCGCCTGGCCGGCGCCGAGCTCTACACCGGGGGAGAGCTCGGGAACCTCTACCAGGTCGTGGCCTACGAAAACGGGGCGATGGACTGCCGGCGGATCGCCTGTCTCCCGGGATGCGAGATCCACACGATCGTGGCCGGCGAGCTCGATCCGGCGAGCGCGGGGCCCGAGCTCCTCGTGTTCACGCAGCCGGGCGGACTCTACCGCGTGACGCCTACGGGGCCCGACGGCACGTTCGAGACGGCGCTCGTCGCGGCGCTCCCCGGCCGCGTGCGCGACGCCCTCGTCCTCCCCGATCCCGGCGGCGGGCCGCCCGAGATCGCCACCGTCTCGCGGGCCGGGTGGCTGCGGCTCCTCCGGATGACGGCGTCCGGGCCGGAGTGGACGACGGTGCACGAGGGACCGATGGGCGAGGGCCGCCTCGACGTCGCCCCGCCCCGCCCCGGCCGCGGGACCGTGCTCTACACGGGACTCGACGACGGTCGCGTCCTGCGTCACGAGCGCGGTGCGGGCGGCGCGTGGCGGACGGAGACGATCTACCTCGGACCCCAGGGGGTGCGCGGCCTCGCCGCCGGCCGATTCCATGCCGATCCCGGCGTGGAGACGATCGCCGTGTTCGGCTACGCCAAGAAGGTGCAGATCCTCGCCCGGATCGGGGAGGAATGGGAGGTGGAGACGATTTTCGTCGACCGCGACAAGGGACACTGGCTCGCGGCCGCCGAGCTCGACGGCCGCAACGCGACCGACGAGCTCCTCGCCAGCGGTTACGGCGCGCGGATCGTCCTCCTGAGCCGCCCGCCGGGCTACGGGCGGAGCGAGCTCACGGAGCGGTGACGTCGGAGGGGGCGGAAGACTCGGCGATCTCCTCGCCCACCGGGCACTTGCAGGTGATGCCCTCGGCCAGCTCGGCGGGCCAGCAGTTGTTGCCGGAGAGGCACGAGGCGCGGAGCTGACCCTCGTCGCGCATGCGGCGCGGGAGGTCGGGCTCGCAGATCAGGGGCCGCGCGAGGGAGACGAAGTCGGCGTCCCCGCTCTCGATCACCTCCTCCATCAGTCGCTTCGTGCGCAGGCCGCCGACGAGGATGATCGGCAGCCTCGTCGCCTCCCGCGCCCGCCGCGCGTGGGCGCGGAAATACGCCTCGTGCCCTTCGTCCTTGATGCCGGGGCGGGTGTTCAGGTTGCGGCCGCCGCCGACGCCGCCGCTGATCTCCACCGCGTCCAGGCCCATGCCCTCCAGCGCGGCGACGATCCTCATCGCCTCCTCGACGGCGAGCCCCCCTTCCACGCCGTCGATCACGCCGAGCTTGACGAAGACTGGATACTCCGCGCCCACGCGGATTCGCACCTCGGCGCAGATCCGGCGCAGGAAGCGCATTCGCTTCTCCGTGCTGCCTCCCCACTCGTCGGCGCGCCGGTTCACGTAGGGGGAGAGGAACTGGCTCACGAGGTAGCCGTGGGCGGCGTGGATCTGCACGGCGTCGAAACCGGCGTCCTTCGCCCGGCGGGCGGCCTCGCCATAGGCGATCGCCATCTCCTCGACCTCCCGCGCCGCCATGCCGCGCACCGGCCGGGGCAGGAAGCTCTCCTTCACGCCCGACGGGGCGAACGGCTCCGCCACGGTCGCCGGATCGCACTGCATCCCCCCGTGGTTGATCTGGGCCGCCACGCGCCCGCCCTCCGCGTGCACGACGCCGGTGAGCTGGCGCAGCCCGGGGATCATCGCGTCGGAGTGCAGGCCGGTCATCTCGGGGTGGGCCTGGCCCGAGGGATGCACGAAGGCGTGCCCGGTGACGATCAGCCCGACGCCGCCGCGGACCAGCGCCCGGTACATGCGGGCGAGCTCGGGCCGCACCCGGCCGTCCGCCTCCGCCCGCCGCTCGGCGGTGGCGGAGCGGATCAGGCGGTTGGGGAGGGCCAGAGTCCCGATCCGTCCTTCCTGGAAGAGCGCGTCCATCGGTTCATTCTGGCACGGGGCGGCGGGCCAAGACAGAATCCGCCCCGCCACCCGGGCCGGCGCGCCGCCCGGAGCGGATGCCGTCCCGCCCCGCATGTCCCCCTACCTCCGCCGGGTCTGCCTCGTCGCCACCCTGGGGGGGCTGCTCTTCGGCTACGACACGGCGGTGATCTCCGGCGCGATCGGGTTTCTGCAGGCCCACTTCGCGCTGGGGCCGGGAATGACCGGCTGGACGAGCGCCTGCGTCCTGGCGGGATGCGCGCTCGGCGCGGCCGGCGCGGGCGTGGCGAGCGACCGGCTCGGCCGCCGGCGGGTGCTCCTGCTCTCCGCCGTGCTCTTCCTCGTCTCGGCGCTCGGCACCGCCCTGCCCCGCACGCTCGGCGAGTTGATCTTCTTCCGCATCCTCGGCGGGCTCGGCGTGGGCGCCGCTTCGATGACGAGCCCGATGTACATCGCCGAGATAAGTCCCGCCCGCATCCGGGGCCGGATGGTCTCGCTGAACCAGCTCACGATCGTCTCCGGCATCCTGCTCGTCTACTTCGTGAACTACTTCATCGCCCGCTACGGCGAGGCGGCGGGGGGGGAGTGGAACGTCGTCTATGGCTGGCGCTGGATGTTCGGTTCCGAGGCGATCCCCGCCCTGGCGCTACTCGTCTTGCTCTTCTTCGTGCCGGAGAGCCCGCGCTGGCTCGTGAAGCAGGGGCGGCCGGAGGAGGCGCGGGACGTGCTCGTCCGGGTCGGAGGCGCCGCGGCGGCCGCGCGCGAGCTCGAGGAGATTCGCCGGGCGATCGCCGCCGAGAGCGGCTCCCTGCGCCAGCTCGGGCGGCCCGGGATGCGGGTCGCGCTCCTGATCGGGGTCGTGCTCGCCGTCCTCCAGCAGATCACGGGCATCAACGTGTTCCTCTACTTCGGCCCCACGATCTTCAAGGAGATCGGGGGCGAGCGGGTGGACGCCTCCTTGCTGCAGACGATCGTCGTCGGCGCGGTGAACCTCGCTTTCACGCTGGTCGCCATCCGCACCGTGGACCGCTGGGGCCGCCGGCCGCTGATGATCGCCGGCGCGGCGGGCATGGGGCTCTCCCTCGCCGCCCTCGGCCTCGCCGCGTACCGCGGGGCCACCGGCGCGTGGTTGCTCGTCTTCATCCTGGGCTACATCGCCTGCTTCGCGCTCTCGGTGGGGCCGGTGACGTGGGTGATCCTGGCCGAGATCTTCCCGACCCGGATCCGCGGCCGGGCCATGGCCATCGCCACCGTCGTCCTGTGGCTCGCCGATCTCGCCGTGACCCAGACCTTCCCGTCGCTCGACGCCGAGGGCTCATGGCTGGTCGAGCGCTTCCACCACGCCTTCCCGTTCTGGCTGTACGGAGCCTTCTGCGCTTTTCTCGTGTTTTTCGTCCGGCGGTTCGTCCCCGAAACGAAAGGGCGGTCGCTCGAGGAGATCGAGCGCTTCTGGGGCGCGCCGTAGCGGGCCGCCGCGAGCGCGGGCCCGGCCGGTGGTCCGGCCGTCGCGCGGAGGCCAGACTGTCCGCGGTGCCCCGCTCGAATGCTCCCTTCCCACGAGGTGTCGCCATGGAGTTTGAAACTCCCGCAATCGGGCGGCGACGGCTCGCGGTCGCCGGTGCCGTGGGGCTCGTGAGCTGTCTCGCCTTCAGCGTCGCCCGCGGCCAGGAGTCTCCGCCCCGCGGCGCCACGAGCTATGCCCCGGTGGCGGGCACCGGGTCCCTCGCCGACGTGGTCGCCCGCATGACGGGCGCCAAGCGCGCTCGCCCGCGCCCATCAGGCGCCGCTCGCGGAGCGCTACGACCTCGCCGACCACTTGCTGCCCGAGTTCCCGCCGCCGATCTACCTCACCACGCGGCCCGACCTCGGCGACGTCTCCCGGGGCCAGCTCGTCACCACCCAGAACTACTTCGAGCTCTTCGACGGCATCCTGAACCCGAAGCAGCTCGAGGGACTGCGCCTGCTCGTGACGCCCTTCCCCCAGCAGCAGTTCAACGCCACCCACAACCGGCGCAGCCTCGATCCGAGCCTCGGCGTCACCTGCTTCGACTGCCACGTGAACGGGCACTCGAACGGCGCGACGCACCTGGTGGGCGACATCCGGCCCCAGGAGCTCCGCCACCGCCTGGACACGCCCTCCCTGCGGGGAGTGAACATCCAGCGGCTGTTCGGCTCGCAGCGGGCGCTCAAGAGCGTCGAGGACTTCACCGAGTTCGAGCAGCGCGCCGCCTACTTCGACGGCGATCCGGTCATCGCCACGAAGAAGGGCGTGAACGTCCTCGAACGCGGCAGCCAGGTCCACTTCATGGGCGAGTTCCAGGCCCTGCTCGCCTTCCCGCCCGCCCCCAAGCTCGACGTCTTCGGCCGGCTGGATCCGAGCCTGGCGACCGAGCAGGAGCTCGCCGGGGAGAGGGTGTTCCACGGGAAGGCGCGCTGCGCGGCGTGCCACCCCGCCCCGTACTTCACGGACAACCTGATGCACGACCTGAAGGCGGAGCGCTTCTTCACGCCGCGGATGATCGAGGGCCGCCTCGCCTCCGCCGACGGCCCGATCAAGACCTTCCCCCTGCGCGGCATCAAGGACTCGCCGCCCTACCTCCACGACGGGCGCCTCCTGACCCTCGAGGACACGGTCGAGTTCTTCAACCTCGTGACGAGCTTGCGGCTCACCGCCGACGACAAGCGGGCCCTCGTGGCCTTCCTGCGCTGTCTGTGAGCGCTTCTGGCCCCCGCGCCGCGGCGGGAGGGAATCCTCCGCCGCGGCGCGGAGCGGTCGTCACCCGTTCTGCTCGCCCGCGCCGGCTGGCTCCGGTTCCGGCGGCGGCGGCGGTCGCACCTCGTAGACCCGGCCGTCCAGGACCACCACGAGCCGCGTGCTCAAGGCGAAGTAGGGGCCGAGGGCCGGGAGCTTCGCGAGGAGGTCGAAGTACTCCGTCGAGTACGCCTCGACGAGGATGCGCTCGGCCTTCGCCAGCTCCGCGGTGAGCGCGCGGTCCGTCCACACGCCGGCGCGCAGGTGGAACACCTTGTCCTTCACCTTGCGCGAGAAGAGGGAGAGAAGGTCGGCCGGCGTTCCTCTCCTGGCGATCGAACCGCGACCGAGGAACCAGCCGTCGGCCCCGCTCGCCGGGTCCGAGGCATCGGAGGCGGCCAGCAGCCGGGCGAGGTAGACGCTGTCGTCCACGGCTTTTCTCCCGCTGTCGGCGTAGCCTAGCCCGCGCAAGGCGCCGCCGGATTCCCGCATCTCGCGGGCGACCTCGCCGGCGAGATCGCGGAGCGCCTCGGGCGACGTCCCCTCGGGAAGGACGCCGGCCTGCGCGAGCCGCGCGGCGATCTCGTCGAGATCGGACGCCGCGGGCGCGGTGGCGCCGCCCCCCGCCGTCGTCGGGCCGGGGCTCCCCGGACCGAGGGCCCCACCCCTCTCGCCCGGAGGAACGGCATTCCCCGGGCCTCCATACTGCTTGCCCCCCTCGTGGCGCACGGGCGGCCCACCGCTCACCTGGAGCTCCTCCTCGAGGATCAGGTGCGAGGTGTAGGGGGTGACGATCCCGTGCTCGAGGCCGAGCCGGCGCACCTCGTCGAGGAGCTCGGGGTTCTCGCCATGGAGCCGGATCTGGTCGAGGAGCATTCCGACCCGCCGCTGGGCCCACAGGCTCGGCACGAAGTCGTGCGCCGCCACCCGGCCCGCCGCGAAGGTCCCTTCGTAGACGAACTCCCGGCGCACGTCCCCCACGGTGCCGGAGAGGCGGATGACGCGCGGGCCCTCCCCGAGGTAGCGCCCCACGACCTCCAGCCGCGAGCCGACGAAGAGGTCGGGCAGCACGGCGGGCACCTGGCGCGTGACGCGCACGCCGTCCACCGCGAGCTCGAGGTCGCGCATCACGGGATGGCTGAGCTTGGCGAAGAGCGTGCCCGTCTTCTCCTCGATGTCCTCGCTCTCGCGCACGTAGTCCCGCGTTCCCCCCGCGTCGGCGGCCAGCGTATCGAGCAGGACGGTGTTCACGTCGTCGCCGACGCCGAACACGAAGATGCGCGTCTTCCGCGCATTCCAATCCCGGGCGGCGGCCAGGATGCGCCGGGGATCCGTCTCGGCGACCGTGGGGAGGCCGTCGGTCAGGAAGACGACGATGGGAACGAGGTCCGTCGCCTCGCGCGGGGCGGTGAGGGCGCGCTGCAAGGCGTCGTGGATGTTCGTGCCGCCGATGGCGTTCACCTCCCTCACCATCGCGAGCGCCTGATCCAGGGTCTCGCGAGTGACGGGCACGGGCTTCGGAAAGAAGGGCATCGCCTCGGTGGCGAAGGGGATCACGTTGAAACGATCCTCGGGGCGCAGGGATTCCAGGAAGAAGCGCAGGGCCCCCCGCGCCTGCTCGATCTTCTTCCCCTGCATCGATCCCGAGGTGTCGAGCACGAAGGTGATCTCCTTCCGCAGGACCTGCCGCTCGTCCCAGTCGCGGCGGGGGGAGATCAGCATCAGGAAGGCGCCCTCCGCCTCGCCGTCCCGCCGGTAGGTGAGCAGGTTCAGCCCGAACTCCTTCTCGGAGAGCCCGTAGAAGACGGCGAGCTCGTCCGGGGGCAGCCGGTGGAGATCGCCCTCGAAGGAGGCGACCGCCCGATGGTCGTCCTTGCGGATCACCTGGACGCCTCCGGTCGGCGAGTACACGTTGCGCAGGGAGACGCGCGACTCGATCGCGAGGTCGAGGACGAATCGCTCCGGCGGTCGTCCCTCCAGCCCCGCCGCGCGCGCGGGGAGGGACCAGCGGTGGAGCCCGCCCGTCTCCGGCAGGATCTCGCGCCAGCGCACCTCGACCGCCACCTCGCCCTGGGGCGGGACCGGGAAGATCCGTGCCCGCAGGCAGCCGCGCCCGGCGAACTCGAGGAGCCCCGGATCGCGCCGCTTCCGCACGATCTCTTCGTAGACCCCGCGGGCGGCGTCGGCGGCGAGCACCTCTCCGCTCATACGCACCCCGCCGGCGACCATCTCGAACTGGTCGGCCACGGCGCCGGGGGGCAGGGGCAGGAGCCAGGTCGCCTCCTCGGGGCGCGACCCCTCGTTCCGGAGCGCCCCGCGTAGGGTGGTCGTGGCGACGCCGTCGGCGATGCGCACCGTCGCCGAGAGGTTTGTCATCCGCACCGGCCGCCAGGGGGCGGGCGAGGTCTGGGCAGCGGGCGTGGCCGCTAGGGCGACGGAGGCGAGCAGGATCGGGACGCGGATCAGGGGCTTCATCGCGGGAAGACCTCGTTTCTCGGGTTGGCGGAGAGCCCCAGGCTCCCCGCAAAGCGCGGGCCACGGCCGGCGCGGCCGGCCCCGGGAACCCGGGGCGCGGTCCGGCGCCGCCGCCGGCAACAGCCGTGGTGCCCGCGCAACGTCGCGGAACGCCCTGACCTTGGCCCGGCGGTCGGGGTAGGCTGGAGCGGCATGCCCGCCGTACCCGTCCTTGCCCTCGCGGAGGCCGTCCAACGCCGGCACCGGGGGGCCCTCGCCTACCGCGGCTCCTCCTGGGTCGCGGTGGAGGCCCCCGGAACGCGCCCCTGGATCGGGCGCGTCCACGCCTTCGACGTGCTCGGGGCCGATCCGCCCCGCCGTATCTGGGCCTGGGGCGCCCCCTCGCCGGGCGGGAGCGGCTTCGACTGCGTCACCGTGGGGGGCGATGAGGTCGCGGGATCCCCGCAGGCGGCCGTGCGCGCCTACTTGACGGGCGCGAGCTCGACCTCGAACAGGACGGGCCAGAGCTTGCCGGTGAGGAAGAGGCGTCTCTCGTCCGGATCGTAGGCGATGCCGTTCGGCACCGCCTCGGGATCGGGAAGCCGCTCGTAGGGATAGAGACCGCGGAGGTCGATCCAGCCCACCACCTCGCCAGAGGCGGGATCGATGCGAGCGATCCATTCCGTCTTCCAGACGTTGGCCCAGAGCTCCCCCTCGACGAGCTCGAGCTCGTTCAGGCGCGTCACCGCTCGGCCCTCGTCGCGCACCTCCACGCGCCGCACCTCGTTCCCCGTCCGCGGATCCAAGAAACGCAGCAGGTCCGTGCCGTCGCTCAGGGCGAGCTCGTCGCCGGCGGCGGCGAGCCCCCAGCCCTCGCCCTCGTAGCGGAAGCTCCGCAGGTACTCGAAGGTGGCGAGGTCGTAGACGCGCAGCTCCCCGGTCTCCCAGGTCGCCTGATAGAGGCGGCTGCCGTGGAGGGCGAGGCCCTCGCCGAAGAGCTGCCAGGAGAGATCCGCGCGGCGCAGGACCTCGCCGCTCGCCGGATCCACCTCGCGGAGGGAAGAGACCCCGTGGCGGCCGGTGCTCTCGTAGAAGCGCCCGGCGTGGAAGAGGAGCCCCTGGGTGTAGGCCTCCGGGTCGTGCGGCAAGCGAGCCACGACCGACACTCCCTGGATGCGCGCGGGGGAGGGGCGGAATAGGCGCGCCGCCCCGATCCCGAGGGCGGCGGCCGCGATCAGGCCGAGGAGCGCCACCGCGAGGAGCGAGCGAGCGCTCCGGGACCTGCCGCACGAGCTCCGCATCGCGCGGCGCATGGTAGTCGATCCGCGGCGCAGCTCGACCCCGGACGCAACCCCCGGCCGGGTCCCGGCGGCCGCCGGCGGGTTCCGGGAGCCGCCGGGCCGGATCGGAAGCCCTTGGGAATCAAAGACTTGCAACCGCAGGCCGGGGATGGGAGCCGGATCGGGGCTGGGTGCGACATGAGCATTGGTTCATAATCCGGCGGAGGTTCCCTCCCTCGCCATGCCTCGCCGACCCTGCTGCCGCCGCATCCGGAGCCGCCCGGGAGCCGCCGCCTTCCTCCCCGCGGGGGGGGCTGGCGAGCCCGCGGAGCCGGTCCACCTGGCGCTCGACGAGTTCGAGGCCCTGCGCCTGGCCGACCTCCTCGGGCTGCATCAGGCGGCGGCCGCCCCGCTCATGGGGGTCTCCCGGCCGACCTTCGGTCGCATCCTCGAGGCCGCCCACCGGAAGCTCGCCGCGGCGCTCGTCCACGGCCGGGGGCTCCGGATCGAGGGCGGACCGGTGGCCGAGGTGCTCCCGCTCACCCGCCACTGTCCCCGCTGCGCCCACGCCTGGCAGCCCGCGCCCGCGGGGCCGGAGCCCCCGCGCTGTCCGCGCTGCCGGCGCTCGTCCGCCGGTCCCCCCGACCGTCGCGAGGAGGAGATCGAGTCCCCCTCCTCCCCTTCCCGCTCCGAGAGAGCCAGGAACGAACCATGAGGATCTGCATTCCCGTGAAGAAGGACGACGGGCTCCACAGCCGCGTCTCCGCCCACTTCGGCTCCGCCCCGACCTTCCTCATCGTCGACACCGAGACCGAGGTGTGCCGCGCCCTCGGCAACACGAACCGCCACCACGCCCACGGCAGGTGCCGGCCGCTCGCCCAGCTCGGCGGCGAGAGCCTCGACGCGGTCGTGGTGGGCGGCATCGGCAGCGGCGCCTTCCTGGCCCTCCGCGGAGCCGGCATCGCCGTGATCCAGAGCGACCGGAAGACAGTGGCCGAGACGCTGGCGGCCCTGAAGGCCGGGGAGCTCATGCCCGTCGACGACCGGTCGGTCTGCGTCCACCACGGCCAGGGCCCCCACGGTCCCGGACATGGGCTGGGTCCCGGCCATGGTCACGGACCCGGCCCTGGCTGCGGCCATCGTCCAGGCGGCGGCCGAGGAGTGGGACCCGGCGCGGCCCCCGAGGCTAGGCCCGGCCGTGGACCCGCTTCGCGCTGAGGAGCCGCCCCGCCTCGCGGTCCGAGAGATCGGACGGATCCGCTCCCCCTTCCTCCGGCCCGCGGGAACCCCGATCCAGCGTATCCGTCCGAGCTGACGCTGACGCCGCGGCTTGGCTGCTCGGGGGCGATCGGGGACGCTGAGAGGCATGAGGAGCAGGAACACGGTGGATCGATGGCGGCGGTTGGTGGCGGAGCAGGAGGAGAGCGGGCAGGGGGTGCGGGAGTTCGCGGCGGGTCGGGGGGTGTCGCCCTGGTCGCTGTACAAGTGGCGTAGCCGGCTGGCTGAG
>JBFMCU010000168.1:0-8409 GCA_040754415.1 Planctomycetota bacterium
TCGCCTTGCTCCAACGCATCCTCCGCACCCGCTACAAGCGACGAACGGGTCGATCCTATCCTCGAGTCTCCTTCCGTCCTCACCCTCGCTGGGGTCCTACCGGCCGCCGGGGGGGCTAATGCCATTGCCGGGACCCCAGGGCACAGAGTACTCGAACTGCTCTTCGAAGCCCTCCGCACGCTGGCCGACTTCCACCGCCTTGATCGCAAGAAGCTCGAGCTCGACGAGCGTTGCGACAGGATCCTCCGAAGGATCGCCTCTCACCGCTCCCGAAAGGCCCACTGACCCGCTAAACAGTTACGGCGAGCGCACCAGGCCGCAGAAGTGGCAGACCCGCTCGAGCGAGAGAGCGACGAGCCGGACCGGCGAGCACGCGACCGGCCGGGAAAAGAGTGTCCTTGCATCCGATTGTTCCTCCGTGGATCGGGGATGGGGCGGACCTTTTCCCTCGCGAGCTCCCAGAGGGGAACCGTGATGCGTTACGGTCGGCCTCGCCCTCGCCGCCGCTCGAGCATTCCTCCCGCGCTTCTGGCGCAGCGCGTTCCGCCGCCGTCCCCGGGGCGTGCGCTCGTAGCGTCGGCGAGCCCTGCGCAGGCTGTCCGCTCGCGCCTGGGCCGAGCATGACTCCCCGCAGTAGCGCTGCCCCCGGTCGCACGCCGTGCACACGTGCGTCCGCGTGCCACACCGCGCACAGTCGAACACCCGTAGGCTCTCGATCGCCGCCCTGCCGCCGCCGGGGACTTGCGCGGGCGGGTGGAGCTCGCCATGCTCTCCGCGTGGAGATCACCGATCTCCGCCCCGTTGAAGCCCAGGCGGTCACTTGCCCGTGAGCCTGGGCTTCACGCCTTTCCCGCGGCGCGCTACCTCTACCTCACCCAACCCGCTCGCTCCACCGCCGCCCTCGCCGGCGCCTTCGGCACCTGCCTCCGGACCCCGCCGGGAACCAGATCCCGCTCACGCTGCGCATCGACAACCAGATCCCGAGCGCTGCCGCCCCCTGATCGGATTCCCGCGGGTTTCCGTGATCGTTGACAGGGGCTCGATCCGGAGATCGTAGGAGCCCGGCTCGAGCCCCGGGAGGCGGGAGGAGCCGTCGGGGGCGAGCTCCGCCCTCTGCGCGTCGGAGGACAGGTGTTCGAGCGACCGCGGCCCGTTGGTCAGTCTCACGTCCACCAGCTCCTGCGGGATCTCTGGGTCGAGGAGCACGGCGCCCTCGATCGCGCCGCCTTCGCGAAGGACGAGGACGAGGTTCTCGGCCCCCGGCGGGAACTCGCGAGGGATTCCGTACCGCCCCGGGGCCGTCGCCACCAGCCGGAATCGCTCGCCGGGGAAGGAGCGGGGGATCGTGAAGGCGCCGTCGGAACCGACCTCGGTGCGGCGGAGATCCCACTGGGGGCTCCATCGCTTGGCGGCGGGGTCCCAGCACTCCAGCGCGAGCACGGCGCGGGCGACCGGCTCGCGCCGCTCGTCGACGACGCGACTGGCCGCGAAGGTTGCCGGCGCCTCGAGGGCGATCGGGCCCAGGTCGGTGATCCCGGGCGGGAGCTCGCGCTCCAGCTCGATCGTGGCGTAGGGACCCTCCCCGCCCCGGAACCACCCCTCGCTCACCCGGAGCGACCGGCGCCCTCCTCTCCTGATTCCGCCTCCTCGGTGTCTCCGAGGCGATCGCTCGACACCTTGATGAGCGTCAGCGCGACACCGCCGACGTTCCGGTCTCCGGACAGGCGGTCGTTGTAGGCGTAGGTCCGCGCCGGAACCTGATCGCGGAAACCATAGCGCTGGAAGGCGTTCGGGCCGCAGATCTGGTAGCGGCCGCCGCGATCCTCGACCAGCGTCCGCAGGGCGAGCGCCCCGTCTGGCCTCCAGGCCCCCCCGAGCGGGAGAGCGCTTGGCGCCAGGTAGAGCCCCCTCCGCACGCGCGCCAGGAGGCCGTCGCGGGCCATCCGCTGTAGGAGCCCGCTCTCCTGGGACGGGGCGAGCCGCAACGGACCCCTCAGCTCCCCGTGGCGGACGACACGCTGGCCGCGCATCTGCAGGTACGCCACAAGGCGGCTCTCCAAGGCTCCCAGGCGGCGCGGCATGACGGGTATGGCATTTCTCAATACCTGGCTGTCGCGCCGTTTACGAGGAATAGCGTACCCGCTCCTCCACCCCCTACCTCGCCTCCACCTCGACGATCGGATCCCCCTCGCTCACCTCGCCGCCGTCCGGCACGAGGATGCGCGCGACGCGGGCGCGGGCGGGAAGGCCCTCGCCGGCGGCGTAGTGGAGGTGGGTGAAGGTCTTCATCACCTCGATCAGGCCGAGGGGGTCACCGTCGGCGATCTCGCTGCCCTCCGCGACGAAGGGGGGATCGTGGGGCGAGGGGCGGTGCCAGAAGCGGCCGCTGTAGGGGGCGCGGAAGACGAGGCCGGCGGCGCCGCGGGCGGGCGCGACGGGGGCGATCGGCGCGGCGGCGCCGGCCTCGAGGGGGGCGAGCTCGTAGAGCGGCGTCGCGTAGCCGACCGGGGCGTGGATGAGCTCGGGACGATCGCTCGCCACGCGGCCGAGGACGCCGGGCGGGACGACGAGGGGATGCGCCACGCCGAGCGTCTCGAGCACGCCGGCGTTGGCGCCGGGGGTGAGGACCGCCCCGCGGGCCGCGGACTGCGTGAAGAGACCGACGGAAGGGGAGAGCAGCCGCACGTGCCCCGCGGCGGTTTCGACCAGGAGCTTCAGCGCGTCGCTCATCGCCGGATCCTCCGCATCGCTCAACCGCGCGCCCGGCTCAGGGCCGCGATGTCGTGGAGGGACCAGATGCGGGGGTTCTTCACGCGGCGGTAGCCGACGCCCTGGTAGGCCATCTCGGCCAGGGCGTGGATCCAGGCGTGGAGCTCGTCGAGGCCGACGATCTCGTCGGTGTCCATCTGGGCGGCCGAGCGATAGGGGTCCATGTCGCCCTCGATCCGCTCCTCGACCTCGCGCATGCCCTTCTCGACCTTGGCCCGTTCCTCGGGATCGCGGGTCAGGATCTCGAACTCGTCGTCGAGCTTCGTGTTGAAGGCGGCGATGGCGAGCGTGCGGCCCTCCATCACCGAGAGGCGCGTGATCGGCGTCGAGAGCTGCACGATCGGCTCGTAGGGCAGCCCGGCCATCGCGTAGTAGCCGGCCCCGGAGGCGCGGCGCAGGAGCACGGTGAACATCGGCACGCGGTTCGTGCTGTTCGTGTAGATCAGGTTCGAGCCGTAGCCGAGCAGCCCGAGCCGCTCCGCCTCCACGCCGATGTCGAAGCCGGCGATGTCCTGCATCCACACGAGCGGGATCCCGTCGGCGTCGCAGGCCCGCGAGAAGGCCGAGACCTTGGCGATCCCCTCCTGGTAGAGGATCCCCGCCGGTTTCTTGCCGCCGTGGTGCTCGGGATCGTCCACGAGACCCTGGCGGTTGGCGACGAAGCCGAGATAGAGGCCGCCGACCCGCCCCACGCCGGTGATCATCTCGCATCCGCGGTCGGGGAGGATCTCCCAGAAGAGGCTTTCGTCGACCAGCCGCGCGAGCACCTCGGCCGCGTCGTAGGCCAGGCGATGGTCGCCGGGCATCAGCGAGGTCATCTCGGCCGGTGCGAAGCACGGCGGCGAGGCCGCGGCGCCGTGGCGGTAGAAGTCCGCGCCGCTCGTGGGGAGCTTGGCGACCTCGCCGCGGATCATGGCGAGCGCGGTCCGGTCGTCCGGGACCCGCACGTCGGCGCAGGCCGAGCGCGCGACGTGCACCTCGGGCCCGCCGATGTCGATGCTCGAGAGCTTCTGGCTCTTCGCGCCCTTGATGAGCGCGGCGCCGGCGATGACCATGTACGCCTGCTCGGTCATGTACACGCGGTCGGAGATGATCGGCATGTAGCCGCCGCCCGCGATGCAGTCGCCGAACACGCCGGCGATCTGGGGCACGCCGGCCGCCGAGAGGTCGCTGTTCTTCTTGAAGATGTGCCCCGCGCCGAAGCGGCCGGGGAACGAGCGCGACTGCTCGGGTAGATACAGGCCGGAGCAGTCGACGAGGTAGATCACCGGCAGCCGCAGGCGCTGCGCCATCTCCTGGGCGCGCTCGATCTTCTCCGGCGTGCGCGGCCACCACGAGCCCGAGGCGACCGTGTTGTCGTTGGCGATCACCATCGTCCATCGCCCCTCGACGCGGGCGAAGGCGGTGACGACGCCGGCCGCCGGGCTCTCGACCGTGCCGAACTTGCGCCCCCAGTTGACGAAGGTGCCCACCTCGAACGTCGGGCTCCCCGCATCGCAGAGGAGCTCGAGCCGCTCGCGCGTGGTGAGCTTCCCCTTCTCGTGGACCCGCGCCGCGTACTTCTCGCCCCAACCCGCCCGCACGCGCGCCCGGCGCTCGTCCAGCGTGGCGCGGCGCGCCGCGTGGGAAGCGCCGTTCTGGGCGATCTCCTTCGCGCTCAGGACGGCGTCGAGGGGGCGGCCGATCGGGCGGAGGGGGACCTTGGCCATCGCTCACGCGCCTCCGCCGCGCCAGCCGGGGATCGTCAAAGTGTCGTACTCGCCGCGGCGGAACGCGTCGCTCGCGAGGACGGCGAGGTGCATCGGGATCGTCGTCTTCACCCCCTCCACGCGCGAGCCGGAGAGCGCCGCGATCATCGTGGCGATCGCCTTGGCGCGCGTCGCGCCGTGGGCGATCACCTTGGCGAGGAGCGAGTCGTAGTGCGGCGTGACCTCGTCGCCGGGGGCGAGGTGGGTGTCGACGCGCACCGTGCCGGGGCCGGCGCCGGTCGCGAAGGCAAAGACCTCCAGCCGCCCCGGCGCGGGCCGGAAGCCGGCGGCGGGGTCCTCGGCGTTGATCCGGCACTCGATCGCGTGCCCGGCGAGCTTCACCTCGTCCTGGGTTCGGCCGAGCGGGTGGTTCGCGGCGATCCGCACCTGCTCGGCGACGATGTCCAGGCCGGAGACCATCTCGCTCACCGGGTGCTCGACCTGCAAGCGCGTGTTCATCTCCATGAAGTAGAGCTCGCCGCTCGCCGCGCGCAGGAACTCGATCGTGCCGGCATTGCGATACCCGAGGCGCGCCGCCGCCCGCGCCGCTCGCTCGCCGAGCGCCGCTCGCTCCGCGTCGCCGAGCGCCGGGCTCGGGCTCTCCTCGATCAGCTTCTGGTGCTTCCTCTGGATCGAACACTCGCGCTCGCCGACGTGGATCGCGTTCCCGTGCGAGTCGCAGAGCACCTGCACCTCGATGTGGCGCCCGCCGGCGAGGTAGCGCTCGAGGTAGAGGGACCCCGAGCCGAATGCCGCCGCCGCCTCGGCCGCCGCGGCGCCGAAGGCCTCGCGCAGCTCCGCCTCGTCGCGGCAGAGGCGCATCCCCCGCCCCCCGCCGCCGAAGTCGGCCTTCAGGATCGCCGGGTAGCCGATCCGCGCCGCGCACGCCGCCGCGGCGTTCGCGTCGGGGAGCGGACCGTCGGAGCCGGGCACCACGTCGAGCCCGGCGCGGCGCATCGCCGCCTTGGCCGGCGACTTCACGCCCATCAAGGCCATCGCCGCCGCCGGCGGTCCGATGAACACGAGGCCGTGCTGGTGGCAGAGGGCGGCGAAGCGCTTGTTCTCGGCGAGGAATCCCCAGCCGGGGTGCAGCGCGCTGCAGCGCGTCTGCCGCGCCGCCTGCACGATGCGCTCCATGTCGAGGTAGCTCTGCCCTGCCGCCGCCTCGCCGACGCACACGACCTCCTCCATCGCCCCCGTCCAGCTCATCGCGAGGTCGGGGCGGCTGGCGATCCCGATCGGCACGATCCCGAGGGCGCGGAGCGTCCGCGCGATGCGGACCGCGACCTCGCCCCGATTGGCGATCAGGACCCGGTGGAACATGGGCCGCGCCAGGGTACCGAGGCGGCGCTCGTTTGTGGACCGCGGAGCGGACGGGGGGCGGGGCCGCGCTGGCCGCGCCGCTCCCCGGGCGGCTACCCTGGATGCGATGCTGGCGGCGCCGCTCCTCCTCTCCCTCTCCCTCTCCCTCTCCCTCTCGCTCACGGCCGCGGCAGCTCCCGCCGCCGACGAGCTCGCCGACCGCCTCGTCGAGCTCGCCGCGCCGGAGAGCGCCGCGCGCGAGCGCGCCGAGCGCTGGCTCGCCGCGCACCTGGAACCCGCCGACGCCTCCCGCGTGCAGGCGGCGGCGGCGAGCGGGGACGCCGAGGTGCGCCGCCGCCTCGCCCGGGCGCTCGGCGCCGCCGACCGCCACCTCGGCCTCGCCCTCTCCCTCCTCGGCGCGAGCGCGCCGGCGGTCCGGGAGGTCGGGCGGGAGGCGGTCCTCGCCGCCCTGGGGCGCTACGACCCCGATCTCCTCGTCCCGCCCCTCGTGGCGGAGGACCTCGCCCGGGCCCTGGCGATCCAGGGCGAGCTCCGATTGGTCGAGGTCGCCCAGGTGGACCTCGCCGCGCCCCTGGGAGAATCCCTGGAGATCCTCGGCCGCCGCCCCGAGGTCGCGGTCGCCCTCGTCCTGGAGCCCGACCTCCCGACGCGCCCCGCCTGGCCGAGCGCCGGAGAACCGGTCCTCGCCGCCGGGCCCTGGTGGGACCTCGTCGCCGCGCTCGCCGCGGCCCACGGGGTCGGGATCGAGGCCTTCGGCCTCCCCCCCGAGCGGGGGGCGGGCCGGGGGCCGGGCGGGGGGTTCGTGCATTTCACCCCGCGGAGCGAGGCCGGCCGGGGCCGGGCCGGAGAGCTTCTCCTGCGCTGGAGCGAGGCCTTCGCGACCTCCAGCTCGGTCGCGCGGCGCGCCGCCGCGGCGCGGGCCCTCGCCGCCTCCGGCTGGCCCGCCGCCCTCGCCTACCTCGAGGTGCGCTGGAGCGAAGGGGACGAGGCCGCCCTGGAGGGGCTCCTCCTCGCCGCCGGGCGGGGGAGCGTCGCCCTCTCGCTCCTCCGGCCCAGCGCCGTGCGCACGCTCGTGGCGCGGGCGGAGGCCGACCTCGACGGCGCCGATCCCGCCGCCGGCGATCGCGCGCACCGGGTGCTCTACGCCCTTTCGGCCGGGAAAGCGATCGGCCCGGCCGGCGAGGAGCTCGCCCCGGCGGTCCTGGCGGGCTGGGAAAGCGCCTCACCCCGCGGGCGGTGGCTGCGCCTGGCGCTCCTCGAGGGGATGGGGATCTCCGGGGATCACGGGGCGGAAGCCCGCGCGCGGACCCGCGCCCTGCTCATGGATCGGCCCGGGAGCGTCCCGCCCGCCCTCCTCGTCCAGGCCCTGCGGGCGTGGATCGTCCTCGCCGGCGAGGAGGGGGAAGAGCTCGTCCTCTCCGACCCCGTCGGGCTCCTCCTCGCCCCTCGCGATCCCGCGGAGACGGAGGAGCTCGTCCTCCTCCTGCGCCGCGCCCGGGTGGTGCCGCCCTCCTCCTGGCGGCCGCCGGCCGATTTGCCGGCGCGCTTCGGGCCTCCCCCGCGCCTGGCGGTCTTCGCCTGGTGGCTCGGGCGCGAGCCGGAGGTGGCCGGCGCGCATCTGCGGGCCCTCGTGGCCGGAGCCGGACTCGATCCGCGCCTCGCCGGGGAGCTTGCGGGCGAGGTCTTGCGGCGCGCGGTGCGCCGGGGCGAGGGGCCGGCCGCCGCGGTGGCCTTGGCCGCGGCCCGCGCGCTCGCGGCGGACGACGCGGAGCGCCTCCGCCTCGACCGCGCCGCCCTCCTCGGCGAATGCCTCGCGCCGGCGGAGGTGGGGGAGCTCTTGGCGCGCCTCACCGCCGCCGATCGGGATCCCGGCCGGGGCCCCGATCTGGCCCTGCTGGGGGCGGTGGGGGGGATCCCGGCGCGCCAGGGGGCCCCGGCGGAGGCGCGGGAGGCGCTGCTCGGGCTCTTCGGGAGCCTTCTCGCCGCCGATGTCCCCCCCGAGCGGGCTGCCGGGGTCCTCGGGGCTCTGGAGCGCGTCCTCGAGGGCCTCTTCGCCGGCGGCGAGCGGGAAGGCGGCCTCGGGGAGGCCGTGCTCGCCACGATCGAGTCCCGGCGCCGCGAGCACCGGAGCACGAAGCTCGCCGAGGAGCTGCGCCGCCGCGACTGGCCGCTGCCTCCCGGCGTCCGCCTCGTCCCCCCCGGCGCCGACGAGCGCCGCCTCGACCCGGAGCGGATCCCGGGGCGTTGAGGGGGGCGGGCGACCGGTCCCCGGCCGCGCCGCCGGGCTAGTGGTCTGGTGCAGCCAGTTGGGGCATTTCGCCGAGTGCGGCTGCGTTCGCCGCAAGGCGCACCGGCGACGCGGGTTAGGACGACAACCCTCGGAGGAGGTGCAACGCAGCGGCGGGCGCAGACGCGCCGGCCAAATGCCCCGAATAGCTGCATCGAATTAAGGCTTCTTGTCGCGCGAAGCCGCGACAAGGAGCTTGTTGGACTCGATCCGCGCTATGGCCTGGCCACGCCGGGGACTTGGGGATTCAATGCGCCGCGCCGATGCCGAGGGCTGCTGTCA
>JBFMCU010000169.1:0-54106 GCA_040754415.1 Planctomycetota bacterium
GTCCACGTAGAAGCGCAGGGGGTGGGGATCCCCGGCGATGTGCTGCGGCCGATCGGCCTCGGTCTCGCGCAGGAGCCGCGAGTAGACGGAGAAGAGGTCCCAGATCGTCAGCTCGCCCAGCTCGAACTCCCGCTCCGCGGTCTCCTCGACCTCGCCGCGCCATCCCCGCGGCACCTGCCGAACCCGCTCGTTCCACGCCGTCTCGAGCCCGTCGGCGGCCTCCCGGAAGCGGCGGTACTCGAGGAGGCGCTGGATGAGCTCGTCGCGCGGGTCGAGCTCCTCCTCGAGGTTCACCTCCTCGCGCGGGAGCAGGGAGCGGCTCTTGATCGCCATCAGCGAGGCCGCCATCACGAGGAAGTCGCCCGCGAACTCGACGTCGAGCTCTTCCAGGGCCTCGAGGTAGGCGAGGTAGCCGTCCAGGATCTTGGCGATCTCGATCTCGTGGATCTCCACCTCCTGCTCGCGCACGAGGTGCAGGAGCAGGTCCATCGGCCCCTGGAAGACCTGCTCGAGCCGGACGGTGAAATCGCCGCTCACCATGCCCCGCCCGCCGAGACGACGAACCACACCGCGTCGAACATCAGCTCCATCGTCCCGACGATCGGCCCCCGGAGGAATCCGAGATACAGGAGTCCGAACACGAGAAGCATCCCGAGGCTCTCCAGTCGCACGTAGGGCATCCGCACCTGGGGCGGGAGTAGCCAGGCCATGACCCGCGAGCCGTCGAGGGGGGGGATCGGGATCATGTTGAACGCGGCGAGGAGGAGGTTGAAGCCGATCGAGACGGTGAGGATGTCGGGCCCCATCCGCCCCGGCTCCCACACGCCGGCGACACCCACCAGCACCCGCAGGACGAGGAGGAGGAGAGCGGCGGCCAGGACGTTGGCGGCCGGGCCCGCCAGCGCCACCAGCGCCATGTCCCGGAACGGCCGGCGCAGGTTGTGGAAGGCCACCGGCACCGGCCTCGCCCCGCCGAAGATGAAGCCCGTCGTCAGGGCGAGCACCGTCGGCAGGATGATGGTCATGAACGGATCGATGTGGGCGATCGGATTCAGAGTGATCCGCCCGAGATCGCGGGCGGTCGTGTCCCCGCACTTGAGCGCCATCCAGCCGTGCGCCGCCTCGTGGGCCCCGAGCGAGATCACGAGGATGGCGATCGCCACGGCGATGCCCACGGCGTTCTGGTGTTGAAGCCGACTCATCGCCTCGCCGAACGCGTAGCGGAACTCGAAATCGGAGGTGAGTAGACCGAGGATGATGGCGGGCTCCTGGTGGACGGGCGGGGTCGGGAAACGCCGGGAATCCGCTCCTTATAGCACAGGGGGCCGGGGGTTTTCCGACCCCGCCTCCCGCGCCGTCCGGTTGAAGCGGTGCGCGGCGCGGGAATAGAATCGCCCCCACCGGCGGCGTCCCGCCCCGTCTTCCTCTCCCGGGCCGCCGAGACCGCATGAACGACGACCGGCCGAGCCCCGCCGCGGAGCCCGGAAACCGCCTCGCCCACGCGGCGGAGGTGATCCGCCTGGAAGCGCGCACGATCGCCCGGCTCGAGGACCATCTCGGCCCCTCCTTCCTCGCCGCCGTGGAGCGGATCCTCGCCTGCCGCGGGATGCTCATCGTCGCCGGCATGGGCAAGGCCGGGCTCGTGGGGGCCAAGATCTCGGCGACCTTCGCCTCCACCGGCACCCCGTCGATCTCCCTGCACCCCACCGAGGCCATGCACGGAGACCTGGGGCGGATCCGCCCCGACGACGTCGTGCTCGCCCTCTCCAACTCGGGGGAGACCGCCGAGGTGCTCGCCTTGATTCCCCATGTCCGGCGCATCGGGGCATCGCTGATCGCCATGACCGGCGAGGCCGACTCGGCCCTCGCCCGGCAGGTGGACTGCGTGCTCGACATCGGGCGGGTCGACGAGGCGTGCCCCCTCGGCCTCGCCCCCACGGCGAGCACTTCCGCCATGCTCGCCCTCGGGGACGCCCTCGCCATGGTCGTCCTGCGGGCCCGGGGGTTCAGCCGGGAGGACTACGCGCGCTTCCACCCCTCCGGCTCGCTGGGCCGCCGGCTCCTCGCGGTGGCCGAGGTCATGCGCAAGGGGGACGAGCTGCCGCTCGTCCGGCCGGGCATGCCGGTCCGCGAGGTCCTCCACACGATGACCGCCACCAAGGGCCGGCCGGGGGCGGCGCTCGTGGTGGACGAGGAGGGGATCCTGCGCGGCATCTTCACCGACGGCGACCTGCGCCGGCTCCTCGAAACGGGCGACAGCTCCCGCCTCGATCGGCCCGTGGACGAGTACATGGGCCGCCATCCGAAGTCCGTGGCCCCCGACGCCCTGGTCGACGAGGCCGAGCGGCGCCTGCGCGAACATCAGGTGGACCAGATCCCGGTGGTGGACGCGGAGGGGCGCGCGGTCGGCCTCCTCGACGTCCAGGACCTCCTGCACACGCGGCTGTGACCGCCATGCCGCCCTCCGCTCCGTCCGATGAGCTGGCGGCGAGGCTCGCGGGCGCTCGCCTCCTGGCGCTCGACGTCGACGGCGTCCTGACGGACGGGCGCGTCGTCTACGTGGGCGAGACGGAGGCGCAGGCCTTCCACGTGCACGACGGCGCGGCTTTCGCCTGGTTGCGCGAAGCCGGCGTCGAGATCGCCTGGATCAGCGGCCGGGGATGCGCCGCGACGAAACGGCGGGCGGAGGAGCTCGGCGTGCGCGAACTCCTCCTCCACGCGCGTCCCAAGGCCGCCGCCCTCGCCGCCGTCCAGGCGCGGCTCGCCATCCCGGCGGCCGGGACGGTCGTCATGGGCGACGATCTCCACGATCTCGAGCTCGCCGCGGGCGCCGCCGTGTTCGCGTGCCCCGCGGATGCGCGGCCCGAGGTGCGGGCGCGCGCCGACATCGTGACCGCGGCCCGGGGCGGCGCGGGGGCCGTGCGCGAGCTCGCCGAGCTCATCCTGCGCGCCAAGGGAACCTGGGACCGACGGGTGGCCGGCAGCGGGCGCGAGGCGGAGTGAAGCGCGTCCTCCTCTTCCTCCTGCTCCTCGCCGCCGCCTTCGTCGTCCTCCGGCTGGTGGAGGGCCCTGGCCCGGCTCCGCCCGCCCCCCCGCCCCCCGCGGAGGGGCCCGCGGCCGGCACCGAGCCGCCGGGGCTGTCGCTCGCGGGCCGCTTCCGCACGCGGTTCTTCGATCCCGTCCTCCACGAGGCGACGCTCGTCGTCGAGAGCGAGGACAGCCGCTCGCTCCCCGCGGCCGACGAGCTCGTGGGCGTGACGGTGCAGGAGTTCGACGCGCGGAGCCGGGAGCGGCGCGCCGAGATCCGCGCCGCCGTGGCGCGCCTGCGGCGTCTCACCGCCCCCGCGGAGTTCCCGCCCCGGTTCGAGGAGCGCGTGGAGCTGGCGGATCTCCGCGCCACCCTCTTCAGCGGCGGCCCCCTCGTGCCGCTCGTGCTGGAGACCGCGACCGCCGAGCTCGATGCCCGCGACCCCGCCGCCCGCAGCCTCCGCTCCGCGGCGCCGGTGCAGATCGAGTGTCCGGGGCTCGCCGCCGCGGGGCAGGGATTCGACCTCCTCTTCGACGAGGGCCGGGTCACCCTGCGCGCCGAGGGCCGCGTCGACTTCGCGCGCGGCGACGCGACGCCGGTCCACCTCGGCTCCGCGGGCCCTCTCGAGCTCGGCCGCCGCGTAGAGGCCGATCCCGAGGCCCTCCGCGTCGTCGTCGACGCCCGGGACGCGGCGGTCCTCGAGTTCCGCGGCGCGGAGCCCTCGACGCTCCTCGCCCACCACATCCGCGTCTTCGGGCGCGACGCGGGCGGCACGGAGAGCGTCTTCCTCCTCGAGCGGCTGGAGGCGGACGGCGAGGTCGAATGGACGGCGGGCGAGACGCACGCGCGGGGCGAGCACGCCGTCCTGCGCTTCGACGCCCGCGGTGAGCTCGAGAGCTGGAGCCTGGAAGGAACGCCCTCCCTCCGTCTCTCGCTCGCCGTCCTCGAGAGCGTGGAGCTCGCTCCCGAGGTCTCGCCGCGCGCGGCGGACACCGTGCTGATCTCCGGCAAGGGGCCGCTCTCGGGACAGGCCGGAGGGGTGCGGCGCTTCGACATGGCGGGTCCGGCCCGCTTGGCGGGCCCGGGCGTCGTCCTGCTCGCCGGCGGAAGCGTGCACGGGAGCGTCGCGCGGGACGAGAACTCGGCCGATTTCCTCGCGCGCGGCGGCGTGCGGCTCGACGCCGGAGGCGAGACGCCCGCCGCGGACGACGACCAGTCGCTCGAGACGACGGAGCTCACCGTGCGGGTGAGCCGCGACGAGAAGGGAGGAACGATGCACCACGTGGCCGCCCGCGGCGGCGCGGCCCTGGAGGGCCGCACCGCGGACGGCCAGCCGTTCTCGCTCACCTCGACGGACGAGATCGCGGCTCGCTTCGCCCTCGCCCCGGCCGGGGACGACGAACGGGCGGGCCGCCGCACGTGGTACGTCGAGCGGGCGAGCGGTGTCGTGCTGACGGTGGAGGGGCCCCGCGGCTTCACGGCCCGCGCCGACGAGGTGACCGACTTCGATCCCGATGCGGCCTCGCTCTCGGCGCAGGGGAACGTCGGCGTGGAGAGCGCGGCGGGGGCGGGGGCGGGAGAGCGCCTGGTCCTCGCCGGGCGCGACGACCTCTCGCTCGAAGGCACGGAGCGGGCGCCCGCGTGGTTCGCGGGCCCCGGCGGCCGCGCCACGGCCCGCACCGTCGCGCGGCGGCGGACCGAGACCGCCGGCGAAGAGCGCGACCACCTGGAGGCCCACGGCGCGGTGACGGCCGATTTCCATCGCGCGGACGACCCGGCGCGCGGCTACGCGGGCTTCGCGGTCCAGTGCGAGGCGCTCGTGATCGACGGCCGGGAGAGCACCGATCCGACGACGGGAGAGGTGCGACGCGAGGCGCACGTCGACGCCCGCACCCGGGTCGACGCCACCGTCGATTGGAGCGGCGAGCGCACCCGCGTGCGCTGCGACACGCTGACCGGCGTCCGCCGCGAGCGGTGGGAAGGCGCCGCGGCGGAGGCGCGTCTCCTCGGCGGCGACACGACGCTCGTGGCGGACGGGCACGTCCTCTCCCATCTGACCTACGCGGGGAACGACCTCGACCTCGACTGCCGGCACCTCGAGGTCGACGAGCACACGGGGGGCGAAGGCCCCGACGACTATCGCGCCACCGCCAGCGGCGACGTCCGTTTCGACCTCCTCCTGCGCGTGGCGGAGGACGGTGCGGGGGAGGCCGCGGCTCCCGAGAGCCGGGTCGCGCTGAGCGGCGAGGGCGAGCGGCTCACCGTCGACGAGTCGATGAGCGGGATCCTCGAGCCCCTCGCCGGCGACCGAGTGCTGGTCATCGGTCACCTGAGCGCGGAAGACGCTCCCTTCGAGCTGACGGCGGCCCGCTTCGAGTACGCCGGCGCCGAGGAGTCCACCGCCGAGCTCCCCGAGCTCACCCTCTGGCGCCTTGGCGATGCCGCGGCGGAGGCGCCGCGCGAGACGGTGGGGCTGCGGGCCACGGCGCTCCGCTTGACGGCGACCCGGGAGGAGCTCCGGCTCGCCGGCGATGTGAACGCCCAGGCGTGGACCCGGGAGGGCGCGCCCTGGTCGCTCGCCGCGGACGCGGCCACGCTGCGCGGAGTGGCCGCCGCCCGGGCCGCCGACGCCCAGATCGACGCCTTCGAGGCCCACGGCGGCGTGGTCTTCACGCTGGGCGTGCCGGGCCGTCCCCTCGCGGAGGAGGTGATCGCCGAGGCCCGCGGGGACCATCTCACCGCGGATTCGATCTGGGGCACGCTGCGCCTCGCCGGCGAACCGGCGCGCATCGCGTCGCCGGCCTACGTCTCGGAAGCCGCGTGGATTGAGTTCGATCCGGCCGAGAAGACGATCCTCGCGACGGGCCCCGGGCGGCTCGTCTCGGGTGGCACGACCGGCCTGCCGGGCGCGCCGGCCTGGGAGCTCGAGTACCTTTCGTTCCTGACCCGCTTCACCCCCGACGAGATCCTCTACATCGTCCACGAGCCCCGCTTCCACTACCCGGGGACGCGCGCCGCGCTGCACTCGTCGTGGGCGCTGTTCTGGATCGACCGGCGGCGGTGGGCGGCGCTTCCCGCGCTTCTCACCGGGGACTCCGCCGCACCGGCCGCTCCGCTCGTGGACGAGGTCGCTCCCATCCCGGTCTATCCGGAGGGCAGCCCGATGGCCAAGCTGATCGATTTCCTGCGCGACCGGCGCATCGAAGGTCTCGTCCGGGAGGTGTATCTCGAGGGGCCGGTCGAGATGCTCGAGGCGGACGATCTGCGCGCGACCGCGAGCCTCGTCTACTTCGACGCCGTCGCCGGCCACGGATGGATCGTCGACGCTCGCTTCAAGCTCACCGGCCGCGCGGTCGGCCAGGATTTCGAGCAGCTCATCGTGCGCGCGGACTGGCTGCGCCACTCCGAGGACGGCTCCCTGCGCGCGAACCGGGCCACGATCTCCACCAGCCCCTACGACGTGCCCGGCGTGCGCCTGGTCACCGGCGACCTCGCGGTCCTGCCCATCCCCGGGACGGAGCGGGAGCACGAGGTGCTCCTGCGCGACAACCGGATCTCCTTCTACGACCGGGTGACGCTTCCCCTCCCCCCGATCCGCTTCCGCACCGACGAGGGGTACCGGCCGCTCTGGCAATCCCTGCGCGTCGCCGACTCGGCGCGCTTCGGGACCCTGGTCTCCGCGGGCATCACGCGGCCCGCCGGCCGGGTGGGCAAGACGATCAACCGGGTCCTGGGCGGGAACCCGCTCGACTACGACGCCAACTGGCGGCTGGACGGCTCCTACCTCGGCTCGCGGGGCGTTCTCCTCGACCTCGGGCTGGATGTCGAGTCCAAGTCGGACTACGGGCTCGACATGCGCCTGGGTTTCGTGCCCGACTCCGGCGAGGATCGCGGCTACATCCGGGTCGACGAGGACGAGCGCGATTCGCTCCGCCGCTGGTTCCGGCTCGGCGGCCGCCTCGAGATCGACAAGGGGGAGTGGGTCGACCTCACGGTGTCGGAGCAGAGCGATCCCGGCGTGCAGTCGGAGTTCTGGGAAGGCGAGTTCGAGCGCTACGAGCGCGACGAGTCGTACGCGCAGTGGCGGAAAGCCCGCGGCGAGGACTACTTCGACGTCACGCTGAAGGCCCGCACCGACGAGTTCCGCTCCGATGTCGAGGAGCTGCCTTCGGCGGGCGCGTACCTGGGGCGCGCGCCGCTCGCCCGCCTCGGCCCCCTCACCCTCTTCCATGTCGGGGAGCTGCGGGCCGCCTACCTGTACCGGCGGGCCGGGGAACCCGGCCTGCAGAGCCCCTTCAGCACCCTTCCCGCCCTCGGCGCGGCCGGCGGGTTCGCCGATGGCTTCGGGGACCGGGACGTCCTGCGCTTCGACACCGATCAACGCCTGGAGTCGCCCTTCGCGCTCGGGGTCGCGGGGCTCCGCGCGACGCCGTTCGCCGCCACGCGCTTCACCGCCTGGAGCGAGGGGCAGGAACCGAGCGTCGAGCCGCGCCGTTTCTTCGCCGAGGCCGGCCTGCGGCTCGCCACGACGTTCTGGCGGATCGGGGCCGGCGACGCCGCGCACTTCCTCTCCCCCTTCGTCGAGGCGGCGAAGGAGGTCGGGTTCGAGAGGACGGGGCGGCCGGTGACTTTCGACGCCACCGAGAACCCCGTGGGCGGCGACCGCGCGGCGGTTGGGCTGCGCTCCCAACTGGACGTGGACGCGCGCGGACCCCGCCTCGACCTCGAGGTGCGCGGCACGTACGCCTCCGACCGGCGCGACGGCGGCGCGGACGGCTGGCTCCCGCTCGAGGTCTTCGGAGCGCTGCGCATGGAGCCGGCGGGAGTGCCGATGCACCTCATCCACGAGGGCCGCTACGACCTCGACGGCGGCCGGACCGCCTATGGCTGGACCCGGCTCGCCTCCCGCCTCACGCCGGACCTGGGAGTGGAGGCGGCCCACCGCGTGGCCCGGGACGAGGCCGATGCGCGCCTCCTCGAGACGGCCTCGATCGCCGGGATCTACCGCTGGAGCGAGAAGTGGGAGTTCGAGGCCTCGGAGACCTTCTCCCTCCTGCACGGCGACGCCTTGGACACCGGCTTCCTGCTGCGGCGATACGGGGCCGACGTCATCTTCGAGCTCGAATCCTCGTTCCGGGAGGGCGAGGGGACGTCGGTGGGCATCAGCATCCGGCCCCGCTTCGGGTGGCGCGCGCCGCGGATCGGCTACATCGACGAGTGAGGGCCCCGCGGTAGAATCCGCGCCGTGCTGGCCTTCCTGTCGAACCTGAGCCTCATGGAGACCGCGGTCATCGCGGTCGTCGCGGTGCTGATCTTCGGCAAGAACCTGCCCGCGGTCGCCGGGCGCGTCCTTGCGGAGCTGCGCAAGCTGCGCCACACCGTGGACGAGGTGCGGCGGGAGACGGGGATCGACCGGGACCTGCGCAGCATCCGCCGCTCCTTCACGGAGATCGAGCGGGAGGCGCGGGCCGTGGACCTGCCGGCCCGGCCGGTCGCCGCTCCGCCGCCCGCCTCCGTCCCCCGCCTCCCGGAGCGGCGCCCCGGGGAGGGGGCGGCCGACGGCGCTCCGGGCGCGGCGGCCGGCGCTCCGGCGTCCCCAAGCGAGACTCGACCCGACCCGGGTCCTTCCCGCCGCGAACCGGAGCGGGGCGAGGAACCGCCCTACTCCGCGGGGGGGGCGTAGTCCGCCGTCCCCTTCCCGAGCAGATCCTGCTGCACCGCCTCTTCCCCGGCGTCGAAGATGCCCGCCCAGGCATCGTCCGCCGCCGCGAGCGCGCCCAGTCCCCGGCCGCGTGGCCCATGGGTCGGGATCACGGGGGCCGGCAGATGCTCCTGGAGCCAGCGGCGGTTCGTGTTAACCGATCCGACGACCGGGATCACGCGCCCCCCTTCCTCGAGCGAGATTCCCTCCAGGACCTCGGTGGGGACGATGCCCGGCATGGCCACCGTGAGCACCCTGCCGAAGCGGCTAAGGGGGACGATGCCGTAGAGGCGCAGGTACTCGGGGTCGATCCCTTCGAGGGCCTCGGGGTTGGGCGGGCAGATATCGACGGTCAGGAAGGGGAGGTTGTAGATCTCGCACGTAACCCGGGAGAGCTCCCAGTCCGACACGATCTCCTCCCCCACCAGGAGGTCCGGCAGGAGGCCGCCCGTGGTGTTGCACTGCTGGAGGACGTGGTTCAGCACGTCCCGGCCCACCAGACCGCGCTCCACGAGGGCGTCGGCGAAGCGGTTGTAGTCGAGTCGCTGGGTGCTCTTCACGCCTGCGCCGGACGGGGAATCCTCCGCCGGGGACGGCCTTCTATCGGACACGCCCGGCGCCGGACTCGACCGAAAGGCACCGGCGGCCGGCCGCGGTCCGGCCGGGACGGGCTCCGGGAAGGCTTTTCGCGCGGCGGCAGCCGGGCGCTCGCCGGACGGGGAGCGACGCGCGACGGCGCCCTCCCCGTCCTCTCGATGGCATGGGTTGGCCCCTGACGACGGCGCCCCCCATGCCATCGAGGATCAGATGTCGAGGTTCGTGGCCTCGAGGGCGTGGCGCTCGATGTACTCCCTCCGGAGCTCCACCCCGGAGCTCATGAGGATGGTGAAGATCTCGTCGGCCCGGAACTCGTCCTCGAGGCGGACCTGGTAGAGACGCCGGGTCGCGGTGTCCATCGTCGATTCCCAGAGCTGCCCGGGGTTCATTTCCCCGAGCCCCTTGTAGCGCTGGACCTCCACCTCGGCCTGGGCGCCCTGCCGCAGCTCCCGGGCCAGGGCCAGCACGCCTTCCACCTCGCGGGCCGCCTTGCTCGTGACGACCGCCCAGCGCCCCCCGCCGCGAAAGCGCAGCCCGTGGCGCTCGAGCGAGCTCAAGACCTCCTGCAGCTCTCCGCGGTGGCTGACGTGCCAGGTCGCGACGTGGGAGTTCGCGCGCGGCACCGGGCCGTCCGGGCCCGTACAGATCCGGAGCTCCTGGCCGGGCGGCAGAAGCCCCTTCTGCAGCTCGAGGAAATCGCGCAACTCGCGGCTCGAGGCGAAGAAGTGATCCGTCCCGTCGGCCTGCGCCCAGTGCTCGGGGATGGCGGTCTGGGAGGAGTGGATGATCTGGTTCGGGTCCACGTTCGTCCAGAGGGGGAGGATCTTCTCGGCGATGTCCTCCAGCCGGCGGAGGTCGTCGCCGAGGGCGCGCAGCTCGGCGCCCTCCCAGGTGCGGCGCGCCTCTCGCCCGTTGTGCTCGAGCTCGCGCACGACCACCGAATCGAGACCGTTCTGCACCAGGAACTGCCGCAGCTCGGCGTCGTTGGCGAGGTAGCGCTCGGTGTGGCGGACCCGCGCCTTGTACAGCGGGGGCTGCGCGATGTAGAGCCGGCCCGCCTCGATCAGGGGCCGCATGTGCCGGAAGAAGAACGTCAGGAGCAACGTGCGGATGTGCGATCCGTCCACGTCCGCGTCCGTCATGATGATCGTCTTGCCATAGCGCAGCTTGGAGAGGTCGAACTCCTCGGCGATGCCGCAGCCGAGGGCGGAGATGATCGTCTGGATCTCCGAGTGGGCGAGCATCTTGTCGAGCCGCGCCTTCTCCACGTTCAGGATCTTGCCCTTCAGCGGCAGGATCGCCTGGAAGCGGCGATCGCGGCCCTCCTTGGCCGAGCCGCCGGCGGAATCGCCTTCCACGAGGAAGACCTCCGACTCCTCGAAGTCCCGGCTTTGGCAGTCCGCCAGCTTGCCGGGCATGGCACCGCTGGCGAGGGCCGACTTGCGCCGCACGAGGTCCCGCGCCCGCCGGGCCGCCTCGCGGGCCTGCTGGGCGCTGATCGCCTTCTGCACCACGATCCGCGCCGGCCCGGGATTCTCCTCGAGGTAGGAGGACAGGCAGTCGGCGACGACGGATTCCACGACCCCCTGGACCTCGCGGTTGCCGAGCTTGTCCTTCGTCTGCCCTTCGAACTGGGGCTCGGGAACGGCGAGCGAGACCACCGCCGTCAGGCCTTCGCGGAAATCATCCCCCCCCGGCGGGGATTGGTTGTCCTTGAGGAGCTTCGCCTGCTTGATGTAGTTGTTGAGCGTCCGGGTCAGGCCGGACTTGAATCCGGCGAGGTGCGTACCGCCCCCGTGGGTGTTGATGTTGTTGACGAACGTGAACACGGATTCCTGGTAGGCGTCCGTGTACTGCATCGCCACCTCGACCGCGTACTCCTGAGACGGGTCCTCCACCGACTGCACGTTGCGGATGAAGTAGACGATGTCGGGATGCAGGGCCTCCTTCGTCTTGTTGACGTGCTTGACGAAGTCCCGCAGCCCTTCCGGGTACTTGAAGTGCTCCTTCTTCCCGGTCCGCTCGTCTTCGAGGGTGATCGACATCCCGCGCGACCCCATCAAGTAGGCGGTCTCGCGCAGCCGCTTGCTGACGATCTCGTACACGAACTCGGTGGTGGAGAAGATCTGCTCGTCCGGCAGGAAGATCACCTCGGTCCCAGTGCGGTCGGTCGTCCCGATGACCTCGAGCCTGCGCGTCGTCTCCCCCCGGGTGAAGCCGATGCGGTGGATCTGGCCCTCGCGGTGCACGATCACCTCCAGCCACTGGGAGAGCGCATTCACGCAGGACACGCCGACCCCGTGGAGGCCGCCCGAGACCTTGTAGGACTCCTTGTTGAACTTCCCGCCGGCGTGGAGCTTCGTCAGCGCGACCTCGACGGCCGGGATTCCCTCCTTGGGGTGGATATCTACCGGGAAGCCCCGCCCATCGTCGACGACCGAGACGGCCCCATCCATCCGGATGGTCACGTCCACGTGCTGGGCGAAGCCGGCGAGCGCCTCGTCGACCGAGTTGTCGACCACCTCCCAGATCAGGTGGTGCAGGCCGCGCTCGTCCGTGTCGCCGATGTACATAGCTGGCCGCAGGCGCACGGCCTCGAGGCCCTCGAGGACGGTGATCGACTCGGCGTCGTAGGTCGTCTTCTTCGTCGTCGTCTCTTCGCTCATGGTCAGCCCTTCAGCTTGAAGGCGAGCTTCCGGATCGTCTCCGTGCCCAGCTCGGCGTTGGCCCGCTGGCGAAACCGTTCGCCCGTGAAGTTCTTGAGCTCCTGCAGGTGGACGGCCGACTCGACCTCCACGACGAGCTCCCCGTCCCGGAAGCGGACCGGCACCGCGCGCGCGGCGAGGACGGGCCCGACGACCTCCGTCCAGGCCGCGAACACGCGCCCGCTTTGTGGCCGTGCACCAAGGCCGGTCTGGCGAAGGAACTCGCGGAGGGCGTGTTGGATGGGGCGTGGTCCGGGGGGATCGTCGTCTTTGTGCACGCGCGTCGTCAGGTGTCGATCGTGATGGGCATCACGACGTAGACGTAGTTCTCGCCGAGCGTGAACTTGCCGGGGCTGGTCCGCTCGTTGAACTCGAGCCGCACGGTCTCTCCTTCGCAGTTCTTCAGCCCCTCGATCAGATAGTCGGGGTTGAACGAGATCTCGCCCGGGGTCCCCCGGAAGTCCACGTCCATGCGCGTGGTGGCCTCGCCGGTGACCGCGGATCGGCCGAAGATGGTCAGGCTTCCCTTGTCGATCGACAACCGCACGGCCCGCGTGTCGTGGCTCGTGACGTTCGCCACCAGCCGGAGCTTCTGGTGCAGGAGCTGGGTATTCGCCTCCACGACGTTCGTACACGACGCCGGGACGGCGGCGGCGTAGTTCGGGAAGTCCCCATCGATGAGCCGGGCAAAGACCTCCGCCTTCGCGGTCCGCAGCCCGAACTGATTCTCTCCGAAGTGGATCTTCACCTGCTCGAGGGGATCGCTGATCACCCGGCAGAAGACTTGTATCCCCTTCGCAGAGACGATCGCCGTCGTCTTGGCCCCGCTCCGCGCTCCCTCGCCTTCCAGCGGGCAGGAAGTCACGGCCAGCCGCCGGCCGTCCGTGGCCACCATCTCCAGCGCATCGTCGCTGAGCCGGGTCAAGATCCCGTGCATGGCGTAGCGCCCTTGTTCGCGCGCGGCCGCGAAGCTCGTCCGAGAGACGAGGCGGGCGAAGTTCCGTCCCTGGATTCCCACCGTTCCCTCGGCCGCGAAGCGCGCCACGACCGGATACTCGTCCGGATCGCTCGTCCCGAGCTCGCAGTGGTCCGTACCGCTCTCGATCAGAAAGACGTCCCCTCGGGTCTGAAGACTCACCGTCTCCCCGGTCAGGTCGCGGACGAAGTCCGCGGTGACTCGCGCGGGAACGAGCGTCGTTCCCGGTTCTTCAACCTTGACGTCCTCGAGGCGATAACGCACCGCGACGTCGAGGTCGGTGCCGACGAGTTCGAGAGCGTCGTCGGTCGCGACCAGGCAGACGTTCTCGACCGCCGGACGGGGGCTCTTGCTGGGGATGACGCTCGTCGCGATGGACAAAGCCTCGCGAAGGCTCTCCCGTTCGCATAGGACTTTCATGCGGAATGGCCTCGAACATGCGGTCGTGGAAGGTGACGACTGTCGTGCGAAGCGGAGCGGATCTGCTCTGCACGCCGACGACGGTTCGCTTCCTGGCCGGAAAGAGAGAGATTCATGATCGTCTTAAGGAGGCGCCCGGTTTGTGGAGAACGCGACCGAGCACCGCCGGAATCTGGGAGAGGGCAAGGGGTTGCGCCCGCGCTGCCGCGGGGGGCGATCCACGTGAGAGGGTGGAGGACCGGGCACCCAGGCCCCGGTTGTGAACCATCTTCCACAGAGCCGGCGAAGCGAACCAGACCCCGGTGCATCGAGAGCCGGTTGTGCACGGTTCTGCCGGCGATCTCCGCGGTGCTGTCCACAGCGTTCCCAGCCGGATTCGCGCGCGCAAGCGCCCGCGCGCGTCTAGCTCCGCACCGGGCGCGGAGAGAATGCGCTCGGGGAGCAAGCGGAGAGGAGGCGCAGGCATTCGGAGTGGAGGATAGCAACACGATGCGGGGCGATTGGGTCCTCTCGCCGGGCGGCGCCCATGGTAGCGGGCGGGGGGAGGGATGTATACCGGCGGTGAAGCCGGCGACGGGCCGGCACCGGGCGGAGCCGCCCGGCGCCGATCAGGAGACGGGGGGAGCTTGGAGCGCGGCGCAGAGCTCGCCGAGGAGCGCCTGGCAGCCGGGGTCCTCGGCCGCCAGGCGGGTGATCTTGCGGACGGCGTGCAGGACGGTCGAGTGGTCCCGGCCGCCGAAGAACCCCCCGATCTGCTCCAGGGACATCCGCGTGATGCGCCGGGCGAGGTACATCCCGATCTGGCGGGGATAGGCCACCGCGTTCGTGCGCCGCCGGGACTGGAGGTCGGAGAGCTTCACGGCGAAGCGCTCCGTCACGACGCCCAGGATGTCCTCGATGGAGGGTTGCCCGCGACGGGCGAGGAACAGCTCGCTCAGGCACTGGCGGACGAGGGCCTGGTCGATGGATTGTCCGCTCAGGCTCGCAAAGCCGAGGACCTTGGTGACCGCGCCCTCGAGCTCCCGGATGTTCGTGTCGATCCGCTCGGCGAGGAGGCGCGCCACGTCGTCGGGAAGCTCGCGACCGCGCTGGCGGCTCTTGCGCTTCAGGATCGCCATCCGCGTCTCGTAGCACGGCTTCTCGATCTCCGTGACGAGCCCCCATTTGAAGCGGGAGACCAGGCGGCTCTGGAGCGTCGGGATGTCCACCGGCGGGCTGTCGGACGAGAGCACGATCTGCTTGCCGGCGTTGTAGAGGGTATTGAAGGTGTGGAAGAACTCCTCCTGGGTCCGCTCCTTGTTGGCGAGGAGGTGGATGTCGTCCACGACGAGCACGTCCACGTTGCGGTACTTCGTCCGGAACTCGTGTAGATCGCCGCCCTCGAGGGCGCCGATGAAGTGGTTGACGAAGGTCTCGCAGGAGAGATAGAGGATCCGCAGGTCGGCCGCGCGGGCGAGGACGCTGTGGCAGAGGCTCTGGAGGAGGTGCGTCTTGCCGAGCCCGACGCTCCCGTGCAGGAAGAGGGGGTTGTAGATGCGCCCGGGGTTCTCCGAGACGCCCACGCAGGCCGCGTGGGCGAAGCGATTGCACGGGCCGACGACGAAGTTGTCGAATCGATACTGGGAGTTGAGAGAGACGTCACCCGCCAGCCGGCGCCCGTCCTCTCCCTTCCCCTCCTCCCCGGACCCCGTGCGGAACAGGCGGGGCCCGGTCGGGCCGCGGCCCGGCCGCGCCGCTGCGCCCCCGGTCGAGGTCCCGGCGGCTGCCGCGCCGGCGGGATCGCGCTCGGCGGCGGAAGCTCCCTCCCGCGGGGACGCCAGGGCCGTCCGCTCGGCATCCACCACGAACTCGATGCGGCGGGCCGACCCGAGGACGCGCGCCGCGCACTCCTCGAGCACCCCGAGGTAGTAGTTCCGCAGCCAGTCGCGGGTGAAGCCGTTCTGGACGGCCAGCCGGACGATCTCCGCGTCGGCGTGGACGAGCGCGGTGCGGGTGAACCAGGTCTCGAACTGCTCCCGTCGCAGCGTGCCGCGCAGGTCCTCGCGCATCCGGCTCCAGAGCTCGTCGAGCCGCCCTCCGCCGGGGAGCTGGCCCGCCTCGTGGTTCGCGCCCGCCGTCAGCACTGCGTGGGCGGTCGCGGAGGATTCCGGTGACTGCATGCGCTCCTGTCGCCCCCCTGTTCATCGATGCCGGCGCGCCGGCTGGGTCCAGACCGCTACCGCGGAACGAGATCGACTACGGAACCACCGCCGCGCTCTCGCGCGGCTGTGCGCCGGGGTCACGCGGCCCCGGCCACCCCTCGCGCGCCGCGTGCGCGGCGCCTGCATGATGCGCGGCGAGGCTCGATGCGAGGGACGCACACGCTCTCGCTCTCACCCGTGGCGCGAGGTGGATTACACGCGGCGCGAGCGGGAGCGTCAATGGGCGACTTAGCAATCTCGTACGCGTCCTGCACAACGAGCCGATGGCCACTCATGTTGCGCGCGACGGGCAGACGGCTTTTCGCAGGATCTCCACCGCTTGCGTACATTCGGCGCGGGTCGTGTCCCGCCCGAGGGAAAGCCGTAGCGCCGCGCGCGCAGCGGCCGCGTCGAGCCCCATCGCCAGGAGGACGTGGGACGGCTCGAGGGATCCGCTGGCGCAAGCCGACCCCGCGCTCACCTCGAGGCCGTCGAGGTCGAGGCGCGTCACGAGCATCCGGCCGTCCTCCCCGGGGAAGAGGACGCACAGCGTGTTCGGCAGGCGTTCCGGGGCGTCGATCGGCGGGCCGAGCAGGCGAGCCCCCGGCACGGCGGCGGAGACCTCTGCCCATAGTGTTCGAGCGAGGGCACCCACCCGCACGCGGTAGTCCCCCTGCTCCGCGACGGCGAGCACGACGGCGAGGGCTCCGGCGGCGATCCCCGCCACGTCCTCCGTGCCGGCGCGCCGGCCGTGCTCTTGCCCGCCGCCGTGGAAGAGCGGCGCAAGCGGCGTGCCCGCGCGACACCACAGGATCCCGATCCCCGGCGGCCCCCCCACCTTGTGGGTGGAGAAGCTGGCGAGGTCGCCCTCCCATTCGCGCAGGGCGAGCGGGAGGCGGCCCAAGGCTTGCACCGCGTCGGTGTGGACGATCGCCGCCGCGCCCGCGGCCCGCAGCGCGGCGGGGAGGGCACCGAGGGGGGCGACCGACCCCACCTCGTTGTTGGCGGCGCCGACGGACACCAGGGCGCCGGGATGGCGCCGGGCGGCCGCCGCCAGGGCCCGGACGTCAGGCCGGCCCTGGGCATCGACGCCCACGCGCTCCCAGGGATGGCCCCGCGCGGCGAGGGCCGCCGCGGGGGCGAGGACCGAGGAATGCTCGGCCGCCGGGGTGACGATGGCGGTCGCGGCCGGAGCGCCCCGGGCAGCGAGCACGCCGGCGAGCGCGAGGTTGTTCGCCTCGGTGCCGCCCGACGTGAACAGGATCTCCCCCGCCTCGACCCCCAGGGCCCGCGCCACCTCTTCCCGGGCCCGATCCACCCAGTCCCGGGCCCGGCGGCCGGAGGCATGGGGGCTCGAGGGGTTTCCGGGGCGCCCGGCGTGGACCTCGAGCCAGCGCTCGCGGACCTCGGGGCGCAGGGGGGTCGTCGCGTTGTGGTCGAGGTAGATGCGCATGGCCGGGCCGCCGCGATCCTACCAGCTTTTCCCCGGCTTTCCGGCGCGTTCCGGGCCGCCGGGCGGATCGGCGCCGACCGGCCGAGGAGCCGCGCCCGAGGGGCGCTCTCCTCGGCCTCAAGATGGCACGGGTTGGCGCCGGACGGCGCCGGAGGGGGGACCGGCCGAGGAGCCGCGCCCGAGGGGCGCTCTCCTCGGCCTCAAGATGGCACGGGTTGGCGCCGGACGGCGCCCCCCGTGCCATCTTGGGCCAGGACGCGGCGGTAGAGGTCCTCGTAGCGGGACACCACCTTCTCCCGCGTGAAACGCTCCGCGGCATCGGCACGGGCGGCCCGGCCCATGGCCCGGGCGAGGTCGCGATCGAAGAGGAGCTCCGCCAGCCGCGCGGCGAACTCGCCCGGCGCGTCGCGGGGCGCGAGCCGGCCGGTCACCCCATCGCGCACCACCTCGGAGAGCCCGCCCACGTTCGTGGCCACCACCGGGACGCCGCAGGCCATCGCCTCGAGGGCGGAAAGGCCGAAGGACTCCTCGGCGCTGGCGAGCACGAACACGTCTGCCGGGGCGAGGAGGTCGGGGAGGGCATCCCGCTCGCCCACGAAGAAGACGCGCCCGTGGATCCCGAGCTCGCTCGCCCGCAGGCGCGCCGCCCGCTGGTCGGGTCCGTCCCCCACGAGCGTGAGGTGGGCGTCCGTACCTCGCGTGGCCTCCGCGAAGCGCTCGATCAGCCATGGGACGCGCTTCACCGGCCGAAAATTGGACACATGCACCGCCATCGGCGGCGAATCGACGAAGGCCGCCCGCTCCGCGTCGTCCGCCGGCCGGAAGACCGCGATGTCCACGAAGTTCGGAATGACCTCGATCGAGCACGCGGCGCAGGTCTCCATGCAGAAGAGGTCGTGGGTCTGGCGGGCGAGGGCCTCGGACACCGCGGTGGCGGCATCGCTCGTGCTGATCAGGAACTGCGTCAGCGGGGCGTAGGAGGGATCGCTGCCGACGATGGTCACGTCGGTGCCGTGCAGGGTCGTGATGACGCGCGGGGCGGGGCGCTGGCGGTCCTGCTCGGCGGCGGAGCGGGCGAGGAAGGCGGAGACCGTGTGGGGCAGGGCGTAGTGGGCGTGCAGCACGTCGAGGCCCTCCTCGCGGATCACGGTGAGGATCCGCGAGGTGATCGCGAGATCGTGGGGCGTCGACGAGAACAGCGGATAGGGAAGCCCCTGGGAGAGGTGCATCTGCACCGGCCCGGGGGACCGTGCCAGCCGCGGCGGCACGGCGTGGGAGAAGACGTGCACGGTGTGCCCGCGGTCGGCGAGCGAAAGGGCGAGCTCGCTCGCCACGACCCCCGACCCCCCATAGGTGGGATGGCACAGGATGCCGATGCGCAACGGCCGCTCCGGTGCGGGGTTCTCCCCGGGCGCGGGCTCGCCGGGGCCGCCGCGGGGCGAGCGCGACCGGCGCGGGGGAGGTCTCATCGACCCCCCTCTCGGCGGGCGGGCTCTTCCACCTCGGCCGGGACCGTGGCGGCGGCCCGCACCGGGACCGGGACCGGGGCCGGGACGGGCGGCGGAGCGGGGCGGATCTCCGCCGGGGGAGCCGGCGAGGCCGCGGCGGGAGCCTCCTGCCCCCGGATCTCCATAGCCAGTGCCCGGTAGTCCCGGGCACCGTGGCAGTCGGGGGCGTACTCCAGGATGGTCTTCCCGAAGCTCGGGGCCTCGGCCAGCTTCACGTTCAGGCCGATCGCGGTCCGCGAGACCTCCTGGGGGAAGTGGGCGCGCAGCTCGGCGAGGACCTCCCGGGCCAGGCGCAGCCGGCTGTCGTACAGGCAGGGCACGATGGTCCGGATGCGGAGGGCGGGGTGCAGCCGCCGGCGCACCAGCCCCACCACCTCGACGAGCTTGCTCATGCCCTGCAAGGCGAAGAACTCGGTCTGCACCGCGATGAAGACCTCGTCCGCCGCCGCCAGGGCGTTGATCGAAAGGAGGCCGAGGCTCGGCGGGCAGTCGAAGACGAGGTAGTCGGCCGGCTCCTCTCCCGTGGCCTGGCGGGCCTCTCTCCGCCAGGTCTCGACGGCGTCCCGCAGGAGGGTCTCCCGGCCCAGGGCGCTGGCGAGCTCCAGCTCCGCCCCGGAGAGCTGGATGTCGGTCGCGACCACCCGGAGGCCGGGGGTGGCCGTGGGGCGGATCGCCGCCGCGAAGGGCTCTTCGCCCAGGAGCACGTCGTAGGTCGTCGGGACCCCGCCGGCCTGCTCGATGCCCAGGTGCAGGGTCAGGTTCGCCTGGGGGTCGAGGTCCACGAGCACGACCCGCGAGCCGGTCTCGGCGAGGGCGGCGCCGAGGTTCACCGCCGTGGTCGTCTTCCCCACGCCGCCCTTCTGGTTGATGAGCGCGATCTTCCGCATGGACCCCCGCGCGCCGGCCTCCGGCCCGGGGCCGGGGAATCCAGCCCGGGAGCCCTCCGGGCCCGCCGCGCGCGGATTGTAGCCGGGCCGGCGGGCCTCCGAAGGGTTCCGCCCGGGGGAAGGGGCGAGCGCTAGCGGGGGCGGAGGCCGGTTCTCCACCGGATGTCCACAGCTTCTCCCCGGGGGTTCCCCCCGGATTCCTCCCGCGCCGGCCCGGGGCGGCCGGACGCGCCCCGCTCACGGCGGGAGGATCTTGTCCGCCGGCAGGGGGCCCGCGTGCCAGAGGGGCTCTCCGTAGCGCCGGCCGATCCGCTCGCCCCAATAGCGGGCCCGGGTCTCGGCGCGCGCCAGGAGGTCGGCGCCGAAGAGGAAGTGGCTCCCGTCGTCCCCGGGGTGGGCCGGCGTGAGCTGGGAGGCGTAGCAGCGGATCAGCTCCACCTTGCGCTCCCACACCGCTCCCACATCCACGACCAGCGTGGGCTCGACGGGAAGATGGCCCGGGAAATGGAAGAGGCGCGGCGCGCGCCAGGCGGGGGCACCGCCCACCCGCTCCGCGAGCCGGGGAAGGCCGGCCAGGTACCAGGCCCGGCGGGCGAGCGCGCCGGCCGCCGCGTGGTCGGGATGGAGATCTTCCCCGTGGTGGGCGAGGAGGACCTCGGGGCGATGGCGGCGCAGGAGCTGGGCGAGGGCCGCGCGGGGCTCCGGCCCGTCGGCGACGCCCCCGTCGGGGAGGCCCAGGTTCACCCGGAGGGAGAGCCCGAGCAGATCCCCGGCCGCCGCCGCCTCCCGCCGGCGGTCCTCGACCGTCCCCCGCGTCCCGAGCTCGCCGGCGGTCAGGTCGACGATCCCCAGGCGCCATCCGGCGTCCCGCAGCAGGAGGAGCGTCCCGCCCACCGCGATCTCGCCGTCGTCAGGATGGGCGGCCACCACCAGGGCATCCAACTTCCCGCGATCCGGATCTTGTCCGCCCAACTTCTGGACATCGGGTGCTCTCTGGGGCGACCTCATTCTCCGGCTCCGGTCTTCCGGGGATCCTCCAGGTGGATGACGACGTGCTCGGTCGGCAGGGGCTCGATCTCCTCGATCAGCTCGTCCAGCCAGCCCGTGCCGAAGCGGGCGGCGAACTCGACGAGCCCCCGGACCCGCTCCTGGGGCTCACCCCGGGGGAAGAGCCCGTGGTTCAGGCGGCGGAAGTGCCGCCGGCCCCGGCCGCAGGCGTTCGCATGGACGCGCTCCGCCTTCCCGGCGAGTCGATCGACGAGATCGCGGATCTGCTCGCCGAGCCGGCGGAGCTGGGCGGCAAGGCCCCGATCGAGGCGGGCGAGGTCCTCCCGGAGCTCCTCGAGCTCGCGCGCCGCCCCGCGGCCCACCTCGCGGAGGCGCTCCAACACGGGGGAGGCCTCGTCCGCCCCCTCGGACTCCCCGAGCCGCCCCCGGGCCCGCAGCACATCCGCCACGCCGATCTCCAGCTTCTCGAGCGCCACCCGGACCTCGGGGTCGACCAGGGTGGCGGAGAGACGCGGGACGAACGGGGTCGCGGCCATGCCGGCGCGCTCGCGCAGCGGCGGCAGTTGGGCGTGGTAGGCGAGCTCGCCCCACCCCCCGACATAGGCCGCCACGGGCAGGACCCGATCCTGGGCGATCGGCCGCAGGAGCGCGGCGGGGGACCAGGCCGCGGGTTCCTGGAGGAGCTCCGCGGCCAGCTCCGCGGCGGTGCGCGTGCCCGGCTCGCCGTCGAACCGGAAGCCGCCCGGGGCGAGGCGCAGCGCCCGGCGCTCGCCGCCGGCGTGGCGGAAGAGGAGGGCGGCGGTCTCCGCCTCGATCGCGGGCTCCTGGCCCGCGGCCCGGAGACGTTCCGCTCCCTCCGCCCAGGCGAGAGGGAGATCAAGGGTGACGACCTCGGCGAGGACGCGCGAGATGGAGCCGCGCAACCAGCCGGATTCGATCACGAGGAGCCCGTGATGCCCGAAGAGCGAGAGCAGGATGCGGGTGAACGCACTCGCGAAGGTCTCGCCATGACGGGGCACGAAGAGAGCGAGGGCGGCGTCGCGCCGCTCGCCGTCCCACAGGCTCTGGCGCAGGACCTCGCGCACGGCGCCGAGGCGGTGGCGGTCTTCGTCGAACTCGATCTCCGAGAAGGGAACGCGGCCCGACGACATGCTCGCGAGGCTCAGCTTGAACAGATCGAGGTTCGCGTTCTGGAGCCAGAGGTGATGCACCTCTGCGATGTCGTGGTCGTCGGCATGGTTCCAGAACGCGGGCAGCACGGGGACCCGCCACGCCTCCGAGAGCGCGCGGGCCAGCCGGATCACGTGCACCGCCTTGTACACGTCGTAGAGCGGCCCGCCGAGGAAGGCCGGTTGCTGTCCGGTGACCACCAGCGCCGCGCCGGGCCGCGCCAGCGCCCGCGCCGCCTCGAGGACGAAGTCGTGGGGCGAGAACCGCCGCAGCTCCCGCTCGAGGAGACGGGCGAGCGCGCGGCGGTCCTCGTCCTCGAGGCGGTCCGCGGGGGTGGGGAAGCCCGCGACGTCGGCGGGCAGCACCATCCCGGGCAGGGCGCTCGTTCGCGGCCGGCCCGCGAGGGCCGCGCTCGCCTGCGGGGAGAGCCCGAGCACATCGGCCGGCAAGTGCTCGAGCCGGATGGCCGCCCGATTCATGGGCGCGCGAGGGCGTGGCGGACGTCGGCGATCATCGCGTCGAGCGCGGCCCGCGCCGCGTCCTTCCAGGAGCGCGACGCATGCTCCGGGGCGCGCCACGCGAAGGCGATGCCGCGGGACGAATTGACGAGCGCGCCGCGCCAGGGATGTGCGGGATCGGAAAAGGCGGCGGCGACGTCGCGGGCGGTTGCGCCCTGCGCGCCATAGCCCGGGAGGAGGAGCGGCGTGCGGGGCATGAGGTCGCGCATCCGGCGCAGCTCGGCGGGATGCGTCGCGCCGACGACGGCCCCCACCGCCGCGAGGCCGCACTCGCCGCGGAAGTCCTCTCCCCACGCGGCGACGGCCGCGGCGATCTTCTCGCAGAGGGCGGGCTCGCCGTGCCGTTGGTACTCGCCGCCCCCGGCGTTCGACGTGCGCACGAGCACGTAGATCCCCGTCCGCGTCTCGCGGCCGGCGGTGAGGAAGGGGGCGAGGGAATCCGGGCCGAGGTAGGGGCTCACGGTGATCGCATCGCAGAGATGGGATGGATCGAGACCGGGAGCTCCGCCCAGGAAAGCCTGCGCGTACGCCGCGGCGGTGCTCGCGATGTCGCTGCGCTTCACGTCGCCGATGACCAGGAGCCCGCGCGCGCGGGCGGCCGCGACTACGTTCTCCCACGCGCGAACGCCGTCCGCGCCCAGTACCTCGAAGAACGCCGACTGCGGCTTCACGGCCGCGACCCTTCCCGCCGCTACGTCGAGGAGCTCCAGGCAGAAGCGCTCGACCGCGCCGGCACGCTCGGCGCGCGCGGCCCGCGGATCGCGGGCGACGGCGAACTCTCCGGGCAGGAGATCGAGGTGGGGGTCGAGACCGAGGAGGCACGGGTTCTGCACCCGCGCCACCGCCGCATCGAGGCGATCGATCCACATCCCTCCCTTCATGTCCCGCATGCACCGCTCCCCATTCTGCTTCCGCCTATTCCGCTTCCGCTCCCTCGGTCGCCGCGGGGCGAGGATCGGCGGCGCCGCGCACATCGTCCGCACCGGCGGGATCGTCCGCGCGACCGGCGATCGCCCCGGCGTCGTCCGACGCCGTGGGCCGGGCCGGCGGCTCACCGTCGATCGTCCGCTTGGCCTGCCCCCACCCGGTCAAGAGCGAGTCCTCGACCCTCTCGCGGGAGGGAACGAGCACGCCGCCGGTCATGATGATACGCGCCGCCTCGTCGACGGTGATGGGCAGCGGGATGACGCGGTCGTAGGCGACGAAGATCGTGTACCCCGTCATCGGCACCGGCGAGGAAGGGACGAAGACACTGATGAGGCGATCGCCCGTCTCCTCCCGCAGCGTCTTCAGGGCATTGCTCGTCACGAAGCCGAGGGACCACAGACCTGGGCTCGGATACGGCAGGCATACGACGGTGTCGAACTCGAGCTTCTTCTCGGCGAAGAAGAACTCGACGAGCTGCTTACTGTAGGGATACACCGAGCGGACCACCGGGATGGCCTGCATCGCCTGATCGAGCCGCGCCACGATCCGCCGCCCCACGAAGCCGCCGACGATCCAGCCGAGCCAGAGGACGAGCAGGAGCGACAGGACGATGCCCACGAAGGGGTGGACGACGGTGACCACCTTCTTGCGCAACTTGTCGCCATCGATGGCGAGGTCGTCGAAGTCCTTGAAGAAGGAGCTCTTCTCGGCGCGCAGGGTCTCGAGCTCGACCACGACCGCGGGGCTCAGGCCCTCCGCCCCTGACTGCGCCTGCAGGTCGATGGGAAGCTTCCCGGGATCCAGGTACTCGGCGGCGAGGGGGTCGATCTGCAGGACGCTCAGCGCCTTCCAGCCCACGGTGTTCTTCTCCAGCACCCAGTAGATCACCGCGTTGATCGGGCTCGTCACGTACCGGTCCACCATCTGGTAGAGCAAGCCGAAGACGACGATCGTCAAGACCACCGGCGCCAAGGTGACGAGCCCGCGCAGGAAGAAGCGCGTCACCGCGCGCGGAGCGGGCGCCGGGCGCGGCTCGGGCGGCCGGCGCCGGTCGCCGAGGAGGCGGCGCTCCCGTCCGGGGGGCGGAGGGCCGGCGCCATTCGGGACGGGCGGATCGGGGGCGGAAGACGAGGCGGCCATGGACGCGAAAGAGGGGCGGGGATCTTACCCGGCGCCGCGCTGGGGAGCCGTCTCCGGATCGGGCGGGACGAGGAAGCGCGCGGCGAGGGCGTCGGCCAGGGGGAGGCCCCGCTCCGTCAGGCGCCAGCGTCCCTCGATCTCCTCGAGCCACCCCTCCGCCGCGAGTTCCCGGGCCAGGGCCTCGGCCGGATCTCTCCCGCCTTCCCCCGGTCCGTGACCCGCGTCCTCCAGTACCTCCGACCCGAAGCCCGCCCTGGTCCGGGCCTCGGCCGGCAAGACGCCGTGCGTCGTGCGCAGGCCGAGCCACCAGGCTTCCCCCAGCCGGCGCCGCGGGGAAAGCGTCTCCCGCCACGCGAATGGGGAGCGGCCCGCGCCGAGCGCGGCCAGCCAGGCGTCGATCGATCGCGGGTTTCCGCGGCGCTCGTGGCGGACCTTGCTCGCCGCGGAGGGGCCGAGTCCCTCGTAGTCCCCGCCGTTCCAGTAGTTCACGTTGTGCTGGCATTGATGACCACTCAACGCGAAGCTGGATATCTCATACGGGGTCCACCCCGCCGCCGCCAGCCGCCGGCGCGTCGACCAGAAGAAGTCGAGCTCGACTCGTTCGGAGGCGCCGGCCATCGCTCCGCTGGCGAGGAGCTCCCCCAGGGGAGTGCTCTCCTCGAAGGCGAGGCAGTAGGCGCTCACATGGTGCACGCCGAGCCCCGCGATCCGGTCGAGGTCCCGTTCCCAGGCGGCGAGGTCCTGGCCCGGGGCGGCATAGATCAGGTCGATCCCCACGCTCGGGAACCCGGCCGCGAGGGCCGCAGCCACCGCGGCGAGGCCCTGGGCGGGGTCGTGAACCCGCCCGAACAAGTGCAGCAGGTCCGGCCGCAGGCTCTGCAGCCCGATCGTGAGGCGCGTCACGCCGAGGGACCGGAGGGCGGCGGCCTTCGCGGCGTCCAAGCTCTCGGGGTTGGCCTCCACCGAAACCTCGACGGCGGAATCCCGGTACCCGGTGATCCGCTCCAGACCGTCCAGGAGGCGGGCGAGCTCGGGCACGGCGAGCAGGCTCGGCGTCCCCCCGCCCAGGTACAGGGACCGGGGATGACGCGGCGCCCGCACCCGGGCCTCCGCGAGCAGTCCCTCCACCACGCGATCCACGTCCTGGCTGGCGCGGGGGAGCGAGTAGAAGTCGCAGTACGCGCACTTGCGGACGCAGAAGGGGATGTGGACGTAGAGCGGCGTGCCCGCCGCGGCCCGCGGTTCCCCGGCGGCGCCCGCGGGCGCCGGCCGGCGCCGGTCCTCTTCCCCGGCGAGGGCCTTGCTCCGTCGTCCCGGCGAAGTCACCCCGCCATGATGCCATCCCGGGGCGATCCCGCCCCGTCGCGAGCCATCCCGGGGCGATCCCGCCCCGTCGCGAGCCATCCCGGGGCGATCCCGCCCCGGGGGGAGGCGATCGGCGGGCCAGAGAGATCGGCGAGGCGGGACGGGGGCGGTTCTTCCCGCCGGGTCAGTCCTCGATCCCGCCGATCACCCGCCCGAGCTTGGCCAGGGTCTCCCGCTCGATCTGGCGGACGCGCTCGCGGGTCAGACCGACGATCTTCCCGATCTCCTTCAAGGTCATCGGCTCTGCATCCTCGTTCAGGCCGTAGCGCAGGCGGAGGATGATCGCCTCGCGCTCGTCCATCCCTTCGAGCACGTCGCGCAGGCGCCGGAGGAGGTCCGACTTCTGCAGCTCCTCGTCGGGTGCGCTCGCCCGCTCGTCGCTCACGGTCTCCTGCGCGCCGGTCAAGATGTCGAGCGAGACCTCGGTGCCCGTCGCCGTCGTGTGGATCGTCTGCTTGAGGAGCTTCCAGCTCTCGCGCGGGATGCCCAGCTCCCGGGCGACTTCCTCGACATTCGGCGTGCGATCGAGCCGGAAGGTCAGCTCCCGGCTCACGAGCTTCCACTTGGCGACCAGCTCCGCCATGTAGCCGGGGATGCGCACGGACTGCGCCGAGTTGATCAGCGCCCGCCGGATGGCTTGCTTGATCCACCAGGAGCCGTAGGTCGAGAAGCGGCAGCCCATGTCGGGATCGAACTTCTCCGCGGCCTTCAGGAGACCGATGTTTCCTTCCGCGATCAGGTCCTGGAGGCTCAGGCCCCGATCGGCGTAGGTCTTGGCGATCGAGACAACGAGCCGGAGGTTGGCACGGATCAGGTGCTCCCTCGCCGCCAGGTCACCGGCCTGGATGCGTGCCCCGAGCGAGCGCTCTTCCTCGGCGCTCAGCAGCGGGACTTCGTTGATCTCCTGGAGGTAGGTCTCCAGGCACCGCTCGGCAGAAATGGCAGTCTCCTTGGGGATCTCGGGAGGGCGAGGTTGGGGACCCGGGGGTCGGCGAAGAGCCCTGACGAACGACCCGCGGCTCTCGGGCGCTCGGATCGGCCCGCGTCGAGCCCCGCCTTGAGCCGGACCCCACTTCTGCCGCGCGGCGGTCGGGGGCGAGATTCCGGGGGCCAGGACGGTTTGTTAGGCTCACGATAGGCCAAAGCCTCCCCACGGGCCCCAGCACCCCATGAGCGAGATCTCCCTGGAAGAGCTCGTCGAGGAACGGGAGTTCCTCGACATTCTGCAACCCCACGTCGAGGTCTTCCTGCGGCTCGCGAACACGTTGCTCGATCGAGTGGGGGAGGAATGGACCCGCAGCCATTACTTCCAGCTCCTCAGCGCCACGGATTCCCTCGAATCCGTGCTCGATGAGTTCGGCGCCCGATACAACCGGACCTACGGCCACCTCACCGAGCTGGTAGCGTCCCTGCGCTGGTTCGCGCACACGGGATTCAGCATCACCCACTTGCTTCGGCGGCTGGACTCGTACGTCGTGAAGTTCCCGACCCCCGCCGAGCACGCCGAGGCGCGGGTGGCGATCGACGGGATCGGTGCGTTCGTCCGCTCCAGCGCCGGGAGGTTGCTCGGAGCCATTCGCTCCGAGGCGAACCACGTCGGGCTCGTGGTGCCGACGGAGACCCAGCCCGAGAGCGATTTCGCGCCCGTGGTGGTCCGCCGGCGCCTCTCTCGCAACGTGGGCCAGGCGGTCCTCGTCGACGAGAAGCAGAAGATCGCCGAGGTCGCGTCGAAGTTCCTCCAGGTGTGCGAGAGCCTATCCAAGCTGGACATCCGGAGGATCGAGGATCCCCACGAGCGGGCTCGGTACCTGGCGGCGAACTGCACGGAGGAACAAGCCCGGGTGTACGAAGCGCAGGTCCACAACCTGCAGTCCATCTACGACACCCACATCGCCAACACCGTGCTCGAGGCACAGGATTCCCGGCTGCCGGTCCTCCGCGGGCATGTGTCGGTCGCGTTGCACCTGCTCGAGGCCGTGACGTTCCTGACGCACTTCGTGGAGCGCCACGAGGACGAGGAACGGCGAGTCTCAGGCAAGGAGCGGATCAGCGCGCTGGTCGTTCGCGCGGAGGTGCAGAAAGTCATCCTCCACGAGCTCTTGCGCTGGACGTACCGAACGGTGCACGCCGGTGCCGGGACTGCACGGGGCCTCCTGCCCTCCTACATGAACGTCATGACGCTCGAAGTGCGGCTGGCGGAGGGCATTGCCCTGCATGCGCGGCCGGTGGCGCTCATCGTCGGCATCGTCAACCGCTATGGCACACCGGTCGAGATGGAAGTGAACGGCACGGTGGCCAATGCGGGCTCGATCCTGAAGATGCTGATGGCGGTGGGATCGAATCCCGACGAGCGCCGGTTTGTCTTTCGCGGGAACGAGCGAACGCTTCGCGACATCCAGCTCTTGTTCGAGAGCGATCTCGGCGAGCATGGTCTGGCGGGCCTGCCGGACGAACTGGACTATTTGCGGGAGCACTGAAGCGGGAGCACTGAAGCGGGAACACTGAAGCGGGAACGCGGATTGCGCGAACGCGGGCGAGGGGTGTTCGGCGTGCGCTCCCGGAGACCGCACGAAGCGCCGGCCGCATCACCCCCGCTGCTCGCCGTCTCGCGGTCGCTCGACGCTACCTCCGCCTCGGTCGCGATGACCACGATCTGGTGAGCTTCTGCAGCGGTCGACTCGCTCCCGGGGGCGAGACCGGGACTAGACGCCGAGCCGCAGACGTTCGGCCAGGACCGAAGGGAGCCCGGCACGGCAGATGCGTTGCACCTCGGCCTCGATGTCGTATTCGGTGCGCCGGATCCAGATCCGCTGCGCGCTCGCGTCATAGAGGACGAAGGTCGTGCGAGGGTCCTCGTCGCGGGGCTGACCGACGCTGCCGACGTTCACGAGCGCCTTGCATACCCCCTGGAGGTCGATCTCGTCATCGCGGGTGTAGGCGGATGTGAGGGGGGCCTCCTGCAGGCGAAGGACCGCGAGCGGCACGTGGCTGTGCCCCACGAAGCATAGGGGGCGGATCTGGATCTCCAGGGAGGGGTCCGCATCCGTGCTGCTCAGCACGTAATCGAATAGCGCGGGGCGAAGCAGGGTTCCATGGGCCACCTGGCAGTCGGCCAGGGTCGCCGTGAACGGAAGGGCGCGAAGCCAGGCCGTTTCCGCCGGCCGGAGGACGGAGCGGGTCCAGGCCACGGCAGCACGGGCATAGGGATTGAACGTGCGATCATCCAGCTCTCCCGTGCAGGCCGCGTCATGATTGCCCTTCACAACGACGGCGCCGCGGGCACGCAGGAGCTCGATGCACTCCGAAGGCGCTGCTCCATAGCCCACGATGTCTCCCGTGCTCACGAGGACATCGACTCCGGCGCGGTCGAGGCAACGCAGGGCCTCGTTCAGGGCGGAGAGGTTGCCATGGATGTCGCCCAGGACCCCGTACCTCATGCGTGGCTCACAGATGGCTCATGCCTGGCTCGTGCCTGGCTCATGTCTGGCTCCGACCGGGCATGCCCTCCACGTTTCCGCCGGGGATGCCCGGCCAAGCATCGGGGGGTATCCCGGCCGCGTGTTCCTGGGTGCACGCTTCTGGCGTGCACTGTTCCCGCGCGTTCCTCTCCCAGGGCCGCTGCCCCGCCGAGTCCGTATTCTCCGCGCGCGGCACGCGGTGGAACCGGGCCGGGGCGCGCGAGGCCATCGGCGCAAGAGCGGCCATGGAATGGGGCCGGTCACTGGCCCGCCCCGCGCCCCAAGAGCGTCCTCATTGTGATCCTCCTGATCGTGGGTCTCCTGATTGCGGGCCTCCTGATTGTGGGCCCGATCCGGGCGACCGGAGCGGAACCCTGAGGAGCCAGGCCGGGAGACCATACAGAAACGTAACCCGGAGGGTCTCCATGAACTGGGCAGCGGTGTCGCGATTTGCGACAGACGCCGACGCTTCGACCGATAGATCTGCGAATCCCAGGAGACCAGTCAGGATGCCGTCTCCGGAAGAGGCCAGCCCGGGAACCCCCGTGGCCAAGAGAAGAAGGAGCAACACGCTGGGAAGGGAGCCGCAGCGAGCCGCAAGCAGAAAGGACGTGATGGCCGCAACGTGCATGTCCAGGCGAAGGGTCGCAGCCAGCTCCGTCGCCCCCTGCGGTGACATGGGACGCTGGCTGCACGCCCATGCGCCGAAAAAGAGGCACGCGTGCATGCTGATGCCGAGGACCAGGGTGCTCGACCACTCGGCGAGGGTGCGACTTGTGGTCGGCAGGTGCGCCAGGAACTCCCCCGCCCTCCCCAGGAGGATGAGACTCAGGACTCCGCCGAGGATTGCCACTGGCGGAGCCCAGCCCCCGAAGAGGTCCCATGCGAGGTGGGCGGCCTGCGGAGGCGTGTAGGGGAGAAGCGCCTGGTGGGCCGGGCAGAGCATGAAGAGCCCCAACCCGAGGAACCAAAACGCGGGACTCCGCCACCCCCGGGCGAGAACCCAGTAGGGAATCCGCACGAGCCCCATAGGGCCGTTCTACGGCGCCGGTGTGACCGGTTCCAGTCCCTGGCCGCTGGTGCCGCGCGCGTTTGTTCCGGCCGTCGGCGGGTCCCCCTGCTCTGGACGCCCTCCTCCCGGGGCTTCGCCGCCGCAGCGGCGCACTACCCCTCAGCCTGCTCGGGGGCAGGCTTCGCGCGGCTCCCCCGACCGGGGGCTCCGCCCCCGGTACCCCGCGATACCCGCCGTACACAGCCGTCAACCCCTGGGGGTGGGTCAACTTTCGGGGAGCGGGTGGGTCAGTTTTCGCCTGCCGTCTCGAACCCCGGGTCGGTGAGCTGATCGGACCTGGTTCGGTCAAGCCGGTCCAGGCTGGTTCGGCGAACCTGGCCCACCTTGGTTCGGGGAAGCAGGTCCACGGCCGGGGTCGAAGGGCGAGTCGGTCTTCGATTGCTGCTTCGAGGTGGGTGCGTCTTCCCTTTCGGTTGCGTGCCCGAGGTCGCCCCTGACTGCGGACGATGGGCGGTTTCGTTCGAGGCAGCTTGGGGTGATGGTGTTCCACGTGGAACAATCACAGATGACCCGCAACGGTGTGGGCGGCGGCCCGTCCTCTAGAGGGGTCTCCCCGTCCCGCGGCGGGGATGAGCCGATGGGCCTGGCCGAGAACCGATGTCGAAAGTCCACTTCAACGACCAACCTTGAGGATCCGCTCCGGAGGCATCATGGAGAAACGACTGGGTCGCGGCCTTTCCGCGCTGATCTCCCCAGCAGAGGAGGAATCTCGGAATCAGGAACTTCCGCTCCGGATCATCCAACCCAACCCCTTCCAGCCCCGCAAGGTCCTTGAGGCGGGAGATCTCGAGCAACTTCGCGACAGCATTCGCAACCACGGCATCCTCCAGCCAGTCGTTGTCCGGCGCACAAACGACGGCTTCCAACTGATTTCCGGGGAGCGGCGCTGGCGAGCAGCACGGCTGGCCGGCCTCGAGGTGATTCCCGCGGTCATCCGGGAGGGCGTGGACGACGGGCAGATGTTGGAGCTAGCACTCGTCGAGAACCTCCAGCGCAAGGACCTCAACCCCATCGAACGGGCCGACGGCTTCCAACGTCTGATGGGCACGCTCGGGCTGACGCAGGAAGAGGTCGCCCGGAAGGTGGGGCTTCGTCGGTCGACAGTGGCGAACCACCTTCGGCTTCTGGAACTTCCACCGGAGGTGCGCGAGGCGGTAGCCCGGCACATGCTGACGATGGGTCACGCCCGCGCGCTCCTAGGCCTTGTTCATCCGGAAGAACAAGTCGCCTTGATGGAAGAGGCCATCCGGGATGATCTCTCCGTCCGAGAGATCGAGCGCCGGGTTCGCGAGCTCGTGGGAAAGGGTGCCACGTCGGCTACCGGGACGGCCGCGGCCCGCGATGGGGCCGCCGACGCCCCCGTTGAGGTGCCTGCGTGGGTCGCAGAGCAAGAACAGCGGCTGCGCCAGAGCCTGGAAACCAAGGTCCGGATCCTGAATGAGCCAGGTTATCGCGGGCGGATCCTCATCGAGTACTACGACCGCAGTCAGCTGGACCGGCTCCTCGAGCGCCTAGCCCCCGCACTGCGGATCTGACGGACGCCTCGCGCTGGCGATTGCCTAGGGCAGTGTCGACGATCACCAGGACCCGCGAGATCCTGATCATCCTCATTCCGTCTCTCTGCCGGACGGGCGACGGAGTGGGATCTGGTTCCTCCTAATCTTCCCTCTACCCCGGTCTCCGCAGGCCGCGCGCCCACTCGTCGAACCGGATCATGGTCCCTGGAAGCGCGGTTCCGGCCGGCAGGGGCCGGCAAGCTGGTGGCGCAAGCGGCGGCCAAGTTCCTCCACGGCAATGCAAGGTGGGCACCCACCCGATCAAGATCCCGCGGCTCCTTGCGATCGCCAACACCCCGAGAGGACGGGGCCCACAGAGACTACCCCTGGAGTACCTCGGTGGCCTCGATGGCCACGGGCTGCTGGGGGCGGTCCCCTTCGGATAAGGGGGCCGAGGCGATGCTGTCCACGATCGATCCCCCCTCGAGAACTGCGCCGAAAACGACATACGTGTCGTCGAACCCGTGCTGGGGGGTGAAAGTGATATAGAACTGGCTCCCCGACGACTCCGGGTCGGAGCCCTGCTTTGCCATGGCGAGGACGTGCCGGAAATGGCGCAGCCCATTGCGCTCGGGGGCGATCTTGTAGTCGGGTCCGCCCTGCCCCCAGGTCGCCGGGTCCCCTTCGATCGTATTCGGATCCCCGCCCTGGATGAGCCGCCCCGGGAGCACACGATGGAACTTGGTTCCGACGTAAAACCCTTCTTGACAGAGCTTTAGGAAGTTCGCCACGTGCTGGGGGGCCTCGTCGGAATAGAGCCCCACAACGATGTCCCCGGCAGTGGTCTGAAGCCGGACGCGAGGGGAACCCTCCGGGGGCGGAGGGTTGTGGAAGAGCAGCGGGTGTGCCGCTTCCCACGCCGTGATCGCCTGGGTGCGGCGGTCGAGAAACGCCGCCAACGGGAGCGGATCGCTTTCCTCGTCGAAGGGGAACGGCTGGGCAACGACCGGGTGCCCCGGCCAGAGTTGCTCGAGGTCCCGGACAGCCGCCGTCGCCGCCTCCTGGTCCCCATCCCGGAAGAGCTTCTCGATCTCGAGCACCTTGGCCCACGGTCCGGCCGGCGAGTCCTGCACCTCGCCGGCGAGGGCGGCGAGCTCGGACGCGGCGGGGAATTGCGCGCTGTCCGCGATCGCGAACCGGTACTGGGCTGCCGGGGTGGTAGGGTGCACGAAGGGGACCGTTTCGCGCAGGCGGTCCCAACTCGCGCCGGCAGAGGCCGCCGAGCGGTGGGACAGCCATTGCCGTCCCAGAACCACCACCGTCACGAGGAACGCGACGATCGCCGCGGTCTTCCAGTTCTCTTCGACGAAGGTATGGAGGGCCGTCCGATCGGTGGTGGAGGCGATCGTGATCGAGGTGGGTGCTTTGTGCTTGGCCATGGCAGCCTCGGGGGGGGGGGGGGGGGACTTCAGGGCGGAACGGGCGGGAGACGCGACAGGGGGCGGTCGCCAGCGGCAACCCCAAGGCCAGAGGTGGGGGAAAGGGGCGCTTACGGCGGGTTTATTGGCGAACAAACGGCCATGAAACGAGGCACGCGACCTGGAACCGCAATCCCCGCAGGAAGGAGAGTCGTCCGGGGGCTGCATCCGCCGGCAGCTTCCGGGAGCCTCGCCGGGAAAGAGCGGAGGAGCCACCCCCCGAGCCGCTGGCCCATCCCAATGCGGGTTGCGGGTCCCGGCGACCCGTGGCGGCCGGGGCGAACCCCCCCGCAGGCCCGGGGGGATGGGCGAGGCGCCATGGCGGGCACCCGCCGACCCCGAGGAGCGCGGCGGCCAGAGTCTGGGTCGGCCGGGCGAGAATGGATACTATGCGGCGCGGTCCGGCGCAAGGGCGGAGGTGCCACCGGCGCGGCAAGCCGACCGGGACCCCCGAGCGTCCTGCCGCCCAGGCACCCCCGGCGGGGAGGCCGAAGCGCAACGCCGCCCGGTGGCAGCCCCCGCGGCCCCACGATCCCAGCCAGGTGGCGTCATGTTCGTCCCGCTGCTTCTCTCCGGTCTCCTATTCGTTGCCCCCCCGTCCGCGATCCCCGTCGACGCCGTCCGGGCGGGCGCGGTTTCTCGGACCGAGCCCGGCGCGCCGGCCCGTCAGGATCTCACGGCCGAGTTCGAGAAGCGCCGCGCGGCCGCCGAGGGGGACGCACAGAAACTCTGGGAGGTGGCGAACTGGTGCGAGGCGAACGGGCTCGACAAGGAGTTCCGCTCCTGCCTGCGCGCGATCCTGAAGATCGACGACGGGGACAAGAAGGCCCACGAGCTCCTCGGCCACGTCTTCTACGACGGCCAGTGGTTCCCGTCGGCCGCGCAGATGGAGGCGTACAAGAAGAAGCACGAGGCCGAACTGCGCAAGGACGAAGAGCGCAAGGCGAAGGAACAGGGGCTCGTCAGGCACGGCGATCGGTGGGTCCATCCGGAGGATGTGCCCTACCTCGAGAGAGGATTCGTCAAGGACGAGTCCGGCACGTGGATCGACCCCGAGGAGCAGAAGAAGCTGGCCGAGGGGTGGGTGCGCCAAGACCTGGAGTGGATCTCGCCCGAGGAGAAACCCAACCTCGAGAAGGGACTGTGGAAGTGCGGCGATCGGTGGCTTGGCCTCGCCGACGCCGACGCATACCACGCGGAGATCGACCGGTGCTGGAAAATCCCGGGAGAGCGCTTCCTGCTCTACAGCACCTGCCCGCGCAGCCTCGCCCAGCGGGCGCTCCTGGAAGCAGAAGACGCATATGGGGACCTCGTGCGCATCTTCGGCACGTACCCGGCGGAGCGGCCCCACTTCGTCGTGTTGAACTCGCTCGATCAATACGGCCGATTCGCGAACGGGGATCCGGCCGCGCAGCGGCCCGGCACTGAGTCGGCGGGGCTGTCCTCCGTGCACGGCGTGTTCTTTGCGGATGTCTGGTTTGCGATCCCGAGCCTCGAGTACTTGGGCGCGGGGGTCACCTACTGGGACGAGAAGGACGAACGAAGCAAGAGCTTCGGCCGCCTCTTTGCCCGCCACGCCGCCGCGCAATCGTTCATCGAGCGTATCGACCCGAGCCCGGCAACCACCGTGAAGTTTCGGGAAGCCCAGGGCGCCGGCGGTTTCTCTCCGGCGGATTTCTGGAAGGAGAAGCTCCTTCCGCTCTGGCTGCGCTACGGCGCCGCCGCGTACGTCGAGCGCTACTTCGCCGACAAGTCCCCCGGCGCGGCGAGCAACCCGCACATGCTGCGGGAATGGTCGGTGCAGAACATCCAGCGCGCAGGCGGCCTCGACCCGCTCGACACGATCTTCGCCTTCGGAATCACCGTCGAGAACAGCGAAGGATCGGGCAAGCTGATCAACGAGGCGGGTCTCCTGGTGGCGTTCCTTCTCGACGGCGGCTGCGCGCCGCTTGCCAAGGAGCATGGCGTGCTGAAGGAGGCGATCCGCCAGGCCCGACAGGACCAGAAGAAGGCCCCCGAGGTCCAGAAGGTCGTCGCGAACATCCAGAAGCTCTTCCAGAAGAACGAGGAGGCGCTGCGGAAGTTCGCCAAGCTCTGAGAGGCGGGGAAGAAACCCATGAACCAGCCTCTCATGTGCTTTCTGGCGCATCGCCTGGCGGCGCCGCCGCCCATTCGCGAGCGATCCCCGTTCCCGACCGCATCCCGGAACCCCCCATGAGCCTCACGACCCTCGGTCTCGCCCTCGCGTTGCAGGTCGCGTCATCCCACGCGGCTCTCCATCCCGCCGACGTCGACATCTTCCTCGAGGTGCCGGACGTGCCGGCGCTCGTCCGCACCTACGAGGGGGTTCCCCTCGTGCGCCTCCTCCACGACGAGGAGATCGCGCGCGCAATCGGGGCGGTGATGAGGAGGCAAGGGGGCGTCGATCCGGCCGCTCAGCTCGCGCTCCTCTACGAGACCGAGGTTCCCGCCGAGGTGCGACAGATGCTGCGCTCGTTGCGAGCCGTGTCCGTCTCCCTCCGCGTTCCCGGCGCTCCGATCGCCGACTCGATCTCCGCCGCCCCGGGCCCGCTGCCGGCGCTCGCCTGCATCGTGGACTTCGCGGGCGAGGAGGCGGCCCGGGCCGCGCTCGCCGCCCTCGCGGGGCTCGCCGCCTCTGCCGAGCCCTACCCGGACTCGCCCCTGCCGGGGGCGCTTCGCCTGGAGTTTGCCGAGCTCAGCGGCCTTCCCGCGTGGGCCGCGGCCGACGGCGCGCGAGTGCTGCTAGGCGCCGGGGCCCTGGATCCGGCGGAGCTCGCTCCCCGCGCGGGCAGCGCGGGCGGTCCGGGCGGCACTGGTGGCGCGGCGACCGGCGAGGGGGGGCTCGCCGGCCGGGCGGGCTACCGGGACGCCGGCCGGGCTTTCGCGGCTTCCGCCGGGACGACGGTGGTCGCCGGATTCTCGGCTCGCTCCCCGCTGGAGATGCTGGCCGCCGCGCCTTTGCCGGACGAGGTCCGAACGGGGCTCGGGCCGGCGCTGGCGGAGTTCCCCGGACTCCTCGGGGGCGTGCGGCGCTGGCGGATGGAACTCGTCGGCGATCGGTTCGTGACGGAGATGATGACCCTGGAGGGAGACGAGGAGGGAGCGTCGCCGCCCGTGCTCGGGGGGCGGCCGTTGGATCGGGCGTGGCTCGTGCCGGTGGCGCCGGAGGCGATGTTCGCCTATTCCTCCGCCCTCGACGGGGCCGCGCTCCTCGCCGGAGTGCGCAACTTGCTCGCCCGCCGGGCGGCCGCGGCGGGGGAAGAGCTCGATCTCGCGGCCCTCGAAGGGGAACTCGGGGTGTCCCTCGAAGCGCTCTTCGCCGGGATCGGCCCGGGCTTCGTGGTCTACGCGAATGCTCCCGGGGGCCTCGCCCTGCCCGAGATGTATGCCTGGATCGAGCTCGCCGACCCGGGAGCCTTCCAAGCCGGGCTCGCCGCCCTCGGAGGGACCCTGGGGCAGAGATTCCCCGGCTTCGGGCTCGAGACGAGGGACTACCGGGTCAAGGACCCGGCGACCGGGGAGCGCATCGCCTTCCCGATCACGACCCTGGGCTTCCCCCCCGAGCTCCTCGCCGAGTCTCCGGTGCCGATCGCCATCGCTCCCTCCCTCACGGTCACCGGCGGAAAGCTCCTGGTGAGCCCCTCCTCGATGCACCTGAAGCGGGAGCTCAAGCGCCTCTACGGGGGGGACGAGAAAGCAGCCGCGGCGGTGCCCGGGGAAGCGGCCGGCGGGGCGGGGGGAGCCGCGGGGACCACCGGGACTCCGGCGACCACGAGGACGAGACACCCCTGGGAGATGGAGCTCGCGGCGGAGACGAGGAGTCTCCTCGTGATGGACTGGGGGCAGCTCCTGGGCGGGCTCCTCGCGACGGCCAAGGCCCTCGGGGGGATGTTCTCCCTGCCGTTCGACGTCCAGGCCCTGCCTTCCCCCGAGGTGTTCGGCCGCTACTTCGCCCCGACCGTCCACGTCTCGCGCCGTGTGGACGGCGGCACGTACCGCCGCCACGAGGCGAGCTTCGGCCCCGAGGTCGCGGGGGGAGCCCTCCTCGCGGTGTTCTTCGCCTTCGAGCCGCACGCGGCGATGGCGGCCCCGATGGCGGCCCCGATGGAGATCACGTGGGAAGACTCCCCGCCCGGGGAAGCCCTCCCTCCGCCGGGCGGTGACGACGCACACCTGGCCACGGAGCACGCGCTCCAGGTCGTCCGGATGGGTCTGGCCGTCTATCAGCTCGACCAGAAGGTCCACCCGGCGTCCCTCGCCGTCCTCATCCAGCCGACCGGCGCCTTCCCGAACGGCTTCCTCGACCCGCCCGAGGTCCCCGTGGATGGATGGGGCCGGGAGCTTCGCTACGAGCCCGCCGCCGACGGATCGACCTACCGCCTGTGGTCCGTGGGTCCCGACGGCATCGACGAGGGCGGCGCGGGGGACGACGTCGTGGCGCAGTGAGCACCTCGCCCAGCGCGGCGGGCCCCGCCGGGGGGCGGCGGCGCCCCGACACGCCACTGCGCCGGCGGGTGCGGCACGCGCGGCGGCGGATCGGGAGGATCCTGATTCCGAGCCTGGCGCCGGCGTTCCTCCGCGCCCTGTCTCGCACCTGGCGCCTGGAGGAGCTCCACCGGGACCGGCTCGAGCGGGTGCGATCCGGGCCGGGGTGGCTGGCGACGATGTGGCACGGTCGGATGCTCGTGCCGCTTCCCGCCTACCGCGACCAGCGCCTGCGCGTGCTCGTGTCCCCCTCCGAGGACGGCGAGCTCGCCGCGCGACTCCTGCGCCGCTTCGGGTACGAGATCATCCGCGGGTCCACGAACGAGGCTCCGGCGCGAGCCCTGCGGCACATGCTGCGCGAGCTCCAGGGCGGCGGATCGATCGTGATCACGCCCGACGGTCCGCGCGGCCCCCGCCATTCGATGAACCCGGGACCGGCGTGGATTTCCCGCGCCACCGGATTCCCCGTGCTGCCGTGCGGCTGCGTGTGCGACCGTGCCTGGCACATGCCGAGCTGGGATCGCTTCACGATCCCGAAGCCCCGCGCCCGGATCGCCCTCGTGTACGGCGAGCCGATCCTCGTCGATTGCCGAGCTTCCGACGCCGAGATCGATGCCGCGACGGAGCGAATCGCCGCTCGGATGCTCGAGGCGGAGGAGCTGGGCTTCCATCACCTCGGGTGCGGGAGGGACTGGTGATCCGCGTCGGCCCCGCTGGTTGGTCCTATCCCGACTGGGAGGGCATCGTAGTTCCGCGCCGCAAGCCGCCGGGCTTCCATCCCCTGCGTCACCTCGCGCGCTACGTGGAATGCGTGGAGGTGAACAGCTCCTTCTATCGCGCGCCGGAACCCGCCCACGCGAAGCAGTGGGTGGAGCTCGTGGCGGATCGGGCCCGCTTCCGGTTCCTCGCCAAGCTGCACCGTGTGTTCACCCACGCGCCGCTTCCCGAGCGCGAAGCCGATGTCCGGACTGCCGTCGAGGCGTTCCGGGCGGGGGTCGCGCCGTTGCACGCCGCGGGCCAGCTCGCCGCGCTGCTCGTGCAGTTCCCGCTCTCCTTCCGGATGGCGCCGGCAGCTCTCGCCCGGCTGCGGGCGATCGCCGCGCACTTCGGCGACTTCCCTCTCGTGCTCGAGGTGCGCCATCGCTCGTGGTTCGATCCGGCCCCGCGGGCGGAGGTGGCGGCGATGGGGTACTCGGTGGCGCAGATCGATTTGCCCGCAGGACCCGACCATCCCCCGGCGGGTGTGCAGGCGTCGGGGCCGATCGGCTACCTGCGGCTCCACGGGCGCAACCGCGCGGCATGGTTCGACGCCCGGGCGGGTCGAGACCAGCGCTACGACTATCTATACTCCCCTCCCGAGATCGCCGAGCTGGCCCAACTGGCCCGGCGCCTGGCGGGCCAGGCGGACGAGACGTATGTCATCACGAACAACCACTTTGCCGGCAAGGCAGTGGCGAATGCGCTGGAGCTCTTGGCCGCGCTGGGCGAGGACGAGCCCCTCGCCCCCGGGGAGCTGATCGACGCCTTCCCACGCCTGCGCGGTCGGGTGCGCGCCGACGGGCAGCAGAGCCTCTTCTGGTGAGGCGGCGCACCCGATCCTGGAGACCTCCCGCCGATCCCCACCGATCCATGGAACCGCCGCCGACGACCATCGAGACCCGCATGTTCGAGCTCGAGGAGGAGCCGCCGGGAGAGCTCCTCGGGAAACCCACCGGGGAGCCCGGGAGGAAGCCCGGAACCGGGGGCGGGCTCCGGCGCATCGTCCGCGGCCGGATCGATTCCCCCCGCGGCGCCGAGGAAGCGGGGGAGCCGCTGCCCGTCGTGCTCGTGCTGCACGGCTTCAAGGGATTCATGAACTGGGGGTTCTTCCCGACGCTCTCCCGCCGCATCGCCGGGGCGGGTTTCGTGGCGATCAGCTTCAACATGTCGGGGAGCGGGGTGGGGGAGGACCTCGAGAACATCACCGACGACGCCGCCTTCGCCGCGAACACGCCGACGCGAGAGCTGGAGGATACGGACGCGGTGCGCGGCTTCGTGCAGTCGGGGGCCATTCCGTGGGTCGACCCGGAGCGCATCGCGATCTTCGGCCACAGCCTCGGCGGCGGCATCGCGCTCCTGCACGCTGCCGAGCACGCCGATCTGCGGGCGATCGTGACCTGGGCGGCCGTGTCGAGCGTCGAACGATTCGGCCCGGAGGCGATCGTCGCCTGGCGGCGCGAGGGCTACCTCTCCATCCCCAACGCCCGGACGGGCCAGATCCACCGCCTCGACCGCGCCTGGCTCGAGGACGTGGAGGAGAATGCGGCGGCGCTCGACGTGCGAGCCGCTTGCCGCCGCCTGCGGACCCCGACCTTGCTCGTGCACGGCACGGCGGACGAGGCGGTCGGGCCGGCCGAGGTGGATGCGCTGGTCGGGGCCTTTCCGCCGGGGGTCGCGCGGCTGCTCTCCATGGAGGGGAGCGGCCACACCTTCGGCGCGACCCACCCGATGGGGCGCATGCCGGCGGAGCTCGAGCGCGTCCTCGAGGCGACGATTGCGCACCTGCAAGAGCACCGCGGCGGATCCGCGGCCGGCGATCACTCCTCGACCCGCATCGTGAGCCCGCCGGAGGAGCGCAGCTCGATGCGGTAGGAGCGGCCGGGGCGCAGTTCGACGAAGGGGGCTTCGCCGTGCAGAGCGCGCACGCCCCTCGTGCGGGCGAGCTCCGGATCGTCGGCGTAGTCCCAGAAGCGCAGCCAAAGCTCCCGGTAGAACGGATCCGGGGGGTCGTCGCCGCCGTAGACCAGGGGATGGGTGCCCTCGGCATCGAGGGGCGTTCCCTCGATGGGGGACTGATCCTCGCCGAAGAGGCGGCGGAAGAGGCAGATCGAGGTGCCGCGCAAGGCGTCGCCACCCTCGACGAACTCGTCCCCGAACTTGATCACGAGGGTCTCCACGTAGAGGAACCGCCCCTCGATCTCCGTCTCCACCCCCGGACCGAGCGGTTCTCCAGCCGGGTCGAGCTCGGTGAAGCGCACGCGGGTGCGGACGCGGTCGGCTCCCTCGGCGGGCGGCGACTGCTCGAGGACCTCGACGCGGGCGACGCGATGATCCACCTTGAGCAGTCGCAGGGAAGCCTGGAGCGCCTGGATCTCGCGGCCGAGGCGCTCGATCTCGCGGTCCAGCTCGGCGATCCGCTCATCGCGGGCGGCCACTTCCTGGCCGAGGCGCTCGATCTCGCCCGCCTTCCGCTCCACCTCGCCGCGGAGGCTCTCGATGTGCGCGTCGCGCTCGGCGAGGGCGGCGGCGTGCTCGCCGAACCGCTCGCGCAGGAAGAGGGTCCACCAGCCGGCCAGGAGCACCAGGATCCCGATGATGAGGGTGCGCACCAGGGCATGGACGTTCGCGAACATGCGGAGCCGCGGGCCGCTCGTTTCCTGCCGGGGCCGGGCGGGCGGGCCGGGGCCGACCAGGGTACGGAGCGGGGGAAGGTCCCGGGCGCCAAAAACCGGGCGCCAGGGAGCCGGCCGGCGGAAACGGGGGCCGAAGAAGGGGCGTCCAAGGGGCGCCACGGGAAACCCGAGATCTCCGGCAACCGCGGGGGCCGCCCATCGATCCCCCCTGGGTGGGTGGGAGGGTACGGGTGGGCTCGGGTCGCGGCCGGAGGGGCGATCGCGTAGGTTCGGGGGATGGATCTCCGCCCGGCCGAGATCGACGCCATTACCTTCGACTGCTACGGCACCCTCGTGGACTGGGAGGGGGGGATTCGGCGCGAGCTGGCGGCGGGGCCAGGGACCCGGGGCTGCGACCTCGCCCGGCTGCTCGCGGACCGCGAGGAGACCGAGGCGGGCGCTCGAGGCGGGCCCCTACCTTCCCTACCGCGAGGTGCTGCGCCGCTCCCTCCGCAGGGCGGCCCTCCGGCAGGGCCGCACGCTCTCCACCGCCGAGCTCGACGTCTTCGGGGGAAGCGCCGGTCGCTGGCCGCCCTTTCCCGACACGGTTCCCGCGCTCCGCCTCCCTCGCGGTCCCCTTCGAGCTCCTCGTGACCGCGGAGGACGTTCGCGCCTACAAGCCGGCTCCCGCCCACTTCCAGACGGCCGGGCGCCATTTCGGGCTCCCGCCGGAACGCGTGCTGCACGTCGCGTGCAGCTCCTACCACGACCTGCGGCCCGCCCGCGCCCAGGGGTGGCGCACGGCGTGGATCACCCGCGGGACGGCCCGGGAGGCGGCGGCCGCCGAAGCGGGCGCCGTCTTTCCCAACCTCGCCGGTCTGGCGGCGGCGCTCCTCGCCGAGGGAGAGGCGCCGGAGGCTACCAGCGCGCCAGCGAGCTGAACGGTCGCGGAGCCCGTGCCGCGGGAGGCAGGGGCACCGGCGCGGGCGGGGAAACGCCCGGCGCGTCCCCGCCTCCACCGCCCGCCGCGCGGGAGGGTTCGGGGGGAGAGGGGACCCCTCCCGCGGGGCTTTCCCGGGGACGGGCGCCCCAGAGGCTCGCCTCCCCGGGCCGGGGATTCGGGTCCGGAAGCGAGAGCGTGGAGGGTGGGAGGTCGGCAGGAGCGGCCATTCGACGCAGGGGATCCGGTGGGGCTGGGGTGGCGGCCGCGCTCCGGCGCCGCACAGGAGACTATAGCCTCCGGAAATGCGGAATGCGCCAGCCGGGCGGTCCGGAGCGGGACCCGGCTCCGCCATGGGGTCCCGGAGGGCCGCGGGGCCCGGGCCGGACCGGCGCGACCGACGCCGGCCGGGGCCGGGAGATCACGGGAGGATCCGCGCGACGGCCTGGCGGTCCTTCTTGGCCGCGAGGGTCTCGAGCAGGCCTTCCTTGAGGAGGCGGAAGGAGTAGTAGCGAACCGCGTTGACGCGGGCGGGCTTGCCCTGGCGATCGAGGTGGTTGATCGCCGCCCCCAGGGCCCGCGGGCCCACCGCGTCGTGCAGGGCGATCAGGGTGGCGAGCACGGCGTCCGCGGAGTCGAGGGCGGGCTTCGTCCCGGCCAGCCGGTCGCGCTCCGCCCGCAGGGAACGCCAGCGAGCATCCCGGAGGTCCTTCGCCAGCTCCGCGAAGCCCTCCTGCGCCGATAGATGCTCGACGATCGTAACCCCGGTGTAGTGCGCCCAGGCGTGGTGGTCCTCCTCGTTCTGCCGGTCGCCCCACATCGCGACCACATGGCCAAGCTCGTGGCAGAGCCCGTAGAAGAGGAACTTCCCGTCGGGCGTCGGGGAAGACAGCTTCTCGGCATCGATCACCGGGAAGTCCACCTCGGAGTGGAACTCGTACTGGGGCGCGAAGTGGGGCGGGCGCGTGATCTCGGGCTCGAGGTGGATGCGGAAACGCAGCTTCTTGCCCGGCACCTTGCTCCATTCCGCGAATCCGAACACTTCGTCGTAGGCGGCGAAGATCGCGTCGAGGACGGCGGCGAAGCGCTCCAGGCACTCGACGGTCAGGCCGTTCTCCCCGATGAGCAGGTAGCGGGGCCGGGAGAGAGCGACGGGGAGCTCCCCCGGCCGATCGGGGAAGAGGGCCGCGATGCGCGCCCGAACCGCGGCGAAATCGGCGATCCGATCGAGGTCGAGAGCCGCCGTCGCGCAGCGGCGGAGAGAGGACTCGAGAGTTTCCTCGGGGTCGAGGGCCAGGAGCTTCTCGAGCGCGGCGGTCGCCGGCCGGGGCAGGCGTGCGGCGAGGTCCTCCTCCGTACCCTGCGCCTTGCGGGCCTGCTCTTGGTTCAGCTTGGCGACCGCTTCCACGTAGGTGTCGGCGAGCTTGGCGGCGCGATCGAGGGGGCGGCTGGCCGCCGGCGATGCCGGGAGAACCAGGGCGCCGGCGAGAGCGTAGATGGCGAAGGCGGTGGGCGGGAGCTTCATGGCACGCGGGGAGCGGAGATCGGGAGGCGAGGCGAGCGGAGGAGAAAGAGCAGTTCCCCCCCTTCTCTCACTCGCGGTGGGGCTCGGGCGTGCTCGTCAGATGGTCGACGAGGTCCATCTTGGTCACGATGCCGAGCAGGTGCTGGGCGTCGTCCACGACGAGGCCGACGAGCCCCTCGGCGAACAACGCAGTGAGGACCTGGACGTCTTCCCGGGCGTGGATCGTGCGCACGTTGCGGAACATGACCTCGGCCACCGCGCTCGAGAGGCTGGCGTTCCCCTCGACGAGCTTGGAGAGAAGATCGGTCTCCGTGACGATGCCCACCAAGCGACCCTCATCGAGGACGGGGAGCTGGCTGACGCCGTGCTGCTTCATGGCGCGCACGGCTTCCGCGACGCTCGCCGCGCTCGTCGTGGTGACGAGGTCCCGGGCCGGAAGGGCGCGCAGCAGGCTGCCGACGGTGTCCGACTCCCAGCGGCGCAGCGAGAAGCCGTTCTCCCGCATCCACTGGTCGTCCAGGAACTTCGTCATGTAGTTGCGCACCGAATCGGGCAGGAGCGTGACGATGCGCTGGCCCGGCCCGACCCGCCGTGCGAGCTGCACCGTGGCCCACATCGCGGAACCGGAGCTCCCGCCCACGAGCAGCCCCTCCTGGCGGATGAGGCGGCGGGCCATCAGGAAGGACTCGCGGTCCTCGGTCTTGATCCACTCGTCGACGAGATCGCGGTCCAGCACGGCCGGGATGAAGTCGTAACCGATGCCCTCGACCTTGTACGAAGCGATGGGACCGGGGCCGGCGAGGATCGAGCCCACGGGATCGACCCCGATCACCTTGGCGCCGGGGATCTCCTCCCGGATCTTGCGGGCCACGCCGGTGATCGTGCCCCCCGTCCCGGCGGTGAGCACGATGTAGTCGAGCTCGCCGCCCGTCTGGGCGACGATCTCCGCTCCGGTGCCGTGGTAATGGGAGAGGGGATTGTCGGGATTCGCATACTGATCGAGGATGTGCGCGCGCGGGAGGATCTCCCGGAGCTGCCGGGCCACGCCGATGTGGCTCTCGGGCGAATCCCAGGCGGCCTCGGTCGGCGTGCGGATGATCTCGGCCCCGAGAGCCTCGAGAGTGATCTGCTTCTCGCGGCTCATCTTCTCCGGCATGGTGATGACCATGCGGTAGCCGTAGACGGCCGCGGCAATGGCCATCCCGATGCCGGTGTTGCCGCTCGTGGGCTCGATCAGCGTGTCGCCGGGCCGGATGCGGCCGGAGCGCTGCGCTTCCTCCACCATGCGCCGGCCGATCCGGTCCTTCACCGATCCGCCGGCGTTCAGGAACTCGCACTTGGCGAGGATCTCGCAGCCGGTATCCGCGCCGATCCGGCGGATGCGAACCATCGGCGTCTCGCCGATCGCTTCGAGGATCGATTCCATGATTTCGGCCACGAGTGCCTCCGGGCGGGCATTCTAGCGCCGGCTTCCGAGGGGTCGAGCGGGGTGCGACAATCGCGACCATGGCCCAGGAGACGCTCGTCGTCCGCCTCGACGTCGCCGCGCAGAAGCGGCTCCGCGCCCGCCTCGCGGGGGGGAGCTTCGAGTTCCGGCCCGTCGAGTACGCGCGGTTCAGCGCCCGGGGCGAAGGGGTCGTGGCGACCCTCTACACCTCCGGCAAGCTCGTCGTGCAGGGGACGGGGATCGACGCCTTCGCGGTTCGCTATCTGGAGGCCGGGACGGCGGGCAGCGCCGCGCGCCGCGAGCACGCGGAAGAACCGCCGGCCGCGGGGCCGACGGTCGGGAGCGACGAGGCCGGCAAGGGCGACTACTTCGGACCCCTCGTCGCCGTCGCGTTCCGGCTCGAGCCGGCGGAGCACGCGCGCCTGGCCCGGGGAGGGGTGGCCGACAGCAAGGTGCTCGCCGACGAGACGATCCGCCGCCTCGCCCCGGCTCTCCAGGACCGCTTCGTCCACGCCGTCGAGATCCTGGATCCCCCCGCCTACAACGCGGAGCACGCCGTGCGCCGGAACCTCAATCCGATGCTCGCCGACCTGCACGCCCGCGCGATCCGCCGCGTCGTTCGCCCCGGCGACCGCGTCGTGATCGATCGCTTCGCGCGCGAGGAGCTCCTGAACGAGCGGCTCGCCGGCCTGGACGCCCGCATCGAGCAGTTCCCGCGGGCCGAGCGCGAGCTCGCGGTCGCCGCGGCGAGCGTGATCGCCCGATTCGTGTACCTCGAGCGATTGCGCGAGCTCTCCGCGGAGTACGCTGTCGACCTGCACAAAGGGGCGGGATCGCCCACCGACGCGGCGGCCCGCCGCTTCGTCGTCCTCCATGGGCGAGCGGCCCTGGGGGCGGTCGCGAAGCTGCACTTCAAGAACTCCGCCCGGATCCCTCCCGGCGCGAAGGAATAGTCCGCCGCCATGCCCGCCACGATCCTCTCCGCCACCGAGAACCGGTTCGCCGTGCTCGATGTCTTCCGGGCCGCGCCGCCGGCCGATCTCGAGGAGATGGCGCGCCGGACGTGCGCGCGCGGCGATCGGGGCCTCGACGGCCTCCTTCTGCTCGCGCCCCCCGTCCATGGCGGCGACTGCCGCATGGTCCTCTACAATCCCGACGGCAGCCGTCCGGAGGCCTGCGGGAACGGCCTGCGCTGCATCGCGAAGCTCGCCGTCGAGCGAGGTTACACGGCGGGCGATTCGCTCGTGATCGAGACGGACGCCGGCCTGCGCGCGGCCCGGGTGCACCGCGAGAGCGGGGTCGTGCGCCGGGCGACGGTGGACATGGGCGTACCCCGTCTCCTGGCTCAGGACGTGCGGCTGGCCACGGTTCGCGGCCCGCAGCTCGTGGATCTCGTGGACATGGGGAATCCCCACTGCGTGCTCTTCGTCGCCGACGCGACCGAGACGCCGGTGGAGGAGCTGGGACCGGAGATCGAGAAGCACGGTCGCTTCCCCGCGCGCACGAACGTGGACTTCGTCGCCGTCCGGCCGGACGGCCTGGCCGTGCGGTTCTGGGAACGCGGCGTGGGGGAGACCGCCTCGTGCGGGAGCGGGGCCGCCGCCGCCGCCGCCGCCGCGATCGCTCGCCGCCGGGCGACCTCGCCCGTTCTGGTGCGCACCGCGGGCGGCACACTGCGCGTGCAGTGGGACGGGCGCGGCCTCCTGCGCCTGGAGGGAGCGGTGAGCGAGGTCGAGGGCGAGATCTCCCTGGACGGCGAGGGCTGAACGGTGGAAGTGCGCATCGCCCACCGGATCGCGCTCGCGGAAGCCGTCCGGCGCATCCGCGCCACCGGGCGCGAGCTCGGGCTCGAGCCGGGCGCGGGCGAAGGCGCGGACGATCCGCACGGCACCTTCACGAAGCTCACCCCCGTGGGCCCCGTCTCGGCGAGCTGGACGGTGACGCCCGGCGAGGTCGTGGTCCGCGTGCTCGCGAAGCCGGCATTCCTGCCCGATGCCACCGTGGGTCGGCTGCTCGAGGACGGACTCCGCCGGACGCTCGACGCTCGGCCGTAGGAATCCCGGCCCGTGAGCTACGTCCTGCCCATCTTCGTGGCGCTCTTCTCGCTCGCGATCCCGGATCTCGGGTGGGAGGGAGGACAGGGGCTGCCGTGGCTCCTCCCTCTGGTGGGCGCCGTTCCCTACGCGATCGCCTGGCGGATGCGCGAGCGGCTCGTGCGGGGGCGGTACCGGGCCGCCGCGAGGGCGGATCGGGTCCTCGACTGGGCGCCGGTCCTCCTGCAAGGGATCGCCGTGGGAGGACTCGGGTGGAGCCGCGCGGTGGAACGCTGGTGGGGGATCGAGACCTCGCTCCTGCAGTGGCCGGGCCTCGGGCTCGCCGTGGGCATCCTCCCCTTCCTCGTCGCCCAGGCCGCGGCGATCGACGCCCGCGCGCGCGCGGCCGGCGGGCGGGCTGGCCCGCGGCGGGAGCTCCGCTCTTTCCAGGGCCGGATGCTCCTTTCCGCCCTGCTCCCCTTTCTGCTCTTCGTCGGCATCTCGAGCCTCGTGGCGATCGACGAGTCGTGGCGGGTGCGGATCGAGGAGATCGCGCTCTACAACACGCTGTTCGTCGGGGGCCTGATCGCGGTGTTCGTGCTCGTCCTTCCCTTCCTCCTCGAGCGGACCTGGGAAACGGCGCCGCTCGAGGCCGGACGGATCCGAGGCGTCCTCGACGAAGTGGCGCGGCGGGCGGGCTTCCGATGCCGCGAGCTCCTGGTCTGGAAGACCGGCCACTGCATGGCCAACGCCGCGATCGTCGGTTTCACGCCGGGGAGCCGGGTCGTGCTCTTCTCCGACGCGCTCCTCGCCCAGCTCGGGCCACGCGAGCTGGCCGCAGTGTACGGGCACGAGATCGGCCATGCGCGCGGCCACCACCCCGCGATCTTCGCCGGCTACGCTCTCCTTCTGTTCCTCGCCGCCGATGTCCTCCTCACCCAGTTGTCGCTCGCGAGCGAGGCGGCCGAGGTCGGGGTGTTCCTGGGCGTCCTTGCGGCCTGGCTCGCGCTGTTCGGCTATGCGTCGCGTCGCTTCGAGCTCGAGGCCGACCTGGCGAGCGTGGAGCTCCTCGGGGACGAGCGCCCGCTGGTCGACGCGCTCGCCGCGGTTGGCGGAAGCTCCGCGGCGAGCAAGGGAGCATGGCGGCACTTCGGGATGGCGCGGCGGATGGAGTTCCTCGCCCGGGCCGCGCGCGATCCCGCCGTCGGGCGGCGGCTGCGGCGGGTCCTCCTCCGCTTCAAGCTCGCCGGGCTCTCGACCCTCCTCGTCGCCGGGGCGCTGCACGCCGGGGCGCTCGCCCGGGCGTTCGGGCCCGACCAGGTGGTCGCCGACCTGCGCCTGGGGGAGTTCGAGCGGCCGGCGGAGCGGCTGGCGGCCGGAGTGGAGGTCGAGGCGCGGCTGGCGCGCCTGGTGGAGCGGGCGGCGAGCCTCGGGCCGGGCCGGTGGGGGGCCTCCGATCTCGAGGAGGAGGCCCGCGCCGCGTGCGCCGCCGGCGACCTGCGGGCGGGTGCCGAGCTCCTCGATCTCGCGGCGCTGCGCGGCGGGGAGCGGGAGCTCGAGGCCCTCGCCGCGGCGATCCAGGCCGCGGCCGGCGGGCCGGAGGACCTGCCGCGACCGCTCACCGCGGCCGAGCTGGAGCTCCTCCCCGCCCCCTGGCCGGAGCTCCTGGCCCCGCCCGTCCGGCCGCCCGGCGCCCGCCTCCCCCGCCGCCGCCCCCCTCCCCGCCGGCTGAGAACCCGCCCACCACCCTCCACCCACCCGGGGGGGGACGTCCCGCGGCGCCGATGGTTGCCGGGCAAAACGCGAACGACCGGGCGCCGCCGCCCGGGAGGCTCCGGGGCGGGGCCCACGGCCGGCTGGAATCCCCCCGGGCCGGGCCCGATAATGGCGCCCGCGGCCGCTTCGCCCCGACTTCCTCCGCCCGGCGGGACGCGGGCGGAGGGGCCGCGGAGTCCCGGAGAGCGCCGCCCACCTCGCCGGCGGGGATCCTCTGCCGGCGCCGATGGGAAACCGATCGGTCGCGCCCCTCTCCCCACCCCCGGATCGCGGCCGCCTCGGCTTCCGGCGGAGCGCCGGAGGGAGCGGCCCGGCCGGAGTCCCCGGCGCTCCCCCGGGCCGGGGGTGCTGGGGGCGACCCGCCCCCGGCTCCGTTCGAGAACGAGCCTTCGACGATGACCGACACCGAACAGGCGACCGCCACCGCGCCCGCCGACCGCATCCAGCCGCGCCTCATCGAGCGCGAGATGAGCGAGTCGTACCTCACCTACGCGCTGAGCGTGATCCATGCGCGCGCGCTTCCGGACGTCCGCGATGGGCTCAAGCCGTCGCAGCGGCGGATCCTCGTCGCGATAAACGACCTGAAGCTGCGGCCGAGCGCCAAGTATCGCAAGTGCGCGAACATCGCCGGCCACACCTCGGGCGAGTACCACCCCCACGGCGAATCGGTCATCTACCCGACGCTCGTCCGCATGGCCCAGCGGTTCTCGCTGCGCTATCCGCTCGTGGATGGGCAGGGCAACTTCGGCTCGATCGACGGGGATCCTCCGGCCGCCATGCGCTACACGGAGGCGCGCATGGATGGAACGACCGTCGAGATGATGGCCGATCTCGAGAAGGAGACGGTCGACTACCAGCCGAACTACGACGAGCGCCTGCTCGAGCCGACGGTCCTTCCCTCGCGGTTCCCGAACCTCCTTTGCAACGGCTCGGACGGCATCGCGGTGGGCATGGCCACGAGCCTTCCACCCCACAACCTGCGCGAGGTGGCGGCCGCGGTGCGCGCCGTGCTCGACGATCCCCGCGTGCCGTCCCTGAAGCTCTGCGAGCTCGTAAGGGGCCCCGATTTCCCGACCGGGGGCATCATCATGGGCCGGCGGGGAATCCTGCAAGCCTACGGCACGGGACGCGGCCGGGCGATCGTGCGGGCCAAGCACCACGTCGAGGAGGTCCGCGCGAAGGAGCAGCTCGTCTTCACCGAGATCCCCTACCAGGTGCGCAAGGGCGCGATCATCGAGAAGGTCGTCGAGCTCGTGCGCGACGGGCGCATCACCGGCATCGCCGATCTGCGCGACGAATCGGACCGCGATGGCATCCGTCTCGTCGTGGAGCTGAAGAAGGGCGAGGACCCGCAGGTCGTCCTCAACCAGCTCTTCCAGTACACGCCCCTCCAGACGACCTTCAGCGTCATCAATCTCGCCATCTCCCGGGGGCGGCCGACGACGTTGACCCTGCGCGGGCTCATCGACGCTTACATCGACCACCGGCGGGAGGTGATCCGGCGGCGGACGTTGTTCCTGCTGCACAAGGCCGAGGAGCGGCGCCACATCGTCGAAGGGCTGCGGATCGCGATCGGCGACATCGACGCCGTGATCCGGATCATCCGGGCCGCCCCCGACACCGAGGTGGCGAAGACGAACCTCCGCCAGACGTTCGGGCTTTCGCTGGCGCAGGCGCAGGCGATCGTCGACATGCGGCTGGGCCGCCTCACCGGGCTCGAGCGCGAGAAGCTCGAGGAGGAATTCCGGAAGCTGAACGAGGAGATCGCCGATCATCAAGATGTCCTCACGCGAAAGGAACGTGTCGATGCCATCATCCGCGCCGACGTCGACGACATCGAGAAGCGCTTCGGCGACGATCGGCGCACGGAGATCTCCGAGGAGGAGATCGAGGGCGCATTCGACATCGAGGAGCTGATCACCGAAGAGATGATGGTGGTCACGTTCTCGCGCGCCGGGTACGTGAAACGCGTGCCTCTGGACGTATACCGGGCGCAGGGTCGCGGGGGGCGCGGAGTGAAAGGCTCCCTGCCGCGGGAAGGCGACGTCCTGCGGTCCCTCTTCGTGGGCCTCACGCACGACCACGTGCTCTGCTTCTCCAACCGCGGCCGGGTCCACTGGCTGAAGGTCTACCAACTCCCGGAGGGAACCCGGACCTCCCAAGGCCGGGCGATCCGCAACCTCCTACCGCTGGAGGAGCAGGAGACGATCCACACCGTGCTGCGCGTTCCGGCCTTCGATGCGGAGAGCTCCGTGTTCTTCGCGACGAAGCGGGGCACGGTCAAGAAGACGCCGCTCGAATCCTTCTCGCGGCCGAAGCGCGGCGGGATCTGGGCCATCCAGCTCGCCGAGGGCGACGAGCTCGTGGGCGTCCGCCTGTGCCGCCCCGGCGACACGATCGTCCTCGGCACCGCCAAGGGAAAGGCCATCCACTTCGACGAGAAGGCGGTCCGGGCCATGGGGCGCACGGCCCATGGCGTCCGCGGTCTCCGACTGCGCGGGGAGGACGAGGTCGTGGGACTCATGGTGGCCCCCGATCCGGAGGGGACCGTGTTCACGGCCTGTGCCGCCGGCTACGGGAAGCGCACTCCCCTCGGCGACTATCCGATCCAGAATCGGGGTGGGCAAGGGGTCGCCAACATCAAGACCGCGGGCCGCAACGGCGACGTCGTGTCGCTCGCCCTCTGTCGCGACGGCGATGACATGATGTTCATCACGGAGAGCGGGATGATCGTGCGCTCCGAAGTCAGCGACATGCGGCCCATGGGGCGCGGCACGCAGGGCGTGCGCCTGGTCAATCTGAAGCCCAACGACCGCCTCGTCGGGGCGGAGATCGTCGGGGCGGAGGATCTTGCTCTCGACAACGTCCGCAACGGCGAGACGGCGGACACCCGCCCCGCGGGGGTCGGGGTCGCGGAGGATGGGGACGGGTACGAGACTGAAGACGAGGCTGAAGACGAGGCTGAAGACGAGGCTGAAGACGAGGCTGAAGGCGAGGGGGAAGACGACGCCGAGGCCGAAGCGCCCGCGGCGAACGAAGCGGGTATCGAGGAGTGACGAGCATGTCGATCCAAGCCCGGCTCAGCGAGGACTTGAAGGCCGCGATGCGCGCGGGAGACGTGATCGCGCGGGATACGATTCGCATGGTGCTCGCGGCCCTCAAGAACCGGCGCATCGAGCGCGGCGCCGACCTCGACGAAGGGGAGGAGCTCGCGGTGCTCGGCAAGGGAGTGAAGAGCCGCGAGGACAGCGCCGCGCAGTTCGCCGCCGCGGGGCGCAGCGATCTCGCTGGGCGGGAGCGGGCGGAGATCGAGGTGATCCGCCGCTATCTGCCCGCCGAGCTCTCGGAGGCCGACGTGCGCGAGATCGTGCGCGCGACGATCGCCGAGCTCGGCCTCGATTCGAAGCGCCAGCTCGGCCAGCTCATGAAGAGCGTCCTCGCCGAGCGGAAGGGGCGGATCGACGGCAAGCTCGTCCAGCGCCTGGCGAACGAGATGCTGAGAGGCTGAGCAGAAACCGATGAACCAGCCTCATAGCGCGGGCTGAGAGGCTGAGCAGGAATCCATGGTACAGCCTCTCCGATGTCTTCTGGCGCATCGCCTGACGGCGCTGCTGCCCGTTCGCGAGCAATCCTTGCTCGCTCTCTGACGCCCGCGGGGCGGCGAGCGATTCCCGCCCCCGGCCCTCCCCGGCCCGGCCGCCGTCCCCGTGGCCGCGGGCGGGGCCGATGGCCGATGAGAGGGTCGAAGGGAAGGGCGGAAAGCGGGAAACCGACGGAGGGCTGGCGCGGCCCCCCCCGGGCGGGCGGGGGGCCGCGGAGGGTTCGCCCGGCGCGGCTGGATTCGCCCGGCGGCTTGTGGGATACGTCGCGGCGTGGACCCGCGTCGCGAAGAGACACCCGAGCTCGTGCGGCCGGACCCGGCGGAAGCGGCGTCCCCGCCCGCGGGGGAAACGGCACGGGAGCGGGTCGTCTCGCGGCACGGCCGCCTCGTGGCGCGGACCGTGCTCGTCTCCCTCCTCACGCTCGTCAGCCGCCTCCTGGGCTTCGTGCGGGAGATGGTGATGGGAGCGATCTTCGGCGACGCCTCGGCGGTCTCGGACGCCTTCTTCACCGCGTGGCGCGTGCCCAACCTCTTCCGCCGCCTGTTCGGGGAGGGAGCGTTGTCGACGTCGCTGCAAACGGCGATGACGGAGGCGGACGTCGGGGCGGGAGAGGACGCCGGACGCCGCCTGTTCCTGCGCACGATCGGGCTGACGGCGTGGATCCTCCTCGCGGTCTCCGCCCTCTCCATGGTCCTCGTCTCCCTCATGCCCGATCGCATGCCGGCCACCGGCTGGCCGTGGCTCGGGGCGGATCCCGGGCCCGTGCGGGACCTGACCGTGCGGATGATGCCCTTCGTCCTCCTCGTGTGTCTGGCCGCCCTCTGCGGCGGCGCGCTGCAGGTGCGCGGACACTACACCGCCCCGAACCTCGCGCCCGCGGCGATGAACGTCGTCTGGATCGGAGCGCTCGTCGCCGTCGGCGTCGCCTTCGGGTGGGGAGGCTCCGGCGGCGGAGGATCCGGGCCGGCGATCGAAGCCCAGTGGACGATGGCGCGCTGGCTCGCCGCCGGAGTCCTGCTCGGGGGTGCCCTCCAGCTCCTGCTCCACCTGCCACCCCTCGTGACTCGCGGGCTCCTCCCGCGATCCGGGGCGGCGAGGACGCCTCCGGCGACCCCCGCGCTCGCTCCGGTCGAGGTGGCGCGTCTCCCGGGGGGCTGGAGCGTGCTCCGCTCCACCCTCCCGTTGGCCTTCGGAGCCGCCGTGTATCAGATCAACGTCATGGTCGACGGCCTGATGGCCGAGGGGCTCCTCGAGAACGGCGGCCCGACGGTCCTCTACTACGCGAACCGCGTCCAGCAGTTCCCCCTCGCCGTGGTGGCCGTCTCGACGACCACCGCCGTCTTCCCCGCCCTGAGCGCCCTCGGCCACACCGGGCGCCTCGAGGAGATGCGCCGCTTGCACGATCGGGCCCAGTGGGCCATCGCCTTCCTCGCCGTGCCCGCGGCCGTCGGCCTCTTCGCGCTCTCGGAGCCGATCGCCGCCGTCCTCTTCGAGCGGGGGAATTTCGGCGCCGCGGGGGTGGTGCGCATGGCGCGCACCCTCGACATGCTCGCCATCGCCATGGTCCCCGCCGGAGCCACGTCCCTCATGGCCCGCGCCTTCTATGCCCGCAACGACTTCCAGACCCCGGTGCGCATCTCCTGCGTGCTCCTGGCGGCGAACATCGTCCTGAACTTCCTCGCCGTCCGCGGCCTCGGCATGGACGCCGATGGGCTCGCCCTCTCCACCGCCGTGACCGCCTGGGGCAATCTCCTCTGGCTCTCCGTCGGCCTCCGGCGGCGGGTCGGGCTCCCCGCCTCCGCCCTCCCCCTGGCCCCCC
>JBFMCU010000170.1:0-10263 GCA_040754415.1 Planctomycetota bacterium
CGGCCCTTCGCTCTGTTTCGTCCGACGGCGTCGGCGCAGCCGGTGGGGAACTCACACCCGCTCCATGGCCCCCGATCAGCCCTCAGCGCCCCAACCAGCTATCCGCCGAAGGCGGATTGAGTCCAACTGCCCCAGCTGACGATCTCCTCTTGCGCCGCCGCGTCCCGGGGGCTCGCGAGCAACAGGGCGCTCGCCCCGGCGAGTTGCAGGGCGCTTCGCCGCGCCCGCCCGCCCCGGGGACCCGCCGCGATCTCCCCCGCCGCGTCTGTCTGCATCATCGCCATGGCGGTCTTTCTCGGCCGAGACTACCGGTCGGCCCGCCTGGAGCCCAGGTCGGCAGTCCGGCGCCACCCATCGCGATGGCGGGCCGCTCGGTCTCGCCGTCAACGGCCGAGGCTACCCCCACCCGCCGAGGCCCGCAAGACAGCCGCCCGGCGGTCCCCGGGTGCAGGACGGCGGCCCCCAAGGCGGAGAGCGAGAGCACGGCCGCCCCGTCCCCGGAAAGCGCGGGAGCATCCCCGCGGCGTGGAGGGCCCACCGCTCCCCCCTCGCCCTCCGCCTCGTCGTGGACGATCCCGAGATCGAAGGCGTCCTGGGCCGCCGCGACCGCCCTTTCCCGCCGCTGGCAGCGTGCACGGCCAGCACCGACGCCACCGCCGGGCCGCTGCGCCCGCGCTCCTCCGCCGCCTTCACGGCGTTCAGGATACCCCGCCGCGCGCTACTTCAGCTTCTCCCAGAACTCGCCCGGCATGTCGTGGGCGATCTTGAGGGCGCCGTTCGAGCCGCCGTACATCGGCTCCTCGATGCGGATGACCTTGCCGCCGCCGAGGATCTCGTGCATCTCGCGCTGGATGGCGGTGTCGAGGCCTTTGATCTGGCTCCCGCCGCCGGCGAGCAGGACGCGGTTCTTCAGCCGGTCCTGGAACTCGGGGTCGAAGGTGGCGATCAGCTCGCCGAGCCCCTTCACGATGGGCGGCACGATCAGGCGGCAGGCGGAGCGCAGCTCCTCGGTGAGATCGAACTCGGTGGGCTTGCCCTTCACGGGCAGGTTCACGATGCAGCGCTCCATCTCGCCGGCCACCGAGGCGAAGCGCTCCTTCACCTCCTTGATCATCTGGATCGAGAACTGGACCTCGGGATGGCTCGCCCGCACGCGGTCCGCGAACTGGCCGTCGACAAAGTCGCCGGCCGAGGTGAGGGTGATCTGGTCGGCGTCCTCGGGCATCGTGCCGTGCATCCGGCACAGGTCGACGGTGCCCGCCCCGATGTCGATCACTAGGACGTCGTCGAGCATGTCGAGGCCGTAGGCGACCGCGAAGGGCTCGGAGCAGAGCATCACCGAATCGACCGTCTCGCGGGCCGCCTCGATGATCGCCTCCTTGTTGTGGATCTGGGCCTGGGCCGGGGCGCCGATCACCGCGTACACGAGCTCGTCCTTGCGCGGCCGGGCGATGCGGATGATCTCGGCGATCAGGTCCTTCGCGGCGCGCAGGTTGCCGGCCGAGACGGCGTCCTTCTTGTCGCTGTACTTGAGGACGCCGTGCTCGAGAGGGCGGTAGAAGTCGAGCGAGAGGCGGTGCTTGACGGCCTCTTCCCCGAAGAGGACGTCCTTCCTCAGGAGCTTCTTGCTCACGACGTCCTTCGGGTATCCGACGTGGGAGGAGATGGTCTCCCGCACCCCGTTGCTGGCGGACACCGAGGTGCGCGACGTTCCCAGGTCGATGCCCATGTAGAGGACGCCATGGTCCTTCGCGGCTTCTTCCGCCTTCTCCTGCTTGGCGCTCATTCGGATTGCTCCTCGATCTCTTTCCTCAATTGCACGTTGGCTTCGAACAGAATGGTGAGGATCTCCTTCTTGCGCTCGTAGTCGGGCGCAGCGTCGGAGATCCCCTGTACGGTGCGGTAGATGGACGCGAGACCCGACTCGACGCCTTTCATCGCCGCGATGCGGCCGAGCTCGACCTCGGTCGCGTCGAGCAGCTCCTTCAGCTTGGTGAGGCGCCGCTCGAGCACGTCGACCTGCCGCGCGTGCTCCGCCATGTGCGCGGCGAGGGCCCGCTCGCCGGCGAGGCGGACCGCCTCCTCGGTCCAGGCGACGACCTCGTCCTCGAGGGCTCGGAGCTCGGCGGTGCGCTCCGGCAGCGCGCGGAAGAGCTTCCGGATCCGCTCCCCCGGCCCCCGGCGCGGGAGGTCCTCGATCACCGGGAGGGCGGCGGCGGCCGCGGCGGCGGTCTGCTCCTCCCGGAGCGAGCGTTCCTCCGCCTCGAGCTCCGCGCGCAGGCCTCCGATCACCTCGGCCGCCGCCTCGTGCCGCACCGTGCGGTCCCCCCCGCACTCGACCGCGTAGCGCAGCCCCTCGGCGGCCGTGGCCAGGAAGTCCTCGAAGGGGATCGCCTTCCCGGGCCCCGCGGTGGCCAGGCCGGCCGAGAGGGTGACCCGCAGGGTCCGCCCGTCGCTCTGGAAGGAGAGCTGGCGGCATCCGGAGAGGAGCCGGGCGGCGATGGCGTCGGCGGCGCGCTCGGAGGCATGGGGAAAGAGCGCCATCAGGCGGTCGTCGACGAGACAGCCGAGGAAGTCGCTCGAGCGGGTGATGGCGCGCATCTGGGCGATCACCGCCCCGAGGATCTCCGCGCGGGACTCGAGCCCGTAGAGGTCGTGGAGGACCTCGAGGCGATCGACCTCAACGAGGAGGAGCGAGATCGGATAGCCGTACCGCAGGGCGCGCTGGTGCTCGACGCGCATCAGGCGCTGGATCTCCGCGGGGGAGAAGAGCCCGCGCTCGGAGGCGCTGAAGCTCGCGGTGGGATGGCCGCTCGACATCGGATGGGGCTGGCGCAGGGCGCCCCTCCCCCGCTGCCGGGGGCGGAGCAGGATACGATCCGGCCCCGCCGCCGCCCATGCCGGGGGTGAGCCTCCCTGCTGTCGGCCGAAGGCGGGAGCGGCTTGAGCCGCCGCCCATCCGCGGCCCCCTTGTGCCCCGGCGCGGGATCGTGGTATCCCCTCTCCCTTTTCCCTCCCCGGCGCCCCTCCGCGGTCCCCTCGGCGCCCCCCGCCCGGACCTTCCTCCCCTTTCCCTCCCCCTTCCCCTTCCTCCACGCCGCCATGCACCTGCGCTTCTTCCTCCTCCCCGTCGCCCTTCTCCTCGCCGGCGCCGCCGCCGTCGCGACCCTCCGCCCGCCCCGGGGCGCCGACTACGAGACGCTGCCGCCGGATCCGGCCGCGCTCCATGCCGTCCTCGCGAGCCAGCCGATCGCCCTCGCCGAGGCCGCCCGCATCGCCGAGGAGCGGGTGGAGGGGGGCAAGGCGGCCCTCGTGCGCCTCCTCGGCCCCGATCGGCCCCGCTTCGCCGTCGAGGTGGTGACGGCCAGCGGCGAGCGCCGGGAGATCGTCGTCGAGGCCGCCGGGGGGCGGGTGATCTCCACGGTGGTGAAGGGCCGCTTCCCCGGCGACCCGACCTACGGGAAGTGGACGGAGGCCCCCTCCGGCCTCAAGTACTTCGAGCTCCGCGAGGGCGACGGCCCGACCCCCCCCGACCCCACGGCCAAGGTGAAGGTCCACTACACGGGCTGGCTTGTCGACGGCACGAAGTTCGACAGCTCCGTCGACCGCGGCCAGCCGGCGACCTTCGGCCTGAACCAGGTGATCAAGGGCTGGACCGAGGGCGTCGGCTCCATGAAGGTCGGCGGCAAGCGCAAGCTGATCGTCCCCTTCTCGCTCGGCTACGGCGTCCAGGGCCGCGGCCCGACGATCCCCCCCAAGGCCACCCTGATCTTCGACGTCGAGCTGCTCGAGATCCTGCCGTAGGGGATCGCGTCGCGGCGGCGGCAGGAGTCAGGACCGAATCCGTCGCATGCGCAACGCATACGACGGATTCGGTCCTGACTCCTGCCGCCGTTTCCAAGAAGCAGCACCCGCCAGCCGACGTGCTTGCTGTGGCCCGCCGACAGCCGCCGCTCGAGTACACTGAAGCGCGTGGTGGATCTGCTGGAGAGCATGCTGTGGCCCGCCGACAGCCGCCGCTCGAGTACACTCCGTCCTCCGCAACCCCTGGAAGCCCAAGGGGTTGCGGAGGAACACCCCCTAGAAAAGGAGCCCCTGGCCCAAGGGCTCCTCGGGGTCCTCGTGCAGTTTTCCAAGGAGGATCTCCTGGCTGGCGAACTGCTTGTCCGTGACCGACACCAGCCGGATCTGGCCTTCATGGGGGAGGGACTCGCGAACGACGCGCCGCTTGGCGATGCTCGCCTCTTCGCTCGGGCAGAACTGAGCATACACGGAGAATTGCAACTTCGTGAAGCCATGTTCCAGCAGCTTCTTCCGGAAGCGCGTGTACGCGCGGCGCTGCTGCTTGGTCCCCACCGGCAGGTCGAAGAGCGCGAAGAGCCACATGCCGCGATACCCGGAGAATGGGCTGTCCGTCGAGCGTCGCGAGCGACGAGTCGCCTCCTTGACCACTTCAGGCGGCTCCGGCCGAGTCCGGGAAGAAGGTCTCGAAGCGCGGCAGGGCCAGCTCGCGTCGCTCGCCGCCGAGCACCTGCACGAGCGAGGAGCTCAAGCGAGCCAGGATGTCGAAGAGCGCGCGCTCCTCGCCGTCGAGCCGGTAGCGCCCGGTGACCGCGGCGATGAGCTCGGCCTTCGTGTTCTTGTCGAGCGGTGCGTCGAAGCCCCAGGTCTTCGCGATCGACACCGCCGCACGATCTACCACGACCCGGAAAGGCTCCATCAAGTCGTCCGCCAGCGTGAACTGGCTGTAGCGGTTGTGATGGTGGATCCCGATGGAAGGATGCAGGCCACTCGCACAGACGGCCCTGCCGGTCATCGCCCGCAGGACGGCGTAGCCGTAGTTCAAGATGCGGTTGACGTCCGGCGCGTGTCTGTCGCGCCGGAAGGAGTCCTCGCCGAACAGCAGAAGCCAGTAGCACCGGGCGGCGCGCGCCTCGACGTTGGCGGGGTCCCCGCTTCGAACCTGCCGCGCGAGGGCGGTCAGTCCCCCGTCGGTGCCGGTCTCGATCTGGAGCGCCGTCGCCTGGGCATGGATCTTGGCGCGGACGACCTGCTGCCAGAGCCGCTTGCAGAGTGGGCGCTTGACTCCGATCTGGCGGGCGATGCGCTCGGTCTGAACGAAGTGTCTCTGGAGCGGCAGCATCATGCCGACCGGCAGGCGAGCAGCATCGCAGGTGACGAAGGCCGCCCCTGCCGCGGCCAGGCCCGATAGGACGGCCAGGGTGCAGGTGATCTGCGGATGGGAGGCGACGAGCACGGCCACGTCCGAGAGGGGCATGGACACCTCCGGGCGGTCGGGCCGCTTGAGGATGAGGTTCGCGTGGCGCACGCACAGGTGCGCCGGCTCCTCGGAGAGGTCCAGGATGCGGTTATGCACGACAGGGGCGCAGGACCCCTATCGGCGAAACGACGACCTTCCTGCAGTTTCGCTTCCGAAGGTCGTCTGGAACTGCGGTCCTTCCCTGTCTGGACACCTTGGAAATACGCCTGGCATCGGTGTTCGGAAAAAGGTCGAAGACGAGGGAACCACTCTGGGACTCACTGAATCTCCGGATCGTGAACAGCGCCCTCCTCCCCTCGTAGTCAAGCTCAATCGTATCGTTCTTAACGAGACTAAACAGGAATGCCCCCCCCCTGTCAATGATCGCAACACGAGCCCTCCGGCGCTCGTACGCCTCCAACAGGGAGACTACACGCCCGCTCCATCTGTCTCCGCCCTTCTTGCCTCCCCCCAGGACGAGCTCGACATGGTGGTTCTCCGCATTCTGCACGTACCTCCTCCGACTGGCCTTGCCCAGGCCTTGCGCAAGCCCGACCTTCATGATCCTGGCTCTCAGCACAGGGACCGGTGCTCCATTCCGATTGGGAAGCTCCGGGTATGTCTCGGCCTTGCCCTCGAGGAAGACCTCCTTCGGGCTTCTTCCGTTCAGGGCGTCCTTGACGAGCGCACGGATCCGAGGATCGACGATGCTCTCGACCTGCTTGGCCGACAACTCCTCCAGGCGCTTGCGGACATGGACGAACCCGCCTTCGGCTGCAGGTCGACCAGCACTGTCTCTTGGCGGGCTGTACAGCGTCTCCTCGTGCAGCGGACCACGCACCCGATTGTCGATCCGGAAGGAGACGGCGATGCGTTCCAGGGCGGACCGCAGGTCCTCCACGAAACCGACCCAGGGCGGCGGCATCGCTCCTAGCCGGGGCCGTCCCTTGCCATAGTCAACGTTCGAGCTGAGATGCTGGATCGTGGCCGGCCCGGTGAGAGCGACCGCCACAGCGTCGACTGCGTGGTGGCGGTGATCCTCCCGCTTCCTTTCCGGCCCTACCGGCAGCACGGCTTCCAACCCCAGGGACCGGCGCAGGAGCGCCGTCGCCTGGCCGTTGCCGACGACGATCCGTCGCCGGCCGGCTGCATCGACACCCTGGCTGAGATTCCCGCCGTAAAGCCGCGCCAGGTACTCCTTAGCGCACACCGAAGCGTACCGGGTGTCGTTGAGTTGACTGGCCTTGAACGCCGTCAAGTGGTTCTCGAGCGCCTCCCCGGCGAGCTGGAAGCGCTCCAGCTTAATCGGGGGCATGTGATGCTCGCGCACGTTCCTCGTCATGCGGTCCACCATCTCCTCCCAGCGCGGAGGGTCCGCCCCGAAGGCCTCGAAGGGGGTGCGGTTCCGCTTTTCGGTCCGGTTCGTCTCGGCGAAGCAGAGGGTCTTGTTCAGGAAGGAGTCGTCGAGGCAGACCGAGAGAGGCAGGATGTGCTCGATATCCACTTCTCCTCCGAAGAGCTGCCCCATCGAGATCGAGCGACCCGTGTAGGGGCAGGACCAACCGCACTCCTCGGCCAGGCGGAGCTTCACGATGTCCGTGCCCGTCGGGCTGGCGATGCCAGCCTCGCGAGCGATGCGCTCGGCCGCCTTCTCGCGCTGCCTCTCGTTGTCCCGCATGCGCTTGCTCAGACGGTTCCGTTCCTCCTTGCCGCGCTTCAGGTCGCGAGCCAGTTCGACCCGGATCTCCTCGGGAATCCCGTAGTACTTGATCAGGGTATTCACGACCCGCCGGAGCTCGGTGAGGGCCCGCTCGACGACGGGATTGCGAAGGTCATCCAAGACCTCCCGGGCCGGAGGCAGCAGATCCACCGCCTCGGCGCTGACGCGCTCTCCGTAGACCTCCCGCACGGCGGGGACGTACTGCTTCCCGGTCTCCATCACCGGCAGCAAGCGCTCCATGGCCCGGCGCGAGAGCCCCATATACTCGGAGCTGATGGAGATGTCCGCGAGCTCCTCCGCCTCGGAGCGGGTCACCCGGAGCTGAGCCCAGACGCCCTTGCGTTCGCCGGCCCGGCGCCGGAGGACTTCATCGTCGGGCGCGCCCCAGATCTCGAGGACGACCAGGTCCTTCTCCTCCGCCGGGAGGGCGTCCCAGCGATCCCCGAACACCCGGCGGAGGGCCGCATTCGTGCGGTTCCCAGTGAGCTTCTTCTCTCCCCCGGCCTCCAGGTTGAAATGCGTGGACCGCGGCATTCCGAGGAGCTTCTTGATCTCTGCGAAGCTCAAGGCATCCCGGACTTCAAGCTCCCGCAGGAGCTGCTGCCGCTGCTCCGTTCCGAGCTGCTGCGTGCGCCCGAACCTGTCCACGACGGCAAGGTCGTTGACCTTCTGCACCAGACGAAACCTCTGGCTGACCAGGAGGCACTCCGGAGCGCGCCGGCGCCGCTTGACGCGCACGACGACCCCCGTCTCCGAGCTCACGTATTCGCCACCGTTCTCGAGCTCGCAGCTTCCGACCAGGTGCCGCTGGCTCTTCAGCGGTCGCTGGTGGAACAGGGCGTGATGCAGCCGCTTGTGCAGAACCTCCGTGAGGACTCCGGCATGGTGGGGCGCCTGCGCCCCCCAGATCTTCTCGAACTCCTCGACGTACATGTCTCGCGAGGTCCAGCGCCCACGCAGCCGCGCGCCCATCCTCCCCACGTTCGCGAGGTGCTCCCCGAGCGTCCGGGAGCCGGCGGCTTCCATGGCCTGGCGCAGTTCCGAGATTCCCTTCTTGACGGTGCCAACGTCCTCGTCCTTCTTCCCCGCCTTGCGGTTGCTGAGGAATCCCCGTCGCTGGGCGAGGTGATAGAAAGCCCTGCCCAGCTCGTAGGGGGACAACCGCGAATCGAGAGCGCGTGCTCGCAGGAGGTAGGGGAGGGTTTCGTGGGCGGTGCGGCGCTGGTCGGGCGGCACGACCTCCTCGAGGCCTTGCGCGAGGTCCCGATCCAGTTTCTTCAGCAGTTGATCGCGGGCGCCTTGGTGCAGGCTGCCATCGGGTTCGGAGGCCCCGGGATCGAAGCACGGCAGAAGCCCTGCGCGCTGAAGCAGACCGAAGACCTTCCCCTGCCGGCGGGCGCGTCGCTCCGTCTGCCGGCGCTGCAAGCGCGCCTGACGGCGCTTCTTGCCCCGGGTCTCCCCGCGTTTCCCCTGCTCGTAGTTCTTGACGCCTTCCTCGAAGATGCGCACCCCGACGGACGGCTTGGACGGCACCTCCGCCGGAGGGTGCAGCAACCCGGTGGGTTCCCCGTCGGGGCCGAGCGCCAGCGCCGCCCATCCGACGGAGTTGGCGCCCAAGTCGATGCCGAGCACGTAGGGCCGGTGCGAGTCCGTACCTCCTGCCATCGCCTCTTCCCCCTTGACCTTCAGGTGGATCCTGGTAGCATCCGAAGCAGTGTACTCGAGCGGCGGTTGTCTGCCAGACACAGTAAGGCGGACTTCCGTCTGCCGCAGGGTCTGATCCCTGGATCACCCGTGAGCGCCGCTTCGGCGGCGCTTGCTTTTTCCGGGCCCTCGGGGAGCTCGCCGATGGCTTGAGGCTCCGGCGGCCTGAAGGCCGGTCGGGGATCGGGGGCTTCCCCCTACCGCCCCTCGAACCGCGGCGGGCGCTTCTCGGCGAAGGCGGCGAGGGCCTCGAGGCGGTCGGAAGTGCCCAGCAGGCGCTCCCAGCAGCGCCGCTCGTGCTCCAGGGCGGCGGCAAGCGGGAGATCGAAGCCGCCGTCGATCGCGGCCTTGGCGGCGCGGACGGCAAGCGGGCCGTTCGCGGCGATCGCCTCCGCCAGGTGCGTCGCCGCGGCGGCGAGGCCGCCGGGCGGAGCGACGCGATCCACGAGCCCGATCCGCTCCGCTTCGGCGGCGTCGATCCGGCGCGCGGTCAGGATCAGGTCCTTGGCCCGCGCGAGCCCGATCAGGCGCGGCAGACGCTGGGTGCCGCCGGCGCCGGGCAGGATCGCCCGCGAGGTCTCCGGCAGGCCGAGCTGGGCGTCGGCGGCCGCCACGCGCAGATCGCAGGCGAGGGCGAGCTCCAACCCGCCGCCGAGGGCGACGCCGTGGATCGCGGCGATCGTGGGCTGCGGCAAGGCGGCGAGGTCGGCGGCGAGGGCCTGGATCTGGGCGACATGGGCTCGGGCGCGGTCGTCGGACATCCCGCGGCGCTCCTTCAGGTCGGCGCCGGCAGAGAAGGCCTTCTCCCCGCGCCCGGTGACGAGAACGGCGCGGATCGAGAGGTCCCGGGCGATCTCCGCCACGAGCCCGCGCACCCGCTTCAGGAGCGGGAAGGAGAGCGCGTTCCTCGCCTCCGGCCGCTCCAGAGTCAACCAGACGAACTCGCCGCGCCGCTCGAGCGTGGCGAGGGCGGGCGCGTCGGGGACGTCGGGGGGAAAGGTCGGGTCGAAGGGGCTCATCGCGCGCCTCCTTCCGCCAGGAGCTCGAGGGCGGCCCGCGCCAGGCGCGCGGGCGCGACGCCGCGCATGCAGGCGTGATGCTCGGCGCCCGCGAGGGGGCAGGTCTCCCGGTGGCAGGGGCCACAGGGTACCTCCACCCGCACCAGGCGCGTCGTCTCCAGGTGATCCGCCCCGTGGCGGGGGTCGGTCGGTCCGAGCACGACCGCGACCGGCGCCCCGGCGGCGGCGACGACGTGGCGCGGACCACTGTCGGCGGCGAGGACGACGCGGGCGAGGGACGCGAAGGCGACGAGCGCCGGGAGGTCCGCCGGCGGATCCACGAGGCGCAGGACCGCCGCTCCGGCCACCTCGACCGCCCGCACGGCCTCCTCCTCGCCCGGACCGCCGGCGAGCACGAGGGGGAGGCGGCTCTCCGCCGCGAAGGCCGTCAGGGCCGCGCTCCAGAGGTCCGGGGGATAGCCCTTGGCCGAGCCGGGCCGCGCCCCCACGCTGGCGAGGGCGAACGGGGCGTCCGGATCGACGCCGCCCGCCGCCAGGCGAGCGCGAGCGGCGGCCCGGGC